>NZ_JACHOP010000007.1 GCF_014199935.1 Methylorubrum rhodinum
GGGTAATCTGCTCCATGGACGGCCTCCTCGCTTGAGATCTGCAACGACCTCAATCTGGCACACACGATGCCGTCGGGGGCCGTCCACCCCATCACCCGTGATGCGCGGTTGCGGCCAGTCGTGGATTCCGGGTTCGCCTGCGGCGCCCCGGAATGACGGTGTAAGCTTGGATGGCGGTTCGAACAGAAGACTCGAGCCACCACCCAAAAACTTATTTGATGAGCTTGACCAGGGCCTTGCCCGGCTTGCTCTTCAGCTCCTTGGCGTCGAGCGTGCCGTCGTTGTCCGGGTCGGCGTCCTTGAAGATGGCCTCGACGAGGGCGAGGTATTCCTTCTTGTCGACGGTGCCGTCGTTGTCCGGGTCGGCGCTCTTGAACAGGCTCTTGCTCATCGCGCCCTTGGCCTCCTTGGCGTCGAGGGTGCCGTCCTTGTCCGGATCGAGCGCGTCGAACTTGGCGGAGGCCGCGGCCTGGACCTCCTTGAGGTCGAGGGTGCCGTCCTTGTCCGGGTCGAAGGCGGTGATGACCGCGCTCTTCTGAGCGAAGGCGGGGCCGGCGGCCAGCGGCAGGACGAGGGCGAGGGCGAGCGCGGCGCTGCGGATCAGGGGCATGCGTGAGGACTCCGGCGAGGGGGGAATCGGCCGTCGAGCGGCAGGCCACGCTTAGCAGCGGGCTTAACTTAAGCTAGGAGAAATGGTGCATTGCGGCAATGCAATCCGGGAGGGTCTGGCAAAAACTTGGGGTCGACCGCTGCGCCGCCGCCACCGGAATTTTATGGCCGCTTCCGCGTTTGCCTAACGGAAGAGGACCCTGCTCTGGCCAAAAGTCCGGCTTGTAAGGCCGCTCCTGCGGCCTCATATCCCGGATCCTGCAGGATTTTTCCGGAAATCGGTCCGCAGCTCGACCCTCCCGGCCCCTCCCTATGAGAAATATAAGTGACGGGCCCGCTTGAATTGTGCCCAACAGATTGTCTATATCCAGGGCGTCGAACACGAGGGGCCGGCACGAAAAACGGCACCGCCTCCGTTCGGGGCAGGGCCGGTCGTGAGACCGACCTTCGTCTTCAAATCGTTGTCAGGAGATACACCATGAAGTGGTCCGCTCCCGTCGTTGCCGAAATCTGCGTCGGCATGGAAGTCACCTCCTACGAGTCCGCCGAGATCGACACCTTCAACTGAGAAGGGTCTTCGGCCCCCGGGCCGGTCTCGCTGAAACCAACCTTTAGCCTTGGAGAAACGTCATGAAGTGGTCCGCTCCCGTCGTTGCCGAGATCTGCGTCGGCATGGAGGTCACCTCCTACGAGTCCGCCGAGATCGACACCTTCAACTAAGAAGGCGTCCCGGTCGTCTGGCCGGTCTTAGACCCCAACCCATTCTTTCAGGAGAAACGTCATGAAGTGGTCCGCTCCCGTCGTTGCCGAGATCTGCGTCGGCATGGAAGTCACCTCCTACGAGTCCGCCGAGATCGACACCTTCAACTGAGAAGGCTGTCGCCGGACTTGCCGGTGATCGAGGGGCGTCGTCCGAGAGGGCGACGCCCCTTTTCCTTGTCCGGCCCCTGCGCGTCCAAAGCCGGAGCGAAAGCCGCGCTTCTCCGCGGGCCGCGCAGCCGATGCCCGCGATCCGAACTGGCCGGTGCGGGAAGCCGAGGGCCCTGCGGATCCGTGTTCGCGGCTCCGCTCCGATCTCATCGCACCTAGAATCCGGTTCGCGCGCGCTCCCAGTCGCTGCCATATCTCGCACACGACCAAGCTCTCGTGCCGAATGCAGCCCGGACCTCGTCCCGACTGCTCCTCCATGGCCCGCCGGCGCGGGCACTTCCGGACGACGGCGTGGGTATGGGAAACGTCGAACGGGCCGAGCGAGCCCGCAACCGCGGCCCGGCCGCGGCCGTTGGCTGAGATCCGACAAGCTGGCATCGGACAAGGGAGATCCGCATGGGATTGCTCGATCAGGTCATCGGCGGGGTCGTCGGACAGGTTCTGGGCGGGGGGCGCGGCGGCGCGCTGTCCTCGCCCATCGTCAAGGCGCTGATCATGCTGCTGCTCGCCAAGGGCGCGAGCGGCGGCCTCGGCGACATCTTCGGGCGCGGTGGCGGCGGGCATGACGAGCGGCAGCCCGTCCCCGACCCCGGCGGCGCCGACGGCGATCTCGGCGGGTTCGGCCAGGGCCGCCGCAGCGGGCCGCCGATGCAGCGGGACGAGGGCGGCGAGTTCGGCGACCTCGCCGGCATGCTCGACGGGCCGGGCGACGCCCCCGGCGCCGGTCCCTACGCCCATCTCGACCGCGACGGCGCGCATGAGGCCGGTGCGGAGGCGGCGGGCGGGCTCGGCGGCCTGATCCAGAGCTTCGAGCGCAGCGGCTTGGGCGACGTGATCGGCTCGTGGATCGGCCATGGCCCGAACCAGCAGGTCGCCCCCAACCGCCTCGCCGAGGCGCTCGGCCCCGACACCGTCGATTCGCTCAGCCGCGAGACCGGCATGAACCGCGACGACCTGCTCGGGCAACTCGCCCAGGCGCTGCCCGGCGTGGTCGATGCCCTGACCCCGCAGGGCCGCCCTCCGAGCCGCGACGAGGCCCGCGGCTGGTAGGCGCGCCGGATCGAGGGGTCGATGACCTACGAGCTGCATTACTGGCCGATGATCCAGGGGCGGGGCGAGTTCGTCCGCCTCGCCCTCGAACAGGCCGGTGCGGACTACATCGACGTCGCCCGCCTGCCGCACGAGGCGGGCGGCGGGATCGAGGCGATGATGGACCGGCTGGAGGACGAGCCGCTTCGGCCGCCCTTCGCCCCGCCCTTCCTGAAGGACGGCGACCTCGTCATCGGCCAGACCGCGGCGATCCTGCTCCATCTCGGCCCCCGCATCGGCCTCGTCGGCGCGAGCGAGGCCGACCGGATCTGGACCCACCAGATCCAGCTCACCGTCGCCGACATGGTGGCGGAGGCGCACGACACGCACCATCCGGTCGGCGTCGGCCTGACCTACGAGGACCAGAAGCCGGAGGCCGCGCGCCGGGCTCGGGATTTTCGCGAGACCCGCATCCCGAAGTTTTTCGGATGGTTCGAGCGGGTGCTGGCCCGCAACCCGGCGGGGCCGGGGCACCTCGTCGGCGGCGCGGTCTCCTACGCCGACACCTCCCTGTTCCAGCTCGTGGAAGGCCTGCGCTACGCCTTCCCGAACGCGACCGCCCGCGCCCTCGACGCGACGCCGCGGGTCGCCGCCCACGCGACCCGCACCGGCCGCCTGCCGCGCATCGCCGCCTATCTCGCCAGCGAGCGGCGGATGCCGTTCAGCGAGGACGGCATCTTCCGCCGCTATCGGGAACTCGATCCCGGCTGAGTGCTGTCCGGAAGCGTAGCCGCCGCTATCTTACATCAAGCCCGCGCCGATTCCGGCGTCGTAGGATGGCGGCGTGACCGAGACCGAGAGCCTGCCCCACACGGAGCCGCCGGACCCCGAGGCCGCCCTTGCCCGCGCCCAGGATGCGGCCGGGATCGGCCTGTTCACCCTCGACGCGGCGGCCGCGATCCTCCGCCCGAACCCCGCCTTCTGCCGCCTGCACGGTCTCGCGCCGCAGGACACGCTCCCCCTCGCGACGGTCGAGGCACTCGCCTTCCCCGAGGACGGCGCCGCCCTCTCCGGACACGGGCCGCCGGGGGAGGCCGTCTACCGCATCCGCCGGGCCGATACCGGCGCGGTGCTCTGGCTGCGGCGCACCCTCGTCGCCGCGGGCGGGGGATGGGCGGGCGTCGTGCGCGACGTCACCGCCGAGCGCGGCCACGAGACCGAACTGGCCGAGCGCGAGCAGCATTACCGCGCCCTGTTCGAGCAGATGGACGAGGGCTACTGCGTCATCGCCTTCCTCGACGGACCGCACGGGCCTTCGAGCGACTACGTCCATATCGAGGCCAACCGCGCCTACACGCAGCATGCCGGCATCGAGAACATCGTCGGACGGCGCCTGCGCGAGGTCGTCTCGGCCGACGAGGCGGAGGGCTGGCTCGCCCTCTACGGCGAGGTGCTGCGCAGCGGCCGGCCGATCCGGTTCCAGCGCGAGCTCGTCGCCACGGGCCGCTATCTCGAACTCTCCGCCTTCCGCATCGAGCCGCCGGGCCGGCGGCAGGTCGCGGTGCTGTTCCAGGACATCACCACCCGCAAGCGGGTGGAGCACCTGCTCCACGCCAAGACCGCAAACCTCGAAGCGGAGGTAACGGCGCAGCGGCGGGATCGCGACCGGGTCTGGGCCCTCTCGCCGGTGCTCAAGGCGGTGACCGGCCCGGACGGTCGGATCGCGGCGGTCAACCCGTCATGGACCCGCGCGCTCGGCTGGCCGGCGGCCGAGTCGCTCGGGCGGACGCTCGACGAGTTCGTGATCCCCGAGGAGCGCGCCGGCCTCTCCGCCGCCCTCGACCGGCTCGCCGCCGGCACGCAGCCCGGGCGGGATCTCGAACTGGAATTGACCTGCCTCGCCGCCACCAGTGAGCCGCGGCGCGTGCTCTGGACCATCGTGCCGGAGGACGGGCTGCTCTACGGCTTCGGCCGCGACATCACCGAGCAGCGCCACGCCGAGGAGGCGCTGCGCCAGTCGCAGAAGCTGGAAGCGGTGGGCCAGCTCACCGGGGGCGTCGCCCACGACTTCAACAACCTGCTCACCATCATCCGCTCCTCGGTGGAGTTCCTGCGCCGGCCCGAGCTGCCGGAGGCGCGCAAGGCCCGCTACCTCGACGCGGTCTCCGACACGGTGGACCGCGCCGCCAAGCTCACCGGCCAACTCCTCGCCTTCGCCCGGCGCCAGGCGCTCACGCCCGAGACCTTCGACGTCTGCGAGCGCCTGCGCGGCATCTCGGAGATGCTCGACTCGGTCACCGGCGCCCGCATCCGCGTCGTCACCGACCTGCCCGGCGGCGCCTGTTACGTCCGCGCCGACGCGAGCCAGTTCGAGACCGCGCTCGTCAACATGGCGGTCAACGCCCGCGACGCCATGGACGGCGAGGGCACGCTGCGGCTTCGCCTCGACGCCCCGATCGCCCTGCCGCCGATCCGGGGCCATGCCGGCGCGGCGGGCGCCTTCGTCGCCGTCTCGGTGACGGATACGGGCAGCGGCATCGCCTCCGCCGACCTGATGCGGATCTTCGAGCCGTTCTACACCACCAAGGAGGTCGGCAAGGGCACCGGGCTCGGCCTGTCCCAGGTGATCGGCTTCGCCAAGCAATCGGGCGGCGACGTGGACGTGCGGAGCCAGCCCGGCGCGGGCGCCACCTTCACCCTCTACCTGCCCGAGGTCCCGGCCCCGGCCGACGCGCCCATCGCTCGCCGCGAGACCGTCTCCGGCGGAGGGGCTGCGGCGCTCCGCGTCCTCGTGGTGGAGGACAATCTGGAGGTCGGGCGCTTCTGCACGCAGATCCTCGAAGATCTCGGCCATCGGCCGGTCTGGGTCGAGAACGCCGAGGCCGCGCTCACCGCGCTTGCCGCCTCGCCCGAGCCGTTCGACGCGGTTTTTTCCGACGTGGTGATGCCCGGCATGGGCGGCATCGCGCTGGCCCGCCTGCTGCGCGAAAAGTTCGCCGATCTGCCGGTGGTGCTGACCTCCGGCTACAGCCACGTCTTGGCCCAGGACGACGCGCACGGGTTCGATCTCCTGCGCAAGCCGTACTCGGCGCAGGAGCTGGCCGACATGTTGCGTCAGGTGACCGAGACGTAGGGGCTCAGCCGCCGCTGCCGGTATCGGGCGAGCCGGCATTGCCGATCGGCTGCTCGGGCTTTTCGGAGTTGCCGGCGGTGCCGGGATTGTTGGTGATGTTCGTCGCCCCCGTGGCGCCCGGCGCCACCGTCCCGACCGAGCCCGGACCGCCGTTGTCGACGCCCCCCGGCTGGACGACCGTACTGTTGCCGTCGGCGGGGCCGAGCGTCTGCTTCGGGCCGGGCGGCTTGATTTCCGCGGGGCCGGCTTGCGCGATAGCGGCGGTGGCCAGCGGCAAGGCAAGGGCGGCGAGGAACAGCGGTTTCATGGATGCTCCCGATGGGTTGATGCAGCCGAACCAACGCGAGCATTGCCTGATCGTTCACCCCAACCTGCGACAAAGGGCCCGCCGGGGCGGCGGACCCTTCTTCGTGTCAGCGATTACTGCCCGGCGGGCTTGTTGGCCGGCGGCGGGGTGGGCGCCGTGGCCGGGGGTGCGCTCGGCTGGGTCGGCGCGGTGGTGGCCGGCGGCGGGGGCGGAGGCGGCGGAGCGTCCTTCTTCTCGTCCTTGCAGGCGGCGAGCCCCAGGGCGAGGAGGCCGAAGACGGCGAGAGGGCGGGCGATACGCATGGGGGACGGTTCCTCCGTTCGATGTCCGTGAGTCGAACGGTGGGCGCTGGAAAAGCGTTCCGGGGGCGATCACGATCCTAATATCAGCGGTACTATCGTTAGGACTTTCACAGCCTTTCAATCGCTTGAAAGCAGTCGCCTCTATCGAGGCTGAACGAGCGCTTCAGCCGAGGAAACCGAGCCGGCGTAGGTCCGTGGCCCTAAGCGGCGCTTTGAGAAATCTTGTGGACAAGCTTGGGGTGTGTCCTCTGAGCCACCCGCAGCAGGAACTTCACATCCAGCCAAATCTTAATTACCCATCAGCGAACACCCCCGATTATGGTCGCATCACGTTGTCGAAGGCTGCCCGCGAAAATGCGACAGATTCTTACATCAGATCAGTTTGTGGCGGGAGTTATAGCTGTTCTTGCTTTGCAAAACAAGAAGCGGTTTATTCTCAAAGAAACAGAGCTTGACGAAAGGTTTGAAAAGGCGTTCGAGGAGCTTTTGACTCACGAAGATACCTTAAAAATTGCCACTAATTTTACGTTTTATGTTGATCCCATGCACGGCGACTCGGTTTGCTTGCGCGACACGCTGCTGGCGGCGCGTGAAAAGGCCCTTATTTCAATAAATAATCCTACTCTTCAAACGTTCGATATTAAAATTGACGATGACAGGGCGCTGCGCTATTTGAAACGCATTCCTTTGCCTCGGCCATTCCTGACAAATCTTGTGAACAAGCACTTCGGCGATTTGGGTGTCGAGGTTGCATAATCATTAGTTGTTTATTCGAGAAAGAGTGGCGAAGTTGAGTAACGCTAAGCGAGTTGGTGGCTTTACCGTAGAGCTTGTCAGTTCTATTGCTGCCGATTTCGCTTCCAGATTCCTTGATCCATACTGCGATGAGATATTAGCAGAGGATAGGACTTTTGCGCGAAAGGAAATTAACGATTCTCTTTGGGGGACTATTAGTTTATCCCCTCTTGAGGTTGCCATTATCGATTCGCCTTTAATTCAGCGGCTGAGATCCATAAGACAATTAGGTGTTGTTCACTGGGTATACCCAGGTGCGACGCACACAAGATTTGACCACACGCTTGGCGTTTTGCATCAAGTGCAAAATTTAGCATCTGCAGTTAATACGTTAGCTTCGCAGCGAGGCAAGCCTGATCCTATAAAAAGCCATCATGTCAGGCTGCTCAGGCTTTGTGCCTTGCTTCATGACGTAGGGCACGCAGCCTTTTCGCATGTGTCTGAGAAAGCTATACAATCCTTGCCGGCCGTGAATCCGCTTGCTGCAGAATTTTCTCGTATTCATCGGATTGGAACGTCTGCTGAGCGCCAAGCTGAAAGAGCCGATAAAGTCGAAACCAAACAGCTATCAGAGATATTTGCATTTTATATCGTTAAATCGAAGGCTATGACGCGTTTTTTAGAACTTCTCCGAGGCCGAACCGGTGAAGTTTATAGTTTTACGTCTCACAAAAACGAAAAGATAGAGGACGTAGTTGATCTGATCGGAAAGGCGATTATCGGTGTTAAGATAGACGACAGGCTGCCGCTTCTTCATCAGTTCATCAGTGGGCCATTTGATGCGGATAAACTAGATTATTTTGTGCGAGATGCTCATCAGGCCGGTACACCATCAGTGCTTGATATATCCCGTCTGGTACAAAAAATATCCTTCAGGGAATTGGATGCATCCGAACTTCCTGATGACATCGCAGGGCATGTAGCAAAAATTGAGGACAAGTATTGTTTGTTTGGAATGAGGTGGTCAGGAGTTCCTGTTCTTGATGAGCTTCATCTAGCACGAGTATTGCTTTACGCTAAAATATATAGGCATACAAAAGTAATTGCGATAGAGCAGATGATTAAGTCCGCGCTATTTTGCTTGTCAGAAATAGTCAGTCCGGAAGACATATTTCGATTTGTATATAGATACGACGATGAAGCTCTCTTAGCTTTTGAGACAAATAGTCTCACATCTGCTATTGGGCTGAACAGAGAAAGCCTAACGCCGGAGTCGATAGAGAGATTAGATGAGGCCGTAAAAATATTCAAAGATGTCAAAAGACGCAAGCTGGTAGTAAAGGCTTTCCAGCTTCAGCTAAGATTTCCTGCTGATCCAAGAGATAAAGACAATGTGCAGAGAGACGGTTTAGCTGAGTTTAATGAAGACATAGAGCATCCGCAGAAAGGGTTGGAATTCCGCGAGCGATTGCTTGATGAAATGGATGTTGTGATATCGTTATTGAATCAAGGGTCTAAGCCAAGCCGCATTGCCTTAAGTGCGTCGGTCATGATTCATACTCAAAGTCAAACTCCAGGAGGATCCCAGATACAGCGGGCATTTTTGCTGCCTGCAGATGGGCCTCCAATGTCATTTAGAGAGTACACCGTGAACCGCCAGGTTTGGGCAAGTAGTTATATGAGCGATCAACCCGCAGGGTTCATTTTTACAACTGATAAGTATGCAAATTTCGCCTATATAGCAGTCGAGAAACTTCTCAGAGAAAGTTATGGAGTCATACTGCCCGACTCTGCGTTGGAACTCAGCAAAAGAGATAGATCAAAAATTGAAGAAATAAAATTTACCCTTATGCGTGGCGGCTACTATAGAAACTCTCCACATGATTTGCGTCCCACCCCTGAGCGAATGCGCAAAGTCGATATTGCTAACGCGATTGATCGATTTGTTGTAAAGAGATCTATATATCAAGAGCCGCAAGACGTGGAAAGTAGGGCCTATGGCAGCGGATTGACAGGAAAAGAGCGAACACATGGATGGTTAAGGCAGTTCGAATCAGACGAGCATATTGAGTGTGCTGTTAAGGTTCTGGATAGTTTTAAAATCCTGACCAGAAGCGATACTACAAATGCCCTAAAGAATTTCATTTCTGAAAATCCCGAATTTAACAAAGCTTGGGTTGTTCCGTTCGGGGAGGCGAAAGATAGCGGAGCAATACAGTCTTATTATTCGGCTGATCTTCAGGGAACTTTGATCTCCGGATGCAAAGTTTTGAATGACATCGGTCAGCTAAGGGATGATGACGCTATAATATTTATTGACGATTTTATTGGTTCTGGTGGACAAGCCACAGATATTCTTGCCGCTGGGTTTGGGATAAGTTCTCTCCGCAAGCCGTTGGGAGAGCATCGGGATTTATTTGAGCACCATATTCAGGAGCGTTTGCGAAACTCTAGTGTTGGGTTCGTTTTTACTGCTGGATGGGATAGTGGTCTTGCAGAGATGACTGAAACTGTTGGAAGCATTGGCTTAAGCGCAAAGATATATAGATACCTTGCTGAGGACTCTTTGCCATTCGCGGATAAAGAACTCAAGTCTGAATTTGACGACGAGGTAATTTCATCTTTTTTTGAAAAATGTCGTTCGATTGGCAAGGATCTTATCCTTGAAGATATAAAACGACAAGATTTGAAAAGAGGAACTCGCACGAAAATCGCAGCTAGAAATAAAAAGTCAGATGATCGAGCTCTAGGATATGGCAATAGGGCAATGTTGTTGGGTACGCCGTTCAATGTTCCAACTCAATCACTTACAGCTATTTGGGCATACGGTGAAGTTGATGGCATACCATGGATGCCGCTTATGAGGAGGCGTAAAAAGGACTAGAATCTGGCTATGATGGTGCGGTTATGGCATAATTATTTAAGATTTGCGTATTTTTATTTATTATTATGGTTTGCACGGATGATTTTTCATTCTTGAATACTGGTAGCTTGTAATCAGTGCCCACATCACCGCCCCGGCATCACCTGACAAACCTCACAAAAGAACGTCGAACGCCCCCCCTGCACGATCCGCGTGACATGCCCGGTGCAGCCCCGCGCCTGGCAGGGAAAGCCCGTGCGGTCGTAGACCCGAAACACGTGCTGGAAGCCGCCGCTCCGGCCGTCGGGGCGGGCGTAGTCGCGCAACGTCGAGCCGCCCGCGGCGACCGCCTCGGTCAGCACTGCCTTGATGTCACGCGCGAGCTTTTTCGCCTTCGGCGTCGGGCTGCCGTCGGGCTTGGCCAGCGCGCCGGCCGGCAGCGCCGGGTGCAGGCCCGCCCGGTGCAGGGCCTCGCAGACGTAGATGTTGCCCAGGCCCGCGATCAGGCGCTGGTCGAGGAGGGCGGCCTTCAGCGGCGTGATCTTGTGGCGAAAGAGGCGGGCGATGGCCGCGCCGTCGAGGGCCTCGCTCAGGGGCTCGATCCCCATGCCGGCGAAGTGGCGGCACCGGTCGAGGTTCTGCGTCGCCACAAGGTCCATGAAGCCGAAGCGGCGGGCGTCGTTGTAGGTGACGGTGGCCCCCGTCTCGAACGCCATCACCACGTGGTCGTGCTTCGGCGTGCCGAGCGCCCCGTCGAGGTAGAAGTCGCCCGGCGACAGGTTCGAGCCGTCGGGGAGCGCCACGTCGAAGCGCCCGCTCATGCCGAGATGCAGGATCAGGCTCTCGCCGGAATCGAGCGCCGCCGTCAGGTACTTGGCCCGCCGCGACAGGTCGAGGACGCGCTGCCCCTCCAGCCGTTCGACGAAACGTTCGGGGAATGGGAAGCGCAGGTTCGGCCGGCGCAAGGAGACGCGGGTGATCCGCGCCCCCACCATCGCGGGCGCGAGGCCCCGGCGCACGGTCTCGACTTCGGGCAGTTCGGGCATTCTTTTGGGACTGTCTGCGTGGCGGGTCTCCCCACCCTCCCCCTCATCCTGAGGTGCTGCGAAGCGGCCTCGAAGGAGGGCTCCAGGGATCGCGCGGCCGGCTGGAGCCCTCCTTCGAGGCTCCGCTTCGCTGCGCACCTCAGGTTGAGGGCGGGGAGAGGAGGAGCGGATCGAATTCCTGCGCATCATAGGCTGCGTTCGTGCGGTCCGCACCGCTGCCATCCGCCACGGGCCGCTCCCCCTGCCGCATGGCGGTTCCCGCGCGGTTTCGCTATGAGGCTCGGCCAAAGGCGGCGGACGCGGCGGACGGCACGGAATCGGATGAGCGGCAACAGCACCGGGATCGGACCAGACGCGGGCGGCGAGGACACCGCCGATTTCGGCTACGAGCGCGTCCGGCTCTCCGAGAAGCAGGCCCGGGTCGACGACGTCTTCCGCTCGGTCGCCCGGCGCTACGACCTGATGAACGATCTGATGTCGGGCGGCCTGCACCGGGCCTGGAAGTCGCACCTCATCGGCATGCTGCGCCCCTCGCGCACGCGGCCCTACCGCCATCTCGACGTCGCGGGCGGCACCGGCGACATCGCCTTCCGCACGCTGGAGGCCGGCGGGCCGGACACCCACGTCACCGTGCTCGACATCAACGAGGCGATGCTGCGCGTCGGCGCCGAGCGCGCCGGCCACAAGTACGACGGCCGCATCGATTTCGTCACCGGCAACGCCGAGACCCTGCCGCTGCCCGCCGACACGTTCGACAGCTACACCATCGCCTTCGGCATCCGGAACGTGCCGCGCATCGATGCGGCGCTCAGTGAGGCGCGGCGCGTGCTCAAGCCCGGCGGGCGCTTCCTGTGCCTGGAATTCTCCCGCGTCGACCTGCCGGTGCTGGAGAAGATCTACGACGCCTATTCCTTCCACGTGATCCCGCGCATCGGCGAGCGGGTGGCGGGCGACCGCGAATCCTACCGGTACCTCGTGGAATCGATCCGCAAGTTCCCCTCCCCCGGCGCCTTCGCCGGCATGATCCAGGCGGCCGGCTTCGCGCACGTCAGCCACCGCCGCCTGTCCGGCGGGATCGTGGCGATCCATTCGGGCTGGAAAATATCGTGAGCCGCGACGCGGCGGGGACGCGGTGATGCTCGGCGCGGTCTTCCACCTCGCCCGCGGTGCGCATGTCGGCTTCGTGCTGGCCCGCGAGGGCGGGCTCGCGCTGATCGATGCGCAGGCGCTGCCGCCCCACCTGCGCCTCGCGCTGCGGCTCGGGCGCTCACTGGAGCGGCGCGGCATCGCCGCCGCGCCCGGCGCGAGCCCCTTGGAGCGGGCGCTGACCCGGCTCGGGCCCTCCTACGTCAAGTTCGGCCAGTTCCTGGCGACGCGGCCCGACATCGTCGGCATGGCCGCCGCCCGCGATCTGGAGCGGCTGCAGGACCGGGTGCCGCCCTTCCCGCAGGGCGTGGCGCTCCGGGTGGTGGAGCAGGAATTCGGCAAGCCGGTCTCGGCCCTGTTCACCGCCTTCAGCGAGCCGGTGGCGGCGGCCTCCATCGCCCAGGTCCACAAGGCGACCGTGCTGGACGCCGACGGCACCCAGCGGACGCTCGCCGTCAAGGTGATGCGCCCCGGCGTGCGCGAGCGCTTCGCCCGCGACATCCAGGCGATGCGCTTCATGGCCCGCATCGTCCAGGCGCTGCTGCCGGACGCCGAGCGGCTGCGCCCGCGCGAGGTCGTCGAGATCCTGGCCCGCTCCGTCACCATGGAGATGGACTTTCGCCTGGAAGCCGCGGCGATGTCGGAACTCGCCCAGAACACCGCGGGCGACGCCGATTTCCGCACGCCCAAGCCCGAATGGGCGCTCACCGCGCGCGACGTGCTCACCTCCGAGTGGATCGACGGCATCCGGCTGAACGACCGCGCCGGCATCGTCGCGGCGGGCCACGATCCGAAGTCTCTCGGGCGCACGGTGATCCAGTCCTTCCTGAGGCAGGCGATCCGCGACGGATTCTTCCACGCCGACATGCATCCCGGAAACCTGTTCGTGGACCGGGACGGGATCCTGGTCGCGGTCGATTTCGGCATCATGGGCCGGCTCGGCCACGCCGAGCGGCGCTTCCTCGCCGAAATTCTTCTGGGCTTCATCACCCGCGACTACCGCCGCGTCGCCCAGGTCCATTTCGAGGCCGGCTACGTGCCGCGCCACCACTCGGTGGACGACTTCGCCCAGGCCATCCGCGCCATCGGCGAGCCGATCCACCAGCGCAAGGCCGACGAGATCTCGATGGCCAAGGTGCTGACCCTGCTGTTCGACGTCACCGCGCTGTTCGACATGAGCACCCGCACCGAACTGGTGATGCTGCAGAAGACCATGGTGGTGGTGGAGGGCGTGGCCCGCTCGCTCGATCCGCAGCTCGACATGTGGACCGGCGCCGAGCCGGTGGTGCGCTCGTGGATCACCCGCCATCTCGGCCCCATCGGCCGGATCGAGGGCGGGGCACGGGCCGCGCTGACGCTGTCCGAGGTCGTCGCCGACATCCCCGACATCGCGCAACGCATCCGCCGCATCATGATCCGCCTCGACGAGGAGGGCGCGCGGGACGTGCGGGCGCTGGAGCGGCTGGTCCACTTGGAGAAGAGCCGGGCGCTGTGGTCGACGCTGGCGCTTTGGGCGATCGCGGTCGGGGCGCTGGTGCTGGCGTTCCGGTAGGGCCCGGTTGCCGGGAAAGCCTCTTCGGATACGCAACCGCCCCGTGCGTCAGGACACCGCCACGCCGGTCCGGCCGCGCGACGCTCCCTGGATGGCGCGCCCGATCGGTTCCGTCGAGAGCCGGGTCGCCCGCCGCGGGCGGTCACCACGATGCTTTCTCCCATACCGAGCCGCCGTCAGGTTCTCGGGCAACTGGCGGCGCTGCCCATCGCCCTCCCCGTCGCCGCGTCGCTGTTGCGCCCCGCGGCGACCGAATCCTCTCCGGCGGCCGAAGCCCTCCTCCTGAACGATGCCGGCGGCTTCAGCCCGACCCGGGTCGCGCGCCACGTCACGATCTCGACCGATCCGGTCGAGGCCGCCGTGGCCCGGCTGCGCGCCGAACTCGCGGCGGCCGCGGCCGAGGGACGGCCCGTGGCCGTCGGCGTCGCCCGGCACTCGATGGGCGGCCAGAGCCTTGTGCGCGACGGGGTCGCGCTGAGCTTGGCCGGAGGTGCGCCGGAGATCGACAGGGCGGCGCGGCGCTACCGCGTGACGGCCGGGGCCCGCTGGCGCGACGTCATCCCGGCCCTCGGCGCCGTCGGCCTCTCGCCGGCCGTCATGCAATCGAACAACGATTTCGGGGTCGGCTCGACCTTCTGCGTCAACGCCCACGGCTGGGCGGTTCCGTGCGGCCCCTTCGGCGCGACGGTGCGGGCCCTGCGCCTGCTTCTCGCCGACGGCACGCTGGTCGCCTGCTCGCCGACCCTCGAGCCCGAACTGTTCGCCTGCGCGATGGGAGGATACGGGCTGTTCGGCATCGTCGTCGATCTCGAACTCGACGCGGTGCCGAACCTCGCCTTGGCGCCGGATGCCGCCGTGCTGCCGGCCTCCGGTTTCACCGAGGCCTTCCTGCGCACGGTCCGGACCCCGGAGGTCGCCATGGCCTATGGCCGGCTCTGCGTGGCGCGGTCGCAGTTCCTGGAGGAGGCGATCCTCGTCGCCTTCCGGGCGCATGCCGGTCACGGCGTTCCGACCGAGGCCGCGCCCCTGCCCTGGCTGCAACGGGCCATCTATCGCGGCCAGATCGGCAGCGAGGCCGGCAAGCGCCTGCGCTGGCTGGCGGAGACGCGCCTTGGGCCCTATGCCGCCCCCGGCCTGATCGCCCGCAACACCATCCTGAACGAATCTGCGGCGACGCTCGCCAATTCCGATCCCGGCCGGGTCGATATCCTGCACGAGTACTTCGTGCCGCCGCCGCGTTTCGACGCGTTCCTGTCCGCCTGCCGGGCGCTGATCCCGGCCTCAGGCGCGGAACTCCTGAACGTGACCCTGCGCTACGTCGAGGCCGATCCGGTCGCGCGCCTGTCCTACGCGCCGCAGGCGCGGATCGCGGCGGTGATGTCGTTCTCGCAAGGACGCACGCCCGAGGCCGACCGTGCGATGCAGGCCCTGACGCGCCGCCTGATCGATGCCGTGACCGATCTGGGCGGTGCCTTCTACCTCCCCTACCGCACGCATGCGCGCGCCGAGCAGGTCCACCGGGCCTATCCCGGCGCCGCCGACTTCGTCGTGGCCAAGCGCCGGTACGACCCCGCCTTGCGCTTCCGGAACGGCCTGTGGGACGCCTACTTCGCCGAGGCGTGAGGAGAACCGGCGGAAAGCCCTCCCGTGCGCCTCGCGTCAGTTTCTCTACCGGGGATCGGGAGGCGCGGATGCCGACGGTTCGGGACATCGAGGCGGCCGGCTATCGCTCGCTGCGGAGCCTGCGCTTTCCCGTCGGCCCGCTCTCGGTCTTCGTCGGCGGCAACGGCACGGGCAAGACCAACCTCTACCGGGCGCTGGCGCTGCTCCAGGCCGCCGCCGCCGGCACGCTGACCCGCGAACTCGCCACTGAAGGCGGGATGGACTCGGTGCTGTGGGCCGGCACCCGCCGCCGCACGGAGCCGGCCCGGGTGAGCCTGCGCGCGGACCTCGCCGACGACGCGACCGGCCTGACCTACGGCTACGCCGTCGAGGTCGGCCTCGTGCCGCAGGCCGGCGACGAGATCTACGGGGCGGCGTTCCGCCTGGAGCCGCAGGTGAAGGCGGAGCGGCTCACCGTGCAGGCCGGGGCGCGCCCCGCGATCGTGCTCGACCGCGACGGACCCGCGGGCTTCGTGCGCGACGAGGAGGGCCGCAAGCGCCCTCTCGGCACGGACCTGCTCGCCACCGAGACGGCGCTGGCCGCGCTGCAGGACGGGATGCGCTTCCCCGAATTGCAGATCGTCCGGCAGGCGATGGGCGCGTGGCGCTTCTACCACGACGTCCGCACCGACGCGGGCTCGCCGCTCCGAAGACCCTGCCTCGCCGTGACGGCGCCGACGCTGGCTTCCGACGGCCACGACCTTGCCGCGGTGTTCGCGACGCTCACGCACATCCGCGGCGACACCGCCGATCTCGATGCGGCGGTGGACGAGGCCTTTCCCGGCGCCCGCCTCGTCGTGCCGGAGCCGGGGCGCGAGGCGCGTTTCGGCCTCGTCTTCCCGGACTATCCGAAGCGGGTGTTCGAGGCCTCCGAATTGTCGGACGGAACCCTGCGCTACCTCGCGCTCGCGGGCGCGCTCCTCGCCTACCGCCTGCCGCCCTTCGTGGCCCTGAACGAGCCCGAGGCCAGCCTGCACCCGGACCTGATGAAGCCGCTCGCCCGGATGATCGTGCGGGCGTCGCGGCGTACGCAGGTCTGGCTGGTGACCCATTCCGAGCGCCTTGCCGCGGCGGTGGCGCGCGAGGGCGGCGTGCGCCCGCGCGTGGTGACGAAGCGCGACGGCGCGACTTGGATCGAGGGCCTGCGCCTCGGCGGTGATTTCTCGGACGAGGAAGATTGAGGGTGACGAACGTGATCCGCACGCCGCGAATGCTCGACGCGGCACAGGAAGCCGAGCTTCAGGCCCGGATCGCCGTGGAACCGGATGCCCGCGAACTGACCGACGACGAGCTGGCGCGAATGCGGCCAGCCCGCGAGGCGCTGCCGCCCGCGCTCTACGCAGCGCTGACGCGGCGCGATCGTCCGGCTTCGCCCAACGACGCCGAAGGCTAAAGCCCTATTCCCGCTCGCGGGCGATGTCCGGCGCGTCGGGGTGCTTCATGCCGACGACGTGATAGCCGGCATCCACGTGCAGCACCTCGCCGGTGACGCCCTTCGACATGTCGGAGAACAGGTAGGCGGCGGTCTCGCCGACCTCCTCGATGGTCACGGTCCGGCGCAGCGGCGCGTTGTACTCGTTCCACTTGAGGATGTAGCGGAAGTCGCCGATGCCCGACGCCGCCAGCGTCTTGATCGGGCCGGCCGAGATCGCGTTCACGCGGATCTGCTTGGGGCCCATGTCGGCGGCCAGATAGCGCACCGAGGCCTCGAGCGCCGCCTTGGCGACGCCCATGACGTTGTAATGCGGCATCCACTTCTCGGCGCCGTAATAGGTCAGCGTCAGCAGCGAGCCGCCGTCGCGCATGATCTTTTCCGCGCGCTGGGCGATCGCCGTGAACGAGTAGCAGGAGATCAGGAGCGACTTGGTGAAGTTGGCTTCCGAGGTCTCGATGTAGCGCCCCGTCAGCTCGTCCTTGTCCGAGAAGGCGATGCAGTGGACCACGAAGTCGATCCCGCCGGGGAAGGCTTCGGCGGTGGCCGCGAACACGGCGTCGATGGAGGTCGGATCGGTCACGTCGCAATGGCCGACGACCTTGGCGTTCAACTCCTTCGCCAGGGGCTCGACCCGCTTCTTGAGCGCGTCGCCCTGGTAGGTGAAGGCGAGTTCGGCCCCGTGCTGCGCGGCGCTGCGGGCGATGCCCCAGGCGATCGAGCGGTTGTTGGCCACGCCCAGCACCAGCCCGCGCTTGCCCGCGAGCAATCCGCCCGCCTTCTGATCCGACATGCGTCACCTTCGCTTCGGCCAATGCGGGCGGCCCTGCCGGAGGCCGCCCGCGCAAGGCCGCTTCCTTAGCGGAGGGGCGGCGGGGGGGGAAGCCTGAAGGTAGTCTTCTAGATGGGCCTCAAGCGCCGGCGGCCGCGTCCGCGGCCTTAGGCTGCTCGCTCCGCTAGATGCCTCGGCGTGGCCGAGGCCGCTACGCGGGGCGCTCTTCGCGCCCGGCCATGCAGTGCTGCCGCTCGTTCCAAGTGTCACCCGTTCCGAGTGATGGCTTACGCCGTCCCGGCCTTCGCCTCGCGCCGCCGCCGGGCGTAGTCGACCAGGGCCGCATCCTCGCCCACGGGCAGGGTCACGGCGGTGGTGGCGAACAGGTCGCCGCGGGTGCCGTCCTTCTTCGGCAGGCCTTTTCCGCGGAGCCGAAAGGTTCGGCCGGAACTCGTCATCGCCGGCACCTTCATCTCCACGGCGCCGGTCAGCGTCGGCACCCGTAGGGCGCCGCCCAGCACCGCGTCCTCCAGCGGCAGATCGACGGTGGCGCGCAGGTCCGCGCCCTCCACCTTGAAGACCGGATGCGGCAGCACGCGGATGGTCAGCAGCGCGTCGCCGGGCTCGCCGCGGGGGCCGGCTTGGCCGCCCAAGCCCCGCAGGCGGATGGTCTGGCCGTCGACGACGCCCTTGGGGACCATGACGTCGACGTCGCGCCCGCCGGGCAGGCCGATGCGCATCTTCTCCTCGCCCGCGATCTGCTCCAGCGTGACGCTGAGTTCGGCCGCCACGTCCTCGCCGCGGGCCGGCCCGCCGCGACCGCCCATGCCGGGCCCCGCCCCGCCGGCGCGAAACGCCTCGCCGAAGATGTGGCTGATGAAGTCCTCGCCGATGCCGCCGGGGCCCGCGCCGCCGCCGCCGCGCCGCTGCGTGAAGCCGTCGAAGTCGAAGCCGCCGCCGCCCCGGCCGCCGCCGAAGCCGGAAAACCCTTCGAAGCCGGTCGCGCGCGGTTTGCCCTCGGCGTCGATCTCGCCGCGGTCGAACTGGCCGCGCTTGTCCTTGTCGCCGAGGATCTCGTAGGCGGTGTTCGCCTCGGCGAAGCGCTCCTTGGCCTTCGGGTCCTTGTTGCTGTCGGGGTGATAGGCCTTGGCGAGCTTGCGGAAGGCCTTCTTGACCTCGGCCTCGCTCGCGCCTTTCGGCACGCCCAGCACGTCGTAGGGGTTTCGCATCGGGGTTCTTTTATGGGGTCAACCGTCGAGGGATACGGCCTTCGCCGCCTCGCTTCAACGTGGGAAGGGCGTTGCGGTTCTGCAACACCCCTCCGGCACGTTCCGTGTCCCCCTCAGGATCGCGCCGAGCGCAGCCGCTTCAGCTCCCACTCGCCGCCGGTGAGCTTGCAGCCGGTGCCGCGCAGGAAGCGGCTCTTCCCCCCGCTGCCGCCCTCGGCCACGACGGTCGCCAGGAAGTCGCGGCAGATCTCGTCGCCCGCGACGTAGGGCAGGCCGGTCGGGTTGACCGAGCCGCGCATGGCGGTCTCGGGATTGTCCCACTTCACCGGGCGGCCGTTGCCCTGCGGGTCCAGCGCCATCGACAGGGCGCCGTGGGCGCGCCGCCAATCCTCGTCGCCGAGGTCGGCACCGAACCGGGTCGGGCGCTTGGCGATGCTGCCGGTCACCAGCGGCTCGGGCGCGGCGGCCGCCTCCTTCGTCGGAAAGGACAGCACGGGGCCGCTGCAGCCGGTGCAGCACGCGGCGAGAAGACCCGCCGCCATTCCCGCGAAGGCCACCGGAAGAGCCCGGTCGAGGGCTTTACACAGACGCAGACGCATTACACCTGAACTCGAGGCAGACTGAAGGGTCCGTCCGGAGCCACGCCCGACCGTTCCGGGCCGGGCACGGCTCCCAGTTCCTGCTTTGACGCGCAGGCCGACGACGCGGAGTTCCGCTTCGTCGGCCTGCGCTTCGGGGTGTGCTGCCCGTGCCGGTGCCCCCCGACCCGGATGCCACAGGGGTGAAAATGACCATGGATCGGTTAAGAGAGGGTGAGCCGGCCGGTGCCGGGGTCGATCCGACCGACTTCACGTTGTCGTCAGATCCCTTCGCGCTGTTCGCGGCCTGGATGGCGGAGGCCGAAGCCTCCGAGCCCGAGGACGCCAACGCCATGGCGCTCGCCACCGCCGATGCCGACGGCCTGCCCGACGTGCGGGTGGTGCTGCTGAAGGGCTTCGACCGGCGCGGCTTCGTGTTCTACACCAACACGGAATCGGCCAAGGGCGGGCAGCTCGCGGCCAACCCGCAGGCGGCGCTCGTGCTGCACTGGAAGTCGCTGCGCCGCCAGATCCGCGCCCGCGGCCCGGTCTCGCCGGTGAGCCCGGAGGAGGCCGACGCCTACTTCGCCAGCCGCCACCGCGACAGCCGCATCGGCGCCATCGCGAGCCAGCAGTCGCGTCCCCTCGCCGACCGCCCGACCCTGATGGCGGCGGTGGCCGAACTCTCGGCGAAGTACGAGGACGGCCCGGTGCCGCGGCCCGAGCACTGGACGGGCTTCCGCATCGATCCGGTGCGGCTGGAGTTCTGGCAGAACGGCGATTACCGCCTGCACGACCGGGTGCGCTTCACCCGCGAGGGCGAGGGGTGGAGCCGGTCGCGGCTGTATCCTTGAGAGACCGTTGCCCCGGTTCCGCCAACCCATCCCCGCATCCTGAGGTGACGCGAAGCAGCCTCAGGATGCGGGGGAGGATTGGCGACGCGGCCGTGTCGAGCCGCGTCAAGGCCCCGCGAGCACGGCCCGGATCGCGCCGATCACCTGCTCCTCGCTGTAGGGCTTGCGGATGAAGCGCCCCAGCGCCGGCACGTCGCCCTCCTTGGGGCGCACTTTTCCTGAGGTGATGACGATGCCGATCCCCGGCCAGCGCCGATGGATGCAGGCGGCGAGCTTGATGCCGTCGATGCCGAGCGGCATGTCGATGTCGGTGACGACCACACGGATGCCGGCCTCCCGGTCGAGGACGCGGATCGCCTCGTTGCCGTTGGTCGCCTCGCACACCGAAAAACCCGCGTCGCCGATCATCGCCGCCGCGGCGTGGCGGGTGACGGCGTCGTCCTCGACCACGAGCACGGTCGGCCTGGCCAGCCCTTCGCTCACGCTATCCCGTCCCCGACGCTACCGGCCCGCTCGAAGTCCCGCTCGGTCCCCGCTCGCACGGAACGTCCGGCCGGACAACCGGCCTGAACGGATATCGGGCCCCCACCGATCCCTATCGCGATCACGTCTTTCGCATCGCAGCGTCGACCCTGGATTTCCGCCCTCGCGCAGCTTAGACCTGAGGCCGGACAGGCCCCTCAGGCACTCTGGCGGAACGGGGCAGCGAGGGACCGGCCTTGGCCTCATCCAACGAACGTCGACGGGTGATGCTGCTCACCGGCGCGAGCCGGGGCATCGGGCACGCGACGGTGAAGCGCTTCTCCGCCGCGGGCTGGCGGGTCATCACCTGCTCGCGTCACCCCTTCCCCGAGAACTGCCCGTGGGAGATGGGCCCCGAGGACCACCTCCAGGTCGATCTGGCGGATGCCGCCGACACCGTGCGCGGCGTGCGCGAGGTGGCCGAGCGACTCGCCGCCGAGGGCGGGCTGCTGCACGCGCTCGTCAACAATGCCGGCATCTCGCCGAAGGGCCCCGGCGGCGCGCGGCTCGGAGCGCTCGGCACCGAGTACGCCGACTGGGCCCGCGTGTTCCAGGTCAACTTCTTCGCGCCGATTCTGTTGGCGCGGGGCCTGCGCGATGAACTCACCCGCGCCCGCGGCTCGGTCGTCAACGTGTCCTCGATCGCGGGCTCGCGGGTCCATCCCTTCGCGGGGGCGGCCTACGGCACCTCGAAGGCGGCGCTCGCCGGGCTGACCCGCGAGATGGCCGCCGATTTCGGGCCGCTCGGCGTGCGCGTGAACGCGATCTCGCCCGGCGAGATCGACACCTCGATCCTCTCGCCCGGCACCGACAAGCTGGTGGAGCAGATCCCGCAGCGGCGGCTGGGCACCCCGGACGAGGTCGCCAAGGCGATCTACTTCCTCTGCACCGAGGCCTCCTCCTACGTGAACGGCGCCGAACTCCACATCAACGGCGGCCAGCATGTGTGACCGCCGGGCGGCGCTCGCCGCCCTGCTGGCGCCCACCACCCTGCGGGCGCCCACCGCCCTGCTGGCCCTCGTCGCCCTCCCCGCCCTGGCCGAGCCCGCTTCGGTGCCGGCGGAGCCGCTCGACCTGCCCTTCCGGGTGACGGCGATGCGCGGCCCCGGCAGCGAGGTGGCGCTCGCGGTCGCGACCTCGGGCCTGCTGCCGGTCGCGCGCGCGGGCGCGAGCGCCGACCCGAAGCTCGCGCCGAAAGCGATCGAGGGCCCGCGGCCGGTGGTCGTGGTCTGGGGCGAGGGCGGCGGCGCGGTGATCCACCTCGACGGCGAGAGCTTGCGCACCACGCTGGTCGGCGCCGAGGTGATCGAGGGTTTTGCCGCAGCCGAATCCCCGCGCGGCGCCGTGCCGGGCTCGCGCATGGCGCAGGACGGCCCCTTGAGCGCCTACCTCACCGGCCCGACCCGGGCGCTCGGCGGCGCGCCGGGGCAGGCCGCGGGCCTCACCATCCGCGAGCGCCAGCCCGTCGGCGTCACCGCCGAGCCGAGGACGGTGCCGGTGACGACCAAGACCCTCACGCCCGGCCCCGATCAGGTGTTTGCCGGCCGCGCGCCGCGCATCGCCCAGCTCGACGGCCGCCCGGCGGTGATCGCCGTCACCGCGCAAGGCGCGGCGGAATCGAGCCTCGTCGTCGCGACGAAGGATTCGTCGAAGGAAAAGGGCGCGGCCTGGAGCCTCACGGCCCGGACGCCGCCGCAGGCCGGTGGCGCGCCGCTGAGCGTCGCCGGCATCGCCGCCTTCTCCGGAGCCGGCGCGTCCGAGATCGCCGCCGTGCGCGCGCCCGACGGCGAGGGCGTGCTCCAGCTCTGGCGCTCCGGTGGAGGCGCCTTGAGCCTTTCGGGCGAGTGGCCGGGCTATGCCGGTCCGGCGGCGGGCGAGGAGGCGCAACTGGCCGCCGTGCTGCCCGGCGACCCGCCGGCCCTGGTCCTGCCGCGGGCGGGCCGCGGCGCGCTCGCGGTGCTCTCGCTCAAGGGCGGCGCCCCGGTCGAGCGGCTGCGCATCCCCCTGCCCGCCCCCGCGGCCCACGGCGTCGCGGCCTTGAGTCCCAAAAGAATCCTCGTCGGCCTCAGTGACGGGCGGCTCGCCGCCGCGACGGTGGCGCCGTGAGCGCGGCAGCAGACGTTCCGGCGAACTTGCCGGCGGATTTGCCGGCGGACTTGCCCACCGACGACGGGCGCCTGTTTCCGGGCCGCCCGCTGATCGGCGTCTCGGTCGCGGTGATCCGCGATGGGCGCGTCCTGCTGGCGCAACGCGCCGCCGAGCCGATGCGCGGCGTCTGGACCCTGCCCGGCGGCCTCGTCGAGGCCGGCGAGCGACTGGCCGAGGCGGCGCTCCGCGAACTGGAGGAAGAGGTGGGCAGCCGCGCCGAGGTGGTCGGCCCGAGCCTGACGCCGACCGAGATCCTGATGCGCGACGCCGACGGCCGCCTGCGGCACCACTACGTCATCCATCCCCACGCCGCCCTCTGGCGCGCGGTCGAGCCCGCGCCGGGGCCGGAGGCGCTCGCTGTGCGCTGGGCCCGCCTCGACGAGGTCGAGGGCCTCGCCACCACGCCCGGCCTGATCGACACCCTGCGCGAGGCGTTTCTGCGCGTCTCCGCGGCCGGCGAGGAGACCGCATGAGGCGGCCGGCGATCCTCGCTCTGGCCGCCCTGCTGGCGCTCGGGCCCGTGCTGGCGGCGTCCGATGCGTGGGCGCAGCAGCGCTCCGCGCGTCCGCCGGCCAAGCCGCCCGAGAAAGAGAAAGAACCCCCGCCCCCGCCGGAGCCGCCGCCCGCGCCCTACGACCGCGACCTCCTGCGGCTCTCCGAGATCGTCGGGGCGCTCGCCTTCCTGCGCAACCTCTGCGCCGCCCCGGACGCCGCCGAGTGGCCCACCCGGATGAAGGCGATCCTCGAATCCGAAGGCGTCACGCCGGCCCGCCGGGACCGTCTGGCGGGGGCCTACAACCGCGGATTCCGCGGTTACAGCCTGACCTACCGGATCTGCACGCCCGCCGCGGGCGAGGCCGCCCGGCGCTTCGTCGCCGAGGGCGAGCGCCTCTCCCATGCCATCGCCGGCCGCTTCGGCGGTTGATTCCGTTGCTGAGCCCGAACCGTCTTCATGCGGGGGCGCGCCGTCCTGCGCCTGTCCCGAAGGCGCTCTGTTGCCCGAACGCCACAAGTCCGGCCGCTTCCGAAAAACCTTCGCAATCGAGCGTCCGCGTTAACCTCTTCGCAATTCCCCGCTTCCCGGCCCGTCCGGGAGGCCGTATCGTGCCGATGTCTTGCCGGCACCATGCCGGCCGGGAACCGAAGTGCGCGCCATGATCCATGACCCCGCTCCGTTCGAATCCGATCCGGAGAGCAAGCGCGCCGCGCTGGGCCTCGTGACCGAGGCGTTCGCCGAAGGCTGCCTCGACGGGATCGACGGCGACTGCATGGCCCAGGCCGCCCTGTTCGCCGCCTTCCAGGAACTCGTGGCCACCTACGGCGAGGACGCGACCGCCCGCTACGCCGAGAGCCTGCCCGAGCGCATCCGCGGCGGCGGCTTCACCACGACGCTGCAGCACTGAGGCCTCGTTCGCCCGGCTTGTCTCGCCAAACCCCCTCATCCTGAGGTGCGCGAAGCGGCCTCGAAGGAGCCCTCCTTCGAGGCTATGCTTCGCGGCACCTCAGGATGAGGGCGAGGGTTGGAAGAAGTGGCGATCGAGTCGATGCCAGTGTAAATCCGAAAATTCTACGTATATTCCTGTCGTGTCCACGCAGCCATGAAGTTTCGCATTTTGCGTATGCAGCGGCACGCCAAGTCGTGCGATTGTTACGACGAGCCCTCTCGGGATTTCGTCAGCAACGCGTAAGCGCGTGTGCTCTGCGTTTTGCGATCAAGTATCGCTGGATCGACCCTGAAGTCGTTCATCCGTCCCAGACACCGGCCATCGATATCGAGGGACGGCGCACCGCCGGACAACCCGTGGAGAGTCCGGCCGGCGTGTTCGAGGAACACGGCTGCGACCTCCCCCCGATGACGCGCTGGTTCCGCAGCCGCAACGGGCTGCACCTGATCGGGGCGCAGCCGCAATAAAGTTCGCCGCTCTCGATCACCCGGAATGACGATGGAATTCGAGCGGAGTCGAATCGATGGTCGGCCCGAGTTCGGTGCCGCAGCCTTCCTCAGCCCGTCGGCAACGCTTCCTCGAACACCACCGCCTCGCCCCGCGACGGGTTGGCGAGTTCCCCCTGCCACATCACCGGCACGCCGCGCACCACGGTGCCGACCGGCCAGCCGGTGACGGTCACGCCGTCATAGGGGGTCCAGCCGCATTTCGAGGCGATCCACTCGTTGCGGATCGTCTCGCGGCGCTTGAGGTCCACCACCGTCACGTCGGCGTCGTAGCCGAGCGCCAGCCGGCCCTTCCGACTGATCCCGAACAGGCGCTTCGGCCCCGCGCTCGTCAGGTCGACGAGGCGGGCGAGCGAGAGGCGCCCTGCCGCCACGTGGTCGAGCATGATCGGCACCAGCGTCTGCACCCCGGTCATGCCGGACGGCGAATCCGGATAGGGCTTGGCCTTCTCGTCCAGCGTGTGCGGCGCGTGGTCCGAGCCGAGCACGTCGACCACGCCCTGAGACAGGCCGCGCCAGAGGCCGTCGCGGTGGGCGGCGTCGCGCACCGGCGGGTTCATCTGCACCAGCGTGCCGAGGCGGGCATACGCCTCGGTGCCGTCGAGGGTGAGGTGATGCGGCGTCACCTCGACGCTCGCGACGTCCTTGGCCTCGGAAAGAATCGGCATCTCGTCCGCGGTCGAGATGTGCAGGATGTGGATGCGTGCGCCGGTCTCCCGCGCCAGCGCGATCAGCCGCTCGGTGGCCTTCACCGCGACCTCCGGCGAGCGCCAGACCGGGTGCGAGGCCGGGTCGCCCAGCACGCGCAGGTCTTTCCGTTCGCGCAGCATCGGCTCGTCCTCGGAGTGGAAGGCGGCGCGGCGGCGGATGTTTTTCAGGATCGCGCGCACGCCCGCATCGTCCTCGACGAGCAGCGAGCCGGTGGAGGAGCCGATGAACACCTTGATCCCCGCCGCCCCCGGCAGCCGTTCCAGGGCGGCGACGTCGCCCGCGTTCTCGTGGGTGCCGCCGACCCAGAACGCGAAGTCGCAATGCATGCGGTGATGGGCGCGCGCCACCTTGTCGGCGAGCGCCTCCGCACTCGTCGTCTGCGGGTCGGTGTTGGGCATCTCGAACACCGCCGTCACGCCGCCCATCACCGCGGCGCGCGAGCCCGACTCCAGATCCTCCTTGTGATCGAGGCCGGGCTCGCGGAAATGCACCTGGCTGTCGATGACGCCGGGGAGCAGGTGCAGGCCGCGGCAATCGCGCCGCTCGGTCGCCGCGGCGTTCGACAGGTCTCCGATGGCGGCGACGCGCCCCCCGCGGATGCCGAGATCGGCGGCGCGTTCGCCGTCGTGGTTGACCAGCGTGCCGCCGGCGAGGACGAGATCGAAGGGCGTGTCCATCGGGGCTCTTCCCTGTGCGCGGGCGATTGAGGCCGGGATGGGCGCGGCTTATGTCAGCCGCGGACCCCATGCAACGCCGACGCCGCCCTCAGGAGAGACCATGCCGATCGCCCTGCTGTCCGAGCGCGCCGTCGTCGCCGTCACGGGCGCGGACGCGACCGCCTTCCTCCAGGGCATCCTCACCTGCAACGTCGAGACCCTGCCCGAGGGCGAGGCGAGGCTCGGCGCCCTGCTGACGCCGCAGGGCAAAATCCAGTTCGATTTTCTGGTTTTTCGTGATGGCGCGGACGGTTTCAAGCTCGACGTGACGGCCGAGCGCGCGGCCGATCTCGTCAAGCGGCTCGGGCTCTACCGCCTGCGCGCCAAGGTGAGCATCGGTGCCGACCCGACGCTCGGCGTCGCCGCCGCCTGGGACGGCGCCGAGACCGCCGCCGAGACGATCCGGGTGCGGGACGGGCGCTTGCCCGCCCTCGGCGAGCGCCTCTACTTCACCGAGGGCGCCTTCTCGGCGGATGCCTCGGAGGCCGATTACCACGCCCACCGCATCGCGCTCGGCGTCCCCGAGGGCGGGCGCGACTTCGCGTTCAGCGACGCCTTCCCGCACGAGGCGCTGATGGATCAACTCGGCGGCGTGGACTTCAGGAAGGGCTGCTATGTCGGCCAGGAAGTGGTCTCGCGCATGCAGCACCGCGGCACCGCCCGCACCCGCATCCTGCCGCTGGTCTTCGCCGAAGGGCCGGCGCCCGCCCCCGGCACCGAGGTGACGGCGGGCGCTCGAACCCTCGGGCTCACCGGCAGCGCGGCGGGCGGGCGGGGCCTCGCCACGATCCGCCTCGACCGCCTCGGCGACGCGCTGGCCGCGGGCGAGCCGGTGCGGGCCGGCGGAAGCGTCGCGGGCGTGGAAAAGCCGGCCTTCGCCACCTTCGCCTTCCCCACCGACACGGCCGCCGCCGGATGAGCGCGAACGGGCTGATCACGGAGCACGCCGACGGCTGCCCCCGCTGCTGGTGGCCGGGGCTCGATCCGGTCTACGTCGCCTATCACGACACCGAATGGGGCGTGCCCGAGTACGATTCCCGCGCGCTTTACGAAAAGCTGATTCTCGACGGGTTCCAGGCCGGCCTGTCGTGGATCACCATCCTGCGCCGCCGCGAGGGGTTTCGCCGGGCCTTCCAGAACTTCGAGCCCGAGCGCATCGCCCGCTTCACGGACGACGACGTCGAGCGGCTGATGGGCGACACCGGCATCATCCGCAACCGCGCCAAGATCCGCGGGACGATCAGTGGGGCGCGGGCGTGGCTCGCCATCGAAGAGGCGGGGCCGGGCTTTTCGGACTTCCTCTGGGATTTCTGCGACGGCCGGCCGATCCAGACCAACGCCAGGAGCCGGGCCGACATCGCGACCGAGACGGAGGTCTCGAAAAGGATCGGCAAGGCCCTGAAGCAGAAGGGTTTCACCTTCGTCGGCCCCACCATCGTCCACGCCTTCATGCAGGCGGTCGGCATGGTCAACGACCACCTCGTCGGCTGCCACCGCCACGCGCCTTGCGCCGCCCTCGGCGAGACCTCCCGTTCGTGAACGCGCCGTCCCGAAATCCCAAAAAAGCGCGGGCGTGGCAGCGGATGCTGTCGGGGCGCCGCCTCGACCTGCTCGACCCGTCGGCGCTGGATGTCGAGATCGCCGACATCGCCCACGGGCTCGCCCGCGTCGCCCGCTGGAACGGGCAGACCGCCGGGCCGCACGTGTTCTCGGTGGCCCAGCACTCGCTTCTGGTCGAGGCCATCGGCGGCGCCCTCGACCCGCGGCTCGGCCCCCCGGAGCGGCTGGAACTGCTGCTGCACGATGCACCGGAATACGTCATCGGCGACATCATCTCGCCCCTCAAGAACGCCATCGGCGACGCCTATCGCAGCGTCGAGCGCCGCCTGCTCGGGGCGATCCGCCAGCGCGTCGGCCTGCCCGCCCCGGCTCCGGCGCTCGCCCGCCTCGTCAAGCGCGCCGACCGGATCGCGGCCTATCTGGAGGCGACGCGGCTCGCCGGCTTCTCCATGGCCGAGGCCGACCAGATTTTCGGCAGGCCCCCGGCCCTTCCGGATAGGGCGATGCCGGAGATCGAGGCGTTGCTGGTCCCCCGCCCGACCGCGGAGGCCGAGGCGGCCTATCGCGCCCGCCTCGGCGCGCTGCAAGGGGCCCCCTGAGTGTCCTCCCTCCACGTCTGCCCGCTGTCGCGGCTGCCCGAGACGCTGGCGGCGAGCGGGGCCAGCCATCTCGTGACGCTGGCGACACTCGGCAGCCCGGGGCTCGCCATCGAGCGCCCGGAAACGATCGCCCCCGATCACCATCTGCGGGTCGGCTTCAGCGACATCGTCGCGCCGATGGAGGGCCATCTCCCGCCGGGCGAGGCGCATGTGCGCGCCGTCCTCGACTTCGCCGCCGCCTGGAACCGGGAGCGCCCGCTGCTGCTGCACTGCTATGCCGGCATCAGCCGCTCGACGGCCGCCGCCTACGCGGTGGCCTGCGCGCTCTCACCCGAGCGCGACGAAACCGAGCTTGCCGCCGAATTGCGCCGGCTCGCCCCGAGCGCCACGCCGAACCGCCTGTTCGTGGCCATCGCCGACGATCTGCTCGGGCGGGAGGGCCGCATGAGCGCCGCCATCGCCGCGATCGGCCGCGGGGCGGAGGCGTTCGAGGGCACCCCGTTTCAACTCACCATGGCCTGACCCGCTCGCGCCAACGTGGTCTCGTGATCGGTCGCACGCAATCCACCGGGCTTGTGCGATGGAGGCCGTCCCGTCATAACCCGCGTCAACGGGGGATCGGGCAGGAAAGCCGGGATGGACGCTCAACGACCTGCCGCGCCCGCCGAGGTGCTGCCGGACGATCTGCCGTTCGAGCAGGCCATGGCGCAGCTCGAGGAGATCGTGCGCCGGCTGGAGCGCGGCGACGTGCCGCTGGACGAGTCGGTGGCGATCTACGAGCGCGGCGAGGCGCTCAAGCGCCATTGCGAGGCGCTGCTGAAGCGGGCCGAGGCACGCATCCAGACCATCGCGGTCGGCCCCGACGGCCGGGCCGCGGGCACCGCGCCGCTCGATGTCGAGTAGGCGAAATGCTCCTCTCTCAAACTCAAAAACTCGATGCGTGCGAAAATCTCGCGCGCTGTTCCTCACTTCGGGCATGAGGCTGCTCCGGTGGCACTAGCGGACACGACGATCCTCGAGGGGCTTGAGACGCCCGACCGGCTGCGGCTTCTGCCCGAGAGCAAGCTCCGGGACGTGGCGGACGCCGTGCGCGCCGAGATGATCGACGCCGTCTCGGTCACCGGCGGCCATCTCGGCTCGGGGCTGGGCGTGGTCGAACTGACGGTGGCGCTCCACCATGTGTTCGATACCCCCGACGACCGCATCGTCTGGGACGTCGGCCACCAGTGCTATCCGCACAAGATCCTGACAGGCCGCCGCGACCGCATCCGCACACTGAGGCAGGGCGGTGGCCTCTCCGGCTTCACCAAGCGCTCGGAGAGCGAATACGACCCGTTCGGCGCGGCGCATTCCTCCACCTCGATCTCGGCCGCGCTCGGCATGGCCGTCGGCCGCGACCTCGCGGAAGCCGATGCCAAAGCGAGGGGCGAAACGCCGCCCAAGCGCCGCAACATGGTGGCGGTGATCGGCGACGGCTCGATGTCGGCGGGCATGGCCTACGAGGCGATGAACAATGCCGGCGCGCTGCACTCGCGCCTGATCGTCATCCTCAACGACAACGACATGTCGATCGCGCCCCCCGTCGGCGCGATGTCGGCCTACCTCGCGCGGCTGGCGTCGGGCGGCACCTACCGGGGCCTGCGCGAGACGGCGAAGCAACTCGGCAAGCTCCTGCCCAAGGCCCTCTACGAGCGCGCGGCGGCGGCGGAGGAATATGCCCGCTCGCTGATCGTCGGCGGCGGCACCATGTTCGAGGAGATGGGCTTCCACTATGTCGGGCCCGTCGACGGGCACAACCTCAACCACCTGCTGCCGGTGTTGAAGAACGTCCGCGACTCGGACCAGGGTCCGATCCTGCTCCATGTCGTGACGCAGAAGGGCAAGGGCTACGGCCCGGCGGAGGCGTCCGCCGACCGTTATCACGGCGTGGTCAAGTTCGACGTGGTGTCCGGCGTGCAGGCCAAGGCCAAGGCGAACGCCCCGGCCTATACCCGCGTGTTCGGCGAGAGCCTGATCAAGGCCGCCGACGCCGATCCGAAGGTGGTGGCGATCACCGCCGCGATGCCCGGCGGCACCGGCATCGACCTGTTCGGCAAGGCGCACCCGGACAAGACCTTCGACGTCGGCATCGCCGAGCAGCACGCCGTGACGTTCGCGGGCGGTCTGGCGACGGAGGGCTACAAGCCGTTCGTGGCGATCTACTCGACCTTCCTGCAGCGGGCCTACGATCAGGTCGTGCACGACATCGCCCTGCAGAACCTGCCGGTGCGCTTCTGCCTCGACCGGGCCGGTCTGGTGGGTGCCGACGGCGCCACCCATGCGGGCGCGTTCGATCTGGCCTATCTCTGCTGCCTGCCGAACATGACGGTGATGGCGGCGGCCGACGAGGCCGAGCTGGTGCACATGGTGGCGACCGCGCATGCGCACGACAGCGGCCCGATCGCGCTCCGCTATCCGCGCGGCGAGGGCGTCGGCCTCGAGCTGCCGGAGAAGGGCGAGCCTCTCGCCATCGGCCGGGGCCGGGTGGTGCGCCGGCCCGAGGGGGCGCGGGTGGCGCTTCTCTCGCTCGGCACGCGGCTATCGGAGGCGCTGAAGGCGGCCGACGCCCTGGAGGCCGAGGGCGTGGCGGTGACGGTGGCGGATGCGCGCTTCGCCAAGCCGCTGGACGCGGAACTGGTGGTCGATCTGGCGAACCACCACGAGGTTCTGGTGACGGTCGAGGAGGGCTCGGTCGGCGGGTTCGGGGCGATGGTTCTGCATCTGCTCGCCGAGCGCGGCGTGCTGGATGCGGGCCGGGTGCGCGTGCGGACGCTCACGCTTCCGGACGCCTATCAGGACCACGACAAGCCGGAGAAGATGTACGCGCAGGCCGGCCTCGACGCCGAGGGTATCCTCAAGGCGGTGCGGGCTGCGCTGCCGCCGGGCGAAGTGGCGGAATCGCGCGAGAGCAGTGTGGTGAACCTGAAGCGATAAGCTGCCTCCACCGCCGAACCCTCCCCCCTCTGCGGGGGAGGGTGCCCCGCGGATGCGGGGCGGGAGAGGGGCGACGGTGCCGGATCAGGCGCCCGTCATCCGAAACAGCGCTCCTTCTTGCACCGTCGCTCCCCTCACCCGACCCTCGCTGACGCGAGGGCCACCCTCTCCCGCAGAGGGGAGAGGGTTTTCGGCGCAGCTTGCGCCCTACTTGATCACCGCGCACGCGATCCGCGGGCCCGCGCCGCCGATCGGCTGGGTGTTGTGGTCGTCCTCGTTGGCGTGGACGATGAGCGCCGAGCCGTCGCCGTCGCGTAGCCCCCCCTCGCCGGTCAGGGGGGTCTCGCTGGAGACCTCCGCGTTCACCGAGCCGTCCGCATTTGCGTAGACGTTGGGGAGGTCGCCCTCGTCCGGGCCGTCGGGGTTGAGCAGGCCGTGCTTGCTCTGGTCGTGGTTCACGTGGGCCTTCGACTTCTCGAACTTCTCCGTGTCCGAGCAGTCGCCGACCGCGTGGAAATGGATGCCGTGCCAGCCCGGCGGCAGGCCGCCGGCCTGGACCGTCACCCGCATGACGAGCGAGTTCGCCCCGTCGCGGATCATGATCTTTCCGATGGTCTCGCCCTTGCCGTTGGTGATCGCGCTCTCGTAGGTCTGCGGGGCGGAGGCTTCCTCTTTCGCCGGCTCCTTGCCCGGTTCCTTGGCCGGCGCTTGCGCGAGGGCGGGCGCGCACAGGGCCGCGAGCGCGGCGGCGGCCAGCGGGAGGCGTCGGTGGGCACGCGTCATGAGACCGCTCATCTGTCCTCGCATGGGTCGTTCGTCTCCCGATGGCGACCGCCCGGCGCAGGGCAATCGCTTGTGACCGTAGGGGAACCGGATTATCCGGCCCCGGCGCGGGCGCTCGAACTCGCACCGCGCGTTTGGCCCGCTCAAGGTAAGGCGTGCCGGGGCCGCGCGACAGGGGCGGGCCGGCGGCGGCCGTCACGAACCGCCCTTCACGAAACCGCGGGGCCGTAAAGAGAGAGACGATGACGGGCGAACGCCTCCGTGCCGACCGGGTGCTGGTCGAGCGCGGCCATTTCCGCAGCCGGGCGCAGGCGCGGGCCGCGATCGAGGCCGGCCTCGTCTTCGCCGACGGCTGCCCGGTGACCCGCCCCGCCGCCCCGATCGCCGAGGGCGCCCGGATCGAGGCCGCCGCCGCCCACCCCTACGTCTCCCGCGGCGGGCTGAAGCTCGCCGCCGCCCTCGACGCGCTCGGAATCGACCCCGCCGGCCTGCCCTGCCTCGATGTCGGCGCCTCGACCGGCGGCTTCACCGACGTGTTGCTGCGGCGCGGGGCGGCGCATGTCCACGCCGTCGATGTCGGCCGCGATCAGTTCGACGCGTCCTTGCGCGCCGACCCCCGCGTGAGTGTCCGCGAGGGCACCGACATCCGCAGCCTCGAGGGGCTCGACCCGGCGCCGCGGCTCGCCGTCGTCGACGTGAGCTTCATCGGCCTGCGCCTCGTGCTGCCGAGCGTCTCCCGCCTGCTCGCGGGGGAGGCGGCGCTGGTGGCGCTGATCAAGCCGCAATTCGAGGCCGGGCGCGAGCGGGTCGGACGCGGCGGCATCGTCCGCGACGAGGCCGTGCATGCGGAGGTCTGCGAGGCGGTGCGGCGGCTCCTGACCGATCTCGGCTTCACTCTCCTCGGCCTGATCCCCTCCCCCGTCGAGGGCGGCGACGGCAACCGCGAATTCCTGATCGGCGCCAAGCGAACGAACCATGTCTGAGCCTGAAACCCTGACCATCGCCCGCCTCGGCGCCCGCGGCGACGGCCTTGCCGAGGACGGCTTGCCCGTGCCCGGCGCGCTGCCCGGCGAGCGCGTGCAGGTGCACCGCGAGGGCCGCCACGGCACCCTCGTCGCCGTCGAGACGCCCTCGCCCGAGCGGATCGCGCCGTTCTGCCCGTACTATTCCGCGTGCGGCGGCTGCGCCGTGCAGCACCTCGCGCCCGAACCTTATGCGGACTGGAAGCGCGGCATCGTCGAAGGCGCGCTGGCGCAGGCGCGGATCGAGACGCAGCTGGCGCCGCTCCTCGACGCGCGAGGCGAGGGAAGGCGGCGCATCGTGCTGCACGTGCGCGAGATCGAGGGCCGGGCGCGGGCCGGGCTGATGGCGGCGCGCAGCCACGCGCTGGTGCCCCTCGACCATTGCCCGATCACCGTGCCGGGCCTGCACCGGGCGCCCGCGGTCGCCGAGGCGCTGGCCGCCCCGCTGGGCCACGGCCGCAAGCCCCTCGACATGGCCGTGACCGCCGCCGGGGCCGGGCTCGACGTCGATATCCGCGGCCACGGGCCGGTGAGCGAGGGCGTGCGCGGCGTCCTGACCCGGCTCGCGGGCGAACTCGACCTCGCCCGGCTGTCGCTGCACGGCGACGTCGTGGTGGAGCGCCGCGGGCCGGCGGTCGGCGAGGGGATGGCCCGGCGCGTGCCGCCGCCCGGCGGCTTCCTCCAGGCGACGGCTTCGGGCGAGGCGGCGCTGACCGCGCTCGTGCTGGAGCCGATGGGCAAGGCCAAGCGCGTGGCCGACCTCTTCTGCGGCAGCGGCCCCTTCGCCCTGGCGCTGGCCGCGACCGGCCGCGAGGTCCATGCCGCCGAGGGCGACGCGGGCTCGATCCAGGCGTTGACCCGCGCCTACCGGGCGGCGGCCGGCCTGTCGCGGATCGATGCGGAGGCGCGCGACCTGTTTCGCCGCCCGGTGCTCGGGCCCGAACTCGACCGTCTCGACGCCGTGGTGTTCGATCCGCCGCGGGCGGGCGCGGAGGCGCAGGCGCGCCGGCTTGCGGAATCGAAGGTGCCGCTGGTGGTGGGGGTCGCCTGCGACCCCGGCACCTTCGCCCGCGACGCCGCCATCCTGATCGCGGGCGGCTACCGGCTGGAGCGGGTGACCCCGGTCGATCAGTTCGCGTGGTCGGGCCATGTCGAGCTCGTCGGCGTGTTCCGCAAGACCGCCCCCAAGCCCCGCCGGCTCCGCTGAGCGCCACGCCCCGTCAGGGGTCCCAAGGGCGAGCCCTTGGCGGGTCCGGGCAGAGCCCGGATTCGCTTGCCTCTCAGAACAGCTCGCCCTGAACGGCAGCCCGCGGCGCCGGCGCCGCCCGCGCCCGGCCGACCGGCTCGATCAGGTCCGGGTCGTCGTGGCGGGTGCCGTTGACGCGCTCGCTCACGGCATCGAGCCGCAGCCATGCGTCGGGGTAGGGGCGGCAGAGCTGGGCGGCCTCGGGGCCGTCCACCCTCGGGTCGAGCCACGCATCGACCGCCTCGGGGCTCAGGATCGCGGGCATGCGCTCGTGGATCGCGCTGAGCGTCCCGTTGGCCGAGCAGGTGACGATGGCGGCGGTGTCGACCTCCGAGCCGTCGGCGCCGCCCCAGGGCTCCCACAGGCCGGCGAGCGCCATCGGCGCACCGTCGGTCCGGCGCACCGCGAAGGGTTGCTTGACCGCCCCCTTGCCGCTGCCCTTGCCCGTCCCTTCCCGGCGCCATTCGTAGAAGCCATCGGCGAGGAAGATGCAGCGCCGGTGCCGCAAGGCCCCGCGAAAGGCCGGCTTCTCGCCGGCCGATTCGATGCGGGCGTTGAACAGCACCGGAAACCCGTTCGGGTCCTTGAGCCAAGTCGGCCACAGGCCCCAGCGCACCAGCCGGAACTGCCGCTTGCCCTGCTCGGTCAGCACGACCGGCACCGGCTGGGTCGGGGCGATGTTGTAGCGCCCAGGGAAGTTCGGCCGCTCGGAATAGCCGTAGACCGTCCGGTAGACCTCCGGAGGCTGACCGATGAAGAAGCGTCCGCACATTTTTTCGATCTGGTATGCGGACGGGCAGAGGATCAAGGCGTCACAGACGGCCCCGCACAGAATTGGTTCTTCCCTGCTGGGCCTCAAGCGCTGGCGGCCGCGTCCGCGGCCTGAGGCTGTTCGCTCCGCTCGACGCCTCGGCCGGCGCCGAGGCCCGCGGCGCTCTTCGCGCCGGGCCATCCGGTGCCATCGCTCGGACGAGCGATGGCACCCTCTTCGACCATATGTCCCGTTGCGCGCGGCGTCCGCGGCGCTACGTTGGCGACCATGACATCCCCCGCCACGGCGACCGGCCCCGAGCCCGTCCTTCAGGTGCGGGCCGTGCCGGGCCTCGCCCGGTTCGAGGCCGCCGAGTGGGACGCCTGCGCCACCTCTCCCGAGACCCTCTCGGCCGGCGACGAGACCTTCAACCCGTTCGTCTCCCACGCCTTCCTCTCGGCGCTGGAGGAATCGGGCTGCGTCTCCCGCCGCACCGGCTGGCTGCCGCTGCATGTGCGCGTCGAGCGCGAGGGCCGGCTCGTCGGCGCCGCGCCCTGCTACCTGAAGTCCCACAGCCAGGGCGAATACGTGTTCGACCATGCTTGGGCCGACGCCTACGAGCGGGCCGGCGGCAGCTACTACCCGAAGCTGCAAGTGAGCGTGCCGTTCACCCCCGTGACCGGCCCGCGCTTCCTGATCGCGCCGGGGGAAGACCCGGATGCGGCGGCTTCCGCCATCGTCGCGGGCCTGCGGGCGCTGCGGGAAGAGACGGAGGCCTCCTCGATCCACGCCACCTTCCTGCGGGAGCGCGAATCGGATCAGGCGGAAGCGCTCGGGATGCTGCCGCGGATTGACCAGCAGTTCCACTGGATCAACGAGGGCTACGGCACCTTCGACGACTTCCTCTCGGCGCTGGCCTCGCGCAAGCGCAAGGCGATCAAGCGCGAGCGGCGCGACGCGCTCAGCCCAGGCATCACCATCGAGCACCGCACCGGGTCCGAGATCACGGAGGCCGACTGGGACGCCTTCTACGCATTCTATCAGGACACCGGCGCCCGCAAATGGGGCCGGCCCTATCTCAACCGGCGCTTCTTCTCGCTGATCGGCGAGCGGATGGCGGAGCGCATCCTGCTCGTCTTCGCCCGAAAGGACGGGCGGCCGATCGCGGGCGCCATCAACTTCATCGGCGACACCGCGCTCTACGGGCGCAACTGGGGCTGCGTCGAGGACCATCCGTTCCTGCATTTCGAGGTCTGCTACTATCAGGCGATCGATTTCGCGCTGGCTCGCGGCCTCAAGCGGGTGGAAGCGGGCGCGCAGGGCGAGCACAAGCTCGCCCGCGGCTACCGCCCGGTGGCGATGCACTCGGCCCACGATTTCGCCGATGCGGGCCTCGGCCGCGCGGTGGGCGACTATCTGAAGCGGGAGAGGGCCGCCGTGCGCGCAGCCATCGACGAGTACGCGCAGATGTCGCCGTTCCGCCGCGGCGGACAGGATTGCGAGGATTCATGAGCCCGATCGACCGCATCCGTAGCTACGCCGACGAGCTGACCGCGCTGCGGCGCGACCTCCACGCCCATCCCGAGATCGGGTTCGAGGAGGTGCGGACCTCTGCAATCGTCGCCGAGCATCTGGAAAAATTCGGCATCGAGGTCCACCGGGGGCTGGGCAAGACCGGCGTCGTCGGCGTGCTGCAGGGGCGCCCCGGCAAGCGCCGGATCGGGCTGCGCGCCGACATGGACGCCCTGCCGATCACCGAGGAGACCAACCTCCCCTACCGCTCGACCACGCCCGGCACGATGCACGCCTGCGGGCACGACGGGCACACCACCATGCTGGTCGGCGCAGCCCGCTACCTCGCCGAGACCCGCGACTTCGACGGCACCGCGGTGTTCGTGTTCCAGCCGGCGGAGGAGGGCTTGGGCGGCGCCCGCGCGATGATCGCCGACGGCCTGTTCGAACGCTTCCCCGTCGACGAGATCTACGCCCTGCACAACGCGCCCCAGGGGCCGCACGGCGTGTTCCAGACCCGAGCCGGGCCGATGATGGCCGCAGCCGACTTCTTCGACATCCGCATCACCGGGCGCGGGGCGCACGCGGCGATGCCGCAGCAGGGCATCGATCCGATCGTGATCGCCACCGGGCTCGCCCAGGCGATGCAGTCGATCGTCAGCCGCAACAGCGACCCGCTCAAGGCCGCGGTGGTCTCGATCACGCAAGTTCACGCGGGCGCAGCCTACAACGTCATCCCCGAGGGCGCCCACCTCGCCGGCACCGTGCGGACCTTCGACGCCGGTTTGCGCAAGCTGGTCGGCCAGCGCATCCGTGAGCTGGCCCAGGGCTTCGCCGCCGCCTACGGCGCCACCATCGAAGTGGACCTGCGCGACGTGTTCTCGGTGCTCGACAACAGCGCCGAGCAGGCGCGGGCCGCGGCCGAGATCGCGACCGAGCTGTTCGGCACCGACAAGGTCGATGCCGACACCATCCCGCGGATGGGCAGCGAGGATTTCGCCGACATGGTCGCGGCGGTTCCGGGCGCCTATGCGTGGCTCGGCGCAACGCCGGGGCCGGGCCTGCACAATGCCAGCTTCGATTTCGACGACAGTTTGATTCCGCTCGGGGCGGCGTATCTGGCGCGGGTGGTGGAGCGGCGGGCGCGGGTTTGAGGCGACTCGCCCGAGCGCGTCGGTCGCCGTGCATCCCCTCGCCCCGCATGCGGGGAGAGGGCCGCGACGACCCTGTCGTCGTCGCGGCAAGGCGGCAGCCGGGGGTGAGGGGGCGGTTCCGGACGAGCCTCTTTCGTCGAGTCCCCCTCACCGCCGCTCCGGCTTCACCTCCGCTTCCTGCATGGACGACGAGGTCCATGCAGGCCTCTCCCCGCGTGCGGGGAGAGGGGGGAACCGTCTGAGGTCACGAGGGAAAACTGGAAACCGTTCCGCCGCCGCCTCAGGCCGGCACGGCCGAGCCGGGCGGGGCCGCCTCCGGACCGGCAGGTGCTACGGTCGGGCTCGCGGCGGGGGTCGCCACATCCTTCTTCGCCGCATCCGTCGTGGCGTCGTGGGCCTTGCGGTCCTGGATCTCGATGAAGACCCGCTTCACGTCCGGGCTCTTGGCCTTGATGCACCGCTCCAGCCGCGCCACCGTCTGCTCCACCTCGCCCGCGGGCATCTCGTCGGCGAAGTCGAGGCTGAGGTTCACCAGGATGTCGGAGGGGCCGAGATGCTGGGTCAGCACCTCGTTGACGTGGCGCACCGCCCGCTCCTCGCGCACGGCGGCGTCGATCGCGCGGACCACCTCCGGGTCGGCGGCCTCGCCGATCAAGAGGCCGTGGGTCTCGAACATCAGGAAGATCGACATGCCGATCAGCACCACGCCGATGCCGATCGAGGCCCAGCCGTCCAGCACCGGCATGTCGAGCACATGCGCCGCGACCACGCCGCTCATCGCGATGACGAGGCCGATCAGCGCCGCCACGTCCTCGACCAGGATGGTGTAGAGCGACGGGTCCTTGCTGCGCTTGATCGCGGTGATCGCGGTGCGGTTGCCCTTCTCGGCCCAGAACGCCTTCACCGCCACGAAGCAGGAATAGCCCTCGGCCAGGATCGCGAAGCCGAGGATCGAGACGTTCACCCAGAAGCCCGACAGGGGGATGCCGAACACGGTGGCATCGGCGGCGGGTTCGGGATGCTGGATCTTGTGGGCGCCCTCGTAGATCGCGAAGATGCCGCCGCCGAGGAAGATGAACAGCGCGACGATGAAGGCGTAGAAGTAGACCTCGCGCCCGTAGCCGAAGGGGTGTTTGGCATCGGCCGGCTTATCCGCCCGCTTGAGTCCGACGAGCAGCAGGATCTGGTTGGCGGTGTCCACCAGCGAGTGCGCGCCCTCCGCCAGCATCGCGGTCGAGCCGGTCAGGAAGGCGCCGACGAACTTCGCCGCCGCGATGGCGAGGTTGGCCCCCGCCGCCGTGTAGATCGCACCCGTGCTCTCGGCCATTCTCGCGCTCCCGTTCGGCGCACCGGAAGCGTCGCCGTCGTCACGGGGCACTCAACGCGCGCATGGGCCGCAAGGTTCGACGCGCTTTTTTCGGGATGATTTTTCGCAGTCGACGGCGCGGGGCCGCCCGTGCAACCTGCCGGGCAACCGGAGGAGCCCGATGACGCCGACATACGACCCGGACAACATCTTCGCGAAGATCCTGCGTGGGGAAATTCCGGCCCACAAGGTCTACGAGGACGCGCACACGCTGGCCTTCATGGACGTGATGCCTCAGGGCGAGGGGCACACCCTGGTGATCCCCAAGGCGCCGAGCCGCGGCCTGCTCGATGCCGAGCCGGCGACGCTCGCCGCGCTGATCGCGAGCGTGCAATGGGTCGGGCGCGCGGTGCGGAAGGCGTTCGAGGCCGACGGGCTGACCGTGTTCCAGTTCAACGAGCCGGCGGGCGGGCAGACGGTGTTCCATCTGCACTTTCACGTGATTCCGCGCCGCGAGGGCGTGCCGCTCAAGCGTCACGAGGGCGGCATGGCCGACAACGCGGTGCTGGCCGAGCACGCCGCGCGCATCCGCGCCGCGCTCGACGAGGCGGCGTGAGGCTCAGGCCGCGCTCGTGGTTTTCTCTGCGCTCAGGCCGCGCTCGCCTTGGCGGCGCTCAGGGTGGCGAGCACGGAGCGCAGGGCCGCGTTCTCGGCCTCCAGCTCGGCGATCCGGCGCAGCAGCACGCCGATGGACGCGTCGGGCAGGGGCGCCGGCTCGGCGGCGGCCGGCTTCGCGTGGTGGTCGGCGAAGGCGATGCCCACCCCGCCGTCGCGGCGCCAGCGCAGCGTGCAGCGGAAGGTCTCGTCCTTCTGCGGGATGTAGAGGTCGAACACCTCCGGCAGGGTGCTGGTCTCGGAGAGTTCCAGCCGCGCGCCGGTCTCCGACAGGTCGCGGATCAGGCAGTCCATCGAGGACGCGCCCTTGTTGAAGAGAATCCGCCCTTTCAGGAAGGTGCGCTTGCGGATGTCCTGGCGCTGCTCGCTGCTCATGGAGTCGGCCTCCGTCCCCGACGATCCCGAAGAGCCTAGACCGGGAGCCGTTAAGGAAAGCTCGACGGAACCCGCGACACGGCCACGGGACCTACGGTTTCACGAGGCTTTCTCGTCGAGCGCCTGGAACAGGTAGAAGCCGTTGAAGCGCACGGCGGTGGCGGCGGCGCGGTCGTCGAAGCCGGGGGGCGGGGCGGCCTGCGCGTCGATCTTGCCGCCGAAGGTCCAGCGGCGCCCGCCGACGAAGCGCGGCACGGCGTGGCTCTCCGGCACCGCGCAGCACAGGGCCTCCTCGCCCTTGCGCCGGAACACGTTGTAGCTGCGCATCGGTGGCCCTCCGCTTCGCCGCATCCTCGGAAGGGCGATAGCCCGGCAATCGGTCCGGTTTGTGTCGGCGACGATGGCATCGTGGCCGGGGGAGGGCGGGGTGTGCGGCGGCGCACGGGGCGATGCGCGGGTCTGGAACGGTTTCGAACGATCTGCCGCGCGCAGGACCTGACGGGCCGCGATCCCACCCTCCCCCCTCATCCTGAGGTGCTGCGCAGCAGCCTCGAAGGAGGGCTCCAGTTCCCGCGCGATCCCTGGAGCCCTCCTTCGAGGGCGACGCTTCGCGCCGCCACCTCAGGATGAGGGTGTGGGTGGGAGGATCGTCATCGCCCTCACTCCACCGGCACGTTCCGCTCCAACTCGTCCAGCCACGCCCGCGCGGTCGAATCGGAAGGCGCGCGCCAGTCGCCCCGCGGGGAGAGAGCGCCGCCGGCCGAGACTTTTGGGCCGTTGGGCAGCGCCGAGCGCTTGAACTGGCTGAAGCGGAAGAACCGGTCGAGGAACACCGACAGCCAGCGCCGGATCGTCGGCAGATCGTAGGCGATGCGCTTGGCTTCCGGGAAATCCGGCGGCCAGTCGCCCCGCCCCGCGTCGCCCCAGGCGTGAAGCGCAAGATAGGCGATCTTCGACGGCGCGAAGCCGTGGCGCAGGGTGAACCACAGCGAGAAATCCTGCAGCGCGTAGGGACCGATCTTGGCTTCCGTGCTCTGCGGCCCCTCCCCCTCGGTGGCCGGTACGAGTTCGGGGGAAATCTCGGTGTCGAGCACGGCGCGCAGCGTCCGGTTCTCGGCCTCGCCGAACTGTCCGGAGGCGATGACCCAGCGGATCAGGTGCTGGATCAGGGTCTTGGGCACGCCCGCGTTGACGCCGTAGTGGCTCATCTGGTCGCCGACGCCGTAGGTCGACCAGCCGAGCGCCAGCTCCGACAGGTCGCCGGTGCCGATGACGATGCCGCCGTGCCGGTTGGCGAGCCGGAACAGGTAATCGGTGCGCAAGCCCGCCTGCACGTTCTCGAAGGTGACGTCGTAGACCGCCTCGCCGCGCCCGAACGGGTGGCCCATGTCGGTCAGCATCTGCCGGGCGGCTGGGCGGATGTCGATCTCTTCCGACGTGGTGCCGAGCGCCCGCATCAGGGCGTGGGCGTTGGTCTTGGTCTCGTCCGAGGTGGCGAAGCCCGGCAGCGTGTAGGCCAGGATGTTTTTTCGCGGGAGGCCGAGCCGGTCGAAGGCTTTCGCCACCACGATGAGGGCGTGGGTCGAGTCGAGCCCGCCCGAGACGCCGATCACCGCCCGCTTGGTGCCGGTGGCCGACAACCTCTGGGCGAGGCCCGCCACCTGGATGTTGTAGGCCTCGTAGCAATCCTGGGCGAGGCGGGCCGGGTCGGCGGGCACGAACGGGAAGCGCTCGACGCGCCGCTTCAGGCCCAGATCGCCGGACGGCGGATCGAGGCGGAACGGGATCGTGCGGAACGGTGCAGTCCGCGCCCGCGCGTTGTCGTCGAGGCTGCCGGCCTGGCGCCGCTCCTGGGTCAAGAGATCGAGGTCGATGTCGGCGAGCGTCGCCACCGGCTTGTCCGGGAAGCGCTCGCCTGCGGCCAGCCGCACGCCGTTCTCGTCGATGCTGGTCTGCCCGTCCCAGGACAGGTCGGTGGTGGATTCGCCCGTGCCCGCGGCGGCGTAGACGTAGGCGCACAGGCCCCGCATCGAGGCGGCGCGGGTCAGGAGTTCGCGGGAATCGGCCCGGCCGACGGTGATCGGGCTGCCCGAGATGTTGGCGATGACGGTGGCGCCCGCCAGCACCGCGTCCATCCCCGGCGTCTGCGGCACCCACAGATCCTCGCAGACCTCGATGGCCAGCCGAAAGCCCGGCACGTCGTCGGCCGTAAACAGCAGGTCGGTGCCGAACGGCGCCGCGTGCCCGGCGACCCGGATCGTCTCGCCCGTGATCCCGGCGCCGGAGGCGAAGTGGCGCTTCTCGTAGAACTCCCGGTAGTTCGGCAGATAGCTTTTGGGCACCACGCCGAGGAGCCGCCCGCCGTGGATCGCGAGCGCACCGTTGTAGAGCCGGTGGCCCCAGCGGACCGGCGCGCCGACGACGAGGACGGGGGTGAGGCGAGCGCTCGCCGCGACCAGCCGCGCGATCCCGGCCTCGACCGCATCGAGCAGGGCGGTCTGCAGAAGCAGGTCCTCGATCGCGTAGGACGAGACGCAGAGTTCGGGGAAGACGGCGAGCGCGGCGCCTTCCCTATGGCACTCCCCGGCGAGCGCCAGGATCGCCTCGACATTGGCCGCCGGGTCGCCCGGATGGCTGCGCCCGGTGCAGGCCGCGACGCGGGCGAAGCCATGGGCGTAGAGCGAGCGGAAGGGCTTTTGCGGATTGCTCTGGCTCACCGTGACCTCAATGCTCGCCTTTGGGCGCGCCTACCGCTGCGGACGGGCGGAAGGCACGGATTTTCAATAGTTTGGCGGCGCATCCTCACCCTTGCCGGCAGCGGCGAGGGGCAAGTCCTACAAAAAGCCGCCAAGGGTTCAACCCCACACAGGAATATCCGTTTCGGCCGCCCCGCGCATCGCGCCCGCGGGACGGGTCGCATGCGGGGAGGGCAAGCGTTCGTTAACGACGATCCGCCTAACTGGGGGGCGAACCGCTCCAGGGGGAGCCGGAACCTTGTTTCGAGTCATCTCACAGATCATGCGCGCTTCGGGACGGCCTCCGTATTCGCATCGAGATCCGTCGCGGCCGAGCCGCGGCGGCGATCGTCTGGATCTGTCGGCGGGCGGCCTCGCCCACCGGCTGATGAACCTGCGCGCCAACCTCACCCGGCGCTTCGTCGGCGCCCCGCCCGCCCCGCCGCGGGCGCTGCCACGCGCCTTGCCCCATCCGCACGCGACCGATCCGGCCGTGCCCGGTCCGGACGGGTTCGAGGCCGGCGCGATGCCGAGCTGGCTGGTGCCGCCGGGGGCGATGCTCGGCCGCGGGCCCGCACCGCAGGATTGGGAGCCGCAGGAGCCTGCCTTCGAGATGCCCGCCCCTGCCCGCCCCTACGAGGCTTACGCGGATCAGGCCGAGCCGGCGTTCGAGAGCCGCATCGACACCCGCGCCTCCGGGCCCGGCGTTCTCGTGCGCACGCCCCGCCGCCCCGCCGCCATCGCCCCCGAGGCGGCGCCGCTGCCGGCGGTCCACGCGATGCAGCAGGGGCTCGCCCAGGCGATGCCGCAGCTCAACCCCGAGCCCGCCGTGCGTTTCACCCGCACGCCCGACCCGGTGCTGATGGAGCGCCGCCGCCGGGCGCTGGAGGCCGAGCGCGAGGCGCAAGATCGCGCCCAGGCCCTGCTCGACGCGCAGATCGCCGCGGAGGCCGCCGCGCGCGAGGCCGAGCAGGCGCGTCTGGCCGCCATCGAGGCCGCCGAGCGCGAGGCCGAGGCTGCGGCCGTGCGGGCGGAAGAATCCGCCCGGGCGCTCGCGGCGCAGACCGTGGAGTCGATGGACGGCGTGCCGAGCTGGCGCCGTCCGTTCGTGCCGCCGCCGGGCGTGCGCTTCTTCCGCACCCCCGACCGCCGTCCGAAGCCCGCCGAACCGGTCCCCGTGGTCGAGGTGCTGCCCGAGCCCGTCGCGGTCGAGGCCGTGGCTCTCCCCGCCGAGGCGGTCTTCGAGGCGCCGTTCATCCCGCCGGTCCCGGCCGAGCCGTCCGACTGGGCCGACGTGCCCGATTGGTCGGAGCTGCATGGCTGGTTCGGCCCCGCCGAGGGGCAGGTCGTCGAGGTTCGGGTCGTCGAGGTGCCGGCGCCCGAGGCGCAGGCTCCCGAGGCGCACGCCGTCGAAGCGTCGGTCATCGAGGCCTTCGCCGTCGAGGCGGCTGTGGTCGAGACGGCTCCGGTCGAGTCGGTGCCCGTCGAGGCCGTCGCCCCGGCCGCGGAGCGGCCCGCCTTCCAGCCCGTCCCGCGCCGCCGGCTCCACGCCATGGCCGCCCGCGCCGCGATCTTCCCCGCCGACGCGTTCGAGGCCTGGAACGGCCCCGGCTTCGCGACGGCCGAGGCGCCCGCTGCCGTCCCGGCCCCCTCCCCTGCCCCGCAGGAGATCTTCGTCGAGCCGGAAGCGTTCGCCCCGCAGCCGGTCGCCCCCGCCCACACGGTCGCCGCGGTCCAGCCGCTGACGATTCCCGCCCGCCCGGTCCTGCTGCGCAGCAAGGCGGCGCCCGCCGACGAGGCCGCCCTGATCGCCGAGGCGTTCGAGGAGCCCGTGATCGAGGCGATCCCTGAGCCCGTCGTCGAGGAGCCCGCCGAGGAGGTCGCCCCTGCCCCCGTCGCCGCCGAGCCGGAGAACCGGCCCCGCGCGTATCTGCCCGAGCGCCCGGCCCTGATCCCGGCCGGCCGCCATCTGGAGATGACCTTCGTCGGCAACGCCGACTACGAACTGCCCTCCCTCGAACTGCTGGCCGAGCCGCCGCTGCCCGACGGCGAGGAGGTCGATGCCGACGAGCTGGAGCAAAACGCCCTCAACCTCCAGCAGACCGTGCAGGACTTTGGCGTGCGCGGCGATATCCTGGCCGTGCGCCCCGGTCCGGTCGTGACCCTCTACGAGCTGGAGCCGGCGCCGGGCACCAAGTCGAGCCGCGTCATCGGCCTGTCGGACGACATCGCCCGCTCGATGTCCGCCGTCTCCGCCCGCGTCGCCGTGGTGCCGGGCCGCAACGTCATCGGCATCGAGCTGCCGAACCAAGTGCGCGAGACCGTGTACCTGCGCGAACTCCTCGCCTCGGTCGATTTCGTCGATTCGAAGCACAAGCTCGCCCTGTGCCTCGGCAAGAACATCGGCGGCGAGCCGATCATCGCCGACCTCGCCCGCATGCCGCACCTGCTGGTCGCCGGCACCACGGGTTCGGGCAAGTCGGTCGCCATCAACACCATGATCCTGTCGCTGCTCTACCGGCTGAAGCCGGAAGAGTGCCGCCTGATCATGGTCGATCCCAAGATGCTGGAACTGTCGGTCTACGACGGCATCCCGCACCTGCTCTCCCCCGTCGTCATCGACCCGAAGAAGGCGGTCATCGCGCTGAAATGGGCCGTGCGCGAGATGGAGGAGCGCTACAAGAAGATGTCGAAGATCAGCGTGCGCAACATCGACGGGTACAATGCCCGGATGAAGGAGGCGCGCGAGCGGGGCGAGATCATCACCCGCACGGTCCAGACCGGCTTCGACCGCACCACCGGCGAGGCGGTGTTCGAGGAGCAGGAGATGGACCGCTCGGCGCTGCCCTACATCGTCATCGTGGTCGACGAGATGGCCGACCTGATGATGGTGGCCGGCAAGGACATCGAGGGCGCGATCCAGCGCCTCGCCCAGATGGCGCGCGCGGCCGGCATCCACCTGATCATGGCGACGCAGCGCCCCTCGGTCGATGTCATCACCGGCACGATCAAGGCGAACTTCCCCACCCGCATCTCCTTCCAGGTGACGAGCAAGATCGACTCGCGCACCATCCTGGGCGAGATGGGTGCCGAGCAGCTCCTGGGTCAGGGCGACATGCTGTTCATGGCCGGCGGCGGGCGCACCACCCGCGTCCACGGCCCGTTCTGCTCGGACAGCGAGGTCGAGACCGTCGTGGCGCACCTCAAGCGCCAGGGCCGGCCCTCCTACTTGGAGGCCGTCACCGCCGACGACGGCTCGTCCGACCAGCCGGAAAAACCCGCCAAGGGCGGGAAGGCCGCGGCGAAAGCCGAGAAGGACGACTTCGCCGAGGTCGAGGAGGCCGACGCTCCGGTCTTCGACATCGGCGCCTTCGCGGCGACCGCGGGCGCGGAGGGCGGCGAACTCTACGAGCAGGCCATCGCCGTGGTGCTGCGCGACCGCAAGGCCTCGACGAGCTACATCCAGCGCCGCCTCCAGATCGGCTACAACCGCGCCGCCTCGATCATGGAGCGGATGGAGATCGAGGGCATCGTGGGACCTGCCAACCACGCGGGAAAACGCGAGATCCTGGTCGAGGGCCTCGGCGGCGCGCCGGCCGGCGGCTACGACGACGAGTGATGTCAAATCCGGCCCCCGTCGCATATTCGCCACAGGGGCCGGCTCTATCGCAGACCACGATTTCGGACCTTCGGCGCCCCCTCGGCGCCGCGGCCTGTCCGCACCCGATGGGGCCGCCCCGCCCGGCCCCATGCCCGCACCCTGGGAGATGCCCACACGATGACTGGCCGACGCTTCCACCCCGCCGCCGGTCCGCTGCTCGTGATGGCCGCGCTGGCGCTCCAGCCGCAGCCCGCGAGCGCCCAGGTCTCGTCCTTCCTCGACGGCCTGTTCGGCCGGAAAGAGGAGCCCCCGGCCCCGCCGGCCGCTCCCGAGCCCGAGCCGGAGGCCGCCCCCGCGGCGCCGAAGAAGGCCGAGAAGCCGGCCAAACCCGCCAAGGAGAAGGCGGCTGCGGCGGACAAATCCCAGGACAAGACCGGCAGCATCAAGGCGAATGCGGCCAAGCCCGGCGCGCCCACCCCTTCCGCGGCGGCGCCCGCCGGCACCCGCGTCGCGGCGGTCGGCGCGCCGAACCTCGGCGCCTCGCTTCAGGACGCCGATCCGGCCCAGATCGTCGCCGGGGCCAACGCCTACTTCAACAGCTTCCAGACGCTGACGGGCTCGTTCATCCAGATCGGCGCCGACGGGCGGCGCATCGGCGGCAAGCTCTCGCTGGTGAAGCCCGGGCGCCTGCGCTTCGAGTACGACCAGCCCTCCCCTCTCGAAGTGGTGGCCGACGGCACCTCGGTGGCGGTGCGCGACCGCAAGCTCAACACCCAGGATCTCTACTTCATCTCGCAGACGCCGCTGAAATTCCTGCTGCGCGAAAAAATGGACCTCGCGCGCGACCTGACGGTGACCGAAGTCACGAACGATCCGGGCGGCGTGCGCATCGCGCTGGAGGACCGCTCGACGCTCGGCGGCACCTCGAAGATCCAGCTCTACTTCGACGCCGAGATGAAGACCTTGTCGCAGTGGCGGATCACCGATCCGCAGGGCTACCTCACCACGGTGCAGCTCACCAACCTGCAGAAGGGCAAGGCGGTCGATCAGTCGATGTTCTTCATCAATTACGGCCGCGCCGAGGACAAGGCGATCCAGCGCCAGCTCCAGGGGCAGAATCCCTGACGAGCCGTCCGTTGGAGCGCATTCCGGCGAACCGGTGGTTCGCGTCGTCGGAGCGCGCCCTAACGGTGCAGCATGTGCTCCGCACGGTCCTTGAGGGCGTGGACCGCCGCCGGCTCGCGGTCGGCGATGAGATGCCAGACCGTGTGGTGGAGAAACAGCGTGTCCACGAGCAGCATCAGCGCCAGGACGATCACCACGCACAGCGCCTGAACGACCGAGCGCTCGAGCCGGGAGACCCGCTGCGCCGGAGCGGGCCGTTGTTGCGATAGCCGAACGGTGAACATCGCGGCCCTCCTCCGGCCTCTCTTCCTCTGCTCCGCGACGATCCCGCCGAAAACTTGCGATTCGGTTGTGGCCATCGGCGAGATCCGGCTCTATCCGGCTTCGTCTCGATCAGGGCCGATGCGCGGCCGTCCGGTCGAACGGACAGCGCCCGCCAACGGATTCGTCGCCCGTGCAACTCACCGTCACGACCTGGAACATCAACTCGGTGCGGCTGCGCATCGAGTCCGTGCTGCGCTTCCTACGCGAGGTGCAGCCCGACGTGCTGTGCCTGCAGGAGACGAAGTGCCCGGACGAGCTGTTCCCGCTCAAGGCGCTCCGGGGGACGGGCTACGAGCACGTCGTCTTCGCCGGCCAGAAGGGCTATAACGGCGTCGCCATCCTCTCGCGCTTTCCCCTGCTGACCCGCGAGGTCGTAAGCTTCTGCGGCAAGCCCGATGCGCGCCACATCTGCGCGGCGCTGGGCCCCGAGGCGGGCCAAGCGGCGGGGCTCGTGCTGCACGATTTCTACGTGCCGGCCGGGGGCGACGTGCCCCACCGCGAACTGAACCCGAAATTCGCGCACAAGCTCGACTTCCTGGCCGAACTGCGCGCCTGGGGCGGGCGCCGCGTCTCCGGCCCGGCGATCCTCGTCGGCGACCTCAACGTCGCGCCGCTGGAGCACGATGTCTGGTCGCACAAGCAGTTGCTCGACGTGGTGAGCCACACCCCCGTCGAGACCGAGGCCTTGGAGACCCTGCGCGGCGAGGCCGGCTGGATCGACGCCGCCCGCCTCCTCACCCCGGAACCCGAAAAGATCTACACGTGGTGGAGCTACCGCTCGCCCGACTGGGCCGCGGCCAACAAGGGACGGCGCCTCGACCACGCCTGGGTCTCGCCCGATCTCGCTGGCACGGTGCGCAAGGTCGAGGTGTTTCGCGAGGCGCGCGGCTGGGACAAGCCGTCCGACCACGCGCCGGTCACGCTCACCCTCGAACTGTGAGGCGGAACGCGAAGGCCCCCTCCGGCATTGGACTGGCAACTCAACAGTTCGAACGGAGACAAGCCCCGCATGCGTGGCATCCTGCGCCAGATCCTCGTCGTCTTCCTGCTGCCCAAGGCCATCGCCTGGGTGCGCCGCCGATACAGCGGGGGCCGCCACACCGGCCCGTCCCACCGCTCCTACTGATTGTCTCCGGCCCGGATCACCCGATCCGGGCCGTTTCGCATCCGCCTGCGGCCGTAGCCGAACCAGATCGCCAGCCCCAGCGCCAGCCAGGCTGCCAGCCGCAGCCACGTGTCGCCCGGCAGGCTCGCCATCAGACTGATGCAGGCGAGGATGCCGAGCACCGGCACGACGGCGCCGCCCGGCACCCGGAACGGGCGCGGACGATCCGGCTCCCTGCGGCGCAGGATCAGCACGGTGGCGCAGACCAGACCGAAGGCCAGCAGCGTGCCGATGCTGACGAGTTCGCCGAGCACGTCGATCGGCACGAGCGCCGCCACCAGGGCCGTGGCGAGGCCGATCAATCCTTGAGACGCCCACGGGGTCCGCCGTTGCGGATGCACGCTCGCAAAAAGATCGGGCAGCATCCGGTCGCGGGCCATGGCGTAGAAGATGCGCGCCTGCCCGTAGAGGGCGGTGAGCGTCGCGGTGGTGAGCCCCAGTAGCGCCCCGACCTTGATGGCGAGGGCGAGGCCGGCGAGCCCGGTGGTGTCGATCGCCTTGGCGATCGGGTCCGGCACGGCGAGTTCCCGGTAGGGCACGAGCCCGGTCAGCACGCCCGCGACCGCGATGTAGAGGACGCTCGTCACGATCAGTGCGCCGATGATGCCGATGGGCGCGTCGCGCTGCGGATTGCGGGTCTCGGCCATGGCGGTGGCGATGGTCTCGAAGCCGACATAGGCGAAGAACACCACGCCGGCCCCGCGAAAGATTCCGCTCCAGCCGAAGGCGCCGAACGCGCCCTCGTTCGGCGGCACCAGCGGCGACCACAGTTCGGGCCGCACATGCGCCGCGCCGATCCCGACGAAGGCCAGGATGATCGCGACCTTCAGCGCGACGAGCGCCGCGTTGACCCGCGACGCCCCGCGATTGCCCGCGATCAGCAGCGCGGTGAGCGCCAGCACGATGCCGGCGGCCGGCAGGTTCACCACCCCGCCCTCCCCCGGCGCGGCCGCGAGCGCCGCCGGGAGCTTGAACCCCGCATCCGCCATCAGGCTCTGGGCGTAGCCCGACCAGCCGACCGCGACGGTGGCGGCGGCGAGCGCGAATTCGAGCACGAGGTCCCAGCCGACGATCCAGGCCGGCAGCGCCCCGAAGGTGACCCGCGCATAGGCATAGCTCGACCCCGCCACCGGCATCATCGCGGCAAGCTCCGCGTAGCAGAGCCCGACGAGCCCGCTGGCGATCCCGCCGAGCACGAAGGACAGCATCAGCCCCGGCCCGGCGTAATGCGCGGCCGCCGTGCCGGTCAGCACGAAGATGCCGGCCCCGACGGTGGCGCCGACGCCGATGCAGATCAGGCTGAGGGCCGAGAGATTGCGAGCGAGTGTAGGCTGAGCCGTATCGGTACATGAGTCACTCGGCGCTGACGGTATCCGAATGCTGACCGCAGATATTGATTTTTCTTGCAAATCTCGGCTCCACGCTCGAAGATAGATAGATAGAGATAATTTATAGAGGGTTTGCTATGGCGATTCTGATGGGGCCCGTTTTGTCCTTTCGCGGCAGAGAAGCAGCCAAGTGGGACGTTTCTGTCTTGATCGTCGTGGATGGAGAGCCGGAACGCGTCAGATTCAGGAACAAAACCATCAGCCACGAAACTTTGTGGGATGCGGCCGCTGGAAAAGTGTGCCGATACATTCTTTCGCTGCCGATGGGTGGAGAACAGGCTCAGCTGTCCTACAAAGTCGGCCAGACCAGCTACGACATCGTCGTGCCAGCCTCCACCCAGGCGCCGACGATGGCCTACGCCTCCTGCAACGGCTTCTCGTCCCTCAAGCTCATGAAGGGGGTGAAGGACAAGAACGCTGTCTGGAAGGTCATGGCGCGGCGTCATGGGCTCGCGGAGGTCGTGCATGAGGACGGCATGCCCGAGACGTCGCCCGCTCACCCCTATCATCTTCTTCTGCAAGGCGGAGACCAAGTCTATGCCGACGCGATGTGGGAGACGCTTCCGTCTATGAGGGAGTGGAACGCGCTGGACTGGGCCGAGGGCAATGCCGCGCCCATGACCCCGGCGATGCAGCAGGAACTCGATGCGTTCTTCTTCGACCTTTACGTCTCGCGGTGGTCCCAGCCCGAGGTGGCCCGCATGATCGCGCGGGTTCCCTCGATCGCGATGTGGGACGATCACGATCTGATCGACGGGTGGGGCTCCTACCCTCCCGAGCGACAGAATTGCCCGGTCTTCAAGGGGATCTGGGTCGCGGCCTCGAAGGCGTTCGCGGTTTTTCAGCAGCATCTCAAGGACGGCGAACGTCGGCCCGGCGCGATCGGGCAGGCAAAGCCCGGATGGTGGAAGCAGCCGGCGACGCAGGAAACCCGGGTCGGGGCCTTCAGCTATGGCTACCTCGTCGCGGACGTAGCCATCCTCGCCATCGACATGCGCTCCCAACGGACCGACAAGAGCCGCGTGGTGAGCCGAGAGCATTGGAGCGAGCTGTTCGGATGGCTCGACCAGCAGCAGGACATCACGCATGTGATGGTTATGTCGAGCATACCGGTGGTCTATCCGGGATTCGATACCATCGAGAAGGTTCTTGGTATCTTTCCCGGGCACCAGGAGCTTGAAGATGATCTCAGGGATCATTGGCGCAGTCAGCCTCATCAAGGTGAGCGCCTGCGCCTGATCCATCAGCTTCTCGCTCTCTCGAAGCGCAGGAAAATACGCGTGACCATCCTGTCGGGTGATGTGCATATCGCGGCTCTCGGTATCATCGAGAGCAAGCGTGAGCAGGCAGCCGGCTCCGAGAACGTCATCAATCAGCTGATCTCGTCCGCCGTCGTCCATCCCGGACCGGGGGGCGTGGTACTGTTCGCCCTGCGGTACCTGTTCGACAGCGACGAGGAGGTCGATCGAGGTGTGTTCGGCCGGATGATGACGTTTCCGAACAGCAAGACAAAGTTCCTCGGTGGACGGAACTACCTCAGTCTGGAGCCGGACGGGATGGGCCGGTTCTGGTGCAACTGGTTCGTCGAGCGCCAGGACTATCCGTTCACGAAAGTCATCCATCCCCTGGGGCAGGATGCATCCGACATGGAGGTCGAGGGCACCGTGTGAGGCGGCACGGTCACGAGGTGACGGGGAAGCTGGCCCCGGAATCGATGCTGGCGCTTCCCGCGGTTTCGTGTATGGTCCGCCCGCCTCGACCCGGCTGACGGGCGGGGCTTGTGCCGCTTGCGGCTGACCGTGCTGGACGACATCCCGGCACCGGCCCGACCGCGAGCTTCGAACGCCAAAGCCCCGTTGCGGGCGGCGTTCCCGACCAAACCCCACCTGAAAGGCAAGCCGATGTCGATCACGGCCGAGCGCAAGACCGCGCTCATCAAGGAATACGCGCAGGGCGGCAAGGACACCGGTTCGCCGGAGGTCCAGATCGCGCTGCTCACCGAGCGGATCACCAACCTGACCGGTCACTTCAAGACCCACGGCAAGGACAACCACTCCCGCCGCGGCCTCCTGAAGCTGGTCTCGCAGCGCCGCTCGCTGCTCGACTACCTCAAGCGCAAGGAAGAGGGCCGCTACCGCTCGCTGATCGAGCGCCTCGGCATCCGCCGCTAAGACCATCCACGCGGCCTCTCGGGGCCGCGTTTCACTATGAGCGCTCTTGAGCCGCAGTGGACGCCGGTTCGGCGTAAAGAGAGCGCGGCACGACAAGACTGTTCGGGCATGGGGCCCGGCCGGTCCGCACGGGCGGCTTCGAGGCGCGAGGCGCCGGGGCAGGATCGCGAGACGCTTCTTCGAGAGGAAGCGTCTCGCCGTCTTGCCTCTGGCGGCGCCGGGCCAAGCCCCGCACGCATGAAGGCAGGAAGACAAGAATGTTCGACGTTCAACGCGAAGAGCTGATCTGGGGCGACCGCAAGCTCGTTCTGGAAACCGGCAAGACCGCCCGCCAGGCCGACGGCGCCGTGGTCGCCACCTACGGCGAGACCACCGTGCTGGCGACCGTGGTCGCCGCCAAGGAGCCCAAGGCCGGCATCGATTTCATGCCGCTCACGGTCAACTACCAGGAGCGCGCCTACGCCGCCGGCCGCATTCCGGGCGGCTACTTCAAGCGCGAGGGCCGTCCCTCCGAGAAGGAGACGCTGGTCTCCCGCCTGATCGACCGGCCGATCCGCCCGCTCTTCGTCGAGGGCTGGCGCAACGACACCCAGGTCGTCGTCACCGTCCTCTCCCACGACCTCGAGAACGATCCGGACATCGTCGCGATGGTCGCGGCCTCGGCCGCGCTGACCATCTCCGGCGTGCCGTTCATGGGCCCGATCGGCGCCGCCCGCGTCGGCTACATCAACGGCGGCTACAAGCTGAACCCGCCGGTCACCGAGATCAAGGACGAGTCGACCCTCGACCTCGTCGTCGCCGGCACCACGGACGCCGTGCTGATGGTCGAGTCCGAGGCCAAGGAACTCTCGGAAGACGTGATGCTCGGGGCCGTGATGTTCGGCCACAAGCACTTCCAGCCCGTCATCGAGGCGATCGTCCGCCTCGCCGAGAAGGCCGCCAAGGAGCCGCGCGACTTCTCGCCCCCGGAGAACGCCGACGTCGAGAAGGCGGTGCTCGACATCGCCGAGACGGAGCTGCGCGAGGCCTACAAGATCACGGTCAAGCAGGAGCGCTACAAGGCCGTCGACGCCGTGAAGGCGAAGGTGGTCGCCGCCCTCTGCCCGGCCGAGGGCGAGCAGAAGTTCTCAGCAGAGAAGGTCAAGGCCGCCTTCAAGGAAGCCCAGTCGAAGGTCGTGCGCTGGAACGTCCTCGACACGGGTTCCCGCATCGACGGTCGCGACGTGAAGACGGTCCGCTCGATCGTGTCGGAAGTCGGCGTGCTGCCCCGCGCCCACGGCTCGGCGATCTTCACCCGCGGCGAGACGCAGGCGCTGGTCGTCGCCACGCTCGGCACCGGCGAGGACGAGCAGTTCATCGACGCGCTGGAAGGCACCTACAAGGAGCGCTTCCTGCTCCACTACAACTTCCCTCCCTATTCCGTCGGCGAGACCGGCCGCATGGGCTCGCCGGGACGGCGCGAGATCGGCCACGGCAAGCTCGCCTGGCGCGCGATCCGTCCGGTGCTGCCGCCGGCCCACGAGTTCCCGTACACGATCCGCGTCGTGTCCGAGATCACCGAGTCGAACGGCTCCTCGTCGATGGCTAGCGTCTGCGGCGGCTCGCTGTCGCTGATGGATGCGGGCGTGCCGCTGCGCCGCCCCGTCGCCGGCATCGCCATGGGCCTCATCTTGGAGGGTGAGCGCTTCGCAGTGCTGTCCGACATCCTCGGCGACGAGGATCACCTCGGCGACATGGACTTCAAGGTGGCCGGCACGGACGAGGGCATCACCTCGCTCCAGATGGACATCAAGATCGCCGGCATCACCGAGGAGATCATGAAGATCGCCCTCGCCCAGGCGAAGGACGGTCGCGCCCACATCCTCGGCGAGATGGCCAACGCGCTCACCGCGGCCCGTCCGGAGCTCGGCGAGTACGCGCCGCGCATCGAGACGATGCAGATCCCCACCGACAAGATCCGCGACGTGATCGGCACCGGCGGCAAGATCATCCGCGAGATCGTCGAGAAGACCGGTGCCAAGATCAACATCGAGGACACCGGCATCGTCAAGATCGCCTCCTCCGACGGCAAGGCGATCAAGGCGGCCTACAACTGGATCCGCTCCATCGTCGCCGAGCCCGAGGCCGGCACGATCTACGACGGCACGATCGTCAAGATCATGGAGTTCGGCGCCTTCGTGAACTTCTTCGGCGCCAAGGACGGCCTCGTCCACATCTCCGAGCTGGCGCCGCAGCGCGTCGCCAAGGTCGGCGACGTCGTCAAGGAAGGCCAGAAGGTCAAGGTGAAGTTCCTGGGGGCCGACGAGCGCGGCAAGATCCGCCTGTCGATGAAGGTCGTCGATCAGGAGACCGGCGAGGACCTCACCGAGAAGCTGAAGGCCGAGCGCGCGGAGCGCGGCGAGCCGGAGCGCGAGGAGCGCAGCGACCGGGGTGATCGCGGCGACCGCGGCCCCCGCCGCGACCGCGGCGAGCGGCGGCGCGAAGCCGGCGAGTAAGCCGTCACCTCCCGATCTCATCGATCGATCATGGATCGCGGCCCCTCGGGGCCGCGCTCTTTTTTTGTCGCCCCGTGACCTCTCGATCGAGCGGCGACGAGGTAGAACAGCCGCACGGCCAACAACGAACGGATGTCTCGGATTCTCCCGCATCCGTGAGGGCGGACGCGCGTGAACCGGTTCCTGAAGATCTACCTCGTCGTGACGGGCATCCTCGCCGTCGTCGGTCCCGTGGTTGCCCTCTTCCTCTCGGTCCTCAGCCTGCTGTTCCCGCCGCTCCGGCTGCTCGCGTGGGGCCTCGGGACGGCGCCGGTCCTCTTCCTGTACGGTGCCGTCTTCGCCGCCGGCTGGTTCCCGACTCGATCCCGGCTCGGCGCTCCCGGGGCTTTCGTCGTCGGTGGTGCGGCCGCTGCCTGCTTGGCCGGCGTGACGCCCCTTCTCGTGAACGAGGGACTCGAGACTTGGACCGCACGGGTCCGGGCGGAGGACAAGCTGCCGAGCGATCCGGTTCCGATCTCCGGCGTCCTGCGGATCGAGCGCGACGGCAGCGCGTACGGGCCGGGCTCTCACCCTGAGCGCCTCGCCTGCGACACGTTCTGTGCGGCTGCTCTGTTCACGCCCGGCGTCGAGGCGGTCGTCGTTGCCCTGGCCGACGACGCTCGGCCGAGGGAAATGTCGAGGCGCGATGATCATACCGCTGCCTATCGGTTGCAGCGCGGGGAGTGCTCGAAGCCTCTGTTGCCACGCTCCGGCGCCGACTTCGATCTCCGGGAGTGGCCGGATACCACCGCCCTGCATACGAGCCACCTGCTCGCGCTCGCGGACGGCCGATGCCTGGTGTTCGACGACACGATCCCCGCTGCCGACTGGACGCTTCGTCTCGATCGCAGGACGCTATGGGGAGGGGATAGGACGCGCCCGAGCGATCCGCCCAACAAACTGGTCGCCGGCGTCGGCCCATTCGATCCGCTCGGCACGATCACCCGGACGCGCCTGAGCCTCGACGGGCGCGGCGCCCGCGTCCTCCAGCAGACCCGGGTCGATACGCAGCCGCTCGCCGTCCCGCTCTTCGCCGCCGCCGTCGGCGGCTTCTTCAATTTTCAGTTCGGCTGGTACCGCCGGGAGCACACGGACGGGCGCTTCGATCCAATCGCGCTCCTCGCGCGCACCACTCGACTGCGGCTCTCGCCCAGCACCTCACCGACGCCTGCCCCAACGGCTGAGGCGGTCCGAACGGCGCTGACGGCGGCGCTTGACGACCCGGCCTTGCCCGCGGGCGCCGCGGGTTTGCGACTGATCGGACCAATGCTGCGTGCGATGGACCCACGCGAGGTCCCACCGATCGATGTACGCCCTGACGATGCGGCGCTGATCGCACGGGCCGTTGCCGACCTCCGCGTGCCCGAGGCCGACATCGACATCGGTCTCGCCTCGGCAATTCGCGCACTCGGCCCGAGCGCGCACGTTTTACGAGGGCCGATGGTCGCCCGCCTCCTTTCGACACCCGTGACCAAAGATCGCCGGGATTGGAGCGGCTTAGGATTTGCCCTGGCTCTTCTTCCGCCCGGAACGTTCGCGACGCTCACGCCCGACGAAGAGCGCCTGCTCGCCGACCCGGAGCGGCAGCGCTGGGTCACCGGTCTCATCGAACGGTTGACGGACCGCGGGGCCAGTGGCGTGCCTCAGTTGATCGACGTCATCGCACGCGCCTACGCTCGGCGGGCGATCGAGAACGGTTGGTCTGGTCTGGATGACGCGAGAGCGGCGCTACGCGCTCTGTGCCGGCTCGGTCCCGCCTCGGGCGACGCTTTCGCCAAGCTGGCCAAACTCATCGAGACCGGCGCCGTGCCGCGCTCTGTCCTCGACGAACGCGAGTGGCAGTTCATGCTCGCCCGCCTCAGCGGATCGCTCGAACCCGTGACGACGATCGGCGACGTGTCGGCCTCGCGCCCGCCGGACAAGCGACAGCCCTGGCCGATCCTCGTGCAGTTCAAGCCCGAATATTGTCAATGAAGCCAAGGGGGCTGGTCGTGCCCGAGTCGGACCGCCTCGCAGGGCGAGCCGCCGTGGACTGTTCCGGCTTCCGTCGGATGCCCCCGGATTCCCCGCTCTGCGGAGCGAATCGTCAAAACCGCAGCGCCTCCAACAGCGGCCGGAGCTTGTACTTGCGGCGGTGGCGCTCGATCAGGGCCTCGATCGTCGCGCTCCATTCGTCGATCAGGCCGGCGGATTCGTGGGCGAGCGCCGCACGGCGCAGCCATTCGGCGGCCTGCGCGTAGTCGCCCGCCGCACCCGCGTCCATGATCGCGTCGGCCCGGCTGCGGGCCACGCGGATCACCCAGTCGGAATGGCTGGATTGGGCCGCCTCCATCAGGCGCAGCAGCACCGCCTCCGGCACCGCGTAGCCCGGTGCCCCGCCGACATCCTTCACCGCCTCGTCCACGAGACCCTCGTCGAGCAGGATTTCGGTGCGCTCGGGCGCCCGCTCCGCCGCGCGCAAGGTCTTGAGGAGGTCGCGGCGGACGGAGGTCCATGTCTTTCCCGCCACCGCCCGCGCGGCCTCGAAATCCGCCCGCGCCAGGGAGCCGGCGAAGGCGGCCCGCGCCGCCGTGAGCGCGAGGTCGGCGCGGCCGGATTCCGTCGCCGCCTCCCGCAGCCAGCGGGCGAGCGGCACCACGGAATGGGCGCCGCGCAGGGAAACGGATTCGTTCGGCTCGAACGACAGGCCGGCCTCGGCGACTGCGAGGCTCTCCTCCGCCCGCCCCGCCTCGGCGAGCGCCCGAGCCAGGGCGAGCGCATCGTCGGGGTGCCCGAAAGCCTTCCGGGCATAGGCCACCGCCTCCTCGATCCGGCCGAGCCGGACCAGCATCAGGGCGGCGGCCGCATGCGCCTGTGCGGCGCGGGCGAGGTGGAGATAGGCGTCGTGGCGCCCGGCGGCGTCGAGCACGCGCAGCCGCACCGCGGTCAACTCCCCCTCGGTCCAGTCCGCCTCTCCCTTCGGCGGCCAAGTCCCGCTGTCTTTGCCGCCCTCGCCGTTCAGGATCGCCTGGAGCGCGGGCGGGTCCCAGCCGATCTCCAGGGCCCGGACCGCCAGGGCGAAGCTGTCCTCGACGCCGTACTCGGCGAGCGCGGCGTCCCAGTCCGTCATCGTGTCGGCGAGCGACGCGCGCTCGTCCTCGTCGAGGTCGCTCATCAGCGCGGCCTCGGCCATCATCCGTCCGAGGTCCTGGAACAGGGGATAGAGCGTCTCGTCGTCGTAGCCGCCGCTCGTCTCGATCCAGTCCTCCACGAACACCTCGGCGACCGCCTCCAGGATGCCGAGGGCGCCGCGGCCGTCGCCGGCCTCCAGGCGCGGCACCGCCTTGTCCACGAGGTCGCGCAACTCCGCGGGGTCGCCCGCCGGGCGATAATCGTCCCAGTAGTCGCGCTCCGCGTAGCGCCCGGCGAGCACCGCCCGGGCCTGGGCGGCGACGGGGGCGGGATCGGCGTCGGAGCCCGGCGCGGCGGCGCATTCGGCCTCGATCCAGCCGGCGAGACCCGGATCGATCTCGGCGCGCCGCAGCAGCAGGCGGGCCAGCGCGTCGCGGTCGAGCGACCCGATCACCACGGCGAGGCTCGGCCGCTCCTGCGCCTCTTCGGGCGCCTCGATCAGGGTCAGCAGCGTGGCGACGACGTGCTTGCAGGCGCCGCCCCACTCGTAGGGGCAGGTGCAGGCGTAGTCGTCCACCTCGCCCGCGTCGATCCGGACGGTGACCCGGTAGGTTTCGCTGCCCTCGACCCGCGCCGTGACGGTGTCGCCCCGCCGCACGACGTCCGAGACGGCGCCCTCGTCGCGATAGGCGCGGCCGCGCGCGAACACGGCCTCTTCGGCCAGCCCGCGGATCGCCGCCTCGTCGAGGCCCGTCTTCCGACCCTTCTTCGTCTCCTTCCCGGCCATGCCGAACGCTCCCTCCCGCCTCGGGCGCAGGAAGCCACAGCCGCGCGGCCTGCGCGAGTCCGAGGGCCCGGCGGGCAACAGCTTCCGCGCGGCGGCCCGCGCCGGTAGAACGGCCTTCCCCGCCTGCAGGAGCGCGCCATGAGCGACGAGATCGTCTTCTACACCTCGCCGATGTCCCGCGGCCGGATCGTGCGCTGGATGCTGGAGGAGGTGGGCCGGCCCTACCGCACCGAACTGATCGGCTTCGGCGCCATGAAGGAGGCCGCCTACCGGGCGATCAATCCGATGGGGAAGGTGCCGGCGCTCAGCCACGGCGCGACGGTGGTGACCGAGTGCGCGGCGATCCTGGCCTATCTCGCCGACGCGTGCCCCGAGGCCGGGCTCGCGCCGGAGCCGGCGGCGCGGGGGGCGTATTACCGCTGGCTGTTCTTCTGCGCCGGCCCGGTCGAGGCGGCGGTCACCAACAAGGTGCTGGGTGTGACCGTGCCGGACGAGCCGCGGATGCGCGGCATGGTCGGCTACGGCAGCCTGGAGGCGGTGCTCGATACGCTCGAAGGCGCGGTCTCGGGCCGGGAGTTCGTCGCGGGCGAGCGCTTCAGCGCCGCCGACCTCTACCTCGCCGCCCATCTCGGTTGGGGCATGCAGTTCGGCACGATCCCCAAGCGCCCGGCCTTCGAGGCCTATGCCGGCCGCCATGCCGGCCGGCCGGCGGCCGTGCGGGCGCGGGAGATCGACGACGGGCTCCTGGCCCGGCAGGCCGCGTCATAGCGGATCCGCCGGAACGCCCGCCCCGCCCCCGCGTTCGCCCCGCGAATCCTGACCATCACACGGATGCGGATGTTTCCATGAACGAGATGATCGAAGACATCTTCGGCGGCACGCCGAACCTGACCATGACCGAGCGGGCGGTCTCCGTCGCGCTCGGGCTCGGCATCGCGGCCGCCGCCGCCCAGCCGCGGCCGAACAAGTGGCTGAGCCTCGCCGCCCTCGTGGTCGGCGTCGGCCTCGCGGTGCGCGGCGCCACCGGCCACTGCGCCGTCAAGGCGCTCACCGACAGCGATCACGACCGGCTCGCCTGACGCCGTTTGCGCGGACAACGAGAAAGGGGCGCTCCTCGCGGGGCGCCCCTTTCTCTTATCCCGTGCGATCCGGCTCCGCCGCGCGATGGGCGGAGCCGGGGGCCGCGTCAGTAGGTGCGGCTGCTGCTGCGGCTCGCGACGAAGCCGTAGATCGCCAGCACGATGCAGGCGCCGACGACGGAGGCGATGAAGCCCGCGCCCTGATTCGGGCCGTACCAGCCGAGCGCCTGACCGAGGAAGGTCGCCACGAAGGCGCCGACGATGCCGAGGATCGTGGTGAGGATGAAGCCCGACGGCTCGTTGCTGCCCGGCATGATGAACTTGGCGATGACACCGGCGACGAAGCCGATGATGATGGTCCAGAGAATGCTCATGTGCGACCTCTAAGAGCTTGGACGGCTTGCCGGTTTCGGAGGTGGGTGGAGGCTCGGCCGCATTCCGGCCGAGACCCCGGCAGAGACTTGGCCGTTGTCGGATGACAAACGCGCGAGCGGAGCGCCCGGTTGCCTTGGGCCGGCTGCGGCGCAGCAAAAAAGCGCGGCTCTTTACGCGCAACCGCTCGCGGCGGCAGAAGGGTCCGGGCATTTCCTGAGACGAGGCCATCGCCGACATCATGACCATCGAGCGCTACGAGACCGGACCCCGCATGTGCCAGGGCGCCGCCCATGGCGGGCTCGTGTTCCTGGCGGGGCAAGTGGCCGCCGACCCGGTGGGCAACGGCGTCACCGTGCAGACGCAAGGCGTGCTGGAGCAGATCGACCGGCTCTTGGCGCAGGCGGGCAGCCACAAGTCCCGCATCCTCTCGGCCACCATCTATCTCGCCGACATCGCTACCTTCGCCGAGATGAACGCCGCCTGGGACGCCTGGGTCGACCGCGAGAACCCGCCGGCCCGCGCCACCGTCGAGGCGAAGCTCGCCGCACCCGAATACCTCGTCGAGGTCGTGGTGGTGGCCGCGCGAGGCGAGCCGTGATCCGGCGGAGCCTCCTGCGTGGGCTCTCGGCAGCCCTCGCCGCCCTCCCCCTCCTCGTTGCCGGCGGCGCGCGGGCGGAGGAGCGCGTCGTCAACATCTACAACTGGTCGGACTACATCGACCCGAAGGTGCTGGAGGATTTTTCCAAGGAGACCGGCATCAAGGTCGTCTACGACACCTACGACAACAACGAGGTGCTGGAAACGAAGCTCCTGGCCGGCAAGTCCGGCTACGACGTAGTGGTGCCGTCGGGCCCGTTCCTTCAGCGGCTGATCAAGGCCGGCGTGTTCCTGCCGCTCGACAAATCGAAGATTCCGAACCTGAAGAACGTCTGGCCCGAGATCGCGGGTCGGCTCCAGGCCTACGACCCCGGCAACACCTTCGCCGTCGATTACATGTGGGGCACGACCGGGCTCGGCGTGAACGTCGCCGCCGTGCGCGAGCGGCTCGGCGCCAACGCCGCCCTCAACAGCTGGAGCCTCGTGCTCAACCCGAGCACGATGGCCAAGCTGAAGGATTGCGGCGTCATGCTCCTCGATTCCCCCGAGGACCTGATCCCGTCGATCCTGCCGTTCTACGGCTACAAGGTCGATTCCAAGCGCTGGGACGACATCACCACGGTGACCGACGCGCTCTACAAGGTCCGCGGCGCGGTGCGGAAATTTCACTCGTCGGAATACGTCAACGGGCTGGCCAACGGCGACCTCTGCCTCGCGGTCGGCTATTCGGGCGACGTGCTGCAAGCCAAGAAGCGGGCCGAGGAATCGAAGAACGGCGTCGAGATCGCCTACTTCATCCCGAAGGAGGGCACGCTGATGTGGTTCGACGCCTTCGCGATCCCGAAGGACGCCCCCCACCCGGCGGAGGCCTACGCCTTCATCGACTACATGATGCGCCCCGAGGTGGCGGCGGCCAACACCAACTTCGTCGCTTACGCCAACGGCAACCTGCCCTCGCAGAAGTTCGTGAAGCCGGACATCCTGAAGGACCCCGGCATCTACCCGGACGAGGCGACGATGCAGCGGCTCTCCACCAACACCGCCTGGAACGACACGACGCAGCGTTTCGTGACGCGGGCCTGGACGCGGGTGCGCACGGGGCGGTGAGGCGACAGGCCGGGAACGGTCGGCTATTCTATATGTGTTGGACGCACCCTTTCCGTCACGACGGCCCTGTGGCTTGCGGGGCTTACGGTGAAGTCGCCGATCGCCGTCGCAGTGAGTAGGCAGACGGAGAGGGGGTGAGCAATGTGCTGATGATCCCGCTTGTGCGGATCTCGATCACTCGCAGCCCGAGCGGTGAGTGGTCGGTGACCATCACGCTCGGGCTGATCTGACGTGCTAGCGTCTGACAAGAGGGCCCGCGGGCGGCCACCCGCGGGCCCTCACCCATATTATGGAGCGCCTGCCCGGCGAAATCAAAAGGTCCGTGGACCTATTCGGAGGCCCGTGCACCGTCTCTGATCGTTCACCGCGGTTCTTTGCCAAAACGAAAAGGCCCCGGCTCGCGAGAGCCGGGGCCTTTTCGTTGTCTCGTGTGTCCTGGGAAAGCGGCCGGTTACTCGGCCGCCGCCGGGGGCAGCTCGCTGAGGTTGGCGGCGTTGGCCGCGTTCTCGGACGAGCGCTGCTGCAGGATCAGGCTGTCGCGGCGGCGGGCGATGGAGCGGATGTCCGCCGCGAGGGAGCCGGTGCCGGCCGGGATGAGCGAGCCGACGATGACGTTCTCCTTGAGGCCTTCCAGGGTGTCGACCTTGCCGTTGACCGCGGCTTCCGTGAGGACGCGGGTGGTCTCCTGGAACGAGGCCGCCGAGATGAACGACTTCGTCTGCAGCGAAGCCTTGGTGATGCCGAGCAGGACGGGCACGCCCTGGATCGGCTTCTTGCCCTCGGCCAAGAGCTTCTCGTTGAAGTCGGCCAGCTCCGTGCGGTCGATCTGGTCGCCCGTGAGGATGTCCGAATCGCCGCCGTCGGTGATCTCGACCTTCTGCAGCATCTGGCGAACGATCACCTCGATGTGCTTGTCGTTGATCGACACGCCCTGCAGGCGGTAGACCTCCTGGATCTCGTTGACGAGGTAGGCCGCCAGCTCCTCCACGCCCTTGATCGCCAGGATGTCGTGCGGCGCCGGGTTGCCGTCGACGATGTAGTCGCCGAGCTCGACCACGTCGCCGTCCTGAAGGTGGATGTGCTTGCCCTTCGGGATCAGGTACTCGACCGGATCGGACCCGTCATGCGGCGTCAGCGTGAGCCGGCGCTTGTTCTTGTAGTCGCGGCCGAAGGCGATCGAGCCGGACTTCTCGGCGATGATCGCCGCGTCCTTCGGACGGCGCGCCTCGAACAGCTCCGCCACCCGCGGCAGACCGCCGGTGATGTCGCGGGTCTTGGCCGAGTCGGTCGAGACGCGGGCGAGCACGTCGCCGGCCTTCACCTTCGCGCCCGGATCGAGGCCGATGATGGCGTCGACCGGGAGGAAGTAGCGGGCGTCCGAGCCGCGCGGCAGCTTGATCGGCTTGCCGTCGCGGTCGAGCACGAGCATCGCCGGCTTGAGGTCGGACGTGCGCGAGGAGCCGCGCCAGTCGATGACCACGCGCTTGGCGATGCCGGTCGACTCGTCGGTCGTCTCGGTGATCGACTGGCCGTCGTTCAGATCCTCGTAGCCGACGATGCCGTCGACTTCGGCGACGATCGGACGGGTGTAGGGATCCCACTCGGCGATCCGTTGCCCGCGCTTGATCGTGTCGCCCTCGTCGACCCGCACCTTGGCGCCGTATTGCAGGCGGTGGACCGCCCGCTCGGCCCCGTCCGGCCCGACGATCACGATCGCGACCGAACGGCCGGTGGCGATGAGATCGCCGTCTGAGTTCTTGGCCAGCGACCGGTTGCGGACCTTGATCGTGCCCTCGAAGCTCGACTCGACGAAGGACGAATCCGCGATCTGCGCCGCGCCGCCGATGTGGAAGGTGCGCATGGTGAGCTGGGTGCCCGGCTCGCCGATCGACTGCGCCGCGATGACGCCGACGGCCTCGCCCATGTTGACGGGCGTGCCGCGGGCGAGGTCGCGCCCGTAGCAGGTGGCGCAGACGCCGCTCTTGGTCTGGCAGACCAGCACCGAGCGGATCTTCACCTCCTGGATGCCCGCGGCGGCGATGGCCGGCAGGTGACGCTCCTCGATGGTCTCGTTCGTCTTGACGATGACATTGCCGTCCTGCGCGATCAGGTCCTCGGCCGTGGCGCGGCCCAGGATGCGGATGGCGAGCGGGGCGACGACCTGGCCGGCATCGATGATGGCGCGCATCTTGATGCCGTTGGTGGTGCCGCAATCGACTTCGCGGATGACGGCGTCCTGCGCCACGTCGACGAGACGGCGGGTGAGATACCCCGAGTTCGCGGTCTTCAACGCCGTGTCCGCGAGGCCCTTGCGGGCGCCGTGGGTGGAGTTGAAGTATTCGAGAACGTCGAGGCCTTCCTTGAAGTTCGAGATGATCGGGGTCTCGATGATCTCGCCCGAGGGCTTGGCCATGAGTCCGCGCATCGCCGCGAGCTGCTTCATCTGCGCGGGCGAGCCACGGGCGCCCGAGTGGCTCATCATGTAGATCGAGTTGACTTGGCGGTCGGCCCCGTTCTCGTCCTTACGGACGGCGGAGATGCGGCCCATCATCTCGGCGGCGAGCTTGTCCGAGCACTTGGCCCAGGCATCGACCACCTTATTGTACTTCTCGCCCTGGGTGATCAGGCCGTCGTTGTACTGCTGCTCGTAGTCCTTCACCAGTGTGCGGGTGTCGTCCACGATCTGCCACTTGTTCTCCGGCACGACCATGTCGTCCTTGCCGAACGAGATGCCGGCGCGGAAGGCGTGGCTGAAGCCGAGCGCCATGATGCGGTCGCAGAAGATCACCGACTCCTTCTGACCGCAGTGGCGGTAGACGGTGTCGATCATCGCCGAGATCTCCTTCTTGGTCATCAGCTTGTTGACGACGTCGAAGGGCACCTTCGGGTGGCGCGGCAGCACGCCGGACAGGATCACGCGGCCCGGGGTGGTGTCGTAGATGCGCGAGACCGGCTCGCCGTCGGGGCCGAGGCCGCGCCAGCGCCACTTGATCTTGGAGTGCAGCGACACGGTCTTGGCCGCGAGCGCGTGCTCGAGCTGACCGACATCGCCGAACACGCCCTGCATCGGGTTCTGCTTGTCGTCGGGCAGGTGCGCGCCGACCGCGCCGTCGGCGACGATCGACAGGTAGTAGAGGCCGAGCACGATGTCCTGCGACGGCACGATGATCGGCTGACCGTTGGCCGGGTGCAGGATGTTGTTGGTCGACATCATCAGGACGCGCGCTTCCAGCTGAGCCTCGAGGCTCAGGGGCACGTGCACGGCCATCTGGTCGCCGTCGAAGTCGGCGTTGAACGCGGCGCAGACCAGCGGGTGGAGCTGGATCGCCTTGCCCTCGATCAGCTTCGGCTCGAACGCCTGGATGCCGAGGCGGTGGAGCGTCGGCGCGCGGTTGAGCATCACCGGGTGTTCGCGGATCACCTCATCGAGGATGTCCCAGACCTCCGGCTTCTCCTTCTCGACCAGCTTCTTCGCCTGCTTGACGGTCGCCGAGAAGCCCTTGGCGTCGAGGCGCGCGTAGATGAACGGCTTGAACAGCTCCAAGGCCATCTTCTTCGGCAGGCCGCACTGGTGCAGCTTCAGCTCCGGGCCGACCACGATGACCGAACGACCCGAGTAGTCGACGCGCTTGCCGAGCAGGTTCTGGCGGAAGCGGCCCTGCTTGCCCTTCAGCATGTCGGCGAGCGACTTCAGCGGGCGCTTGTTGGCGCCGGTGATGACGCGGCCGCGGCGGCCGTTGTCGAACAGCGCATCGACCGCTTCCTGAAGCATGCGCTTCTCGTTGCGGATGATGATGTCCGGCGCGCGTAGCTCGATCAGCCGCTTGAGGCGGTTGTTGCGGTTGATGACGCGGCGATACAGGTCGTTGAGGTCGGAGGTGGCGAAGCGGCCGCCGTCGAGCGGCACCAGCGGGCGCAGGTCCGGCGGGATCACCGGCACGACCGTCAGGATCATCCACTCGGGCCGGTTGCCCGACATCTGGAACGCCTCGATGATCTTGAGGCGCTTCATCAGCTTCTTGGGCTTCAGCTCGGAGGTCGTCGTCGCGATCTCCTCCTTGAGCGAGGCCGCGATGCCGTCGAGGTCGAGCTCCATCAGGATGCGCCGGATCGCCTCGGCGCCGATCATGGCGGTGAAGCTGTCCTCGCCGTACTCCTCCTGCGCGCGCAGATACTCCTCCTCCGACAGGAGCTGACGCTCCTTGAGGGGGGTGAGGCCCGGCTCGATGACGACGTAGGACTCGAAGTAGAGGATCCGCTCGAGGTCCTTGAGGGCCATGTCGAGCAGGAGGCCGATGCGCGAGGGCAGCGACTTCAGGAACCAGATGTGGGCGACGGGGGCGGCCAGCTCGATATGGCCCATGCGGTCGCGCCGGACGCGCGCGAGGGTGACCTCGACGCCGCACTTCTCGCAGATGACGCCCTTGTACTTCATCCGCTTGTACTTGCCGCACAAGCACTCGTAATCCTTGATCGGCCCGAAGATGCGCGCGCAGAACAGGCCGTCACGCTCGGGCTTGAAGGTGCGGTAGTTGATCGTCTCGGGCTTCTTGATCTCGCCGTAGGACCACGAGAGGATCTTTTCCGGCGACGAGATCGAGATCTTGATCTGGTCGAAGCTCTGCGGCTGGGCCTGCTGGTTGAAAAGGTTCATGACCTCTTGGTTCATGATCCGCTCCTTGCTCGCACGACGCCCCGCGCCTGGGCTGCCGTGACTGAAACCTCGATCCGGCGCCGCGCTCCGCCGAGCGCCGCTGGCCGTCCTGCCTTGGACGGGAGGCCCCGCCCCTCCCCGCTCGACCGCGGCGGCTGTCGGCCGCCGCGGGAGGTGATCGTCGCCGTTACTCGGCCGCCTCGGCGGGCGGCTCGATCAGGTCGTTGTTGGCGTCCCGCTTCGAGGAGGTGAGCTCGACGTTGAGGCCGAGCGAGCGCATCTCCTTGACCAGCACGTTGAACGACTCGGGGATGCCGGCCTCGAAGGTGTCGTCGCCGCGCACGATCGCCTCGTAGACCTTGGTGCGGCCGGCCACGTCGTCCGACTTCACCGTCAGCATCTCCTGTAGCGTGTAGGCCGCGCCGTAGGCCTCCAGCGCCCAGACCTCCATCTCGCCGAAGCGCTGGCCGCCGAACTGCGCCTTGCCGCCCAGCGGCTGCTGGGTGACGAGCGAGTAGGGGCCGATCGAGCGGGCGTGGATCTTGTCGTCCACGAGGTGGTGGAGCTTCAGCATGTAGATGTAGCCCATGGTGACCTTGCGGTCGAAGGGCTCGCCGGTGCGCCCGTCGTAGAGCGTCGACTGCGCCGAGCGGTCGAGCCCGGCCATCTCCAGCATCGTCTCGATGTCGGCTTCCTTGGCGCCGTTGAACACCGGGGTGGCCATCGGCACGCCGCGGCGCACGTTGTTGCCGGCCTCCGCCAGATCCTCGTCGGAGAGACCCTCCAACTCGGACGGCGAGTAGATCGCCTCCATCTCGGTCCGCAGCGGGGCGATGTCCTGATTCTTCAGGTAGGCATCGACCGCCTTGGACACCTTGCGGCCCAGACCCGCGGCCGCCCAGCCGAGGTGGGTCTCGAGGATCTGGCCGACGTTCATGCGCGAGGGCACGCCGAGCGGGTTGAGCACGATGTCGGCATGCGTGCCGTCCTCGAGGAACGGCATGTCCTCGATCGGCACGATGCGCGACACGACGCCCTTGTTGCCGTGGCGGCCGGCCATCTTGTCGCCGGGCTGGATCTTGCGCTTCACCGCCACGAAGACCTTGACCATCTTCATGACGCCGGGCGGAAGCTCGTCGCCGCGCTGCAGCTTCTCGACCTTGTCGAGGAAGCGCTGCTCCAGGCGCTTCTTCGACTCGTCGTACTGCTTCTGCATCGCCTCGATTTCCGTCATCAGACGGTCCTCGACCACGGCGAACTGCCACCATTGCGAGCGGGGATAATCGTTGATGATCTCCCGCGTCAGAGTGGTGTCCTTGCGGAAGCCCTTCGGGCCGGCGACCGGCGTCTGGCCGATCAGCACGTCGGCCAGACGCGCGTAGGTATTGCGGTCGAGGATGGTCTGCTCGTCGTCGCGGTCCTTGGCGAGACGCTCGATCTCCTCGCGCTCGATGGCTTGCGCCCGCTCGTCCTTGTCGACGCCGTGGCGGTTGAACACCCGCACCTCGACGATCGTGCCGGTGACGCCCGGCGGCACCCGGAGCGAGGTGTCGCGCACGTCGGAGGCCTTCTCGCCGAAGATGGCGCGGAGCAGCTTCTCCTCCGGCGTCATCGGGCTCTCGCCCTTCGGCGTGATCTTGCCGACGAGGATGTCGCCCGCGTGGACCTCGGCGCCGATATAGACGATGCCGGCCTCGTCGAGGTTCTTGAGCGCCTCCTCCGAGACGTTCGGGATGTCGCGGGTGATTTCCTCCGGACCCAGCTTGGTGTCGCGGGCCATCACCTCGAATTCCTCGATGTGGATCGAGGTGAACACGTCATCCTTCACGATCCGCTCGGAGAGCAGGATCGAGTCCTCGAAGTTGTAGCCGTTCCACGGCATGAACGCGACGAGCACGTTGCGGCCGAGCGCGAGCTCGCCGAACTCGGTCGAGGGACCGTCGGCGATGATCTCGCCCTTCTTCACCTGCTCGCCGACGCGCACCAGCGGCTTCTGCGTGATGCAGGTCGACTGGTTGGAGCGCTGGAACTTCTGCAGGCGATAGATGTCGACGCCGGGCTTGGTCGGGTCGGTCTCCTCGTTGGCGCGGATGACGATACGGGTGGCGTCCACCTGATCGATGATGCCCGAGCGCCGCGCCGCGATGGCGGCACCGGAATCGCGGGCGACCACGGCCTCCATGCCGGTGCCGACGAAGGGTGCGTCGGCGCGAACCAGCGGCACCGCCTGGCGCTGCATGTTCGAGCCCATCAGCGCGCGGTTGGCGTCGTCGTTCTCGAGGAACGGGATCAGCGCCGCGGCGACCGAGACGAGCTGCTTCGGCGACACGTCCATGAGGTCGACCCGCTCGGGGCCGACGACGATGACTTCACCGGCGCGGCGGCAGACCACCAGCTCCTCGGTGAGGCGCTTGTCGGCGTCCATCTGCGCGTTGGCCTGGGCGACGTAGTACTTCGCCTCCTCCATCGCCGAGAGGTACGACACGTCGTTCGTCACGACGCCGTCCTTCACCTTGCGGAACGGCGTCTCGATGAAGCCGTACTTGTTCACGCGGGCGAAGGTCGCGAGCGAGTTGATCAGGCCGATGTTGGGGCCTTCCGGCGTCTCGATCGGGCAGATGCGGCCGTAATGGGTCGGGTGCACGTCGCGCACTTCGAAGCCGGCGCGCTCGCGGGTCAGACCGCCCGGGCCGAGCGCCGACAGGCGGCGCTTGTGCGTCACTTCCGACAGCGGGTTGGTCTGATCCATGAACTGCGACAGCTGCGACGAGCCGAAGAACTCGCGCACCGCCGCAGCGGCGGGCTTCGCGTTGATGAGGTCCTGCGGCATCACCGTGTCGATATCGACCGACGACATGCGCTCCTTGATGGCGCGCTCCATCCGCAGGAGGCCCAGACGGTACTGGTTCTCCATCAATTCGCCGACCGAGCGGACGCGGCGGTTGCCGAGATGGTCGATGTCGTCGATCTCGCCCTTGCCGTCGCGCAGGTCCACCAGGGCCTTGACGACCGCCAGCATGTCCTCCTTGCGCAAAGTGCGCACGGTGTCGGCGGCGTCGAGGTCGAGGCGCATGTTCATCTTCACGCGGCCGACCGCGGAGAGGTCGTAGCGCTCGGAATCGAAGAACAGCGAGTGGAACATCGCCTCCGCGGTGTCGAGCGTCGGCGGCTCGCCGGGGCGCATGACGCGGTAGATGTCGAACAGCGCGCCCTCGCGGGCGGAGTTCTTGTCCACGGCGAGCGTGTTGCGGATGTAGGGGCCGACATTGACGTGGTCGATGTCGAGCACCGGCAACTCGGAGACGCCGACGTCTTCGAGTGCCTTGAGCATCTTCTCGGAGATCTCGTCGCCGGCCTCGGCCCAGATCTCGCCGGTCTTCATGTTGACGAGGTCCTCGGCGATGTACTGCCCGACGAGATCCTCGTCGGTCGCCTTGAGGAACTTGGTGCCCTTCTCGCCGATGAGGCGGGCGTTGCGGGCGTTGAGCTTCTTGCCGGCCTCCAGCACGACCTCGCCGGAATCGGCGTCGATCAGGTCGACCGAGGCCTTGAAGCCCTTCAGCCGCTCGGCATCGAACGGCACGCGCCAGTCGGCACCGTCGCGGACGTATTCCACGCGGTTGTAGAAGGTCGAGAGGATTTCCTCGCCGTCGAGGCCGAGCGCGAACAGCAGCGAGGTGACCGGCAGCTTGCGCTTGCGGTCGATGCGCACGTGCACGATGTCCTTGGCGTCGAACTCGACGTCGAGCCAGGAGCCGCGATACGGGATGATGCGGGCGGCGAACAGCAGCTTTCCGCTCGAGTGCGTCTTGCCCTTGTCGTGGTCGAAGAACACGCCCGGCGAGCGGTGCATCTGCGAGACGATGACGCGCTCGGTGCCGTTGACGATGAAGGTGCCGTTGTCCGTCATGAGCGGCATATCGCCCATGTAGACGTCCTGCTCCTTGATGTCCTTGACCGACTTGGCCCCCGTATCCGGGTCCACGTCGAACACGATCAGGCGCAGCGTGACCTTGAGCGGGGCCGCGAACGTGATGCCGCGCTGGCGGCACTCGTCGACGTCGTATTTCGGGTTCTCGAAGGTGTAGCGGACAAATTCGAGCAGGGCGGTCGAGGCGAAGTCGGAGATCGGGAAGACCGACTTGAAGACGCTCTGCAGGCCCTCGTCGCCGCGTCCGCCCTCCGGCTCGTCCACCATCAGGAACTGGTCGTAGGACGCCTTTTGAACCTCGATGAGGTTCGGCATCTCGGCGACTTCCCGGATCTTGCCGAAGAACTTGCGAATGCGCTTGCGACCGACCAGCGTATTGGCCATGAGACCTCGCTCCACCATTCCCGCGTCCTGGTTGCCCGGGGAAGGCTGCCGCCTCCCGCGCCGGGCCGGCAGACGCGTCCCGCCGGACCGCCTGCCCCGTAACCGAATTCCCATCCTCGCGCGGACCTGATCCGGGGTCCGCCGGTCGCTGTGGTCTAGTGCCGATGCGCTAGAAGCGACCTTAGCCCGCGGGCGAGGACCCGCGGGCTCCGGTCACGGAAGGCTCGTGCGAGCCTCCCGTGCGGTGATGGGCCGGAGGCGGCCCATCGTGGTCTTACTTGAGCTCGACCTTGGCGCCGGCCTTCTCGAGCTGGGCCTTGAGCTTCTCGGCCTCTTCCTTGGTCGCGCCTTCCTTGACGGGCTTGGGCGCGCCCTCGACGAGGTCCTTGGCTTCCTTGAGGCCCAGCCCGGTGATCGCGCGGACCTCCTTGATGACCTCGATCTTCTTGTCGCCGGCGCCGGCGAGCACGACCGTGAACTCGGTCTGCTCCTCGACCGGGGCGGCGGCGGCGCCACCGGCAGCCGGGCCGGCAACGGCGACGGCGGCAGCGGCGGAGACGCCCCACTTCTCCTCGAGGAGCTTGGCGAGCTCGGCGGCCTCGAGAACGGTCAGCGAGGAGAGGTCCTCGACGATCTTGGCGAGATCAGCCATGTGCGTGTTCCTTCAGGTATATCGGTTTGAACGGATGGTTTTGCGAGGGGGAGAAACGGCTCAGGCCGCCTCGTCCTTCTTGGCATAGGCCCCGAACACGCGGGCGAGCTTGGCCGCCGGCGCGTTGACGACCTGGGCGATCTTGGTCGCGGGCGCCTGGATGAGGCCCACGAGCTTGCCGCGCAGTTCGTCGAGGGACGGCAGGGTGGCCAGAGCCTTCACGCCGTCGGGGTTCAGGGCTGTCGTTCCCATGGCGCCGCCGAGAATCACGAGCTTGTCGTTCGTCTTGGCGAAGTCCACCGCAACCTTGGCGGCCGCGACCGGATCGCTCGAATAGGCGAGCAGGGTCGGGCCCTTCAGGAGGGGCTTGATGGAGGCGACGTCCGTGCCATCGAGAGCGATGCTGGCGAGCCGGTTCTTGGCGACCTTCACGGTGGCGCCGGCCTGCTTCATCTGCGAGCGCAGCTTCTGCATGTCGGCGACCGTGAGGCCCTTGTAGTGGGCCACGACGACGACGGCGTTCTGAGTGAACACGCCGTTGAGCGTCGAGACGAGATCAGCTTTAGCTGTCCTGTCCACTGGTGCTCTCTCCGGTTGGCGGAACCTGGAGCGGGTCCGCCGGTTGCACATGCCGCCCGGAACGGATCTGGCGCGAAGCCGGATCCGTCGGGCGACGTCTCACGGCCCTGTCCCCTTGAAGCGCCGCGCGGGCTCCTCGCAGGTGAGATTGGTTCAAACCGATGCCCCTCCCCGGTGCCTGCCGGCCCCGAAGCGAGGTTTGAAAAAGTTCGGTCTTCCCCGTCTGTGCAGGCTGTCGCCGATTAAGCCGGTCGCCCGGCGCCTGCAGTCTCGGACAGGACATGGCCGGACGAAGGCTCCGAGGCAGGGATGCCCCAAAAACCCTTCCGGCCAATCGCCGCCCGGTTGCCCGAGCGGCATCTCGAATGGAAACCGACCGATCGGCCGATCCCTTATCCATGGGTGAATTGCGTGGAGCGCGGTCTATAGCGGCGTGCAAGCGCCCTGCCAAGTCCCGGCCCGCGACTTTTCCGTCGCAGGCACGCGGGTTGCAGGGCTGCGGCATCGCTCCGCTTTCCCGAAGCGTCCGCCGGAGGCTACGCTCATTCGATGACGCCCGCCACCGTCGCCATCGTGATCGCCACGCCGAGGGGCCTGCGCCACCTCGCCAGCCCCTCCGAGCGCGCCGCGGCCGGGCCGGCCGAGGCAGTCCTGCGCGGCCTCGGAGCGGCGGTGCGCCACGCGAGTTTTTGGGTCCAATGCGCCGACCCGGCCGCGCGGGCGCGGCTGACGAGCTATTTGTGGGATGTGAAGGCGGAAGTGCTGGCGGAGGTGGCCGCCGGATAGAGCGCCGCTCCCCTCTCCCCTCCGCGGGAGAGGGTGGGCCTCGCGTCAGCGAGGGTCGGGAGAGGGGAGCGACGCTTCCGGAGATTTCGCCTGTGACCGCGGCCAAGCGGCACCGTGGTTCCCCTCTCCCGCCTGCTCTGCAGGCACCCTCCCCCGCAGAGGGGGGAGGGTTCGGGCGTATCCCTCACGCCGCCTCCCGCTCCGGCGTGAACCGCCGCCGCGCGTTCTCCCACCAGCTGCGCTGGCGGGCGGCCTCCTGCTCGGCGGCCTTGGCGGCGTAGAACGAGGCGTTGTGCTCGCCGCGCAGGGCCTCGCGGGTGAAGCGGATCAGGTGGTGGGCGACGAAGCCCATGTTGAACACCGCCTCGATCTGGCCCTTTCGCAGCGCGTGCCCTGCCGCCCGCCAGAACGGCTTGCGGTAATCCGAAAAGATCCCGACCCGGGTGATGATGTTGAAACCGAGGATCAGCCCGCGGCGAAGGTTGGTGAAGGTGAGCTTGCCGGCGGTCGGCGTGACGATGCGGTTGCCGTAGGTCACGTCGCACTGGTGCTTGAAGCGCTCGAACAGGTTCTCCGGCCCGTAGGCGTGGGCGATGGCCCGGCGCCAGCTCGCCACCACGGTGTCATGGGGACGCTTGAACAGCACGTTCGATTCGAGGCTCGCATCGTGCAGGAGCCGGCCCTCGCGCTCCAGCCGGTCCCACAGCGGGGTTTTCGGCAGGGCCTGGAGCAGGTTGATGGTGAGGACGGGGATGGCCGACTTGTCGATGAAGTCGATCAGGTTCTGCTCGGACTTGTCGGAATCGCTGTCGAGCCCGAGGATGATGCCCGAGGTCACCTCCAGGCCGTAGGAATTGAGCGTCGCGATCGCCTCGTACATCGGCACGGCGGCGTTGTGGGTCTTGTCGATGCCCTTGAGCGCGTCCGCTTCCGGCGTCTCGATGCCGACGAACACGGTCATGAAGTTGGCCTGCCGCATCAGCTCGAGGATTTCGGGCTGCTTGGCCATGTTCAGCGTCGCCTCGCAGGCGAACTGGAGCGGGTAGTTGTTCTTCTTCTGCCATTCCACGAGATGCGGCAGCATCTCGCGGGTCGCCTTGCGGTTGGCGATGAAGTTGTCGTCGACGAAGTAGACCACCGCCGGATGGCCCGGCTGGCTGATGATGGCGTCGAGTTCGGCGCACATCTGCTCCGGCGACTTCAGCCGCGGCTGGCGCCCGTAGAGCTGCGGGATGTCGCAGAACTCGCAGCGATAGGGGCAGCCCGAGGAGAATTGCAGCGAGCCGATCAGGTAGCGCTTGAGCGGCGCCGATTCGTAGGCGGGGGCCGGAAAATCGGAGAGCGCCAGCCGCTCCTTGGTGTCGAGCACCACCTGCCGGTCGGGGCGCGCGAGGTCGCGGTCCAGAATCTCGATCAGGCGGTCGGTGGCGTCGCCGATCTCGCCGACATGGAGGTAGTCGAAATCCGGATACTTTTCCTGGGCACCGGAGACCGAGGGACCGCCGAGCACCGCGACCTTGCCGGCGGCATGCGCGCGGCGGCCGATGTCGTGGATCTGGCCCTCCTGGATGTGCATGCCGGAGACGAACACCGCGTCGGCCCAGGCGAATTCCTCCGCGGAGGCCGGCTTGATGTTCTCGTCGACGAAGCGGCACTCCCAGGTCTGCGGCATGTAGGCCGCGATGACGAGGAGGCCTTGCGGCGGCATGAACGCCTTCACGCCGCCCATCAACGGGTAGGCGTGCGAGAACGTCCCGAAGGACGGCGTGTAGGCGGGGAAGACGCAGAGGATGCGCCGGCGGGACGAGATGGGAAGGGTGCAACGCATGGCGGCCTATCTAGCACAACCGCGGGCGTTGGCCTCCCCCTTCCGCGTCACGTTGCGGTGCGACGCGATGCGCCCGAGGATGCGCCCGAGAACGCGATCGGCGGGGCCGCCTCGCGCTCCAGCGGCACGTCGATGATGCAGCGCAGCCCCTCGGGGGCGAAGTCGAGCCGCACGTCGCCGTCGAGTTCGCGGGCGATGCCGCCGGTGATGAGGCGGCTGCCGAAGCCGCGGCGGCGGGGCTGGGACACGGGCGGCCCGCCGGTCTCGCGCCACTCGATATGCAGGCGCTCGCGGCCCGATTCGCCGAGGCCCACCCGCCACGCGACGCTGACGCGGCCCTCGTCGGTCGAGAGCGCGCCGTACTTGGCGGCGTTGGTGGTGAGTTCGTGCGCCGTCATGCCGAGCGCCAGCACGTAGCGCGGCGGCAGCTCCACCTCTTCGCCGATGAGCGTCACGTGGTCCTCGCCCGAGCGGTAGGGCGACAGCTCGTTCTCCAGGACCTGCCGCAGGGGGGCGCGGGTCCAGTCGCGGCGCGTCAGCAGGTCGTGGGTCTTGGAGAGCGCCAGGATGCGGTTCTCCAGCTGCACCACCTGCTCCTCGCCCCCGCGCGACTGGCGCGCGAGCGACTGCACGGTGGCGAGCGTGTTCTTCACCCGGTGGTTCAGCTCGTGCAGCATGGTGACCTGCTGCTCCTGCAACGCCTGGCTCTTCGACAGTTCGGCCTGCAGGCTCTCCTCGTGGCGCTGGAGGTCGGCGGCCATCCGGTCGAAGGCGCGGCCGAGCTTTCCGAACTCGGAGGTGCCGGTCAGCCCCGAGCGGACGCTCAGATCGCCCGCGCTCCAGGCGCCGGCCGCGTCGAGGAGCTGGCGCACGGGCCGGCGGATGAAGCGGCGCCCGCCCCAGAGCGCCGCCAGCACGGCGATCAGGGTGCCGAGCGCGATCAGCACCGCGCCGCGCCGGGTCGCCGCGTCGATGTCGGCGAAGGCGAGGTCGCGGCTGAGGCCCACGGCCACGGTGATGCCGTCGAGGGTGCCTTCCGGCCGCACGACCCCGGTGATGCGCATGACGCCGCGCAGGCCCGGCATCTCCCGCACGCCGCCCTCGGCGACGGCTCGGGCGAGCTCGGCGGCGAAGGCTTCCGGTGCCGGGCGCCCGAGCCACGTGCCGGAATCCGGCAGGCGCACCAGCACGGTGCCGTTGCGGTCGGTCACCGTGACGGTCGCGTCGCGCGGCAGGCCGGCCTTGGCGAGGCGGCGGCCGAGCCATTCCGGGTCGAAGCCGAGATTGATCAACCCGTCGATCGCCCCCGAGGCGTCGTGCAGCGGGTGGGCGAACTGGACCGTCGGCTGGCCGGTGCCGCGGCCGATCACGTATTCGCCGATGGCCGAGCTGCCCGTCGCCATCGCCCTCTGGAAATAGCCGCGGTCGGCCAGCGAATAGGCGCCGGGCGCCGCCCCGCGGCTGTTGCAGACGAGACTGCCCGCGCGGTCGGTCACGACGATGATCCGCGAGCCCGAAATCCGCTCGGCCACCGCGCCGAGGAAGGCGCTGCAGGCGGGCGCGTCCCGGTTCCGGACGGCGGGTTCTTCGGCCAGGATGTCGAGGGTCTGGCGGGCGCCGTCGGCGAAGTCGGCGAGGTCGGCGGCGATGCCCTGCGCGCCGCGAAGCGCGGCGGCCCGCACCGCGTCGGTGCGCGAGGCGCGCAACGCTTGCTCGTTGTAGACCTGCACGGCGACCGCGGGCGCGAGCGCCAGCAGCACGAGCAGCAGGATGCGCCCCGTCAGGGTCACGGCGCGAACCCTCCCGCGAGCCGCATGTCGAGAGTCCCTGCCGCCCTCATCGCGGGTCGCTCCGCCGGTCGTCCGGCGACCGTCCCGCATGCGGGCGGATAGCCCGGACACATGGGTTAGCAAATCATGGGCGCGGGGCAACCGCGAGTGTCGTTCAAAACGAAGAGGGCGCCCGGCCTGCTGGCCGAGCGCCCTCTCTCAAGAAGACCCGTTGTCGGGATCGATCAGGCGGTGAGCACCGTCGAGGGTTCGACCTTCACGCCCGGGCCCATCGTCGAGGTGACGGCGATGCGCTGGATGTAGGTGCCCTTGGCGCCCGCGGGCTTCGCCTTGGCGACCGCGTCGGCGAAGGCCTTGATGTTCTCGATGAGCTTGACCTCATCGAAGGACACCTTGCCGACGCCGGCGTGGATGATGCCGGCCTTCTCGACGCGGAACTCGACCGCGCCGCCCTTGGCGGCGGCGACCGCGCCCTTCACGTCCATGGTGACGGTGCCGACCTTCGGGTTCGGCATCAGGCCGCGCGGGCCCAGCACCTTACCGAGACGGCCGACGAGCGGCATCAGGTCCGGGGTCGCGATGCAGCGATCGAACTCGATCTTGCCGCTCTGGACGGTTTCCAGCAGATCCTCGGCGCCGACGATGTCGGCACCGGCCGCCTTGGCGTCGTCCGCCTTGGCGCCGCGGGCGAAGACCGCCACGCGGACCGTCCGGCCGGAGCCGTTCGGCAGGTTGCAGACGCCGCGGACCATCTGGTCGGCGTGGCGCGGGTCGACGCCGAGATTCATCGAGATCTCGACGGTCTCGTCGAACTTGGCGTTGGCCTTGGCCTTCACCAGCTTGATCGCCTCGTCGATGGCGTAGAGCTTCATCGGCTCCAGACCCTCGCGGGCGGCGCGGATGCGCTTTCCTTCGCGTGCCATGGTGTGCCCTCCCTTACGCGACGACTTCGAGACCCATGGCCCGCGCGGAGCCACGGATCATCGCGACCGCCGAATCGACGTTGTCGCAGTTGAGGTCGGGCATCTTCTTCTCGGCGATCTCGCGAAGCTGCGCCTCGGTGATCTTGCCGACGGTCGGGCCCTTGCCGGGGGTCTTGGAGCCGGAGGCCGGCTTCTTGCCGATCTTCAGGCCGACCGCCTTCTTGAGGAAGTAGGTGACCGGCGGCTGCTTCATCTCGAAGGTGAAGGAGCGGTCCTGATACGCGGTGATGATCACCGGGATCGGGGTGCCCTTCTCCATCTGCGCGGTCTTCGCGTTGAAGGCCTTGCAGAATTCCATGATGTTGAGGCCGCGCTGACCGAGCGCGGGGCCGATCGGCGGCGACGGGTTGGCGGCGCCGGCCGGGACCTGAAGCTTCACGTAGCCCGTGATCTTCTTCGCCATGGGACTGCTCCCAAGTGTTGCGCGTCGCCGCGCTGCCTGAGGCACGGACGGACGGGCGGTTGCAGGTCGCGGTGCGATCCGTCGATCCCGGAGGCGAAGCCGGGCGGATCTCCCGCGGATGGTGCCCCACCTCGGGCGGGGGCTTATCCGGCGAGGCCGGATCTCATTTGGAACCCCACCAGTATCTCTGGCGGAAATCCCGAAGACTCATGCGGCCGTGCAGCAGCCGCCAGAAGAACAGGGTCACGGCCGCGACGACGGCGACAATCTTCAAAACGGCGAAGACCGCGTCAGCGTCGGCCATTCCAGGCTCAGGCCTTCTCGACCTGCGCGTATTCGAGTTCGACCGGGGTGGCGCGGCCGAAGATCGAGACCGCGACCTTGAGGCGGGAGCGGGCCTCGTCGATCTCCTCGACCGTGCCGTTGAAGGAGGCGAAGGGGCCGTCGGCGACGCGCACCGTCTCGCCGATCTCGAAGGAGACCGTGTGCTTGGGACGCTCCACGCCCTCCTGCACCTGGCCCTTGATCCGCTCGGCCTCGGCGTCCGGGATCGGCACGGGCTTGGCCTTGTCGGCGCCGAGGAAGCCGGTGACCTTGGGGGTGTTCTTGATGAGGTGGTAGACCTCGTCGGTCAGGTCGCACTTCACCAGCACGTAGCCGGGGAAAAATTTCCGCTCGGCTTCGACCTTACGGCCGCGGCGGACCTCGGTGACCTTCTCGGTCGGCACCATGACCTCGTCGAACAGTTCGGTCAGCCCACGCTGGGCCGCCTGGTCCTTGATGGACTGGGCGACCTTGTTCTCGAAGTTCGAGTAGGCGTGGACGATGTACCAGCGCTTCGACACGGGTCTTCTCAACTCCTCGGCGTCCGGGGACGACCGTAAAAACTCAGGCGCCGATGCCCAGGATCAGGCCGACGCCGATGCGCAGCACCTGATCGACGGCGACGAAGAACAGGCTCGCGATCACGACCATGATGAACACCATCACGGTGGTGATGGTGGTCTCCTTGCGGGTCGGCCACGTGACCTTGCGGGCCTCGTCGCGCACCTCGCCGAAGAACTCCACCGGGCCGGTCCGCTTGGGCGCGGGGCGCGCGGGCGGGGTCGGGCGCTGGGGCGAGGCGGCGGGGGCTCCGCCGGCGGCCCGGCGCGCCGCGTCGGCTTTCTTGGTCGCTTCGTTCGATGCCATGGCGCACTTGAGACGAAAAATGGATCCGGGAACCGCCTATCGCGGTGCGAGGACCCAGGAGGCCCGGCACCGACGGCATCTGACGATCTCGGAATGGGCCCGCTCTAGCGCAAGAGATGCGGCTTGTCGATGGGCCGGGACGTGAGCGGGTGGGACGGTGGAGGGCGCCCGTGGCAGGGACCGCGGACCAGGGCCGCGTGGCAGGAGTGGAGGGACTCGAACCCCCAACCCCCGGTTTTGGAGACCGGTGCTCTGACCAGTTGAGCTACACTCCTACGGCGCCGAGGCGCGGCTCGCGTCATGCCGGAACATGCGCGCGGACGCAAGAGACTTGCGCTTGCGACGACTGCGCAGCGGACAGGCCCCGCCCTTCGATCCGATGCTCCGTCGAGATGCTCAATCCACCAGGGCGGCGTAGGTCAGCACCCGCAATTCGCGCCGAAGGGGCAGCGCCGAGGACGGCACGAGCTGGGCCTGCAGCACCACCGCCATGTCCTCGGCGGGGTCGATCCAGAACGAGGTGCTCGCCACCCCGCCCCAGGCGACTTCGCCCGGCGTGCCGACGATCTGCGCGGCGGCGGGGTCGAGCATCACCGAGAAGCCGAGGCCGAAGCCGATGCCGGTGTAGGACGATTCGGCGAAGCGCGGCTGGCCCATCGCGGCGAGGTCGCCCGGCAGGTGGTTCGTCAGCATCAGGTCGACGGTCTTGCGCCCCAGCAGCCGCACGCCGTCGAGCGCGCCGCGGTTCAGGATCATGCGGCAGAAGCGGAGATAATCGTCGGTCGTCGAGACCAGCCCGCCGCCGCCCGAGGCCAGCGGCGGAACCCGCAAGAACTTGCTGTCGGTGCTGTCGTCGTAGAGGCGGAGCTTGCCCTCGCGGTCGAAGATGTAGTTGGCGGCAAAGCGCGGCTGCTTGTTCTCCGGCACGGAAAAGTCGGTGTCGTGCATGGCGAGCGGACGCAGGATGCGCTCCCGCATGAACGCGGCGAAGTCGAGGCCGGAGACCACCGCGACGAGGTGGCCGAGGACGTCGGTGGCCACCGAATAGTTCCACTCGGCCCCCGGCTGGGCGAGCAGCGGCTGCTGCGCCAGCTTGCCGACGAGTTCGCCGAGGCTGAGCTTCGAGGTCTGGAAGTCGATCTCGTGGGCGCGGTAGAGCGCATCGACCAGCGTCGCCTCCATGAAGCCGTAGGTCAGGCCGCTGGTATGGGTGAGGAGGTCGCGGATCGTGATCGGGCGCAGCGCCGGTACGGTCTCGAGCTTGGCGCGGTTGCCGCCGACCATCACCCGCATCTCGGAGAACTCGGGTAGGAACCGCGCCACCGGATCGTCGAGCTGGAACCGGCCCTCCTCGTAGAGCATCAGCACCGCGAGCGAGGTCAGCGGCTTCGTCATCGAGTAGATGCGGGTGATGGTGTCCGCCGCGAACGGTTTTTGCCGCGCGAGGTCGGCATGGCCGTGGGCGCGGAAGAAGGCGGTTCTCCCGCCGCGCATCACCGCGACCGAGAGCCCGGCGAGCCGGCCCGTCTCGACATAGCCGCGCATCCACGCATCGACCCGCTCCAGCCGGTCGGGGCAGAGGCCGACGGCCTTGGGATCGATCTCGACCGGCATGGGCGGTTCCTTGCTCTGATGTCTTCGCGGCCGGTGTAGCGGCCAGTGGCGGATTGGGGCCAGCCCGAAATCCGTCACCACCCCATCGTGCCGGGCCCGCCCTTGAACGGGCCGACGAGGTTCGGCGTGATCCAGCCGCCGTAGAAGCCGCCGGGCTGCGGCGCGGCCCGCACGTCGCCGACGAGGCAGGTCTCCATCGGCCCGGCATAGAAGGCGACGTAGCCGGCGATTCTGCGGAAGTCCGGCGTCGGATCCGGGTAGGCCCAGGCCGCGCCCGGTGCTTGGCTACCGCCGCCGGTCACGTCGAACAGCACGGCGCGGCCCTTCCACTCGCAGATCCCGGCCCGGCGCGGCGGCCCGAGCACGCCCGCGGCGATGTCGTCCGGCGGGAAGTAGTAGGTCGGCGGGTGGCTCGTCTCCAGCACGCGGAAGCCCATCGTGGTCGAGGCGATGGTCTGCCCGCCGAGGATGACCGTCAGCCGCTCAGGCACCGGCTCCAGCCGGGGCGGGCGGGGATAGTCCCAGACGCTCTCCTGTCCGGGGCCGGGGCGGATGGGGATGGGCCGCACGGGCGCCTCCGTTGGTGTCGTATCACCGGTTTGTCGCGGCTCGCCCTCATGCTAGCGCGAAGAGACCTCGGGAGAAGGACGACGCCGTGAGCGAGATCGCCGATTACGCCCTGTTCCTCGATTTCGACGGCACCCTGGTCGAGATCGCGCCGCGCCCCGACGCGGTGCGGGTCGATCCCGACCTCGTGCCGGCGCTGGAGCGGCTGCGCGACCGGCTCGGCGGGGCGCTCGCGATCGTGACCGGACGGCCGGTCGCGGTGATCGACGACTTCCTGAAGCCCGCCCGGTTCGACGTGGCGGGCCTGCACGGGGTCGAGCGGCGGGTCGACGGCATCGTGAGCGGCGGGCGCCCCGAGGACCATCCCGACCTGCGCGCCGGCGTCGAGCGGCTCCATGCCGAGACCGCCCGCTACGAGGCGGTGCTGATCGAGGACAAGGGCGCCTCGGTCGCGGTCCATTGGCGGCTCGCCGCGCCCGCGGATGCCGAGGCCGCCGAGGCCATCGTCAAGGCGGTGGCGGCCGATCTCGGCGGCGCCTACCGGCTCCAGCTCGGCAAGGCGGTGGGCGAGATCGTGCCGGCCGACGCCACCAAGGGCCACGCCATCCGCGCCTTCGGCGAGGCCGCCCCCTATGCCGGCCGCCGCGCGATCTTCATGGGCGACGACCGCACCGACGAGATCGCCTTCGCCTCGGTCAACGAGGATGGCGGGATCAGCGTGCGGATCGGCGACGGCGAGACGGTGGCGGGCCGCCGCCTCGCCACGCCCGCCGACGTGCGCGCGCTGCTCTCCGCCTGGGCCGAGGGCGAGGCGATCGATCCGGACGCGCTACCGGAGGCCTGACGGCGGCTTTCGATCGACCGGCAGAAAGGACGCCCCCGGGGAAAACGCCCTCCGGGCTCGCGCAGGACGCCCACCGCCAAAGTTGTCTTCGACGGCGCCATGGATCGTTAAGCGGGTGGCGTTAGCCTCCGGACCATGAGTCATGCGCGCCACATCGTCATCGGGGGTGGGTCCGGCTTCGTGGGCCGCGCGCTCACCAACGCCCTCAGGGCACGCGGCGACCGCGTCACCTGGATCTCGCGCGTCCCCGGATCGGACCGCCTCACCTGGGACGTGCTCGCCCGCGACGGCCTGCCCGACTGCGATGCGGTGGTGAACCTCGCTGGACAGCACATCCTCAACCCGTGGCGCCGCTGGAATGCGGCCTACCGGGAGGAGGTGATCCAATCGCGCGTGCAGACCACCCGCACGCTGGTTGCCGCCATCAATGCCGGCCTGCGTCCGCCCGAGGTCTTCGTCTCGACGGCGGGCAAGTGCTTCTACGGCACAACCGAGGTCGGCGCGCGCGACGCCTATCCCGAGCTCGACGAGGATTCGCGCCCGATGGGCCTCGACTTTCCGGCCGAACTCGTCGGGCTGTGGGAGGCGGCGGCCGAGGGCGTGGACACAAGCCGGGTCCGCCACGTCCGCCTGCGGATGGGCATCGTGCTGGGATCGGTCACGCGCGAGAGCGCGCTCGGCCGGCTATGGCGGGTCGGGCGAGCCCGAGGCTTCCTGCCGATCATCCGGCTGCCCTTCTGCCTCGGACTGGGGCCGGTCATCGGGTCGGGGCGCCAGCCGTTCCCGTGGATCCACATCGACGACGTGACGGGCATTCTGCTGCACGTCATCGATCGCCGGGATCTCGATGGGCGCTTCAACGCCGTGTCACCCGGCATCGTCCCGCATGAAACCTTCATCCGTGCGTTCGCCCGGCATCTGCGCCGCCCGATCACGTGGCGCGCCCCGGGATGGCTGATCGAGCGCGTGGTGGGCGGGGAGCGCTCGTCGATCCTGCTGGAGGGGCAATTGGTGCGCCCGAAACGGACGCTCGCCTCCGGCTACCGTTTTCGATTCCCCGATCTCGATGCGGCGCTGGACGATCTCGTGAAGATCAGCGTCTGACCGCCGTCCCTACCTCCGGGCCTCGGCTTTTTCGCGCCCCGTCGGGGCGTGCGAACCCGTCCGGGATACGGGGCGGGGCCTCTTGACGGCGCAGGTGCGTTTACAGAACCCTCCGCCGACGTCGGGGCGGCACGAGACGGCAAGAAGACGGCGACATCGATGTTCGAATTTCCGGTGCTGGTCGGCGATATCGGCGGGACGAACGCCCGCTTCGGCCTGATCGAGGCGCGGGGCGAGGCCGCCCGCGTCCTCTCCCACGAGCCGACGGCGGGCCATGCCGATCCGAGCGCGGCGATCCGGACCTCGCTCGGGAAGAGCGGGGCGCCGGCCCCGCGCTCGGCGATCCTCGCCATCGCCGGCCGGGTCGACGCGCCCGCGGTCCAGCTCACCAACGCCCATTGGGTGGTCGAGGGCGCGGCGATCGGCCGGGATTTCGGCCTGTCGCGGGTGACGGTCGTCAACGACTACGTGCCGGTGGCGGCGGGCGCGGCCGCCATCGCCCCCGACGACCTGACCCAGATCGGCCCCGAGATCGGCGATGCGCGGGGGCCGCGCCTCGTGCTCGGGCCCGGCACCGGCTTCGGCGCGGCGGCGCTCGTGCCCTACGAGGATCGCCTCGCCATCGTCTCGACCGAGGCCGGCCACACCGATCTCGGGCCCACCGACGACGCGGAAGCGGAGATCTGGTCCGGCATCGAGCGCACCGACGACCGCGTCACCGTCGAGACGCTGCTGTCCGGCTCCGGCCTGTCGCGGCTGCACGCGGCGATCCGGGCTGTGCGCGCGGGCGGCGGCGGCGCCCTCGATCCCGCCGAGATCACCCGCACCGGCCTCTCGGGCGAGGATCCCCATGCGCGCGAGGCTCTGGAGCTGTTCGGCAAGCTGCTCGGCCGCGTCTGCGGCGACCTGGCACTGACCTTCCTGGCGACGGGGGGCGTCTATATCGGCGGCGGCATCGCCCCGCGGATCGTGCCGGTGCTGCGCGAGGGCGGCTTCCGCGCGGCGTTCGAGCGCAAGGCGCCGTTCGCCGCGCAGATGCGGGCGATCCCGACCAGCGTCATCACCGTGAAGGACCCGGCCTTCGGCGGCCTCGCCGCGCTCGCCAGCGAGGGCGGGCGCTTCGTCTATCACGGGCAGGTCTGGACGGCGGGCGGCTGAGGCTGGGGAGCGGGCCGCGGCCGTGGCCGCCAACGCTTGCGCCTGAGGCGAGCGCGAAGCTCAGGCGATCCGACGGAGAGGATCGAGCCCGAGATGGGTCGCGAAGGCGTCGGCCGGCATCGGGCGGCCGAACAGGTAGCCCTGCAGGGAGCGGCAGCCGAGATGGGTCAGCCACAGGGCCTGCGAGGAATCCTCCACGCCCTCCGAGACCATGTGGAGGTCGAGCGCCCGGGCGATCTGCACGATGGCGCTGAGGATGGAGCGGGCCTTGTGCTCCGTGGCGACGTCCTGGGTCAGCAGACGGTCGAGCTTGAGCGTCTGGATCGGCAATTGGCGCAGGTAGCCGATATTCGAGTAGCCGATCCCGAAATCGTCGAGCGCGATCCGCACACCGTGGGCGGCGAGCCGTTCGAGCTGCACCCGTGCCCGGGCCAGATCGTTGAGCAGCACCTCCTCGGTGACCTCGACGGTGAGCGCCTGGGGCGGGAAGTCGAGCTCGGCGAGCAGCGCGATCACGTCGTCGGCGACCGAGCCGAGCTTGAACTGGCTCGGCGAGAGGTTGATCGAGAGGTAGTCGAGCCGCCCCGCCCGAATCCACGTGCGCGCGAGCGGGCAGGCCCGGCGCATCATCGCCGCGAACAGGTCGTGCATCAGCCCGCGCTCCTCGGCCAGCCCGAGGAAGGCGGCGGGCGAGAGGAAGCCGAGGGTGGGATGGGTCCAGCGGGCGAGCGCCTCGACCCCGACCGTGCGGCAGCTCGCCCCGTCGACGATCGGCTGGAACCACGGCTCGATGCCGCCGTCCCGGATCGCCTGGACGAAGTCGCTGCCGAGCGCGTGCCGCGCCTCGATCGCGCGGCTCATGGCGGGATCGAACCGGGTCGCGACGCCGCGGCTCGCCTTCGAGCGATAGAGGGCGATGTCGGCGAAGCGCTGCAGGTCGCTGCCGCTGCGCGCGTCCTCGGGGAAGACGGCGATGCCGATCGAGCACGAGGCTTCGAGGCTGCGCCCCCGGTGGGGAAGCGGCCGGCGGACCGCGCGGATGACGCTTTCGCCGATACGGACGAGGTCGGTCTCCGGCCGCGCTGGCAGGAGGGCGGCGAACTCGTCGCCGCCGAGACGGGCCACCACGGCATCCCGGCCGAAGATCAGTCTGAGGCGGCGGGCCGTGCGCTGGAGGAAGACGTCGCCGGCCTCGTGGCCGAGGCTGTCGTTGATGTCCTTGAAGCGGTCGAGGTCGAGCAGGAACAGGGCGAAGCGCCGTCCGTCGCGGCGCGAGGCGACGATGCTCTCCTCCAGTGCGCGGGTGAACCGGGTGCGGTTGGCCAGGCCGGTGAGCTGGTCGCGCTCGGCGAGTTCGAGGGCGTGCTCGCGGGCGCAGGCCAGCTCGCGGGTGCGCTCCTCGACGCGCCCCTCCAGCTCCGCGGCGAAGCGGCCGAGCTGCTGGTTGAGGTCGTAGAGTTCGCGCGACTTGGCCTCCAGCAGCGCCTCGGCCTCGGCGCGGGCCGAGCGCTCGCGGGCGATCCGGCGCTCCAGGCGCCGGATGCGCTCGTCGGCATCGGGCATATCTTGAGAGATGTCGGCCTCCGGCGGCATGGATGTCAGGCGGCGTGCTGGATGGAGAAGCGCACGAAGCTGCCGGCCTCCTCCTCCACCCGCGACGTGTCGATGGCGACGGGCTGCCGGTAATGGTCGGCGGCCGCGCGGATCATGCCCTCCGCCAGCGCCTCGAGCGGGCGGCAGCTCTCGTAGTCGAGGTCGATCGTGTCCGCGCCCCGGCGGTTGAGGCGGAACACCGGCAGCTCGGCATCGGGGTAGAGCTTGTGCACCTCGACGTGGATGTGGCCGTCGACGCTGTCGAGGAAGTCGAACAGGCTCGTCTTCGCCTCGAAGAATTCCGGGTACTTCGCGACGAAGCGGCGGCACAGGTGGCTGCCGAACAGCCGTAGCAAGTCCGGCGCCGGCGTGCCGGTGCGGTGCGCCAGGGCGACGACGAGGGCCTGCATCTCCGTGTGCGGATAGGTGCCGACCGCCGTGTAGGCACCCCCGCTCGCCACGTCGGCGTCGTCGATGATGTCGTCCGCCATGTCGGCGCCGAGCGATCCGGACACGAAGTCCAGGAATTCGGTGAAAACCACGCCCTTCATGATCGCTCGCCGATGCTGATCTTTCTCGAGACGCTGACCGATGAGATTTACGATCGGGTTAAGGTAGCCCGAACCGATTCGATAAGATGTCTTCGGCCGGCTGAAAAACACACGGCGGCGCGGGCCCGGCATCCGATCTCGCATCGCCGCGGGAAGCTTGGTGAGAACGCTTTCCCGATACGGACGGGCCTGTCGCGGCGACTGTACTCGATTGCGCGCAACCCACGAAATGCTTGCCGCCTCCCCTGCGGGGCGTCCCGCCGCCCTACTCTTCCGGCCGGAGATGGCTGGCGTCGATCCAACGGTCTGTTAACCATGGCGGCGCGATAACCCGAGCATCCCGGCGGCCTCGTCCCGAGGCGGGCCGGGAGCGTGGAGCCGTCCAGAGTCCGACCATGCGCGCCAAGCCCTTCCTTCGCGCCTGCCCCATCCTCCTCGTGGCCCTGGCCGTGCCGGCGGCCGCGCAGGCCGCGCCGCGCTCGGCCAAGGCCCGCGCGGCGGCCGGGGTGACGATCGACTACAGCGTCAACCTCGCCGGCATCCCGATCGGCAACGCCCAGCTCACCGGCGCTTTTGAGGGCCCGCGCTACCGCATGGACGTGTCGGCGGTGCTGACCGGCCTCGTCGGCGCGGTGACCGGCGGCCAGGGCTCGGCCCGCTCCAGCGGCACGCTGGCGCAGGCCCCGCTGCCGAGCGCCTTCTCGATCGCCACCCGCACCAGCAATTCCGGCATCGCCGTGCGCATGGCGCTGGCGAGCGGCAACGTCACCCAGGCCGAGGTGACCCCGCCGCTGCTCGACACCGGCGACCGCGTGCCCGTGACGGCGGCGGCCAAGCGCGGCGTGGTCGATCCGGCGAGCGCGCTGGCGATGCCCGCCCGCACCAAGGGCGCGCTCCTCGACCCCGAGAACTGCAACCGGACCCTGCCCGTGTTCGACGGCGCGACCCGCTTCGACGTGGTCTTGAGCTACGGCGAGACCCGCGAGGTGCAGAAGCCCGGCTACAGCGGCCCGGTGCTGGTCTGCAACGCCCGCTACGTCGCCATCGCCGGCCACCGCGCCGACCGGCCCGGCGTGCGCTTCATGGAGGAGAACCGCGACATGTCGGTCTGGCTCGCCCCCGTCGAGGCGGCGCGGGTGCTGGTGCCGATGCGCATTGCGGTCCGCACCACGCTCGGCACCAACATCATCGAGGCGACCCGCTGGACCCAGACCGGCACCAGCACCGCCAAGGGCAGCGAGGCCGCGCCCGCGACGGTCGCCGAGGCCAGTTTTTCGGGGCGCTGAGAACCGACGGGGCGACGCCGTGATCGCCCTCCCCTTGCGGCGCGGCCTCCGAGCCGCGTGCCTCGCCCTCCTCGCCGCTGCCCCGGCCCAGGCCGGTCCGCTCGCCGCCGGCCCAGATTGCGGCCCCGATGCCTTCTCCTCGGCCGAGGTGATCGAGCACCGCCCGCCCCGCCGCGGCCCGCTCACGGCGGTGCCGCAGACGCTTTGCGCCGACCTCGCCCCGCAGGCCCCGGCCCCCGTCGACATCCATCTCTATCCGGGTCTCGGCGCCCCGGTTGGCAGGCAGGCGCCCGGCGACCCATATGAGGGGGGCCGCCGCGGCCACACCCCGCGCCCGTAGCGGTCTCCCGCCTCTCCGACGGCCTTGCGTGCCGTAGGGAACGCCCCCGCCGCATGACGCTTCGCCATCTTTCCCGCGAATCCCGCGCGCGCGGCGTCACGGCGGTGCTCGGGCCCACCAACACGGGCAAGACGCACCTCTCCATCGAGCGGATGCTCCAGCATCCCACCGGCATGATCGGCCTGCCGCTGCGGCTCTTGGCCCGCGAGGTGTATCTGCGCGTCGTCGCCAAGGTGGGCGTCGAGAACGTCGCCCTGGTCACCGGTGAAGAGAAAATAAAACCGGACCGGCCGCGCTACTGGATCTGCACCATCGAGGCGATGCCGCGCGACCTCGAAGTCGCGTTCGTGGCGATCGACGAGATCCAGCTCGCCGCTGACATGGACCGCGGCCACGTCTTCACCGACCGCCTGCTCTACCGCCGCGGGCGTGAGGAGACGCTGCTGATCGGCTCCTCGACGATGAAGCCGCTGGTGGAATCGCTGATTCCCGGCGTGCAGACGACGACGCGGCCGCGCCTGTCGCAGCTCACCTTCGCGGGCGAGAAGAAGATCTCGCGCCTGCCCCACCGCACGGCGATCGTCGCGTTCTCGGCCGAGGAGGTCTACGCCATCGCCGAGCTGATCCGGCGCCAGCGCGGCGGCGCCGCGGTGGTGCTCGGCGCGCTCTCGCCCCGCACCCGGAACTCTCAGGTCGAACTGTATCAGTCCGGCGACGTCGATTATCTGGTGGCCACCGACGCGGTGGGCATGGGGCTCAACCTCGACGTCGATCACGTGGCCTTCGCGGCCAACTGGAAATACGACGGCACCCGCTTCCGCAAGCTGACGCCCGCCGAGATGGGCCAGATCGCGGGGCGCGCGGGCCGCCACATTTCTGACGGCACCTTCGGCTCGACGGGGCGCTGCCCGCCCTTCGAACCGGAGATGATCGAGGCGCTGGAGAGCCACGACTTCGAGCCCCTGCGAATCCTGCAATGGCGCAACCCCGACCTCGATTTCGGTTCGCTGGAGGCGTTGCAGGCGAGCCTCGACGTGCATCCGCAGGAGCAGGGCCTGACCCGCGCCCCCATGGGCGAGGACCAGCAGGCGTTCGAGATCCTGATGCGGGAAGACGACATCCGCGACGTCGCCAAGGGCCCGGCGGCGGTGCGGCGCCTGTGGGACGCCTGCGGCCTGCCGGACTATCGGAAAGTCCATCCCCAGACCCATGCCGACCTCGTGGCCCAGCTCTACCGCTTCCTGATGCGCGGCATGGCCGGCCGCATCCCCAACGACTGGTTCGCCCAGCACGTCGCGATGATCGACCGCACCGACGGCGACATCGACGCCCTGTCGCAGCGCATCGCCCAAGGCCGCACCTGGACCTTCGTGGCGAATCGCCCCGACTGGTTGCTCGATCCTCTGCATTGGCAGGGCGAGACGCGTCGGGTAGAGGACAGGCTGTCCGACGCCCTGCACGAGCGCCTTGCGAGCCGCTTCGTCGACAGGCGCACCAGCGTCCTGATGCGGCGCCTGAGAGAGAAGACGATGCTGGAAGCCGAGATCACCTCCGGCGGTGACGTCACCGTCGAAGGTCAACATGTGGGCCGTCTGCACGGCTTCCAATTCGTGCCGGACCCTCAGGCCGAGGGGCACGAAGCCAAGACCCTGCGCTCGGCCGCCGAGAAGGCCTTGGCCGGCGAGATCGAGGCGAGGGCCGACCGCTTCGCCTCCGCGGCGGACGCCGCACTCGTGCTCTCGCACGACGGCGTGATCCGCTGGACCGGCGACCCGGTCGCCAAGCTGACGCCCGGCGACAAGCTGTTCGAGCCCGGCATCCGGCTGGTGGCCGACGACAGCCTCGCGGGCCCCGCCCGCGAAAAGGTCGAGGCGCGGCTCTCCGCGTGGCTGCGCGCCCACGTCACCCGCCTGCTCGGGCCGCTGATGGAGATCGAATCGGCCGCAGACCTCACGGGGCTTTCCCGCGGCATCGGCTATCAGGTGGTCGAGGCCTTGGGCGTGCTGGAGCGCGCCAAGGTCGCGCACGAGATGCGCAGCCTCGATCAGGACGGGCGGGCGAACCTGCGCCGCCACGGCGTGCGCTTCGGCGCCTACCACATCTTCCTGCCCGCGCTCCTGAAGCCCGCGCCGCGCACGCTCGCGGCCCAGCTCTGGGCGCTCAAGAACGGCGGCCTCGACCAGCCGGGGCTCGACGAGATCGCGCATCTGGCCGGTTCGGGGCGCACCTCGATCAAGGTCGATCCGGCCATCGCCAAGGGCCTCTACCGCGCCGCCGGCTTCCGGGTGTGCGGCGAGCGCGCCGTGCGCGTCGACATCCTGGAGCGTCTGGCCGACCTGATCCGCCCGGCCATCGCCTACCGCCCCGGCACCACCGTCGGCGAGCCCCCGGCCGGGACCGCCGACGGCGACGGGTTCGTGGCGACCGTCAACATGACCTCGCTGGTCGGCTGCTCGGGCGAGGACTTCGCCTCGATCCTGAAGTCGCTCGGCTACGTGGCGCAGTCGCGCCCCGGCCCGGCCATCACCGTGCCGCTCATCGCCGCCGCCCCGACCGTGCCGGCCGCGCGCGCAGCGAATGCCGCGCCGCAGGAGGCTGTCGCTTCCGATGAGGCGGTCGCTCAGGAGTCCGAGGCTCCGTCCGAGGCGGAGACCGCTGCCGCGCAGCCAGAGGCCGCGGAGCAGGACGGCGAGACCCCGCCCGTCGCGGAAGGCGCCGCCGAGGATGCGCCCGCTCCGGGCGCGTCCGAGCCCCAGGCCGAAGAGCCGGCCTCCGAAACCCCGGCGGAGGCTGCTGCCGAGGAGCCGGCCGCGGTCGCTCCGAGCGAGGAAACCACCGAGACGCCGACGGAGTCCGCGCCGAGCGCCGAGGCTTCGTCGGGCGAAGACACCGCCCCGATGCCGGCCGAGACGGCGCAGGCCGTCGAGGATGCCGCCGCGACCGGCGAAGTCGAGGCGGTCGATGCCGCCGATTCCTCCGTGCCGACCGAGGACGCCGCCACCCCCGAGGCGTTGGGAGAGGCGGAGGCGCCCGCCGCTCCGGCCGAACCCGAGGCGATCGAGGTGTGGCACCTGCACCGTCCGCAGCGCCATTCCGGCCCGCGCCACGGTCGCGGCCAAGGCCGCCAGGACGGTCGCGAAGGCGGGCGTGAAGGAGGCCGCGAGGGCGGTCGCCGCGACGGGCGTCCGGGCGAGGGCCGCGGCGACGGCCAGGGCCCGCGCCGTCCCCGCGAGGACCGGCCCGAGGGCGGCCGTCCGCCCCGTCCGGCGGAAGCAAGGGGCGAAGGCCGTGGCGAGAACCGCGGCGAGGGCGGCCCGCGCCGCGACGGCGGTCCGCGCAACCGGCATGATCGCAACGACGATAATCGCCGCCGCGACGACAACCGCCGCCCGAATGCCGAGCAGCGCCCGCCGCGCCGCGAGCGCCAGCCCGATCCCGATTCGCCCTTCGCGGCCCTCGCCGCCCTGAAGGCGAAGCTCGAATCGGACGGGGGCAAGCGCTGAGGGTTTTTCGCCCTCGGATGCGATGAGCGAGGCGCGCCAGCGCCTCGACAAGTGGCTGTGGTTCGCGCGCTTCGCCCGGACCCGGTCGATGGCGGCCCGCCTCGTCGCGGACGGCCATGTCCGCGTGAACGGAATGCGGGCGCAGGCGCCGGCCAAGGCGGTCCATTGCGGCGACGTGCTGACGGTGGCCGCCCCCCACGGCACGATGCTGGTCCGCATCCTCGACCTCGGCGAGCGCCGCGGCGGGGCGCCGGAGGCGCAGCGCCTCTACGAGCCGGTCGGGGAAGCTCTCGATCCCTGAGCGGATGAGGTGATCGTTCGCGGCCATCCCCCCTCGCGCCGTCATTCCGGGTTCCGCTACGCGGCCCCGGAATGACGGCTCGAAGGTTGAACTGGCGGACGCCAGTCCAGTAGGGCGCTACCGCCCGGACCCCATGGCCTGCGTGGAAAAATCCTCTGCTTGATCATCTCCGCTTAAGCCTCTAAGCGGGCGGCGCCTTTGCGTCCGGCATCTCGGCCGGCGTGTCCGCGATAGGAATGCACGATGGGCAAGGAAAAGTTCTCCCGCACGAAGCCGCACTGCAACATCGGCACGATCGGCCACGTCGATCACGGCAAGACGTCGCTGACCGCGGCGATCACGAAGGTGCTGGCGGAATCGGGCGGGGCGACCTTCACGGCCTACGACCAGATCGACAAGGCCCCCGAGGAGAAGGCGCGCGGCATCACGATCTCGACCGCCCACGTCGAGTACGAGACCACCAACCGCCACTACGCCCACGTCGACTGCCCCGGCCACGCCGACTACGTGAAGAACATGATCACCGGCGCCGCGCAGATGGACGGCGCGATCCTGGTGGTGTCGGCGGCGGACGGCCCGATGCCGCAGACCCGCGAGCACATCCTGCTCGCCCGTCAGGTCGGCGTGCCGGCGCTCGTCGTGTTCCTCAACAAGGTCGACATGGTCGACGACGAGGAACTCCTCGAGCTCGTCGAGCTGGAGGTGCGCGAGCTCCTCTCGAAGTACGACTTCCCCGGCGACGACATCCCGATCACCAAGGGCTCGGCCTTGATGGCGCTCGAGGACAAGGAGCCCAAGATCGGCAAGGAAGCCGTCCTGGCGCTGATGGCGACCGTGGACGAGTACATCCCGCAGCCGGAGCGTCCGATCGACATGCCGTTCCTGATGCCGATCGAGGACGTGTTCTCGATCTCGGGCCGCGGCACGGTGGTGACGGGTCGCGTCGAGCGCGGCATCGTCAAGGTCGGCGAGTCGGTGGAGATCGTCGGCATCCGCGCCACGACCACGACGACGGTGACCGGCGTCGAGATGTTCCGCAAGCTGCTCGACCAGGGCCAGGCGGGCGACAACGTCGGCGTGCTGCTGCGCGGCACCAAGCGCGAGGATGTGGAGCGCGGTCAGGTCGTGTGCAAGCCGGGTTCGGTGAAGCCGCACGCGAAGTTCAAGGCCGAGGCCTACATCCTGACCAAGGAGGAGGGCGGTCGCCACACGCCGTTCTTCACCAACTACCGCCCGCAATTCTACTTCCGCACCACGGACGTGACCGGCATCTGCACGCTGCCCGAGGGCACCGAGATGGTGATGCCGGGCGACAACGTGACGATGGACGTGGCGCTGATCGTGCCGGTGGCGATGGAGGAGAAGCTGCGCTTCGCCATCCGCGAGGGCGGCCGCACCGTCGGCGCCGGCGTGGTGGCTGCGATCAACGACTGATTGTCACTGGGCGCGCTGCTTCGCGAGCACGCCTTTCCGTCGAGACGGGGAGAAGGGCTGGCTTCGCGCCGGCCCTTTTCTTTTGCACTACCAGAAACGGCCCGACAGCAACCCTTCCACCGCGTCCCGGACGCTCATGCGCGTCTCGTGCGGGTAGCCGAGGAGGGCGGCGGTCACCGTGTAGACCGCCTCGGACACGAGGAAGACCCCGCCCCCGGCGAAGGCCGCGATCATGAAGGCGGGGCCGCCCAGATCGTAGACGAAGTGGAACAGCGCCCAGGTCGCAAGGGCCACGAGGACGCCGGCAGCGGCGAAGAGGTTGCGCACGCCGCTGCCCCTGCGCCGGATGCGCGGAACGACCATCGGTGTTCCCGTTCCGGTCTCGCCTGAACCTGGCACGCTGCTTTCCCTGGTTGGACGCCCACGAGGCGGTCATGTGGTGTGCGCATCATGATAAGCTATCGCCGCAGTCGCACGGAATCCTTCCGACAATGGCGGCGGAAGGCGGTGACTGCATCGAGGCCAGCCTTCAGCTCGAAGTCTGTCGCGTAGACCGTGCCGACCGAGAGGAAGAGCGCACCGGTCTTCTCAAGAGCATCCATCGGGAACGTGTCTTCCAACAATGTGAAATGAAACTCCCAGCCTCCCAATTCCCCGAACGTGATCCGCTCGATCAGGGTGAAGAAGCGCTCGTCGGGATCACCCCGGAACTTCACTGCGGGATAGAGGTCGTCCGCGACGATCCGGGAGAAGGCCCTTTGCTCGCTCGTGTTGATCGTGACGCTGACGTCGATGCGGCCCTCGCCCTGAAGGCAGCGGAAGGAGAACGGACCCGCGAAATCCGTCGCCTCGGCTTCTGCGGCGAACAGATGCGCTTTCGGCCCATCGACGGACAGGATCCAGCGATACGTGCCCTTGTCCGGTTGTCCGGTGAAGGCCGCCGTCAGCAGGAGCAGCGGGACGGCGAGGCCGCTGCGGAGCGTCGATCCCATCACCCCGCCCTCCCCACCCGCGGCCCGCCCAGCGCCTCCACCGTCTCGACGATGGCGCGCGCGCGGTGATCGAAGGTGTGGGCGGCGAGCACGAGGTCGCGGGCGCGCAGGGCCCGGGCGCGGGCGGCTTGGCGGTCGGCCAGGATGGCGCCGGCCTCGGCGGCCAGTTCTTCGGCGCTCGCGACCGTCGGGATCGTGTCGCCGAACACCTCGGCCAGCCCCGCGACCGGATCGGTGAGGATCGGCGCGCCCGCAGCACTCCCGTCGAACAGCCGGTTCGACAGGAAGCCGTGCGCGCGCATCGAATCCCAGTGGTCGTTCAGCAGCACCCCGGCGCCCGCATAGGCGGCGGCGAGGCGCTCGTTGGGGATGTGGTGGCCGCGCACGAGGTCGGGCGGCACGATGCCCTCCCACATCGCCCCCCAGATCGCCAGCGGCAGACGCTTCTCGATGCACCAGCGCACCATGGTGCGGTACTCGCGCCGGGAATTGCCGACGAACAGCAGCGGCGTCTCGATGGGCGCGTCCGGGACGGGCACGAACACGGCCGGATCGGTCGCCTGATGCAGGGTCGAGCAGGGCACGCCGGTGCGGCGACGGAAGACCGGCAGGTAGACGTCCGAGGCGACGAAGACGTGGTCGAAGCCCCCCGGCTCGTCCGCCTCGATCCGGTCCGGATGGCTGATGAGCCACATCAGGTTGAGCCGGTCGGGATCGACCCGGTAGCGCTCCAGGCCGCGCAGCACCAGGTCGACGTCGACCGTCTCGCCCCCGTACCACGCGTCGAGCGTATCGATGCGCACGAGCCAGCCGAGCCGCTCCAGCGCCGCCTTGAGACCCTTGGCGAAATGGGTGTCGCCCCATTGCGGGGCCGCGCGCAGATCGGGCGCGGCGATCTTGATCGCCATGCGCAGGGCCCGCGCCGCCCGCCGCCGCCGCGGCGCCGGATGCGCCGCGCGCGTGCCGGTGCGGACGGGGCCGCCGGCCAGGGTGCCCGTGCCGCCTGCAAGGGCGAACTGCACGAAGGCGGGCCGTCCCTCGGTGACGGCAGGCGGCAGCAGCAGCACGAAGGACAAGGTTTTCGCACCCGGTTCGGCGCGGCGGGCGACCGCGTGGGCGACGACCGCGCCGTCGACGAAGGCCACGATCGCCGCGTCCGCCTCCCCGTCGACCGAGCCGAACACGAAGCGGCCGACGACCCGCTCGATGCGCCCCGTCCGGTCCGGCGGCAGCAGGGCGACGGGGCTGCCCTCCAGATCGGTCCCGGTGACCGGGTCCACGGCCCGCAGCACGGCGCCGGGGGCGAAGTCCGGGACCGGCAGGAAATGGCGCCGCTGCCGGATGGCACCGGAGGGCGCGATGCGGGCGAAGACGGTGCCGTCGATGAGGAGGTCGGCGGCGCGCGGACCCGGCAGGCGGAGGCTCAGCAGGCCGCCGAGCAGCACCGGCAGGATCGCCCCGGCGCGTTCCCTTCCCCCTTGCGGGGAGGGGGAGGGGTGGGGGTCGGGCAGGTTGGAGCGGGGCTCCTCAACCTGAACCACCCCCACCGCCGCCCTCCTCCCCGCAAGGGGGAGGAGGGGCGCTTCGGTCTGCGCGCCGGTCACCGTGTCGAGCCGACCCTCGCCCCCGCCCTGGGCCATCAGCTCTCTCCCTCGAAGCAGCGCCGGTAGAGGTAGAAGCGCAGCCGCTCCGCGATCAGCTCGGCGTGGAAGGCGAGCGCGTGGGCGCGGGCGGTGCCCTGCGCGGTCACCGGGCGGGCGGCCTCCCCCGGCTCCGCGCCGAGGGCGGTGACGACGCCCGCCGCGATCAGCGGGTCGGCGAAGGCGGAGGGCGGCAGGGTCAGGGCCGCGCCGCGCCGCATCGCCTCGATGACGAGGCAGAGCCCGACCGGTCCCAACGCCTCGACCGGCACGAGGCTCGTGAGCGCACCCGCTTCCGACCCCGCGCGGGCGAGCGCCGCGAACCCGTGCTCGGGCCAGGGGGCGGTCCCGTCCGGCCCGATCCGGCGCCAAACCCCCGACAGGAGGTCGGCGGGGGCCGCGATCACGTCGCCCGATCCCCCCGGGGTCGGGTCGGAATCGTCCGCTCCGCCGAGCCGGAGCAGCGCCGGGCGATCCCTCGGCGCCGGCGGCTCCGCCGGGACCGGCAGCGGCAGGGTGCCGAGATGGAACGGATGCGCCAGATCGGCCGCGGCGATGCCGAGCCCCGCCTCCCCGACCGCGAGGGTGTCGACCGGCCGCCCGAGGGCGCGGGACAGGCCCTCCACGTCGTCCGCGGACAGGCCGAGGGCGAGCACCGCGCTCTCGCGGGCGAGGAACGGTTCGAGGGCCGCGGCGAGCCGCTCGGGCGCGGCGAAGGCCTCCGGCCCGAGCGGCAGGTCGGCGACCGGGTCGTCCGGGTGGAGCGGGCGCGGGGCGGGTTCGCGGTCGGCATGGGCGAGCGTGACCTCCGCTCCGTCCGCGACGGCGTGGATCAGCAACGCGGCCAGCAGGGCGGCCTCGGAGCCGGGCCCGAGGATCACCGTCAACCGTGGGTCGGCGGGCCAGTCGATGTCGAGGCGCAGATGGCCCTCTCCGAGCCGAGCCTCGGTCTTGCGGGCGACGACGGCGTTGACGTCCTGCGCGAAGGAGGCCCCCGTCACCTGCCCCCAGGCGACGTTGCGCCGGTAGAAGCCCAGCACCTCGGGCACTTGCACGGGCCGGAAGATCGAGAAGTAGCGCAAAGCCAGGTCCCAATCCTGCACCCGCGGCAGGGCCTCGTCGAAGCCGCCGAGCCAGTCGGTGAGATGGCGGTGATGGCAGATCGTGTTGAGGTCGATGAAGTTGGCGCCCGCCAGCCGCAGCGGATCGAACGGCTCGGCGGCCAGCGCCCGCAACTCCACCCGCGTGCCGACGATCTCGGTGTCGAGATAGGCCGCGTAGGCGCAAGCGCGGCTCGGCGCGGCGAGCAGCACCCGCAGCATCGCGTCGAGATAGTTCGGGTGCCAGAGGTTGTCCGAATCGAGATAGGCGATGAATTCGCCGCGGGCGAGCGCGAGGCCCCGGTTGCGGGCGACCGCGCCGTTGGCCCGCTCGAAGGCGAGATAGCGGATGCGCGGATCGGCCATCTGGGCCACGACCTGCGCGGTCCGGTCGGTGCTGCCGTCGTCGCAGACCAGCAGCTCCCAATTCGGATAACTCTGCTCCAGCACGCTGCCGATCGCCTCGGCGAGCGTGTAGGCGCGGTTGAAGGTCGGCATGATCACCGAGACCAGGGGCGTCGTCGGCAACGGCGCGTCGAGGCGGGCGCGGATCGCGCGGTCGCTCTCGGCCAAAGCCTCGGCAATCCCCGCCTCCGCCCCGTTCAGGAGCCGGGCGATCCAGGCGGCGTAGAGGCCGCGCGACGGGGCGGGCGGCTCGGATCGAGGCGGGGGCTCGGGCGGTGCGGGCGCGGCGTCCGGTGCGCCGGTCCGGGCGCGGCGCAGGAAGGCGTCGAGCGGGTCGGCCGCCTCGCCCGAGCGCACGGCCTCGGCCAGGGCCGGGTCCGCCGCCAGGGCGGCGGCACCGTCGAAGCCCGGCACGGGATCGAAGCCGGCCTCCGCCCCGAAGGCGAGGTAGTGGGCGAAGCCGCAGGGAATCGTTTCGGCCGCCACCGCCCGGCCGACGCTCGGCCAGCGGCGGCGATACCACGCCTCGTCGAACAGGGGCGAGGGCGAGCGGCCTTCCGCGTGGCCCCGCTCCCGGTAATGGGCGAGCGCCGCAGCCTCCGAGGGGACGGCGTCGGGATAGGCAAGGTGGTACCACGCGGCGTCGAAGCGTGTGCCGGGGGCGGCCAGGAACGCCGCGAAGGCCGCGCGGATCGCCGCGACGGCGTCGTCGGTGAAGCGGGCCTCGTCCTGGAGGGCGTCGTCCGCCGCCGGTGCCGGCCGGGCCTCGCCGTGGCCGATCGAGAAGCTCGCGAAGACCGCATCCGGTGTGTCCGCAAGGGCGAAGTCGAGCTGCCGCGCGCTGCGGGGGAGCGTGAACGCGAACCCCTGGGCCGGGCGGCCGGGGGCGTCGGCGCGCACGCGGTCGGCCACGACCTCGCCGAGGAAGGCGCCGTCGGCGGAGACGACGAGCCGCACCGGCACGTCGGGCGCCAGCGCGTCCGCGGCCCAGCCCTCGACCAGCCGGCCGGACGAGCGCGTCAGCCCGAGCCGCACCGGCGGCGTGCGCAGGCGAAACTCGAACGGGCTGCCCGACAGCGCCTCGTCGCTGCCGGCGAAGCGCACGGAAACCGCGTGCCACGCCCCGTCGAGGCAGGCGGGCGGGATCGGGCTGCGGAAGCCGCAGGAGGCCATCGCCGTGGTCTCGTTGCCGAAGCCGGGCACGAGCCGGCGCGCCGGCACGGTCGCCGGCGGGCCGTCGTCGTAGCGGATCTCCACCTCGGCCCCCTGTGTCGCCCAGCCCGCGATGCAGGCCGCGGGACGGTCGAGATAGGCCATCCCGGCGCGGGGCTGGCACAGGGTGTAGGGCCCGCCCGGCAGCCAGACCTCCGTGCCGGCGACCGCGATGCGGACCGTATGCGGCTGCCCGTCGTAGAACCGGGCCGGCATCCGGCCGAAGAAGCCGTGGAAGCCGTCGCCGTGGCCGGCCTCCGCCACGTCGAGGCGCGAGGCGTCGGCGCGGAAGCGGCCGGCCGGCGCGTCGTCGACGACGAGTTCGAGTTCGACCCGCGCCTGCGGGGCATCGGGATCGTAGACCCAGCCGAAGGCGGCGCCGTCGGCCACGCCCTCGAAGCGGCCGAGATAGCGGGCGGAGGCGCCCGCGCCGCCCGCGGCCTCGGGCGCCGGGCTGTCGGAGCGATAGGCGTGGGGGCCGCCCGGCAGCGGCGCCTCCTCCGGTCCAGCGATCACGGCGACCCGATGCTCCGCCCCGTCGGCGAAGGCGTCGGGGATGCGCAGCGCGTAGCCGCCCAGACCCTGGCCGAAGCCCGCCGCCTGCACGTCCGGGCGCGGCCGGTCGGCGGGGGCGCTCGCGACGATCCGCCCGTCGATCCGCAGGGACACGGTGACGAGGCGGCCGGGCTCCTGCCGGTCGGTCGCCCAGCCGACGGCGTGGCCGCCGCGGATGTCGTCGAAGCGCCCGGCGACGCGATCCGGTGCGGCGTCCGGGCGCCGACGGGAGCCGAGGAGGCGCCGGAGGAGGGGCATGGAGCGGAAGGCTCCGTCTTCGGGACGGCGGGACGGGCGGAGGGCGGGTTGTCCCTTGCCCCCTCCCCCGCGTCAAGGCAGCCGCAAAACCTCGCGCGATGCGCGAAGTTCGGCGATCAAGCGGCTGGAATAACGAAAGGAATCAGGAGCGGTCGGCGCGCTCGATCACGGCGCAGAGGGTGAGCGGGCCCTTGTCGTTCTTCATGGTCGAGCAGGTGACGAGAGCGCCGCCTGCCTCGACATTGCTGTGGCGCAGCCGCCCGGCGGCGTCGCGGGCGCGCTTGGCGGCCTCGCGCAGGATGTCGGCGCCGATGCCGGTGACGGCCTGGCCGGCCTTGGCGAACAGGTCGTAATAGGCCTCCGGCGGGCTCTCGCTCCGGTGCTGCGCGCCGACCGAGGACGGGTGGACGCCGCCGCAGGACAGGGTCAGCGAGGAATTCTCCCCGGCATCGAACCGGGCGAAGTCGGCGCTGCGCTCGGCCACCGTCGCCCCGGTCGCCGCGGTGACCCGATCGATCAGGTCGGTGCAGGACGGCTCGGCGCAGGCGGTGGTCGCGCAGAGCAGGAGAGCGGGGAGAAGCAGGAGCGGGCGCATGAGCTGAAGGTAGCGCCTGCCTCGCGGCTTGGGGCGGGCCGGCGCTGAGGCCTAACGCCGCTATGTTTTACGGCTGCCAGGGCGCTGCCGGCTCCGCGGTCTCGGCCTCCGCGGCGGCGCCCGCGTCGAGCTGCGCCTGGATCGCCCGCAGCGCCTCGGGCACGCCCTCCCCCGAGGCCGCCGAGAGCACCATGGCGTTGCGCCCCGCCGCCCGCTTCAGCCGGGCGAGCTGCTGCTTGCGGGTCTCCGGATCGAGCGCGTCGGCCTTGGACAGCGCGACGATCTCGGGCTTGTCGGTGAGGCCGCCGCCATAGGCCTCCAACTCCCGCCGGACCAGCTTGTAGGCCTTGCCGGCGTGCTCGCTCGTGCCCTCGACGAGGTGAAGCAGCACCCGGCAGCGCTCGACATGGGCGAGGAAGCGGTCGCCGAGGCCGACGCCCTCGTGCGCGCCCTCGATCAGGCCGGGGATGTCGGCGAGCACGAACTCGCGCTCGTCCGAGCGCACCACGCCCAGGCCCGGATGCAGCGTGGTGAAGGGATAGTCGGCGATCTTGGGCTTGGCCGCGGTGACGGTGGCCAGGAACGTCGACTTGCCGGCGTTCGGCAGGCCGACGAGGCCGGCATCCGCGATGAGCTTGAGACGCAGGATCACCCACATCTCCTGGCCTTCGAGGCCGGGATTGGCGTGGCGCGGGGCGCGGTTGGTGGAGGTGGTGAAGTAGGCGTTGCCGAAGCCGCCGTTGCCGCCCTTGGCGAGCCGCACCTTCTGCCCGACCTCCGTCATGTCGGCGATCAGCGTCTCGCCGTCCTCGGACAGCACCTGCGTGCCCGCGGGCACCTGCAGCACCACGTCCTCGCCCTTGGCGCCGTGGCAGTTCGAGCCCATGCCGTGCTCGCCCTTGCGGGCCTTGAAGTGCTGGCGGTAGCGGTAGTCGATCAGGGTGTTGAGGCCCTGCACGCACTCGATCCAGACATCGCCGCCGCGTCCGCCGTCGCCGCCGTTCGGCCCGCCGAACTCGATGAATTTTTCACGACGAAAGGACACGCAGCCGGGACCGCCGTCGCCGGAGCGGACGTAGACCTTGGCCTCATCCAGGAACTTCACGGTAACACGTCTTTCAATTGAGTCAGGTCGCCGTGCGGCGGCACTGGCCTTCGAGGTTGAGGTACTGGATGCTGCGCAGGCCCGCCTCGAACCAACCGCCGGAGGCGGCCGAGGCCGGGCGGGTCGCGCCCTTCGCATCCCCGTACAGGTTGATCGTGATCGCCCCGTCGGGCGAATTCAGGGTCGGCGCCTCGCCGTCCCGGAGGTAGGTCCAGGCCGGGCGCGGATCGAAGATGGTCTGCGTGCCGTCCGCTTCCTTCTGGAAGATCTGGGCGTAGTCGCCGCTGCCGGCCGGCGCGGTGAAGTAGAAGCCGACCTTCGGGGTGCGGCTGGCGAAGTTGTAGAATTCGCAATAGAGGCGCGGGTCCGCCGGCGCGACCGGCCGCGCCGCCTCGGGCGCCGGCCGCGGCGGCGGCACCGGCTCGCGGTCGATCGAGGCGAGGAACACCGCGAGCGCCGCCGCCGTGAGCCCGGCCGCGATCCCGGCGACGAGGCGCGTTCTCATGAAGCCCTCCCGCGCCGGTCGAGCCAGCCGGCCCGGTCGAGCCGGAACGTGTCGGCCGCCACCGTCTCGCCGCGCGCCACCGAGAAGAACGCCCCCTGCCCCGCCGGCACGAAGCCGCAGCGCTCCAGAATGCGCCGCGAGGCCGGATTGTCCAGCATCACCGAGGAGGCCAGCGCCCGCCCGTTCGCATAGGCGAAGTAGGCCTCGACCATCGCGCTTGCTGCCTCCGCCATCAGCCCCTCGCCCCAGGCGGGGCGCCCGAGCCAGTAGCCGAGATGCGGCGCCTCCGCCTCGGGTCGCGGCTCGATGCCGATGATGCCCACGGCCTGCGCCGGGTTCGCCCGGAGGCAGAGCGCCATGATCAGCCAATCCCCCACGGCGTTGCCGGCGCGTGCCCGCAGCACGAAGTCTTCCGCCTCGTGCAGCGGCAGCGGCGAGGGGATTGGCGCGGTCATCCGGGCCACCGCCGGATCGCCCGCGAGGCGGGAGACGGCCTCGGCGTCGCGGGCGGTGGGCCAGCGCAGCCACAGCCGCCGCGTCTCGATGCGGAAGACGTCGTCTCGGGTCAGGTCGGGGAACATCCGCGTCCGCTCTTCAAACTGGCGCCGAGCGCCCGTGCGGGACGACGAAGGGGGAGGATGGCGCCCCATCCTCCCCCGTGTTCCGATCCTCGGCGCTTCCTGACGAAGCTCGCGAGACCGTCCGCCGGTTCGGTGTGGGACACCGGCGGGACGCTCGCTTCGTCGCGGTGAAGCGTCCGCCGTTACTCTGCGGCCTGGGCGACCGGCACCACCGCGACGAAGGCGCGGCCGCGACGGGTCTCGAACTGCACCTTGCCCTCGACGAGCGCGAACAGGGTGTGGTCCTTGCCCATGCCGACATTGGTGCCGGGGTGCCACTTCGTGCCGCGCTGGCGCACGATGATGTTGCCCGGGATGACGGCCTCGGAGCCGAACTTCTTCACGCCGAGGCGCTGGCCGGCGGAGTCGCGGCCGTTGCGGGACGAGCCGCCTGCTTTTTTATGTGCCATGGGATTGCTCCGGAATTCTTCTGGGACTCAGCGTTCGGGCTTACTCGGCGGCGGCGGGCGCCGGCTCGGCCGATTCGGCCTTCTTGGCCTTGCGCGGCTCGGCCTTCGCGGACTTGCCGCCGGCGCTGATCTCGGTGATGCGCACGACCGTGAAGTCCTGGCGGTGGCCGCGGCGGCGGCGCGAGTTCTGGCGGCGGCGCTTCTTGAAGGCGATGACCTTGCGGGTGCGGCCGTGCTGGACGATCTCGCCCGTCACGCCGATGCCCGACAGCAGCGGGGTGCCGACCTGGGTGGCTTCGCCGTCGCCGAACAGGAGCACGTCGCCGAAGGTGACGGAGGCGCCGGCCTCGCCCTCGAGGGTCGCGATGGTGATGACGTCGTTGGCGGCAACGCGATACTGCTTGCCGCCGGTCTTGATGACTGCGAACATCGTTGGTCTTTCGTGTTCTCTGCCGACCTCCGGCGCTGGCGAGCGCCTGGGTCGTCTTCTTGTTCAGGTCATCCGCGCGAAGCTCAGCCATGGCTGGGCGCGCGAACGCGAAACGCGCGGACTTCGTCGAGGAAGCCGCGCGTTGTGGGGCTGATAGTGAGAGGTAGGTGGCATGTCAACCGGCAGGCGGAAAATTGCATGAGCAAGATATGGGGGCAATCTTGTTTATCAAGCGGCGCTATGGTGACGTGGCTTTGTAAGTGACATTCTCGTTCTATAAAATAGCAAAGTATCAAATCTAAATCGGGATCGAAGTTTATTTGTATCTGCCGTATGTCATCGCGCCTGCTGCGAAGGAACTTAATGATGCTAGTCGTCAGATTTTCTGTGAGCGTTAAGCTGCGCATTGAGGTTTCGAGCTAACAAGCATGTCTTTGCAAGAATTTTATCATCGAATATTATATTAGATAGCGCGCTTTGTAATCTGATTGCATGATCAAATGCCTCTAAAAAATCATCGATGTCGATCCAAGTTTTTCGTGCCATGTGTAGTGGCCAGCTGTACAAATCTTCTCCATTTTGGACGTGAGGCTCGTTCAATCTACTTGCTTCAATAAAATATTCATACGGTGCCTTTGGTGCTATTGAAACCAACCCATCTTCATTGGCTTTCCACTGCGAGTTCTGAAAGCTTGAGATTGATCCATCGGCGAGACTTAAATTTGGTATATTGATCGCCCGTAAATGGGCGTATAATTTTTTACCTAATTCCGTGAGGTGGTATCCAAGGAAGGTGCTGTCTTCAATTAGATTTGAGTCCAGAAACTTAAAATAAATGTCATCAAAAGATTCCGACGAAACTCTACAGGAGCTTCTGTCTGACGTCTTCAGGCCGCGCGCCTCCAGTATATTTTCTCCAATTTTTTTCGATAGATATGAAGAGTCGGTTAGGCAATAATCTGATATAGTTCGGCCAGATCGAAAATCTTTTCTGTTTTCATGGACGGCGTCTGCAAGTAATTTAAATAAGTCGATCCACTTAATTACAATTCCGACCTTTTGCGTCATCGACTCGTCGGCTTGCTCGATCTGCAGAGAAAATTTGGTCTGGAGTTCGTCGGATAAATGAGCTACTTGATCCTTGCCAGATTTTAGAATCGAGACGGTTCGTTCGAGTTCTGTTTTTTCAGCCAAAATTGAATTAAGACGCTCTTCTATTTGCAGTCTTTCACTTCCGCGGATCCAGCCTTCGGCTGGATCAATGAGACGAGCCCGAGAGATGGAGCCGCTGACGACTGTCGCAAGACCTTCAGGTGTGGTCCAGAATGCGACCTGATTTTCAGATTTCAACTTGTTCTTGAACTTTGTGATGCTGGAATTTTGATTTAAAATATCAGAAAGTGCATCATCTTGCAGGCCCTCTCTGCTATCATTTATGAAAACCATAATTTTTTTATTACTTAACTTTGCATACTCATACTCATGTTCAGTATAGCTAATTCCTGATTTGGTCCTTGATGATCCATAATTTGCTTTAACAATTATTACAATGTAATCGCACCTATCTATGAGTCTTTCGATGTATTTTATCTGATCGCCAGGAAAGCTAACAAAACTCTCCATTCCTGCCGGTATCTCGTCCAGCATCAATATTGCCTTGAAAATAGCCTGTCTTTCTTCGACTAAATCAGCGTAAGTCGATGAAACGAATATCTGGTATTTTTTGTCCATTCTCTGCCTCCTTTATTGTGCGAACATTTTCATTCGTACATTGATATAAATAATGTTTAGATATGTATCCATTGTATTTACGGACGGTGGCGTTGAATTAAAATCTTAAGTGAAGAGACTCTCTTGTATTGTCTAGTGTTTAGTTTGTGTCTGGTTATCAGAGTGTTTTTAATAATGAGAGCCTCTTTAGGAGCTGCTTGTGACAAGTGGCGTGCTTTGATGTGGACGGCATTGCAATAGTAGATAATTGTATTTTATGAGCTTTTGGCTTTTGCATCCTAGCAAAATTGCGTAACTTGTCTCCGTGATTTTTGTTGGATTATGTATCCTAAATCAAGAAAAGTCAGCGCTTCGTCAGCCCTCCGAGCACGTTCCGCAGGATAGCGTTCCCCACCTCGGTTCCCACCTTGCGCGCCATGGACCGCGCCGCATTCCCCAACACCTGTTCGACGAGGCTCGGCGGCGGGCGGCGTCCCCTGCCCTTGCCCTTCGGCGCCTCCTCGCCACCGCCCAGCACGGAGCCGAGCCAGCCGCCCAGCATCCCCCCAAGACCCCCCTCCGTCTGCGCCGCGGCTTCCGCCGGGGCGCTGTCGAGGTCCTTGCGCTTGGCCAGCATCTCGTAGGCGCTCTCGTTGTCGACCGCCTCGTCGTATTTTCCGCGATACGGGCTCGCCTGAATGAGCGCGGCGCGCTCCTGCGGCGTCAGCGGCCCCACCCGCCCCTGCGGCGGGGCGATCAGCGCCCGCTCGACGATGGAGGGTGTGCCCTTGGCCTCGAGAAAGCTCACCAGCGCCTCGCCGACGGCGAGTTCGGTGATGGCTTTGCCGACATCGAAGCCGGGATTCTGGCGGAAGGTCTCGGCGGCGGCACGCACGGCGCGCTGGTCGCGGGGGGTGAAGGCGCGCAGCGCGTGCTGCACCCGGTTGCCGAGCTGGCCCAGCACCGTCTCCGGCACGTCGAGCGGGTTCTGGGTCACGAAGTAGACGCCGACGCCCTTGGAGCGGATCAGGCGCACCACCTGCTCGACGGCATCGAGCAGGGCCTTGGGCGCGTCGTTGAACAGCAGGTGCGCCTCGTCGAAGAAGAACACGAGCTTCGGCTTGTCGAGGTCGCCCACCTCGGGGAGCTGCTCGAACAGCTCCGAGAGCATCCACAGCAGGAACGAGGCGTAGAGGCGCGGCCGCTGCATCAGCTTGTCGGCGGCGAGAATATTGATGAAGCCCCTTCCGTCCCGGTCGGTGCGCATGAAGTCGGAGAGGTTCAGCGCCGGCTCGCCCAGGAATTGGGCGGCACCCTGGTTCTCCAGCACCAGCAGCGCCCGCTGGATCGCGCCGATCGAGGCGCTCGCGACGTTGCCGTAGGTCGCCGACAGTTCCTTGGCGTTCTCCGACAGGAAGGTGAGGAGCGCGCGCAGATCCTTCAGATCGATCAGCGGCCACTGGTTCTCGTCGGCCACGCGAAAGGCGATGTTGAGCACGCCTTCCTGCGTGTCGTTGAGTTCGAGCAGGCGCGCCAGCAGCAGCGGACCCATCTCGGTGATGGTGCAGCGGATCGGATGGCCCTGCTCGCCGAACAGGTCCCAGAACACGGTCGGGAAGCGGTCGGGCTCGTAAGGTATGCCGAGTTCCTCGGCCCGCTTGACGAAGTGCGGCTTGGCCTCCCCCGCCGCCGCGAGGCCGGAGAGGTCGCCCTTGATGTCGGCGGCGAAGACCGGGACGCCCGCGTTCGAAAACCCTTCGGCCAGCACCTGCAGCGTCACGGTCTTGCCGGTGCCGGTGGCGCCCGCCACGAGGCCGTGGCGGTTGGCGAGGCGAAGCGTCAGAACCTCGGGCTTCGGGTTCGGGCCCGTGCTCCGGCCGACCAGGATGGTGCCCGCTTCGCTCATGGTTTTTCCCGCCCGAACCGTGATGGCCGATTGCGGCCGAGGTTACGGCTGCGAGGCGTCATGATCCAGTAGTCCGTGTGACCGGGCGCGAAGAGCGCCCCGCGCAGCGGGCCTCGGCTGTGCCGAGGCGTCGAGCGGAGCGAAAGCCTGAGGCTGCGGATGCAGCCGCCGGCGCTTGAGGCCGAGAAGGAAGCGGGGCGATAGCCCCGGCGACCCTTGATTTCGCCGCCGGGCCGTCGGACAGACGAACGACGTCGAGAAGGAAGGACTTCATGGAAGAGCTGATTGCCCGCGTCACCAACCGCACGGGACTCGACGCGGCGACCGCCACCACCGCGATCGGCCACATCCTGGCCTTCCTGCAGAAGGAGGGACCGGCGACCGAGGTGAGCAAGATGCTCGCCGCACTCCCCGGCTCCGAGACCGCCATCGCCCAGGCGAACGCCCAGGACAGCGGCGGCGGGCTGATGGGCATGCTCGGCGGCATGATGGGCGGGGGCGGCGTGATGGCGCTCGGCCAGAAGCTGATCTCGGCCGGCGTGCCGATGAACCAGATGCAGCCGCTCGGCCAGGAGCTGTTCGCCTATGGCCGCGAGACGGTGGGCGAGGACACGATGGGTCCGATCGTCGCCGCGATCCCCGGCTTGAGCCAGTTCGTCTGAGCGTCTCGCCAAGCCCCTGAAAACGTTAGCCGGTTTCGTTCGCCGGCTACCCCGCCCCGGTCTTGCGCGGGCCGTGTCCGGCACCGCGCAAACCCCTGTCCGGCAAACGATTTTTCCGTCATAAAAGCGTGCGGCCTTCGTGGTGTTGTCGCCCCGCGTCGACAAGGGCCGCGCAGGGACGCGCCTCGACGCGACGGGTCAGACCAGATGCTGCCGAATTTTTCCCCGCGCGAGGCCGGTGCGGCGTGGAAGGCCGGCTGGGAAGCGAAGGTGCAGGCCCCCTTCGCCCGCTTCCGCCAGACTTTTGAGGGCGGCGACATCGCGCTCCCCGGCGGCACCCCGATCCTCCTGAAGCCGCGCCGCAAGGTATCGCTCGCCGAGCCGGGGCTCGACCCGTGCCTCGGCCGGATCGGCCCGTTGGAGGTGCGGCTCGCCACCACCAAGGCCGAGATCCGCCGGGCCCAGCGCCTGCGCTTCCGCGTGTTCTACGAGGAGATGTCGGCGGTGCCGACGGGGTTCTCCGCGCTCAAGCGCCGGGACGTCGATGCCTACGACGCGGTCTGCGACCATCTCCTCGTCATCGACCACGCGGCGACCGAGGCCAAACCCTTCCGCAAGGCGCGGCCGAAGGTGGTCGGCACCTACCGCCTGCTGCGCCAGGACCGGGCGGAGGCGCATTTCGGCTTCTACTCGGCGGGCGAGTACGATCTCGCCCCGCTGATCGAGCGCCACCCCGAAAAACGCTTCCTCGAACTCGGCCGCTCCTGCGTGCTCAAGCCCTACCGCACCAAGCGGACGGTGGAACTGCTGTGGCACGGCATCTGGGCCTACGTGCTGCACCACCGCATCGACGCGATGCTCGGCTGCGCCAGCCTGGAGGGCACCGACCCGGACCGCCTCGCCCTCCCCTTGAGCTTCCTCCACCACCACGCCCGCGCCCCCGAGCCGTGGCAGGCGCGCGCCCTGCCGGAGCGCTACGTCGCGATGGACCGGCTCGCCCGCGAGGCGGTCGATCCCAAGGCGGCGCTCGCAAGCCTGCCGCCGCTGATGAAGGGCTATCTCCGGGTCGGCGCCACCTTCGGCGACGGCGCGGTGATCGACCGCCAGTTCGGCACCACCGACGTGTTCGTGGTGCTCCCGGTCGCGGCCATCGCCGCCCGCTACATCGGCCATTTCGGCGCGGGTGCGGATCGGCACGCCGCCTGAAGCGAGCGGGTTGCCGCGGGCGCGCGGGCCGGCCCATACCGCTGTCGACTTATCCGATTGGACTCGGCCGCATGTCCCCTCTCCCCGCACATGGGGAGAGGCCCGCAGACACCTTGTCGTGTCTGCGGGAAGCGGAGGCGAAGCCGGAGCGGCGGTGAGGGGGACTCGACGGACGAGTCTCTTCCTGGACCGCCCCCTCACCTTCGGCTGCCGCCTCGCCGCGCCGACGACGAGGTCGTCGCGGCCCTCTCCCCGCCTGGCGGGGAGAGGGGATGCGCGGGCGGCCGGATCCATCAATCTGAAACGGGATCGAAGCGCTCGCGCGTCCATCCGCTGCGTACGAAAAAATGCTCGCCTCCGCTGCCCTTACCGACCGCGACCGCCTCGGCGCGATGGCTGCGGCCATCGCCTGCGTCGCCGTGGTCGGCATCGGGCTCGGGCTGTCGATCCCGCTTCTCTCCTTGGAGATGGAGCGGATGGGGGCCTCCAGCGTCGTCATCGGCCTCAACACGGCCGTGGCGGGGCTCGCCGCGATCCTGACCGTGCCGTTCGTGCCGCGGCTCGCCGCCTGGCTCGGCGTGGTGCGATTGCTGGCCTCGGCCATCGCGCTCGGCGGCCTGTGCCTCGTCGCCTTCAAGCTCGTGCCGAACCTCGCCCTGTGGTTTCCGCTCCGCTTCGTCTTCTCGACGACGCTCGGCGTGCTGTTCGTGCTCTCCGAATTCTGGATCAACGACGCGGCGCCGCCTCAGCGCCGCGGCCTCGTCATGGGCGTCTACGCCACGGTGCTGGCGCTCGGCTTCGCCATCGGCCCGGCCCTGCTGACCGTGCTCGGCACGGAGGGGTTCGCGCCCTACCTCGCGGGCGCCGGCCTGTTCTTCCTCGGGATCCTGCCGCTCGGGCTCGCCCGCAACCTCTCGCCCGCGCTGGGCCACGGCGAGGGCGGCGGGCTCATCCGCTACCTGCGGCTCGCGCCCGTCGCCGTGCTCGCCGCCGCGCTCTACGGCGCCGTCGAGGCCGGGGCCTTCGCGATCCTGCCGCTCTACGGCCTGCGCATCGGCCTCGACGCCACCGCCGCCGCGGCGCTCGTGAGCGCGGCGGCGCTCGGCAACGTGCTGTTCCAGATCCCCGTGGGGCTCTTGGCCGACCGGATCGACCGCCGCGCGGTGCTGCTCGGCGCGAGCCTTCTCGGGGCGCTCGGCGCCGCGCTGATTCCGGCCGCCTCCGGCTCGCTCACGGGGCTCGCGAGCCTGATCTTCGTCTGGGGCGGCATCGCCGGCACGCTCTACACCGTCGGCCTCGCCCATCTCGGCGCCACCCTGCGGGGGCCGGATCTGGCGGGCGCCAACGCCGCCTTCGTGATGCTCTACAATGTCGGACTGATGCTCGGGCCGCCCCTCGTCGGCGGCGGCATGGACCTCGCGCCGCCCCACGGCTTCGCCTGGGCGCTCGGCCTCCTGTTCCTGGCCTTCGTCGCGCCGGTGGCCAACAGCCTGTTGCGCCGCCCGGCCTGACGGAACGCTGCCGCGGGGCTCGCCGTTGATGGCAGAGCTCACCCGTTCCCCCTTGTCATCCCCTGCCCCGCGGAGCCTGCCATGAGCCTGATCGGCCGCCTCGTCACCAAGATCCTCGGCACCGAGGACCGCCACGTCGTCCGCGACGACCGCAACGCCGGATCGAGCTCCCCGATCGGCCGGCTGGTGACCAAGATCCTTCGGAAATAGTTTTTCGGGATTCGCGACGGGCGAGGCGCTCTGCCCCGCCTATGAAACGTCTCGCGGTTCAGGAAGCGTCCAGCCCCGGCATGGTGGCCGGATCGCGCGCGGCGTGGCGGATGCCGATGATGACGACCTCCTTCGCATCGACGCGGTAGAAGATCAGTAGGGATACGGCGCGACCACGATGCGGCGCAGCGCCGGAGTGCTCGTGCGCTGGCCGCTAAAGCGATGGTCGCTTAGAAGGCCGACCGCTTTCGCGGATACGGGAACGCACGCGCCGCGCTCCTTGAGGAGAGTGCTCCGCGATGCCGTCGAGCACCTGTGCCAATTCGGCGACGGCTTCCTTTGTGTAGCGTAGTCTCACAGGCCGTGCTTGGCCCAGACCGCCCGCACCTCCTCGTCGCTGGCGAACTCGCCGCGCTCGGCTTGTTCGAGCGATTTGGCGAGCGAGCCCTGCTCCTCCGGCGTGAGCTGGTAGACGTCGCCCTCGTCGTCATCGGCGAGGCGGAGCAGGACGCGGGCGTATTCGTCCTGCTGACTTTCTCACGCCGCGGGCCCGTCGCCCCGCTCGAATCCTCACGCCCCCGCGCTCAGATTCCCGACGCGGTCCGCTTCCCCGACCGCGTCAGCCCCTGCCCGATCATGTCCGTTTCGATTCTGCCCGCCGAGCCGCTCCCGGCCCGCGTCGCCCTGAGCTACGTCGTCGGCCAGGATTGCCGCGGGCGCTGGGTCGCGTGGGAGAGCCACGGTCTCGGCGGCGGCTATTTCCGCAGCCGCGAGGCGGCGATCCGCTACGCCGCCGCGGAGAGCGGATGCCGGGCCGGTGCCGTGCGGCTCAGCCCGGAGCCGCTGGCGATCCTCCTGTAGAGGTGTCAGCGGCCGGCCACCGCCTCCTGCACCACGTCTTTCACCAGCGGCGCCGCCGGCACCTCGCGGTGCCAGAACCGGCCGGTGCGGCCGGTCTCGTAGCCGGACTGATAGAGGCTGCGCATGTAGCCGGTGTCGAAGCCGCGGGCCGTGGTGGTCTGCGGCGCGCGCTCGTCGATGTAGGTGAGGTTGAAGCCGATGCCGTTGCGGCGGGCGAAGGCGTCGGTGGCCACCAGCGTCGCCCGCGAGCGCGCCCGGCTCGCGGTGGTGAACGACTTCTCGACGATCGAGAGGGTGTTGTTCGTGGTCACGTCGAATTCGGGCTCGAGGCGTCCGTTGATGACGACGAAGATGTCGGCCTTGCCCGCGCTCTGGATGCGCCCGTCGCGCACGAGGAACGACTGCGGCAGGGTGAAGACCGGCGTCACCACCGAGCCGTCGACATGCATCTCCTGGAAGGCTCTGGCCCCCGCCTGCACGTCGAGGAGCTGGGGCGGGAACACCGCCGGGATGCTGGCCGACGCCGTCAGCACGTCGGTGAACAGCAAGACCGCGTTCGGCGCGCCGCTTCCCGCGATGGCGCCCATGTTCCAGATCACCGCGCGCTGGCTGTCGAGGTTCGTCGTCACCACGAGCAGGCGGCGGCCCTTGGCGTGCTCCTCGGCGACCGCCCGCAGGAGGTCGGGCGTCACGTAGCGGGCGATCAGGTCGCGCAGGCGCCCGTCGCCGAACAGGCCGGAGCCGAACAGCACGTTGGCGAGGCTCGCCCCCTGCACCAGAGAACCGGCGATGCCGCTGGTGTAGATCTCGGTGAGGTAGGAATCGTAAGCGGGTCCCAGGAAGGCGAAGGGCGCGATCAGCGCGCCGGTCGAGACGCCGGACACGATGGTGAACTCGGGCCGCGTGCCGGACGCCGTCCAGCCGTTGAGCACGCCCGCGCCGTAGGCGCCGTCGCCGCCGCCGCCCGAGAGGGCGAGGTAGCTGAAGGCCTGCCGCTTGCGCTGGGGCGAGGCCGTCATCGTGACGAACTCCGCCGCGGCGGCGTCGGCATAGGCCCGCACGCCCACCATCCCCGGCACGGTGGCGGCCTCGGCCTCGGCCTTGGTGTAGGTGGTGCGCGGCAGCGAGGCGCAGGCCGCGGCTTGGCCCGCGACGAGGAATGCCGCGATCAGGCGGGACCAGCGGGAGCGAGGAGACATCGGTCGGATCCCAAGAGCCGTGCGAACGGCTCAGCTTATATCAGCAAGAGCCCGGGCGAACGCCTCAGCTTATACCAGAACGAGCTTGGCCGTATCGTGTTCCCGCCCGCTGAGCGCGACGGAGCCGGGCATGGTGCGGTGCGGCCACAGCGGCGCGGGCCGGGAACCCTCCGGCGAATCCTCCGGCAAGAATCCTCCGGATTGTGCGCAAGCGGCCTGTGCAAAGGCCGCTTTTCTCAATTCCCCTCATATGTTCGCCGCGTCGGAAGGCCCTAAGATCGTCTCGAGAGCGTGACGCGGCGGGTCGCGCCGGTTCCGCATCGGGCGGCGAAGCCCGGAACTGTCTGGGGGGAGGGCTCGAATGCTCAGCGGATCGGCGATCCTGCGCGTCCTTCTCGTGCTGGTGGCGGCCGCGGGCATCGCCGGGATCGTCCAGTTCGTCTGGACCCGCGGCGCCCCCACGACCCCCGAACCGCCCGCCGCGACGCAGGCGCCGGCCCGGCCGGAGCCGAGCCGGCCCGCCCCGCCGCCCGAACCCGTCCCGCCCGAGCCCGCCGCCCCCACCCCGCCCCCGATGGCCGAGGCGCCGCCCGCCCCGCTGTCGCTGCCCCGCCGCGAGCCGAGCCCGCCGCCCGCGCCGGCTCCCGTCTCGCCGCCTCCCGCTGCCGCGCCCGATCCGACCGAGGCGGCGGCGGAGAACGCGCCCCCGGCCGCGGTCGCGCTGGTCGATCTCAACACCGCCTCGCTCGCCGAATTGAATGGGCTCAAGGGCGGCGGATCGATCGGCCGGGCGATCATCGGTCACCGGCCCTACACCTCGGTGGATCAACTCCTGTCGAAGCGCGTCCTCAACCGCGCCACCTACCAGCGCATCAAGGATCAGGTGACGGTGAGGTAGTTTTTTGTTTGGCCTCAAGCGCCGGCGGCCGCGCCCGCGGCCTTCGGCTGTTCGCTCCGCTAGACACCTCGGCAGAGCCGAGGCCGCTGCGCGGGGCGCTCTTCGCGCCCGGAATGCGGCCAATCGCTTTTCGAGCGATCGTCGATCGGGCGACGGTCGCGCCGGGCGCCCTGTGTCACGCGAATGGGCGTGCCCGTCTGGTGCCCCGCCGCCGCAGGCCTTAAGACGGAGGGCGCGAGACACCCGACGCGAGGCGATCCATGCACACGACATCCGGCGCACCGATCCTCCGCCAGGATCTGGGCGTCGAGGAGACGACGGAATCCGACAACATCGTGCGCTGGGACGGCGAGCGGCTCTACGTCGAGCAGGACATCTACCACAACGGCCAACTCGTCCACCGCAAGTACCGGCGCACCGTCACCGAGCCGGTGGCCCGCGCCCTGCAAGCGATCATCAATCGCGCGCACCAATGAGGCGGGCGCTCGGGACGCTCGCTTTCCTGGCCGCGCTCGCCGTTCCGCTGCCGGCGCTGGCCCAGGTCAACGTTCGTTTCGTCGCGCCCGAGCGCTACACCGATGCCGCGAACCGCTTCGGGTCCGGGCCGCCCCTGCGGGTGACGCTCGCCGAGATGCGCCGCCTGTTCGAGAGCCTGGGCAACCGGGTGCTGGCGCCGGGCCAGAGCCTCGACATCGACGTGCTCGACATCGACCTCGCCGGCTTCGACCAGCCGGGGGGCAATGTCCCGTTCGGCCTGCGCGTCGTCAACGACGTCACCCCGCCGCGCTTCCGCCTGCGCTACGCCTTACGCGAGGGACGGCGCACCGTGCTGTCGGCGGAGGAGGCGGTCTCCGACCTCAACTTCCTGATGCGCACCGCCCGCTCCTTCTCCGGGCAGACCTTCTATTACGAGCGCGAGCTGCTGCGGGACTGGTTCCAGGCCCGCATCGCCGAGCGGCGACCGCCGCGTAACTGAAAGCATCCTCCGCCGTCATTCCGGGGCGCCGAAGGCGAACCCGGAATCCACGACTGGCCGCGACGTCTTTCATACCCGCGCATCACGGGTGGATTCCGGGTTCCGCTGCGCGGCCCCGGAATGACGGTGGAGGTAGGTCGGCCTCAGCATCCATTGGGTGCCGCCCTACTCCGAACTTTCGTCATCCGGCCGACAGCCGCCTCTGCCATGTCCGGGCCTCGTTCTGGCCCGGACCCCCTCCCCCATGCGCATCGTCCTCGTCGCCAATTCCGCGTCGGGTTCTTTTCGGGACGGCATCACGCCCGACGTGATCCGCGAACGGCTCACGGCGGCCGGGCTCGATCTCGCGCCCGAGCCCGACCCCGACCTGCCGCTGCCCGAGCGCCTGAGGCAGGCCGCCCGCACCGAGGGCGTCGCCGCGGTCGCGGTGGCGGGCGGCGACGGCACGCTCAACTGCGCCGCGGGCATTCTGGCCGGCACCGGCGTGGCGCTCGCGGTGCTGCCCTTCGGCACCATGAACCTGCTCGCCAAGGATCTCGGCATCCCGCTCGATCTCGACGGGGCGATCGCCCTGCTGCGGACCGGCCGGCCCCGCGCCGTCGATCTCGGCGAGGTCAACGGACACGTCTTCCTCATCAACTCGGTTATCGGCATGCCGGCCCGCGTGGCGCGCCATCGCGAGCGCTTTCGCGGCCGGCGCCTCGGCCCGCTCGGGCTCGCGCGGCTGGCGCTCGCCACCTTGCGCCATCTCGGCCCCTACCCGCGGCTCAGCACCACGCTGAGCGTCGCGGGCCGACGCGAGCGGCTGCGCCTGCGCCTGCTCTGCGTCGTCAACAACGACTACGCCGAGGGTCCGGGAAAAATCCTGGAGCGCGAACGGGTCGATGGCGGGGGGCTCACGCTCTACATCGCCCGCCGGCTGCCGCCGTGGCGGCTCGCGCAGTTGGCGCTGGGCTTCGCCGCCGGACGTTGGCGCGCCGTGCCGGGCCTGGAGCGTCATGAAGCGGCGGGGCTCGCGATCTCGGCGGGCCGTCGCGCGTTACGGGTGATGAACGATGGAGAAATCCGCTTGATCGCCTCGCCCTTGCGCTACCGGCTCCGGCCGCGCGCCCTGACCGTGATCGCGCCTCGGGAGGAGCAGCCGTGAGGCGGATCGCGCATATCTCCGACCTGCATTTCGGCCGCACCGACCCGGCCGTGGTCGAGGGGCTGGTGGACGAGATCAACCGCGATCCGCCCGACCTGATCATCGCGTCCGGCGACTTCACCATGCGGGCGCGGCGGCGCGAATATGCCGAGGCGCGCGCCTTCCTGGCCCGGCTCGCCGCGCCCTGGATCGCGGTGCCGGGCAACCACGACATCGCCCATTTCAAGCTGTTCTCGCGCTTCTTCCACCCGTTCCGCCGCTACCGGAACTACATCCACCCCGAGACCGAGCCGACCTTCCTCGACGACGAGATCGCGGTGGTCTGCCTCAACACCGTGCGGACCTGGGCGCCGGAGACCGACTGGTCGCAAGGAAAGATCACCCGTTCGCAGATCGCCCGCACCGAGGCGCGGCTCGCCGCCCTGCCCGAGGGCCGGTTCCGCATCGTGGTCGGCCATCACCCGTTCATGCCGCCGCCCTGGGACGAGGAGGCCCGCCTCGTCGGCCGGGCCGACGAGGCGCTCGACGCCTTCCGCCGCCACGATGTCGGCCTGACGCTGGCGGGCCATCTCCACCGCCACTACGCCCGCTTCGTCGCCGCCCCCGAGACCGGGGCCGAGCCCGAGACGGAAGCCGTCGATCACGGCGTCGCCCGCGCCCATGGCCCGCGCCTGCTCGCCGTCCAGGCGGGTTCCGCCACCTCGACGCGCCTGCGCGGCAACGAGCCCAACGCCTACAACCGCATCCGCATCGAGGACGGGCGGGCGACCGTGACGGTGCGGGTCTGGACCGGGAGCGGGTGGGCGGATGCCGAAGGAGCGCCGGAATCGTCCTGAGCGACGCGCGTTTTCCCATCCATCCCTCTCATCCTGAGGCGCGTAGCCGAAGGCGGAGCCTCGAAGGAGGGCTCCAGCGTATCGCGCGATCCCCGGAGCCCGCCGTCGAGGCCCGCTGACGCGGGCACCTCTGGATGAGGGGATTGGGTGGGATGGACGGGGTTTTTGCCTAATCCTCGTCGTCTTCGAACGCATCGCAGAGACCGAACGGATAGGCCGCCTCGACCAGATACGGCCCGCCGCCCCGCGAGGTGCGGGCCGAGTACAGCGCCGCGCGCTCCGCCGTGAAGGTGAGCGACGGAAACACCCCGGCCTCGCTCAGATACCGCGCCACCGCGCTCGCCTCCGCCTCGCGGTTGAGGCGGGCCAGCGTCACGTGCGGGGTGAAGCGGCGGCGCTCCGGCTCCGCGCCGGCCCGGCGGGCGATGCGCTCGTGCTCCTCCTGCAGGTCGGCGAGTTCCGGCGTCAGGACCACCGAGGCGTAGAGGGCCCGCGGCCGGTCGCCGCCGAAGCTCGCGAGCCCGTCGAGCGTCACGGCGAAGGGCGCGCGGGCGCGGGCCTCGGCCAGACCCGCGTCGAGGTCGGCCGCGAGGCTGCCGTCGACCTCGCCGAGGAAGCGCAGGGTGATGTGGTAGTCCGAGGGCTCGATCCAGCGGGCGCCGGGCAGGCCGCCGCGGAACGGCGTCAGGCGCTGGGCGATCTCGGACGGGATCTCCAAGCCGGTGAACAGCCGCGCCATCGCCTCAGCGCCCCGGTTTCAGCTTATCCAAAAAAATCTCGACGGTGGGCAGGATGCCGGCCACCACCGTCTCGACGCCCTGGGCGGTCGGGTGCAGCCCGTCCTCCATGGTGTTGGCGCGGTGGCCCGTCACCCCTTCGAGGAAGAACGGGTAGAGGACGAGGCCGTGCGCCTTGGCGAGGTCCGGATAGATCGCGTCGAACCGGGCGCGGTACTCGGCGCCGAGATTGGGCGCCGCCAGCATTCCGGCGAGCAGCACCGGGATGCCGCGCTCCTTGAGCCGCACGACGATGGTCTCCAGCGCCTTGCGGGCGACCGCCGGGTCGGTGCCGCGCAGCATGTCGTTGGCGCCGAGTTCGAGGATCACGCCGTCGGTCCCATCGGGCACCGACCAGTCGAGCCGGTCGAGTCCGCCCGTGGTGGTGTCGCCGGACACGCCCGCATTGGCGATCTCGACGCTGCGGCCCCTGGCCTTCAGCGCCCGCTCCAGCACGGCGGGGAAGGCCGCGTTCGCGGGCAGGCGGTAGCCGGCGGTGAGGCTGTCGCCGAGCGCGACGAGCTTGACCGGCCCCTCCGCGGCGTGGACCGCGGCGCCCCCGAGCGCGGCGGCCGTGAGCACGATCATCAGACAAGCCCTTCGCAGCGCCCGCAGACCCCCCATATCGAGCCCGCGCCGCGTGTCGCGCGCCCGGCCCGTCCATGAGACAAGCCGGTCCGACAAGAACCCCCGGCCGGGCCGGGACGGAGAGCCCCTGCCCACCGCGTTCCGGATGTCGTTCGCGATGTCGTTCGCACTGCGCAAGGCCGCCGTCCTCCGTTCGGTCCCGTCCATCCTGGCTCCAAGATCGGTCCCTCCGCGATGTCGAACAAGGCCGTCTCCCTGTCGCAGATCGAGCTGAGCCTCGGGCGCGGCGCCGCGCGGGTCCACGTGTTGCGCGGCATCTCGCTCGATGTCGAGCGGGGCGAGGCGGTGGGCCTCGTCGGCCCTTCGGGCTCGGGCAAGTCGACCCTGCTCACCGTCATGGCCGGGCTGGAGCGGCCGGATACGGGGCGCGTCACCATCGCGGGCACCGATCTCTCCGGCCTCGACGAGGATGGCTTGGCGCGCTTCCGCGGCCGCAACATCGGCATCGTGTTCCAGGCCTTCCACCTCGTGCCGACGATGACGGCTTTGGAGAACGTCGCCCTGCCGCTGGAACTGGCGGGTGCCCCCGACCCGCACGGGCGGGCGGCGGCGGAACTGGAGGCGGTGGGTCTCGGCCACCGTCTGCGGCACTATCCGGCGCAGCTCTCGGGCGGCGAGCAGCAGCGCGTCGCCATCGCCCGGGCGCTGAGCCCCGATCCGGCGATCCTGGTGGCCGACGAGCCCACCGGCAACCTCGACGAGGCCACCGGCCGCCAGATCGTGGACCTGCTGTTCGGCCTGAAGCGCGACCGCGGGGCGACGCTCGTCCTCGTCACCCACGACGCGAGCCTCGCTCGGCTCTGCGACCGCACCGTGGCGTTGCGCGCGGGCCGCATCGAGCAGCCGGCGGTGGCCTGAGCGCCGGAGGCGATTCTCGGATCGCCTCCGGCCGCGTCAGACGACGAAGAAGTCGGAGGCCGTCAGCGCCGCCTTGTTGTCGAACATGGCGAACTTCACCGCCGCCGCCTTGCCCGATCCGTCCGCGTCGTAGAACAGCTCGCCGGTCGACTGCTTGTAGAGGATGCGGTCGTCGGCATCGGCCGCGGCCTTGCTGATGTTCTTGAACGCGGTGCCGGCGAGCGTGCCGGCCCCGAGCGCGGCGAAGACGCTCTTGGCGAGCTGCACCGTGTCCTCGACCGCGAAGTCGGTGATGCGATCGACGTTGGCGGTCCCGAGCTTGGTCGCGAACAGGAAGCTGTCGCCGCCCTTGCCGCCGGTCAGAATGTCGTTGCCGAGGGCACCGTCGAGGGCGTTCGCGCCGCCATTGCCGATCAGCGTCTGGCCGAACTCGTTGCCGCGCAGGGTCAGGACGGTCGTCCCCGTCGTCCCGAATCTCAGCGTCTCGATCTCCTGGCCCGCGGCGAGGGTGAAGGAGCCCGTGGCGATGATCGTGTCGACGCCCTGCCCCCTGGCCTCGAAGACCCGGTCGCCGGCATTGTCGACGGCGTAGGTGTCGTTGCCGGCACCGCCGGTCAGCCGGTCGGCCCCGCCGCGTCCGTCGAGAGCGTTGGCGCCGCCGTTGCCGGTCAGCGTGTCGGCCCCCTTGCCGCCGATGACGTTCTCGACCTCGACCAGGACGTCCAGGCCGATCTCGGCACCCTTGGCGTTGTACCAGATCCAGGTTCCGTTCACGAATTCGCTGATCGTGGGACCGAGATTGGCGACGATGCCGCGGGTGGTGGCGCTGTAATCCGCCGTGTCGATGTCCGCGCCGCCGTTGATGAAGTCGTCGCCCAGGCCGCCGCTCAGCCGGTCGTTGCCGGCATGGCCCCACAGGTTGTCCTTGCCGGCGTCGCCCGCGAGCGTGTCGTTGCCGGCCTCGCCCTGAACCTCGTCGTCGCCGTCGCCGCCGCTGACGCGGTCGTTCCCGTTGCCGCCCCAGAGGAGATCCCTTCCGGTTCCGCCGGCCAGCACGTCGTCGCCGTCCCAGCCGGAGACGCGGTCGTCGCCGGTTCCACCATCCATCGTGTCGACGCTCGCGCCGCCGTGGAGCATGTCGTTGCCGGCCTCGCCCAGCAGCGTGTTGGTGCCGGTGCGCCCGTTGAGCGTGTCGTTGCCGTCGCCCCCCTTGAGCGTGTCGTTGCCGTCGCCGCCGTCGAGCGTGTCGTCGCCCGCGCCGCCGTTGAGCGCGTCGATCCCGGCCCAACCGTTGAGGGTGTCGTTGCCGGTGCCGCCGTTGAGGATGTCGTTGCCGTCGGCGCCGTCGAGCAGGTCGTTGTCGGCCCCGCCGTCGAGGGTGTCGTTGTCGGCGCCGCCGAACAGAGAATCGTTTCCGGCGCCGCCGTCGAGCCGGTCGTTCCCCTTCCCGCCGACGATGACGTCGCGTCCGCCCATGCCGCGGATGACGTCCGCGGTGCTGACGCCGCGGATCGTGTCGGCACCCTCGCCGCCGGTCTGGGTCATCGTGGCGGTCGCGGCGTTCCACGACCAGGAGGCGATGTGCTTGCCGTCGGACGCGTCGTCGCCGTAGAGGACGCGGAGCGCGGCGATGTCGATCGGGCCGAGCTTCGGATCGTATCCGGTGTAGCTCATCACCGTCTGCTTGGTGTTGTCGACGGTCGCATTGAGCCGGATGTCGCCCTCGAACGGGTGCTTCAGGCCGAGGCCGTGCCCGATCTCGTGCAGGATGATGTGGAGCATGTCCTCGGAGCGGTAGGTCATCGTCGAGTCGTCGAGGAAGACGTCGCCGCCGACATCGTTGATGTTGCTCCAGTCGGCCCCGATCGTCACGCCGGGATAGTAGGCGTATCCGGCCGCCGTCGACTGTGTCGGGTCCTTGCTGAGATCGTAGTTCGCGAAGCGGATGTCGCCCTGGCCGGCGGCGACCTCGACGAACTGGAGCCCGCTCGCGTCGTCGAACTGCTTGAGCGCGGCGAGCGTGACCGCCTTCTGGGCCGCGGTCAGAGGTTTGAAGGAATTCCTGAAGGCGTCGGAATAGGTCGGCGTCTTCAGATGATCGAAGACGCGCGTTTCGAAGGAATAGGTGATGACAGTGGATTTCCCCGTCGGCACCGCGCCCCACCAGGATTCTCCCGACAGGAGTGCGCGGTAGTCCGAAACGTAGCTCACCATCGTGTCTCTCCCCCGTTTTGCATACGATATTTTTGTGAGTGCTTGTAAGCAAGGGGACGGGGCGCGGGTTTCCCACTGAAAGACTGCGTGTCCTTTTCGAGCAACATGCCGATGAAATTCTTGGTTAAAATGCATAAGGTTGCAAATTTGCGAGTCGGCGCAGTCATGGGCAATTTAGTTTGCCTCTTTTGGTTTCATTCTCAAGACCATGACGTATTTGTTGGTGTGTTGAATATTTAGCGGAAAAACCTCATCGTTGCATCTTGATACTTTGTCCGATCGAGTCTCGCATCCGACGGCGGCCGATCGCTTCGAGCTTCGATCCGTCCTGCCTGCAGCCGTGACACATCTTGTCCGCGCGTCCCGGTCGAAGGGCCGCGTCGGGATCGGCGAGCACCGGGCGGCCGGGCTCGGTTCACGATGCCGCGCCGCACCGGGATGCTCGGTAGTCCGCGCGGTTTGATCTTCTCTGCGCAGCATTCGATCTGTTTCTCGGATCGAGCCGGTGGCAAGGAACGATTATGGTCGATCTCGAACGATCTTGGATGCTGGGCCGAGCCGCCGAACGATTTGCGGCATCCGGCCGGAACCTTTTCTCGTCGCGGCGTCCGAACGGAAGGCGGCGCTGATCGAGGGTTTCGGAAGGCGACACGGCCGGGAAATCTGCCGTCGGCCGAGACTGTGGGCAAAGCCTGTTTTCGAAAACTTCATCGAGTTCGATCAAGGCAGACAAGAACACCTGACCGGGGGGCTGACGGGGATGTCCGGAAGAGCGTCGAGACGGTTCGCGGCATCGCTCTGCGTTGCGGCCGTGCTGTGGCCCGGTGCAGCATCGGCGCAGATCCGCATCCCCGACGTGCCCGACCCCCTGCTGGCGGGCCTCTCGATCCCCGCCTCCGCGCCGGAGCAGGGCATGTGGTCGAAGGTCCATCCCTGGCCGCTCATCGCCATGCACGCGGTTCTGACGCCGTCGGGTTCGGTGCTCACCTTCGGCGCCCCGCCCGGCGAGAAGCGCCAGGACGGGCGCGTGTTCGATATCTGGGACCCGGATCGGGGCCTCGGCAGCGCCGCCCACGTCCTCCTGCCGAACGCCGAGGCCGTCGACAGCTTCTGCGCCAGCGCCACCACGCTGCCGAGCGGCACGATGCTGATCTCCGGCGGGGCCGGCTACGATTCGGGCCTCACCTCGAAGGAGAGCGCCGTGTTCGATCCGGCCCGACGCGCGGCGAGCGCGGTCGCCGCGCGGCTCGCCTATCCCCGCTGGTATGGCACGCTGATCACGCTGACCGACGGCCGCGCCCTGTTCGCGGGCGGCGGCAAGCCCTACGCGCCGGGCGTCTACGACGTCGCCGGCAGCCTGAAGCGGGGCGAGATCTCGATGACGCCGGAGGTCTACGTGCCGGGGTCGGGCTGGCGCCTGCTGCCCGGCGCGACGAGCCGCGCCGCGTTCGGGCCCGATCTCAATCGGTGGTGGTACCCGCGCATGTGGGTGGGCCCGCGCGGCGCCGTGTTCGGCATCTCCTCCGACCAGACGTGGCTCCTCGATCCGACGGGCAACGGCGCGATCGTCGCCTTCCCCTTCAAGTCGGCGGCCAAAGCGAGCGCCCGTCCGAATATCGGCCCGACCTCGACGGCGGTGATGTACGATGCCGGCCGCATCCTCCAGGTCGGCGGCAACGGCTACGGCAACGGCTATCCCACCCCGTCGAGCGCCCGCGCGACGATCTTCGACCTGAACGGCACGCGGCTCGTCGCCACCGACGTCGCGTCGATGAGCCATCCGCGGCAATGGGCCAACGCGACGGTGCTGCCCGACGGGCAGGTCCTCGTCACCGGCGGCTCGCGCTACGCCGACAACAATGGCAGCGACGCGGTCTACGAGGCCGAGCTCTGGAACCCCGCGACCCGTGCCTGGAGGGTCGGGGCGCGGGCCGGCACCTATCGCGGCTACCACTCCACCGCGATCCTCCTGCCCAACGGCACGGTGCTGTCGGCGGGCGGCGGGGTGAAGGGGCCAGTCGCCAACCTGAACGCGGAACTCTACTACCCGCCCTACCTGTTCACCCGAGCGAACGGCGCGGTGGTGCTGGCGCCGCGGCCGAGGCTCGCGACCATCAGCGCGAGCCAGTTCGGTTACGGGGCGCGCGCCACGGTGCAACTCGCCACCGACGCGACGGTCGCCCGCGTGGCGCTGATCGGCCTCGCCTCGGCGACGCACAGCTTCGATTCCGGCCAGCGCTACCAGCGCCTCGCCTTCACCCAGGACGGCCGCACCCTGCGGATCACGATGCCGGGCAATGCCGGCCTCGCCCCGCCGGGCTATTACCAGCTCGTCGTGGTCGACCGGGCCGGCGTTCCCTCCCGCGGCGTCATCGTCGCCATGGCGGCCGCGGCGCCCCAGCCCCGCGGGGTCACGCGCTTCTCCAGCCTAAGCCCGGTCGCGCGGCCCGAACTCCGGGTGCGGGTCGCGGGCACGCTCGCCGGCCTCGCCCCCGCCGAGGCGCAAGCCGACCGGCTCGACGGGGCCTTCGTCCTGCGCGCGGGCCTCGCCGATCCGGCCTGCGTCTCGTTCGAGTCGCGCCGCTATGCCGGGCGCTTCCTGCGCCAGTCGAGCCGGCGGCTGCGGCTGAGCCCGTTCGAGCGCACCGACGCCTATCGCGACGACGCCACCTTCTGCCCGCAGCCGGGACTCGCGGGCCGCGGCACCTCCTACGCGGCGAAGGGCATGCCCGGCGCCTTCCTGCGCCACCGCGGCACGCAATTGTGGATCGACGCTGCCGTCTCGGACGAGGCCTACGCCGCCTCGGCGAGCTTCGAGACGGCGGACGCCCCCTCGTGACCGGACGCGCGTCCCCACCCCTCGCAGGCGAGCGCGGCCGTTCCCACATCCTCACGACGGCCCGCGCGCCACTTCGCCGGGCGCGACCATAGCGATCCCCGACCCGATGGCATCGGGTCGGGGATCGCTATGGGTCCTTGTTGTACCGTGCATTCTTTCGACGAACCGGGACCCGCTTCGTCGGAATGCGCTCTGGGGAGGGAACGATGGGACTACTCGACGGGCTTCTCGGGCACGGCAGCGATCTCGCCGCCGGCGAGGTCGATCAGCAGCTCGCGGGCGTGCTCGCGCCGGGCGAGAGCGTGCGCGTCGCCTTCAAGGTGATCCGCGACCTGATGGTCTTCACCGATCGCCGCCTGATCCTGGTCGACCGCCAGGGCATGACCGGGCGCAAGGTCGAGTACCTGACGGTCCCCTACCGCGCCATCACCTCGTTCTCCGTCGAGACCGCGGGCAGCTTCGACATGGATTCCGAGCTGAAGATCTGGGTGTCGGGCCGGCCCGACCCGATCCAGCGCACGCTCAAGCGCGGCGCCGACATTTTAGGGATTCAGCAGGCGATCGCCGGCTCGCTGAAATAGGCCGATGGCTTTCACCATCCGCCGCCTCGGCCCCGGCGACGTCACCGCGATGCGCGCGCTGAACGCCCTGTTCGGCCGCGCGTTTTCCGATCCCCACACCTATGGCGGCGCGCCGCCGATCGATGCCTACCTCGCCCGGTGGCTCGGCCAGGCACATGTCCTCGCGCTGGTCGCCGAGGCCGACGGCGCGGTGATCGGCGGCCTCGTCGCCTACGAACTCCAGAAGTTCGAGCAGGCCCGCAGCGAGGTCTACCTCTACGATCTGGCCGTCGCCGAAGAGCACTGCCGCCGCGGCATCGCGACCGCGCTGATCGAAGCCTTGCGGGCACAGGCCGCCGCCCGCGGGGCCTACGTGGTCTTCGTCCAAGCCGATCACGGCGACGATCCCGCTGTCGCGCTCTACACGAAGCTCGGAGCGCGGGAGGACGTGATGCATTTCGACATTCCGGTCCGGGCGCCGCCGGCGCGTCGATCGCCGTGGGGGGCGTGAGGTCGGCCCGCGCCGGCGCCTGCGACCCGACCGCATCGGGACCGCTCCCGCCTCTGGACTCTTTTCCGGCCGCGACGTCTTACGACGTGCCGGCGACCGCCTCGTCGGACAGCGCTCCAGGATCCCCCATGCAGGGTCTTCAGAAGGTGTTCCGGGTTCTTCGGCAGGGCGGCGTGTTCGGTCTCGTGAATCGCGGCTTCGGATTCGTCTATCGGCGCGGGGTTCGTCCGCTCCTGCCGGTCTCCGGGCCGGCCCGCCTCGGCGGGGTGCTGACCTGCTACGGCCTGACCGCCGCCGACCGCTACGTCCCGGCCAGTTGGCTGCCGTGGTGGATGACCGAGCCGACCGGCAATTCGAGCTACGAGGCGGCCCTGGTCCACGGTCTCGGCGCGCAGGTCCGGTCGGGCGACCGCGTCGTCGTGGTCGGGGGCGGCATCGGCGTCACCGCGGTGAACGCCGCCCTGCTCGCCGGACCGTCCGGCCACGTCACCTGCTTCGAGGGAAACCTCGAGAATTGCGCGCGCGTCGGCGAGACGGCGGCGCTCAACGGCGTGAGCAACCTGACCGTGCGGCATGCCGTCATCGGCCAGCCGATCGCCGTGTACGGGGCCGCCGCCCAACTCGGGACCGTACTGCCCGCCGACCGGCTTCCGCCCTGCGACGTGCTCGAACTCGACTGCGAGGGGGCGGAGATCCGCATCATCCCGGAGATGACGATCCGTCCGCGCGTGCTGCTGGTCGAGACCCACGGCCTCTACGCCTCCTCGACCCGGGACGTCGCGGCCGCGATGGCGGCCTGCGGCTACGCCGTCACGGATCTCGGCTGGGCGGAGCCGAGCCAAGTGGAGACGTGTCGAGAGCACGACATCCGCGTTCTGCTCGGCGTTCGCGGCCCTTCGGACGGATCGGACGAGGGCCGGCGCGCCGGCTCCTGAACCGGATCGACGCCGCCCGCCATCCGGTGCGGACCGGGCCGGAGGACGCGGCCCCTCGCGACATCCGCCCTTGCCCTCGCACCAAAATCCCGCTAAGCGCACCGCCTTCGTATCCGCTCCGGCCGGGGGCTGAACGGACGGTGCCGTCTTCGGCACAGGGTTCCTCAAAACAACCCGTCGTCCCGTGTCTCCGCCTTCGATCAACCGCTCGGGCCATCACAACGGCTCGAAGGGCTTGGCGCCGAGAGGATGCGAGTTGAGCCGGCCCGACTCCGCTTGAACCCGCGGTGCGGGCCTCCTTTGTCGTTGGATAAGGCCCGAAAATGCCTCTCTACGAGCACGTCTTCCTGGCGCGCCAGGACGTGACGTCCCAGCAGGTCGAGACCATGGTCGAGACCTACAAGGGTGTCATCGAGGCGGGCGGCGGCACGATCGAGAAGATCGAGTCCTGGGGCGTCAAGTCCCTCGCCTACCGCATCAAGAAGAACCGCAAGGCGCATTTCACGCTCCTCAACATCTCGGCTCCCCCGGCGGCTCTCGCCGAGATGGAGCGCCAGATGCAGATCTCCGAGGACGTGCTGCGCTTCATGACCGTCCGCGTCGAGCAGCTGGAGGCCGAGCCTTCCGCGATGATGCAGAAGCGCGACCGCGACGACCGCAAGGATCGCGACCGCGGCGACCGTCCGCGTCGTCGCGACGACGATTTCGGCGGCGGCTTCGGCGGTGACCGCGACCGCGGTGATCGCGGCGACCGTGGGGACCGCGGCGAGCGGCCCGAGCGCAGCTTCGGCGGGGAGAACTGATCATGGCATTCGGTGCTGGTGGTGGTGGTGGCGGCGGTGGCCGTCGTCCGTTCTTCCGTCGTCGCAAGACCTGCCCGTTCTCCGGCGCGAACGCTCCGAAGATCGACTACAAGGACGTGAAGCTGCTCTCCCGCTACGTGTCGGAGCGCGGCAAGATCGTGCCGTCCCGCATCACCGCGGTCTCGGCCAAGAAGCAGCGCGAGCTCGCCCAGGCGATCAAGCGCTCCCGCTTCCTCGGCCTGCTGCCCTACGTCATCAAGTAAGGCTTATCGCCGGCCCGTTCATCCGGGCCGGCCGATCTCGTGAGGGCGACCCGGTGGCGGGCCGCCCGATCGTTGGGGCGTCACGGAACGCCTCTAACCCTGCGCAGGCAGCGGGACAGCGGATTTTTCTGACAATGGGCAAGGACATCGGTATCGGCGTCGGTGCCGGCCTCGTGGCCGCGCTCCTGTTCAGCGTGCTGCTCAAGGCCAGCGCGCTCGCCATCCTGCTCTACCTGCTCGCCCCCTTGCCGATCCTGATCGTCGGACTGGGCTGGAGCCACAGGGCCGGGCTCGCGGCGGTCGCGAGTGGGGCACTGGCGTTGGCGCTGCTCGTCTCGCCCTATCTCGGGCTGGCCTTCGCCGCCTATCTCGCGCTCCCCGCATGGTGGCTCGCCTATCTGGCGATGCTCGGCCGGCCGGGGCCGGATGGCACCCTCGAATGGTATCCGACGGGGCGCCTGCTGGCCTGGGTCGCCGGCACCGCGGCGCTCGCCTTCGTCGCCATCGCGGCCATCGCCTCCCCCGACTACGACACCTTCCGCACGCAGATCTCCGAGATGAGCCGCCGCGTCGTGCAGATGCAGGTCCAGCGCGGCCGCATCCCGGGGCCTGCGCCGGGCGGTGCCGCGACCGAGACGGACGCCTCGAAGGCCGAGGCGCCCCAGGGTGACGCCAAGCCCGACGCGCCCGCCGCCTCCGACGACCTCGCCGGCGAGGTCGCCGACGCGCTGGCGACGCTCGCCCCCGCGCTCGCCGCGCAAGGGTTCGCGGTGCTCCTTACCTTCTACCTCTGGGCCGCCGCCCGCATCGTCCAGATCTCCGGGCGCCTGCCCCGGCCCTGGCCGGACCTCCCCGCCACCGCGATGCCGCGCGCCGTGCTCCTCGTCCTCATCGGCGCGGTCGCGCTGTCGCTGGCGCCGGGCTTCGTCGGCGTGCTCGGCGTCGCGCTGATCGGCGGCCTGAGCGCCGCCTTCGCCCTCCAGGGGCTCGCCGCCTTCCACGACCGCAGCCGCGGCCGACCCGGCCGGCTCGGCCTGCTGGTCGGCCTCTACGTCGTGCTGTTCCTCACGCAGGGCATCGCCATGCTGGCCCTCGTCCTGTTCGGCATCGCCGACACCGCCCTCGACCGGCGCCGCCCGCAAGCCAAGGGCAGCGCCTGAGACCCCAAGCTTCCGCACACTCAAGGAGAAGTCAGATGGAAGTCATCCTGCTCGAACGCGTCGCCAAGCTCGGCCAGATGGGTGAGACCGTGAACGTGCGCCCCGGCTACGCCCGCAACTTCCTGCTCGCCCGCGGCAAGGCTCTGCGCGCCACCGAGAACAACAAGAAGCACTTCGAGGTCCAGCGCGCCCAGCTCGAGGCGCGCAACCTCGAGCGCCGCAACGAGGCCCAGACGGTCGCCGAGAAGCTCGACGGCCAGAGCTTCGTGCTGATCCGCCAATCCGGCGAGACCGGCGTGCTCTACGGCTCGGTCTCGACCCGCGATCTGGCCGAAGTCGTCACCAAGGAAGGCTTCTCGGTCGAGCGCGGCCAGTTCGTGCTCAACCAGCCGATCAAGACGCTCGGCCTGCACACCGTGCCGGTCACGCTCCACCCCGAGGTCGAGGTGACCGTCACCGTCAACGTCGCCCGCTCGCCGGAAGAGGCCGAGCGCCAGTCCCGCGGCGAATCGGTCACCGAACGTGAGCAGTTCAACCTCGACGACCTCGGCCTCGAAGTCGGCCAAGCGCTCGCCGACGCCGGCGAAGGCGCCGACGACCGCGGTTGATCCTGGGATTCCGAAGGGATCATCCCTTCGGCGGGGCGCCGGGGCAGAGCCCCGGCATCCCTTCGACCAGGGCTCTGCCCTGGACCCGCGAAAGGACGTAGTCCTTTCGAAACCTCGGACTTGGGCGGTGGACAGCGGGCATGGCGCGCTGTCCGGCGTTGACTTGTTCCTAATTCGTTCCAGCATGGCGCCCGCGATTCCCTCATCGGGAGACGCGGGCGTCGTGCGTTTCGGGCGTCCGTGGCGCATGGGCCGCAGCCGCCGGAGGCGTGCCGGCTTAAGGAAAATTCACCACCCCGGCGCAAGGTCCGGCGGGCATGGAAACGGGCGGCCGGTCGCGGCCGCGGCAACGGAGCGTGAGACGCCATGGCCCTGCCCAACGCCCTCGCGGCCAAGCTCGAAGCGGTCCAGGCCGAGTACCGGGTGCCGCCGCACAACATCGACGCGGAGCAGGCGCTCCTCGGCGCGATCATGGTCAACAACGACGCCTATTACCGCGTCTCGGACTTCCTGCTGCCCGAGCACTTCATGGAGGCGGTCCACCGCCAGATTTTTGAAGTCGCGGTCACGCTGATCAAGGCCGGCAAGCTCGCCACGCCGATCACGCTCAAGACCTATCTCGGCGACATCGATCTCGGCGGCGTCACGCCGATGCAGTACCTCGCCCGCCTCGCGGCGGAAGCCACCACCGTCATCAATGCGGGCGAGTACGGCCGCACCATCTACGATCTGGCCATCCGCCGCCGCCTCATCACCATCGGCGAGGACATGGTCAACGGCGCCTACGAGGCGCCGGTCGAGTCCAGGCCCCGCGACCAGATCGAGGCGACCGAGCGGCGCCTCTACGAACTCGCCGAATCCGGCAAGTACGACGGCGGCTTCCAGAAATTCTCCGATGCGCTCACGGCGGCCATCGACATGGCGGCCAAGGCCTACCAGCGCGACGGCAAGCTCTCGGGCATCTCCACCGGGCTCACCGACCTCGACGCCAAGATGGGCGGCCTCCAGCCCTCCGACCTGATCATCCTCGCGGGTCGCCCGGCCATGGGCAAGACCTCGCTCGTGACCAACATCGCCTTCAACATCGCCAAGGCCTATCGCGGCGAGAAGCAGGCCGACGGCACGATGCAGACCGTCAACGGCGGCATCGTCGGCTTCTTCTCCCTCGAAATGTCGGCCGAGCAGCTCGCCACCCGCATCATCGCCGAGCAATCCGGCGTGCCCTCCTACAAGATCCGCCGCGGCGACATCCGCCCCGAGGATTTCTACAAGATCACCGATGCTGCCCGCGACATGCAGACGATCCCGTTCTACATCGACCAGACCGGCGGCATCTCCATCGCCCAGTTGGCCGCCCGCGCCCGCCGCCTCAAGCGCCAGAAGGGCCTCGACCTCCTCATCATTGACTATCTCCAGCTGCTCTCCGGCTCCGGCAAGAAGAGCGACAACCGCGTGCAGGAGATGACCGAGATCACCACCGGCATGAAGGCTTTGGCCAAGGAGCTGGCGGTGCCGATCATCGGCCTGTCGCAGCTCTCGCGTCAGGTCGAGAACCGCGACGACAAGCGCCCGCAGCTCTCGGACCTGCGCGAATCCGGCTCGATCGAGCAGGACGCCGACGTGGTGATGTTCGTGTTCCGCGAGGAATATTACGTCGGCAACAAGAAGCCGCGCGAGGGCACGGAGGAGTTCTTCGCCTGGGAGCAGGAGATGCAGCGCGTCCACGGCAAGGCCGAGGTCATCCTCGGCAAGCAGCGCCACGGCCCGACCGGCACGGTGGAGCTGCAGTTCGACGCCAACATCACCCGGTTCTCGAACCTCGCCCAGAGCGATCGGATGCCCGAGCAGATGTGATACAAGAAGGTTGAGCGGTACGATGGAGAGAGGCGGTGGCGGCGCCGAGGCGGGTTGCGGTGGAGGGAACGGCCTACGAGGCGGATGCGTCCGCCTGGGCGCTGGAACAGGCGGACCACCTGCGCGCCGGCCGCTGGTCGCGTCTCGACGTCGCGCATCTGGCCGATGAGATCGAAGCCTTGGCCCGCAGCGAACGCCGCGCGCTGACGAGCGCCTTGCAGGTGATCCTGTTGCATCTCCTCAAGTGGGAGCATCAGCCGGATCGTCGGACGCGAAGCTGGGTGGACTCCATCCGCACGCAGCGGCTCGCCGTGGCCGAAGATATCGAGGACAGTCCGAGCCTCGTGCCGCAACTCGACGAACTCGTCGCCCGCGCCTATCGCCGCGCCCGCATCGATGCGGCCGGCGAGACCGGCCTCGACGACGACGCCTTCCCAGCCGAGTGCCCCTACATCCTTGAGGACATCATGACCCGGCCGGTGCCCTGGCCGCCGGTGGGCGGGGAGTCCTGATCATCGCCGCCGATGCTTGTCCCGGCCACGGCGCCCGCCTGACGGTCGATCTCGCGGCGCTGGTGGCGAACTGGCGCGCGCTCGGCGCCCACGCGCCCCAGGCCGAGTGCGGCGCCGTGGTGAAGGCCGACGCCTATGGCTGCGGGCTGTCGGCGGTGGCGCCGGCGCTGGCGCTGGCGGGCTGCCGCACCTTCTTCGTCGCTCATCTCTCCGAGGGCATTTTCGCGCGAAAGCTGCTGCCGGAGGCGGCGATCTACGTGCTCAACGGGCTGCCGCCCGGTGCGGGCGCGGCCTTCGCCGAGCACGCGCTGCGTCCCGTCCTCGGCGACCGGGAGGAACTGGCGGAGTGGGCCGTCCTCTCGGACGGGCGCCTTCCGGCCGCGCTCCACGTCGACACCGGCATGAACCGGCTCGGCCTGTCCGTGCCGGATGCGCTCGCGCTCGCCGGCGATCCGGTGATCGGAAAAGCCGGCATCGATCTCGTGATGAGCCATCTCGTCAGCGCCGAAATCCCCGCCGACCCGCTCAACGCCCGCCAGGCCGCCGACTTTTCCCGCCTGCGCGCGGCGTTCCCGCAGGCGCGCGCTTCGCTCGCCAATTCTTCCGGCACCTGCCTCGCTGACGACACGCGCCACGACCTGCTGCGGCCGGGTTATTCGCTGTTCGGCGGCAACCCCGAGCCCGGTCGCCCAAACCCGATGCGGCCGGTGGTGCGGCTGGAGGCGACGATCCTTCAAGTTCGCGATGTCGAGGCCGGCGCGACCTGCGGCTACAACGCCCGCTGGACCGCGCCCTCCCCCCGCCGCCTCGCCACCCTGTCGCTCGGCTATGCCGACGGCTATCCCCGCGCGGCGAGCGGGCGGGGCCACGCGCTGGTCGGCGGCGTGCCCTGCCCGATCCTCGGGCTGATCTCGATGGACCTCATCATCCTCGACGTCACCGACGCATCTGACGCCCGCCGCGGCGGCACCGCGACGCTGATCGGCGACGGCCTCGACATCGACACGGTGGGCGCAAACGCCGGCACGATCGGCTACGAGATCCTGACCGGTCTGGGTTCTCGTTATGTTCGGAACTATGTAGAGTGATACTCCTCCCACCCACACCCTCATCCTGAGGTGCCGCGAAGCGGCCTCGAAGGAGGGCTCCAGAAGTCTCAGAAATCCCTGGAGCCCTCCTTCGAGGCTGAGCTGAGGCTCAGCACCTCGGGATGAGGGGGATGGGTGGGAGGTTCGAAAAAGCTTCCGTCCCGAGCCCCCATGGCCAAGATCCAACAGACCTTCGTCTGCCAGTCCTGCGGGGCGGTCTACAATCGCTGGCGCGGGCGCTGCGAGGCCTGCAACGGCTGGAACACGATCCAGGAGGAGGCCGCTGCCTCCGGCCCGCAATCGGGCCCCGCCGCGACCCGGCCGTCGCGGGCGCGGGGCCGGGTGTTTCCCCTCGAAGGGCTGACCGGCGAGGCCAAGGAGGCGCCGCGCACGCCCGCAGGGATCAACGAGTTGGATCGCGTCACCGGCGGCGGCTTCGTGCGCGGCTCGGTGATCCTGCTCGGCGGCGATCCCGGCATCGGCAAGTCGACCCTGCTGATGCAGGCCTCCGCCGCCATGGCCAAGAGCGGGGAGCGCGTCGCCTACATCTCCGGCGAGGAGGCGGTGGGGCAGGTGCGGCTGCGGGCCGAGCGGCTGGGGCTATCCAAATACCCGGTCGAACTCGCGGCGCAGACCAACGTCGAGGACATCGTCGAGACGCTGTCGCAGGGCCATCCGCCCGCGCTCGTCATCATCGACTCGATCCAGACCATGTGGACCGAGACGGTGGAATCGGCCCCCGGCACGGTCACGCAGGTGCGGAGTTCCGCCCAGGCCCTGATCCGCTTCGCCAAGACCACGGGAACGGCGGTGATCCTCGTCGGCCACGTCACCAAGGACGGGCAGATCGCCGGCCCCCGCGTGGTCGAGCACATGGTCGATGCGGTGGCCTCGTTCGAGGGCGACCAGGGCCACCATTTCCGGATCTTGCGGGCGGTGAAGAACCGCTTCGGGCCGACCGACGAGATCGGTGTGTTCGAGATGACGGATGCGGGGCTGGCCGAGGTGCCCAACCCCTCCGCCCTGTTCCTGGCGGGTCGCGACCACGCCGCGCCGGGCACCGCCGTCTTCGCCGGGATGGAGGGCACGCGACCGCTCCTCGTGGAAATCCAGGCGCTGGTCGCCCCCTCCTCGCTCGGCATGCCGCGGCGCGCGGTGGTGGGGTGGGACCCCAACCGCCTGTCGATGGTGCTGGCGGTGCTGGAGGCCCATGGCGGCATCCGGCTCGGCGGGCACGACGTCTATCTCAACGTCGCCGGGGGCCTGCGCATCTCGGAGCCCGCGGCCGACCTCGCGGTCGCCGCGGCTCTGGTTTCCTCGCTGTCGGGATCCGCATTGCCGTCCGACTCGGTGTTCTTCGGCGAACTCGGCCTGTCCGGCGCCGTGCGGCCGGTCTCGCAGGCGCCGGCCCGGCTCAAGGAGGCGCTGAAGCTCGGCTTCGGCAAGGCGGTGACGCCGCAGGGCCGCGGCGAGAGCGGCGACCGGGCGCTGCCGACGGACGCCTTGCGCCACATCGCCGACCTCGTCGCCGGCATCGCTTCGGGCGCGCCGCGCCGCGGCGGCGGGCGCCCGAAGGCCGTGCGCTACGAGGAGGAGATGTGAGGGGCCGGACGCCACCGCTGTCAGGGCGGATGTGCGTGGCACCACTCTTCGATGCAGGCCAGTAGCTCGGGGACGGGAAGCTGTTCGATGTCGCGGTCCGAGAAGCCGCGCTCCTTCAGGCTCGCGTAGTTGTCGGACATGAAGTCGATGAAGCGGCTCCAGATCCGGGCCGGCCCCGGTGACCGCAGCCCGGCCTCCGCCGCGAGCCAGTTCCTGACCTGAGTCAGAACCTCGGTCGGCTGGTTGCCGTGGACGGCGATGTCGGAGTTGGAGAGGTCGGAGAGCGCCGCCTGATAACGGTAGCGCTCCGCTTCGAGGATAAGGCAGCGCTTTCCCGCGAAAGCCGCGCCGCCGAAGGTCTGGCAGCCGACGTCCAGTCCGAGTTCGAACGGCATGTTGAGGCGGTAGAACTCGCCCTCCCGCTCGGCTTTCAGGCGCGAGAGATCGTGGATGCCGAATTTCGAATTCTGGATCAGCCCGATAATCTTCTCGATGCGGGGACGGCCCGAGTTCAACTGCTCCAGGGCGATCCGCGGCGTGAAGCCGAGGTCCGTCACGCTGAACAGCAGCGGCCTGAGCAGCGGCAGGTAGTCATCGTCGAACGGGCAGTTCACGAAGACGGAGGTCTCGAAGGACACCGTCGGCCGTCCGGCCGGCGATCAGCGAAGGGAATCCTCGCCGTAGCTGTTGCGTCCCTGGATCGTTCCATCGGCACGATGGATGTAGAGGTCGGCCCGCTCCGATTGCGCCTTATCGCGTGCGTAGGCGATGGCGGCGTCCTGGGTCGGGAAGGTTTTCGACGCGCGCACCGCACCCGTCCGCCGGACGGCCCATCCGCCTCCCAGCGCCGGCATGACATGCTGACCCTTCTTGGCCATCGCCGCCCTTCCGAACTGATTTCAGGCCTTGTAACACGCCGATCGGTCGTCAGCTACGCTCCGGTTGCATCCGTGCGGCGGCTTGATGGGGCGGTCGTCCCCTCACCCCCTCAGGCTGAACGGGTTGAAATCCGTCCCCCGGTCGTCCGCATCCACGCCCTCCGTTCGCTTCAGCCAGGCGATCAAGGGCAGGCTGAGCGGCAACGCAAAAACTTCCCAGGCGACCTTCAGCAGCCAGACCGAGAGGCCGAGCCGGATCAGCTCGGGCACCGGCAGCGTGCCGGCGAAGGCGAGCGTCAGGAACAGGGCGGAATCGACCGCCTGCCCCACCAATGTCGAGGCGATGAGGCGCACACCCACGAACCGGCCGCCGAGCGCGAGCTTGAGGCGGGCCAGCACGTAGGCGTTCAGGAACTCGCCGACGAGGTAGGCGCCCATGCCGGCCACCGCGATGCGCGGGGTCGAGCCCAAAACCGTCTCGAAGGCCTGCTGGTGGGTCCAGAACGGGGCCGGCGGGAGGGCCGCGGCGATCCAGTAGCTGACGATCCAGATCACCTGCACGGCAAAGCCCGCCCAGACCACCTTGCGGGCGCTGGCGTAGCCGTAGACCTCGGTCAGCACGTCGCCGAACAGATAGGAGAGCGGGAAGACGATCACGGCGGCCGTGAAGGGGACGCCGCCGACCTCGGCGATCTTGCCCGCCAGGATCAGCGAGACGATCAGCACCCCGCTGAACAGGCCGGCGATCGGCACGAGGTAGCGAGGGGCTTGAGCCGGAGCGTTCACGCCTCACGGGTTCCCGCAGCGTGAAGGTGACGGCCGTGGTCGGCCGGGGTATATCGGTACGAACGACTGAGGACGCGCGGTTCGGGGGAGCCGTCGCGGCCCACTTCGCGTCTCCCGCCCCGGACCAGCGTAACCAGCGATGCCGTTCTCCGTCCTCGACCTCGTGGTGCTCGGCATCGTGCTCGTGTCCGCGTTGCTGGCCGCCGTGCGCGGCGTGACCCGGGAGGTGCTCGCCATCATCGCCTGGGTGGCGGCGGCCGCGCTCGCGTGGTCATTGCATCCGATGCTGCTGCCCACCGTCAAGCAGCACGTCTCCAGCGACACCGTGGCGCTCGTCGCCTCGATCGGCGCGATCTTCCTCGCCACGCTCATCGTCGTCTCGCTCATCACCGTGAAGGTCTCCGACCTCGTGCTCGACTCGCGCATCGGCGCGGTCGACCGCTCGCTCGGCTTCGTGTTCGGCGCAGGCCGCGGCTTCCTGATCTGCGTGATCGGCTGGGTGTTCCTGGCGTGGCTGGTGCAAGGCAAGGTGCCGGACTGGGCCGCCCAGGCGAAGAGCAAGCCGCTGCTCGAAAGCTCCGGCGAGGCGCTGGTGGCGCAACTGCCCGACAACCCGGAAGGCTTCCTGAAGCAACTGCGCAAGCCCAAGGACGCGCCCGCCGAGGAGCCGCCGCCCGAGACCGACCTGCCGGCCCAGCGCCGCAGCGATGCCGGCCCGGCGGCGCCTGCGCCGAAACGCTGATATGCTGGAATCGCTCTTGGTTGCGGTGCGATCCCCGCCTAGGTAACGGTTTCACGACGGTCCCGGACCTTCGAGTTCCTCACGAAACTCCCGCATCGGGAATTTCGTGAGAGGCGCTCAACGGTCCCGACCGTTTCCGCCGTGCCGGACGCGGGAGCGCGGTTCCGCCCGCGCCGCCAGGAATCGAGAGCGACATGTCTGCTGCCAGCGCGAGCGCCGATTCCCAGGATTGGGACATCGACGGCGATACGCTTCGCGAGGAATGCGGCGTCTTCGGCATTTACGGGCACGACGACGCCTCCGCCATCACGGCCCTGGGGCTCCACGCCCTGCAGCACCGCGGCCAGGAGGCCGCCGGTATCGTCTCTTACGACGACGGCGTCTTTCATTCCGAACGCCGCCAGGGCTTGGTCGGCGACAACTTTTCCGACCGCGGCACCATCGAGCGCTTGGCCGGCCGCTCGGCCATCGGCCACGTGCGCTACTCGACCACCGGCGGCACGATCCTGCGCAACGTCCAGCCGCTGTTCGCTGAACTCGCCGGCGGCGGGCTGTCGGTGGCGCATAACGGCAACCTGACCAACGCGCTCACGATCCGCCGGGAGCTGGTGCAGGACGGCGCGATCACGCAATCCACCTCGGACACCGAGGTGATCCTTCACTTGGCGGCGCGCTCGCGCAAGCCCCGCATCGTCGAGCGCTTCATCGACGCGCTCCAGCGGATCGAGGGCGCCTACGCCATCGTCGCGCTGACCAACAAGAAGCTGATCGGCGCCCGCGACCCGATGGGCATCCGCCCCCTCGTGCTCGGCGAACTCGACGGTCGCTACATCCTCACCTCCGAGACCTGCGCGCTCGACATCATCGGCGCCCGCTTCATCCGCGACGTGGAGAACGGCGAGATCGTCGTGATCTCGGAAGAGGGCGTGGAATCGATCCGCTTCAGTGAGAGGCGGCCGATGCGCCCGTGCATCTTCGAGTACATCTATTTCGCCCGCCCCGACTCGGTGGTGAACGGCAAGAGCGTCTACGCGGTGCGGAAAGCCATCGGCCGGGAGTTGGCCCGCGAGGCGGCGCCTGAAGCCGACATCGTCGTGCCGGTGCCGGATTCCGGCGTGCCGGCGGCGCTGGGCTTCGCCCAGGAGGCGGGCCTGCCGTTCGAGATGGGCATCATCCGCAACCACTATGTCGGGCGCACCTTCATCCAGCCGACCCAGACCGTGCGCGAACTCGGCGTGCGGATGAAGCACTCGGCCAACCGCGCGGCGATCGAGGGCAAGCGCATCGTGCTGGTGGACGACAGCCTCGTGCGCGGCACGACGTCCGTGAAGATCGTCAGGATGATGCGCGATGCCGGCGCCCGCGAGGTGCATTTCCGCATCGCCTCGCCGCCGATCACCTATCCGGATTTCTACGGGATCGACACGCCGGAGCGCGAGAAGCTCTTGGCTGCCACCCACGATCTCGAAGGGATGCGGAAGTATATCGGCGCCGACTCGCTCGCCTTCCTGTCGATCCCCGGCCTGTACCGGGCGATGGGCGAGGAGGCCCGCGACGAGGCGAGCCCGCAATACACCGACCATTGCTTCACCGGGCAGTACCCGACCGAGTTGACGGATCTGGCCATCGCCGGGCCGAAGCGGCTGGCGATGCTGGCCGAGGCGGATTGAACCATGGCCGACAAGACCCTCGACGGCCGTATCGCCGTCGTCACCGGCGCCTCGCGCGGCATCGGCCGGGCGGCGGCGCTAGCTCTCGCGGAGGCCGGCGCGCATGTCGTGGCGGTGGCCCGCACGCAGGGGGCGCTGGAGGAACTCGACGACGCGATCCGGGCGGTCGGCTCCTCCGCGACGCTGGTGCCGCTGAACCTCACGGATTTCGACGCGATCGACCGGCTCGGCGCGGCGCTCAACGAGCGCTTCGGGAAGCTCGACATCCTGATCGGCAATGCGGGTGTGCTCGGCGCCCTGATGCCGCTCGCCCACGTCACCCCGAAGGTGTGGCAGCAGACGCTCGACGTGAACGTGACGGCCAACTGGCGGCTCCTGCGCTCGCTCGACCCGCTGCTGCGCCAGTCGGACGCCGGCCGGGCCGTGTTCGTGACCTCGGGCGCGGCGCACAAGGCGCGGGCCTATTGGGGGCCCTACGCGGTGACCAAGGCGGCGCTGGAGGCGATGGTGCGCACCTACGCCTCCGAGACCGAGACGAGCCCGATCCGGGCGATGCTGCTCAATCCCGGCCCCCTGCGCACGGCGATGCGCCGCTCGGCCATGCCGGGCGAGGACCCGGACGGCTTGCGCACGCCGGAAGAACTGGCGCCGCACTTCGTACGCCTCTCGTCGCCCTCATGGAACGAGACCGGCCGCCTCTACGATTTCCCCAGCGACCGGGTCCTGAGCTTCCGCGCCCCCGAGTAACGGGGTCCGGGGCCAAGGCCCCGGCGGGATTCGGGCGGAGCCCGTTCTTTCTTTGTTGCGTCGGTCCCGGTCTTCGACCGAAACCGCCGCGTCCGGCGGAAGACCGCCGTCGCGCGGGCAGAGGACGATGATGCGGGATCATCGTCCTGTGGTTTCACTTCGAGGTTTTGAATGATCGACGTCCGCTGCATCTGCGCCATCGGCCAGCGGGGCCAGCTCGGCCTCGACGGGCAATTGCCCTGGGAGGGCAACACCGATCCGCTGTTCGTGGAGGACGTGACGCGGTTCTTCGCGCTGACCATGGGCCACGTGCTGATCGCCGGCCCCAAGACGGTGGCCTCGGTGCCGGAATTCGCCTTCAAGGACCGCACCATCGACGTGATCCGCTCGCACGAGGACCCGGAAGACGTGCTGAAGCGGTATCCGGGCCGGCGCATCTTCGTTGGCGGCGGGATCGCGGTGTGGAACGTCTATGCGCGGTACATCCAGCACTGGGACATCACGCGGCTGCCCTATGACGGTGAGGCGGATCGGTGGTTCGATCCGGCTTGGCTGGTGGGCGGGGCGTTGCGGCAGGGGTAATCCAGCCGCTCAGAACATCCCGTTCGGGTTGGCGGAATCTTCCGGCAGGATCTGCAGTACGTCCCAGTGCTCGACGATGCGGCCGTCCGCGTCGAGGCGGAAGATGTCGATGGCCGCGTAGTCGTGGTCGCCGGGCCAGTGCTGGCGGCAATGCAGCACGACGAGGTCGCCCTCGGCCACCGCCCGCTTCACCTCGACCCGCTTGCCCGGCCATTCACGGGCCATCCGCTCGAAATAGGCGATGAAGCCGTCCTTGCCGGTGGCGACGTGCGGGTTGTGCTGGATGTAGTCGGCGCCCGCGTAACGCTCGATCGCCTCGCGCGGGCGACACGCGTTGAACATCAGTTCGTAGAAGGCGATCACATTCGCCTTGTTGCGCGCGAGGTCGGTCATGCGGCTTCCTGTGTGAGCGGTCGTGGACGAGCCGGAGGGAACGCTCGCGTCTCCTGAACCATATAAAGGCACCCGCGCGGTCCGCGGCCATGGTTCGGAGACGGCGGATGAGCGCGCACGCGTACCGGTTCGGAATCGAGGAGGAGTATTTCCTCGCCGATGCGGAAACGCGGGGCACGCCGCGGCGCTCGGTCAAGCCATTCCACGTCGAGGCGGGCGAGCGGTTGCCGGAGATCGGGCGCGAACTGCTCCAGTGCCAGATCGAGGTCTGCACCCCGCCCTCGACCGCGTTCGCGGATGCCCGCGACGCGCTCTTGAAGCAGCGCCAGGAACTCGCCGAGATCGGGCACGGGCACGGCCTCCTCGTCTTCGCCGCGGGCACCCACCCCATCGCCGACTGGGCGCGCCAGCTGCCGACCAAGGGCGACCGCTACCGCGGCATCCTGCGCGATGTCGGCTTGGCCGGGCGGCGCAGCCTGATCTGCGGCATGCATGTCCATGTCGAGGTGAAGGACCCGGACGCCCGGGTCGGGCTGATGGACCGGCTGCTGCCGTTCCAGCCGCTGCTGTTCGCGCTCTCGGCCTCCTCGCCGTTCTGGCAGGGCAAGCCGACGGGGCTCTCGGCCTATCGCCTCAGCGCCTTCGGCGAACTCCCCCGCACCGGCCTGCCCGAGCTGATGGGCGATGCCGGATCTTACGAGCGCTACGTGCGCATCATGACCAAGGCCGGCTCGATCCAGGATGCCAGCTTCCTGTGGTGGTCGCTGCGCCCCTCAATCAAGTTTCCGACGCTGGAGCTGCGCATCGCCGATTCGTGCACGCGGCTGTCCGACGCCCTCGTGATCGCGGCCCTGTTCCGCTGCCTCGTGCGCCTCGTCGAGCGGCGCCCGGACATCAACGCCGGGCTGACGGGCGTGTCGCGGGCGATCGCGGCGGAAAACCTGTGGCGGGCGCAGCGCAGCGGCACCGAGGCCGAGCTGATCGACGAGACCTCGGAGGAGGCCTTTCCCTTCGGGCAAGCCCTCGACACGCTGCTCTCGCTGATCGCCGAGGATGCCGAGGCGCTCGGCTGCGCGGCGGAGGTCGCCGATGCCCGCCGGATCGTGACCGAGGGCACCAGCGCCGAGCGCCAGATCGCCGCCTTCGAGGCGACCCGGGGCGGCGACACCAGCAACCGCCAGGCGCTCGACGCGGTGGTGGATTGGCTGGCCGAGACGACGCGGGCGGGGTGAACCGCCCGAGGCAAGCGGCCGGCTCCGGGAGCCGGCGCTACGGCGACGTGAAGCTGTAGGACAGGCGGGTGCGCAGCACGAAGGCCTCGGTGCCGCTGCCGGCGGTGAAGAACCGTCCCGCCGTCGCCGGAAGGGCCACCGGGCGCGCGTTGCCGAGATCGTAGTACAGGGCCTCGGCGCCCGCGGTCAGGCGCTCGGTGATCCGCGCTTCGAGGCCGCCGCCGACCACGAAGCCGACCTGCGTATCGCCGTTGCGCAGGACGAAGGTCCGGCCTCCCGCGCCGCCGGCGCCTCCGGGCGGAGCGAGGACCGCGCCGCCGTCGCCCCCCGGGCCGCCGTTCTCGGCGAAGATCGTGCGGATGCCGGCATTGCGGTCGATGGCGACGCCGGCGGTTCCGTAGAACAGGATGCCCGCGCTCAGGAAGCCGAGGCGGCCGCGGACCGTGCCGAGGGTCTCGAACGTGGCGTTGTCGGCGAAGCTCGCATCGGCCTCGCCGCCATAGACCCAATTGCCCGCCTGCCAGTTGTAGCCGAGATGCACGCCGCCGATAACGGAGGGCTTCCGGCGCAGGCCCGCGAAGGCGACCGCGCCGCCGCCGCCGCCGCCGCCGTCGATCCCGCGGATGCCCGTCTCGCCGGCCTCGCCCGGAGCGAGGGCGACGCGATCGATCGCGTTGGCCGAGAGGCCGTGGACCGCGCCGAAATGGCCGCCCGCGTAGGCGCCGCCCCAGCGGTCGCCGACGGCGAGCGCCGGCGCGGGCAGGCCGGCGGGCGTGAGATGGAAGGTGAGCCGCCCGCGCACGGTGAGAAAGTCGCGGGCGAGGCCGCCGCCGAGCGGCGCGCCGTCGAAGACGTGGTACAGCGCCTCGATGCCGGCGCCGACCTGGGGCGAGAGCCGCGCCTCGAACCCGGCGCCGCCAACGAAGCCGACCCGGTCGCCGCCCGCCGCGGGAATCGAGAGCGTGCCGAAGCCGTTGCCGCCCTGGCCCGCGTCGCCGCCGAGGCCCGGGACGGCGCCGCCATTGCCTCCGTTGCCGCCGTTGCCGCCCACGAACACTCCGGCGCGACCCCCGCTCTGGGACAGGTAGGCAACGCCCGCCGTGCCGTAGATCAGGAATTGCGGTGTGCCGAAGCCGAGGCGCGCGCGCCCGCTCGCCACGATGTCGTCGATCCGGCCCAGGCTGCTCACGTCGCCCTCGACGCCGAGCACCAGCCCGCCGGTCTGCCAGTTGTAGCCGGCATGCCCCCCGGTGAAGAGATCGCGGCCGTCGAGGGTGCCGATCGCGTTGCCGGTGCGGCCGCCGCGCCCGCCGAAGTTCGGCGACGGGAACAGGCCGCCGTCGCCGCTCGCGACGGTGCCCCCCGAGCCCCGATCGATCACGGTGCCGATATGGGCGCCGACGTAGAAGCCGGTCCAGTCCAGCACGGCGAAGACGGGCGGCGGTGCCGCCCGCGCCGGCAGATCCGCGGCGCCCGCGGCGGATGCGAAAGCCAAGCTTCCGACGATTCCGATGGCGCCCGACAGGCGACGTCGCATGGCGATGGCTCTTCCCGTTGATTCGATCCGGCGAGGATACACCCGAACGGCCGAGCTTGGGCCGGGCAGCGCGCCGACGCGGAAGTTTTCGCCCGCCCTGAGGCATTTTGGATACTGCGCCGCGCACCGGGCGAAGAGACTTCCTGAATGGCTGCGAGCCGCGAAAGATCCGGAAATGCGTATGTAAGGTGGGTTGCGTGGGATCGCGGACTGTCCTTTCGGGCCGAATGGGCAAAACTGGCATCGCGAAAGCAGAAGATCGTGAATCCGAACATTTCGGTATTGCCGTTGCCTCAAGCATTCGACCCGATGGCAGCGAAGAAGTAGAATTCTTCGCCGTCGTGGCATCGGGGCGAAATTGTGGCCAAACCGCGGCGATGAGGCGGTGATCAGTCCCGGCCCGGTCGCCTCTCTACAGAGGGGACGATTGATTTTTTCTGCCGGTTTGGGCCGCCATGCATGATTTTTATCCCGCGCCTGACGCCGCGCTCTTCGTGGCGCCGGGGTGAATATTCAGAAAGTACCAATCGGCACGAGGTTATTTTTTGTCGAATGAACCATATGCAACTAGTTTGATTTCCATATCGCAATGCCCTAACGTGCAAAAAACAATGAATAAGGATCAGACTCGCCATTCAGACAGCATTCACGGCGTGCGTGACAACACAGGCGAACCAGGCGGAAGCCGGTAAGTCGGGCGTGCCGGAGAATATCTGACTCGGCATCAGGTGTCGCATATCCCCGGGCCTTGCCGCGAAGGCAAGAATCGTGGGCCCCGATCTTTTCGACTCGAAGTCGTGTCGAGGGGAGCGAGAACAAACGCTTAAGGCATCAGTCAGCATCGGACAGGAGATCACCATGAAGGCGACAGTGATCACGATCATCTCGGCCCTCGCCCTGTTGGGCGCGACAGCGGCCTCCGCGCAAACGGGGCGCGGCGGTGCCGGCGGCTACGGCGGCGAAGGCTATTACGGCGGCCGTGGCGGCGGCGGCGGCGCCGGCGGGATGGGATACAAGGGTTACGGCGGCGGCGGCGGTGACGGCGGGTCGGGCGGCTACGGCGGTCGCGGCGGCGGCGGCGGTCGCGGCGGTGCCGGCGTCTACGGCGGCTACGGCGGCGGCGGCGGCGGCGGCGGGTCCGCGGTCGGCTACGGCTCCAGGGGCGGTCGCGGCGGCAGTGGCGGCGAAGGCTATTACGGCGGCACGGGCGGCTCGGGCGGCGGCGGCGGCTCTGCGGTGAATGGCGGTCGCGGCGGCGCCGGCGGCGGCGGCGGGGCCGGCAGCTACGGTGGCGTGGGCGGCTCCGGCGGTCGCGGCGGCAGCGCCTTCTGAGCGAGATGGGGCCGGGGCGTCGCGAGACGCTCCCGGCCCTTCGCAGTGCCTCGAGAAACGGCCTTCCGACCGCTCCGGCCCTGAGCGGGACGCACGACGGGATCGTTGCGATTGACGCCCGGACGTGAACCGGGACACCGATCCTCCACCGAGGTCCAGACCGATGAAAACGATTCTTATCCCCTCCGTAGCGCTCGGCTTCACGACGCTCGCAGGCCTGTCGGCCTTCGCCTTCCCGGTTCTCGCGCCGGGCGCCGATCCCGCCTTGCGGCTGGCCGGACAGAGCGACGGGGCCGGCCTGCCGGGCCTGCCGGGCGGTCGCGGCGGCAAGTCCGGGCGCGAACTCGCCGCGGAGGATCGCCGGGAGCGGAGCCGCGTCTCCCGCGCGAGCGACGACAATTCCGGTCTGACGGATTACTGCATCACCCTGCTCAAGACCGATGGGCGCGACCGCGGCTCCAGCGATTTCCGCCCGTCCGACTGCATCGAGCTCTTCGTGTCCATCGATGCCGGCCGTCCCGGTCGCCGAGGCGACAGCGGTCGGGGCGACAGCGGCCGGAGGGGCGGCGACGGCCAGGACGGCGCCAGCATCGACGGCGGCCAGGGCGGCCAGGGCGGCCGGGCCGGCGGCGGTCCCGGCGGCGGCCGGGGCGGCGGCGGCGGCGCCGGGGTCGGCGGCGGCCGAGGCGGGGCGGGCGGTGCCGGCGGCGGCGGCTACTGATCCTCCCTGGAACCGCAAAAATGCGACTTCCGCAGCAGCCTGCCCAACCGTCGGCGGGGATGCCGGTACATCGCGCCGTCGCGTCCTCGCGGCTCCTGCCGGACGAGCGAGAGCGGCTCCCGCATCGCCAGCCGTGCGCGCGCCTCAGCCCTTCTCGAACGGGTTCTTCGTCGTCCGCAGCGACAGCCGGATCGGCGTGCCGGGCAGGTCGAAGGCCTCGCGGATGCCGTTGACGAGGTAGCGGGTGTAGGATTTCGGCAGGGCGTCGAGCTGGTTGCCGAACAGGGCGAAGTGCGGCGGGCGGCTCTTCACCTGGGTGCCGTAGCGGATCTTGATGCGCCGGCCCGACACCGCGGGCGGCGGGTTGCGCTGGAGCGCGTCGGTGAGCCACGCGTTGATCCGCGCGGTCGAGACGCGGCGGCTCCACACCTCGGAGGCGTCGACCACCGCCTGCATCAGCCGGTCGATGCCCTCGCCGCCGAGCCCCGACAGCGACACCACCGAGACGCCGCGCACCTGCGGCAGCAGGCGGGTGCAGTCCTCGCGCAGGGTCTTGAGCAGGCCGGGCTGGTCGGCCACGAGGTCCCACTTGTTGAGGCCGATCACGAGGGAGCGCCCCTCGCTCTCGACGAGATCGACGATGGTGAGGTCCTGCTTCTCGAACGGGATGGTGGCGTCCAAGAGCACGACCACCACCTCGGCGAAGCGCACGGCGCGCAGGCCGTCCGAGACCGCGAGCTTCTCGAGCTTGTCGTCGATGCGGGCGCGCCGGCGCATGCCGGCGGTGTCGTGCAGCTTGATCTTGCGGCCGCGCCACTCCCAGTCCAGCGAGATCGAATCGCGGGTGATGCCGGCCTCGGGTCCGACGAGCAGGCGGTCCTCGCCGATCATGCGGTTGATCAGCGTCGACTTGCCGGCGTTGGGGCGGCCGACGATGGCGACGCGCAGGCCCTTGCCGCCCTCGCCTTCTTCCTCGTCCTCCTCGTCGGGTTCGGGCAGCACCTCGCGCAGCGCGTCCTGCAGAGAGCCGAGGCCCTCGCCGTGCTCGGCGGAGAAGGGGATCGGATCGCCCAAGCCCAACGAGAACGCCTCGTAGGCGCCGGCCATCCCGGCCCCGCCCTCGGCCTTGTTGGCGATGAGGATCACCGGGATGCCGGCCCGGCGCACGAGTTCGGCGAAGGGCCGGTCGGCGGGCAGCACGCCGGCGCGGGCGTCGATGACGAACAGCACCGCGTCGGATTCGAGGATCGCGGCCTCGGTCTGCGCCCGCATGCGGCCCAAGAGCGAGTCGGCGTCGGCCTGTTCGAGGCCGGCGGTGTCGATGATGCGGAAGGCGACGTCGCCGATCGAGCCGTCGCCCTCGCGCCGGTCGCGGGTCACGCCGGGGCGGTCGTCCACCAGCGCGAGCTTGCGGCCGACGAGCCGGTTGAACAGGGTCGACTTGCCGACGTTCGGGCGTCCGACGATCGCGACGGTCGGCAGGTCCATGGGAGTCTGTCTTTCGGCGCGGCCGGGGGGACGCGCTGGTCTTCGTGAGGATAGGGCATTCCGGTGCGGGGGAACACGCCCGGAAAGGATGCCTGCCATCGTGAGCGAGAGCGACGCGATCCAGGGCGCGCCCTGTCCGGAGAGGACGCGCCCTGGATCGTCTACGCCTCGCCACGCAATGACGTGCGGTGGATGTCAGCGGGTGATCGGCGGCGGGGGCGCGGCGTTCTCGGGCTTGGCTTCGGTGACCGTGACCGGCCCGCCGGCCACGAGCGCGGCGTAGATCTCGACGCGCTGGCGCAGGCCCTGCGGGGTGTCGGTGTCGCCCGCGATCTGGTCGAACCAGCGGCCGGCGCCGTCCATGTCGCCCTTGCGGAGCGCGGTGAGGCCCAGCATCTCGCGGGCGGTGTGGCGGAAGGTGCCGGTGGGCGTGGCCATGCCCTGAAGCTGCGTCAGCGCGGCGGCCTGATCCGTCCCGTCGAGGCGCAGCAGGGCGGCGCGCAGGCGGGCGAGGTCGCGCAGCGCATCGCCCGCGCCCTTGTCGGCGGCGAGCGCGTCGTAGGCGGCCGCACCCGCGGCGGCGTCGCGCTTGGCCACCTCGGCGGCGTTGCGGAAGCGGGCGAGAAGGGCGTAGCCCGCCGGGCCGTCGGTCTGGATCGCCGCGAAGTCGCGCTCGGCCTCCGCCGTGTTGCCGTCCTTGGCGAGGCGGTTGGCCCGGTCGAACCGCTCGGACGTCGCCTCGGCGCGCACGAGTTCGGCGTGGCGCCAGTAGTTCCAGCCGCCGACGCCGGCGACCAGCAGGATCGCGCCCGCGATGATCAGCGCGTTGTAGCGCTTCCAGATCTGGATGAACCGGTCGCGGCGGTAATCCTCGTCGACCTCGCGGAAGAACTCGTTGTTCTCGGCCATCTCAAATCCGTGCGTCCCTCGCGGGCCGCGCTCGCCTCGCCTGTCGTCGTTCGGCCCGCGCCTAGCACAGGCCCCGGGGTTTGGCGAAATTTTTTGGTCTTTAAGTCCCTGCCTCAAGCGCCGGCAGCCGCGTCCGCGGCTTTGGCTGCTCGCTTGGCTAGACGCCTCGGCACAGCCGAGGCCGCTGCGCGTGGCGCTCTTCGCGCCCGGAATACGGACTCACGCCTGCCCCGGCCAGGCCGCGACGCCGATCAGCAGCGGGTGCAGGTATTTTCCGAACACGAACCACGCCACCACGCCGACCGCCACCGCAATGGCGTCGTTGCGCCAACCGGCGGGCGCCGCCTGCCCGCCGTGCTGCGCGGCCACCTGCCCTGCCGTGAGCGGGCGGCGCTTGGCGCTGATGCGGGCGGCGACCGCCCAGGCCAGGAAGGCGCCGAACAGCAGCATCGAGCCGAGATCGCCGTTGGCCAGGAGATGCGCGGTCGCCCAGATCTTCACGCCGAGCAGCATCGGGTGCTTCAGCCGGGTGCGGATGTGGCCGGGCAGGTAGGTGGCCGCGAAGCTGATGAAGGCGAACAAGGTCAGCAGCACCGCGAGGTGGCGGGTGAAGACCGGCGGCGACCAGACCGGGATCATCCCCTCCTGCCGGTACAGCCCGTAGCCGTAGGCGGTGAGCGCGAGGCCGAGCGCCGAGAGCAGGGTGTAGCCGAGCTTGTACCGCTGCTCGCCCACGCGCCCGATCACCTCGGCGCGCTTCCCCCGCGCCATCGAGAAGGCGTGCGTGCCGAGGAACAGCACGAGGCCGAGGATCAGAACGAGCATGGGGCGGCCTGTGGACGGCGCCTGCGCCGGACGATCCGGACAAGCTTCCTGTAACGGTTCAAAACGCAATCCTGATGGGATGTCCAGGCTGCTCCGCTCCCTCACCGTGCTGCTGGCGGCGTCGTGCGGCCTCGTGCCGCTCGGGGTGAGCGCCGTTGAGCCGCCGCTCTCGGCGCTGACCTTGACGGGCCCCGAACGCCCGATCTTTTCGGCGACCCGCGACGCCTGCGACGGCGCCGACGTGCCCGACGCTCCCGCCCGCGCCTTCCGCGACGCGTCGGGCGGGATCGCGATGTTCGGCCTGCACTACCGCAACCGGGCCCTGCGGGGGCCCGACCTCGACAGCCTCAAGATCGATTGCCGGGTGGTGCTCGATTCAGGCGGCAAAAGCGATCCGGCGCTCTACGACGACCGCTCGTGGATCACCGCCACCTGGACCGAGGACGGCGCCCGCGTCGCGGCTTTGGTCCACCACGAGTTCCAGGCCAACGAGCACGAGGGGCGCTGCCGCTCCAAGGTCTACATCGAGTGCTGGTACAACACGATCACCGCCGCCGCCTCGCTGGACGGCGGCGCCAGCTTCGCGCGGAAGAACCCGCCCGCGGTGGTGGCGGGGGCGCCGTTCCGGCAGGAGGAGGAGCAGGGCCGGCATCGGGGCTTCTTCAATCCCTCCAACATCGTCGGCGACGGGCGCTGGCGCTACTTTTTGGCCTCCACCACCGGCTGGGACCGGCCCGGCAGCGACCAGCCGGCGGGCGTCTGCCTGTTCCGCTCGGACGATCCCGCCGATCCGGCCCGCTGGCGCGCCTGGACCGGCACCGGCTTCACCGCGGCCTTCCCGGACCCGTATCGCAAGGCGGTGAAGCTGGCCGACACCTGCGGCCCGGTCGGGCCGTTCCCCGGCCCGGTCGGGGCGCTGGTGCGCCAGCGCGGCACGGGGGCGTGGATCGCGGTGTTCATGGCGGCCAAGGGCGGCGTGTTTGCCGAATCCGGCTTCTACTGGACGACGTCCCGCGATCTCCTGACCTGGGACGTGCCCCGCCTGCTCATGGCCGGCGCCACGCTCTACGACGACCCGTGCAAGGTGGGCGGCAAGGCGGGTCCGCGCCTCATCGCCTACCCGTCGCTGCTCGACCCCGACGCCAAGGGCCGCAACTTCGACGATGTCGGCGAGCGGGCGCTGCTCACCTACGCGACGCTGAAGGTGGAGGGCTGCACGATCACCTCGGATCGCGACCTCGTGCGCCGGCCCGTCGCCATCAAGGTCTGGCCCTGACGGAGCCGGCGCCTACCTCGCGGGCGAACTCGGAGCCCGCGATGACCCGCCACTGCCTGCCCTGGACCGATCTGCCGGAGACGCGGAGCGCCTCGGGCGTGGCCAAGCGCAGTCTGGAGGGGCAAGGGGCGAACAAAGGCGCGAGCCTCGTGCGGGTCGAAGTTCCCGCCGGGACGGAAGCGCCGCGTCACAGCCACGATCACGCGCAGTTCGTGCAGGTGATCGAAGGTTCGGGCATGCTGGAGACCGAACAGGGCTGGGTGGCCTTCGCGGCGGGCAGTCTGTTCCACTTCCCTGCCGGCACGTGGCATGCCGCTTCGTTCGAGACCGAGACGGTGCTGGTCGAGACCAACCTGCCCCCTGCTTCCGTGCCGTGAGCCGACGCGGCGGCGTCGCTCCGGCTTACGGAGCGGTGACGGGATCGCCGCTTGCCTCGGACGCATCCGCCCGGATCAGCCGGATGTCGACCTCGCGGTCGACGTAGCGCCATTCGGGCGTGTCTCGAAGCCGCGCGACCATGGTCTCGAAGGCGTCCGCGTGCTCGGGGGCGTACTCGAACCAGGTCAGGAAATCGAAGGGCTCGCCGAGTTCGCGGGAATGGTGCAGGCGTCGCGCCACGCCGGGCAGGGTGTCGAGCCCGATCCGGATATGGCGGGACTGCTCCTCGAAGATCACTCGGCGCTCGTCCTGAGCCAGACTCCACCACGTGTCGGTCTTGCGGATCGGGATCAGCGCCGCGCGGGACGCCGTGGGCCGACCCAGGCCCTCCTGCCGGCTCGCCAGGGTCCGCACCTCGGTGCGCGTCGCGTATCGGGTGTTGCTGGTCGTGCCGCGCAGGCTCCAGAGGGTGCCGGGCTCCGCGGCGCCCGAGCCGTCCGTCACGGCGAGACGTTCGGCCGGGGCGAGGCTTTCCCCGATCACCGGCGCGATCCGGTCGATCCGCCAAGCTCCCGTGGCGCCGGCCCGGAAGGCGATCTGCAACGGTGACGGCACGCACAGTCTCCCGCTCGGCCCACCGCCGATCAGGAAAACGATTTAGCATGATCCGTGCCCGGCGGTCGCCCGGGCCGATCCCCGGTCGAGCGTCCCCCAGGACGCGGGCTCAAGCGATCCCCAGCGCCGCCTTCTCTTCCAGATAGGCCGCCCGCACCGTCTCCTTGTCGTAGGCGCGCTCCAGGCGGCGCACCGTGAAGTGGGCGCGCGCCATGCCCTGGAAATGGTCCATGAAGGCGGTGTTGACCGCAGCCCCCCCGAGCGCCCCGATGATCGGCACGGCCTGGGCCGCGACCTTCTGCGAGACCACGATCCCGAAGCGCGAGGCGATCTGCGCGGTCAATCGCACCAGGGGCGGCGCGCCCGCGTCGAGCAGCGAGCGGTGGGCGGCGTAGCGGGTCGCCTCCGACATGGTCTTGGCGAGCGCCGCGCGGACGGCGAAGTAGCCGCTCTCGGAGAGCGTCGTCTCGGGCCCGTTGCGCCCGCCGAGCGCGAAGACCTGCACGCAGGCGAGCGCGCCTTCCGGGTCGCTCAGATCCTCGCCCTCCTCGCGGGCGATCTCGGCGATGGAGCGCAGCATGATCGTGGTCGAGAGCGGCAGCTCGATCGCCACGGTGGCCAGCCCGAAGGCGCCGCCGAGCGCGCCGGAGAATGCGGCCAACGCCTTGTGGCGGGTCTCGCTGGAGCCGACGAGGCGGCCGAGTCCGCGCCCCGCCCCCTCCTCGATCCGCTCCACCGCCGAGCCCGCGGGCGCGACCGCCTTGTCCGGCAGGGTGGCGAGCGCAATCCGCAGGGCCGTGCGCATCGCGGCCTCGGTCGAGCGGCCGACCGCCTCGGTGACGGGCGCGGGCAGGGCCCGGCCGATCAGGTCGAGCGGCGCCCCGGCGGCGGCCGAGAGCCGGGCCGCGAGCCCCGGCCGCTCCAGCACATCCACCGCCCGGCGAAGCGCCGCGCGGTCGGCGGCGGAGAGCGGCGGCAGGGCGGCGGGCGCGACCGGAACCGGAAGGGTCTCGCCGCTCAGCGCGATCTGGTTCACGTCTTCGATCTCCTCGAACGCGTAGGCAGGAGCAAAACGGAGGCCCCTGTGATGGTTCCAGGACGGTCTGACGACCGCCCTGTTCCTTGCATGCCTCAAACGCCGGCGGCCGCGTCCGCGGCCTTGGCTTCTCGCTCCGCTAGACGCCTTGGCTGGCGCCGAGGCCCGCTCTGCGGGGCGCTCTTCGCGCCCGGAATACGGCAATGAGCACTTTTCACGCCTTGGCCGCCACGGCTTCCTCTTCCGGCACAGGACCGGCCTCCCCCTCCTCCCGCCCCTCGCCGAGGGCCGCCAGCGCGATGCAGAGCAGCGCCACCGGAATGCCGATCAGCGCCGAGGCGACGAAGAAGGACGGGTAGCCGAGCCCGTCCACCATGTAGCCGGAGAAGCCGCCGATGAATTTTCCGGGCAGCGCGTAGAGCGAGGAGAGCAGCGCGTACTGCGTCGCCACGAAGGCCGGCGAGGTCAGCCCCGACATGTAGGCGATCAGCGCCGTGCCGGCGAAGGCGCCGGAAAAGTTGTCGATCGAGATGCTGGCGATGAAGATCTCGGTGTCGTGGCCGCTGACGGCGAGCCACGCGAACATCAGGTTCGAGCCCGCCGCGACGATGCCGCCGAACAGAAGCGAGGCCTGGATGCCGAAGCGCATCACCGCCCAGCCCCCGGCGAGCGCCCCGACGAGGCCGATGATCACGCCGTAGACCTTGGTGACGTTGGCGATCTCGACCAGCGAGAAGCCCTGCTCGATGTAGAACGGCTGGGCCATCACCCCGGAGATGATGTCGGGCAGGCGGTAGAGCATGATCAGCGACAGGATCAGGATCAGCCGCGGACCCTTCCGCCGGATCAGGTCGCCGAACGGCTCGACCACGGCGACCCGCAGGGTCTCGGCGACCCCGCGCGGCTCCGCGCTTGCGTCCGCCGGGTCCTGACGCGGGGCGAACAGGCACCCGGCGATGCCGACGAGCATCAAGAGCGCCATGGCCTCGTAGGCCATCTGCCAGCCGTACCCTTGCGCGATGTAGAGGGCGCCGGCGCCGGCGAAGGCGCGGGCGATGGCGTAGCCGAGCTGGTAGCTGCCGAGCATCAGCCCCTGGCGCTCGGTCGGGGCCGCATCGATGCGCCAGCCGTCGACGACGATGTCCTGCGTCGCCGAGGCGAAGGCGGTCACGAGCGCGCAGACGACGATGTAGAACAGGTCGTCCGAGGGCGCGCCGAAGCTCATGGCGACGAGGCCGCCCGCCACCGCGACCTGCGACAGCAGCATCCACGAGCGCCGCCGCCCGAGGAGCCGCGACAGCAGCGGCAGGTCGAGCCGGTCGATCACCGGGGCCCAGACGAACTTCAGCGAGTAGGCGAAGGAGACGTAGGACAGGAGCCCGATGCTGGTGCGCTGGATGCCCGCGGTGGCGAGCCACGCCGACAGCGTCGAGAACACCAGCAGGATCGGCAGGCCGCAGCCGAAGCCGAGCGCCAGCATCAGGAGCAGGCGCGGGTCCTCCAGCACGTCGCGGGGCCGCAAGCCCCTCCGGCCCTTCGCTGCCGCCATCGCCCGCCCTCTTCAAGGTTCCGAGGCCCTACTGCGCAGAAATCGCGGCAGCCTCGGGGCCGCCGGCCACAGCCCGATGGCCTGCGCCCCTTGCGGTGTCCTCGCGACTTTGGAACTCTCGGCCCCTCCTAGGCGTAAGCCGGGATTGACGGAAGCGAGAACTCCGCCGCGGAACGGGAACGGCACGGGCTCGTCGCAGCCGCGGGTCGACGGTTCCGGGCGGGGTCCCCGTCCCTTGGGGTCGCGTGCCGCGCGTGGGGCGGTGCGCCTGCGTTGGCGTGAGGATGACGGGCTTTTCGACAGAGGCGACGGTGTTTCCGCCCGGTTTCACCGTCGACGTCTTCGCGGCCGCCTTCGAGGCGAGCCCGACGCCGATGGTCGTGACCGACCCGCGCCGGGCCGACAACCCGATCGTGTGGGTCAACGGCGCCTTCCTGGCGCTGACGGGCTATGCCCGCGAGGAACTCTACGGCCACAATTGCCGCCGGCTCCAGGGCCCGCTCACCGACCGGGCGACGCTCGACGGCCTGCGGCAGGCGATCGTGCAGGGCCGCGCGTTCGAGTGTGAGTTGCTGAACTACCGCAAGGACGGAACGCCGTTCTGGAACGGCATGACGGTGAGCCCGGTGCGGGATGCCGAGGGCGCGATCCTCTACTTCTTCTCGGCCCAGGCCGACATGACCCACACGCACCGCCTGGAGGCCGCCATGCGCGACGCCTACGGTGCGCTGGAGCGGGAGGTGGGCGAGCGCACCGCCGACCTGCGCTTCGCCCTGGAGCAGAAGACGGCGCTGCTCCACGAGGTCGATCACCGGGTCAAGAACAACCTTCAGGTGATCTCCTCGCTGATGCTGCTCAAGGCCCGCCGCACGCCGCCGGGCGAGGCCCGCGACGCGCTCCAGGCGATGGCCGACCGCATCGGCGCGCTCTCGACCGCCCACCGCATGCTCTACTCGGAGGGCGACGTCGCCCGCTTCGATTTCCGCGAGTTCGCCGACGACCTGATCGCCGACCTCGCCGCCGGGTACGGGCCGGGCACCGCGCGGGTCGAGACCGAGGTGGAGGCGCTGGCGCTGCCTGCCGCCATGGCGGCGCCGCTCGCCCTGATGCTGCACGAACTCGCCGGCAACGCGCTGCGCCACGCCTTCCCCGGCGCGCAAGCCGGCCGGGTGCGGGTGAGCGCGCGGCGCGCGTCCGAGACCATCAAAACCGAAATCTTGGAGCTCGTCGTCGAGGACGACGGGATCGGCCTGTCGGCGGGACAACCGAACCCGGCGGGGTTCGGGCGGATGCTGGTCGAGATGGTGGTGCGGCAGTTGCGCGGCACGATCGCATGGTCGGACGCAGCGCCGGGCACCCGCGTCGCGATCCGCGTGCCGCTGACGGCCGAGGGCGCGCCGTGACCGGTCGTTTCGCGGAAAGTCAGAGGGACATCGGGATGCCCCAGGTAAGGCCCGACGCCGGCCCCGCACCGGGCGAGGCCCTGCGCATCCTCGTGGTCGAGGACGAGGTGCTGATCGCCCTCGAACTCGAATGCCTGTTGGAAGACCTCGGCCACGTCAGCGTCGGCGTGGCTTCGGCCTCCGCGGAAGCCATCGCCCTCGGCCGGAGCACCGCGCCGGACGTGGCGCTCGTGGACATCCACCTGACCGACGGCCCGACCGGAATCGAGGTCGCCCGTGCGCTCAGCGCCGACCCGCGCACCACGGTTGTGTTCATGACGGCCAACGCCAAGCGCATCCCGCCGGACTTCGCCGGCGCCGTGGGCGTGATCGCCAAGCCCTATTCGGAGCGCACGGTGGCGAGCGCGCTGGACTACGTCGCCCGCTGCCGCTCCGGGCAGGGGGGCGGCGCGATGCCGTCAGGGGAGACGCTCGACGGCTTCCGCCTCGCGCCGGGCGCCGCCGGGTAGGGCCGAGGACGGGTTGCGGCGCGCAGGCGTCTCGGCCGGGCGGATCGCCTGCGCGAAGGTGAACAGCATCCCCGGATCGACCGCCCGCTTCACCTCGGCCAGCCGGGCGAGGTTCTCGCCGTAATAGGCGCCCTGCCAGTCGGCGAGCGACGGATCGGAAAAGTTCTGGAAGGCGCCGACCGCACCGGTGCGGCGGTTGACGTCGTCGGTGAAGCGCTGCTGCCAGTCGAGCGCCTGCGTGACCTGCAGGGTGGAATCGGTCGGGCTCCACCAATTGGCCTCGACGGTGAACAGCCAGTCGGCACCGCGGTGGACATAGGCCGTCTCGGTGCGGCCGACGCGGTCGATGGCGCCGCCCACCTGAAAGAACTTGAAGCTCACCGGCATGGAGGTGGCCGGCATCCTGCCCGCCCAGTCGAACATCGCCGCGATGGCCTCGTCGTCGATCGACGCGGCCCGCATGTAGCTCGACTTCTCCTGATAGTAGTACGGGAACGTCGTCTCGGTCAGAAAGTCCTGACCCTGCCAGTACGGCACGTCCGCCTTGATCTGCGACTGATCCTGATCGCGCAGCTCCCAGGTGGACTTGAAGATGTCCTTCAGGGACGTGTCCGAGCCGTGGAGCTGGCCGAGGATCGACAGGGTGAGCGGCGCCCGATCGCAGCCCTCCTGCCGGCTCGGGATGGTGACGGCGATCTTGGAGCCGAAATCGTCGGGGGCGCTCGCGAGCTCGGTCAGCAGGAGCTTCAGGACCTTCGGCAGGTCCCTGGTCCAGGTCAGGTTGAACACCGTCACCGCATCGACGGGCCGAGTCTCCAGGGTGAAGGCGGTGTTGATGCCGAAATTCCCGCCGCCGCCGCCGCGGCAGGCCCAGTAGAGCGAGGCGTCGGTCCCGGCATCCGCCCTCACGAGGTGGCCGTCGGCGGTGACGAGTTCGGTCGCGCGCATGAGGTCGGCGCCGACGCCGAACTTGCGCATGTTGAAGCCGATGCCGCCGCCGAGCAGGAAGCCCGCGGCCCCGACCGTGTCGCAGCGGCCGTGGGTGATGGTGCGGCCCATCCGCTCCATCTGCTTGTAGGCCAGCAGGTTCAGCGTGCCGCCCTGCACCGTGACGAGGCCGTCGCTGCCGGCCACCGGTGTCACGCCCGCCATGCGCGACATGTCGATGAGCAATCCGGGCGTGGTCGAGAAGCCTGCATAGTTGTGCCCGCCGGAGCGGACGGCGAAGGGCATGTTCTGCCGCTTCACCCAGGCGATGCAGGCCTGGACGTCCCGTGCGCTGGCGCAGCGGGCGATGCAGGCCGGCAGGGTCGCGCCGTAGCGCAGGTTGTTCGGGCGACAGATGTCGGCGAAGAACGGGTCCTCCGGCCGCAGCACGCCGCCCTTCACCGCCCGCGCGAGATCGCTCCAAGCCGAGGGCGGCGGGCACGCGCCCGCCTCGAACGCGAGCGCCGAGCCCGGCATGAGCTTGGCCGCCGCAGCGAACCCGCCGAGGCCGACGAGGAAATTCCGGCGAGACGACCGCAGTTCGCGTGCCATGGCCCCGTGCATCCTGTGCTTGTCAGGCGCAGCTTTGGCCGAGGATTCCTCACGGGCGGTTAACGGTTGCGTACAGAGCCGAGCCGACGCCCCTACCGCGCCCGCTCCGCCTTCAGCCGGTACAGCGCGTCGAGCGCCTCCCGCGGCGTCAGGCTGTCGGGGTCGATCGTGTCGAGCAGTTCGCCCAGCGTATCGTCGGGCGCAGGCGCGACGGGCTCCGGCGGGGGTGGGGTGATCTCGGTGAGGCTGGCAAACAGCGGCAGGTCGTCGATGCGGGCCCGCGAGGGGCGCTCGCGCTCGGACGATTCGAGCCCCTTGAGGATGGTGCCGGCCCGCGCCACCACGCTCGCCGGCAGGCCGGCGAGGCGGGCGACCTGCAAGCCGTAGGAGCGCTCGGCCACGCCCGGCACGACCTCGTGCAGGAACACCACGTCGCCGCGGTGCTCGGCGACCTTCAGGGTGGCGTTGTCGAGGCGCGGCAGGCGCTTGGCGAGCGCGGTCAGCTCGTGGAAATGGGTGGCGAACAGCGCCCGGCAGCCGTTCCTCTCGTGCAGGTGCTCCAGGCAGGCCCAGGCGATGGAGAGCCCGTCGAAGGTCGCGGTGCCGCGCCCGATCTCGTCGAGGACGACGAGGGAACGGCGCGTCGCCTGATTCAGGATCGCGGCGGTCTCGACCATCTCGACCATGAAGGTCGAATGCCCCCGCGCGAGGTCGTCGGCCGCGCCGACGCGGGAGAACAGGCGATCGACCACGCCGAGATGAGCGGCGCGGGCCGGCACGAAGGCGCCCATCTGGGCGAGCACGGCGACCAGCGCGTTCTGGCGCAGGAAGGTCGACTTGCCGCCCATGTTCGGGCCGGTGACGAGGCGGATGCGTCCCGCCTCGTTCCCCGAGAGGTCGCAGGCATTGGCGATGAAGGCCTCGCCCGCCTTGCGGAGCGCCGCCTCCACCACCGGATGGCGCCCGCCCTCAACGGCGAAGGCGAGGCTGTCGTCGAGGCGGGGCCGGGTCCAGTCGAGTTCCACCGCGAGTTCGGCGTGGCTTGCCGCCACGTCGAGCGCCGAGAGCGCGTCGGCGATGTCGGCGATGGTGTCCGCCTGCGCCATCACCCGCTGGCTCAAGGCGTCGAAGACTTGCGCTTCCAGCGCCAGCACCCGGTCGGAAGCGCCCGCGATCTTCGATTCCAGCTCGCCCAACTCGACGCTGGTGAAGCGCATGGCATCGACCATGGTCTGGCGATGCACGAACTCTTTCATGAGCCCCTTGAGGCAGGACTCGCCCACCGCCTGCGGCACCTCGATGTAGTAGCCGAGCACGTTGTTGTGCTTGATCCGGAGCGTGCGGCAGCCGGTGGCCTCGGCATAGCGCGCCTGCAAAGCCGCGACGACCTTTCGGGAATCCTGGCCGAGCAGGCGGGCCTCGTCGATCTCGGCATGGTAGCCGGCGCGCACGAAGTTGCCGTCGCGGCGGTTGAGCGGCAGGTCGTCGGCGAGTGCCGCGCCGAGTTCGGCGGCCAACGCCCGGTCGGCGGCGTCGAGGCGGCGCACGAGGTGGGCGATGCCCTCGGGCAGGTCGGCACCGGAAAGCCCCTCGGCGATGGCGAGCGCCGCGTCCAATCCGCCGCGGAGCGCGGCGAGGTCGCGCGGACCGGCGCGGCCGAGGCCGAGGCGCGACAGGGCGCGGGCGAGGTCGGGCGCGGCCTTGAGCGCGTCGCGCAGGTGGGCACGCAGCGAGCCGTCCTGCACGAGGAAGTTCACCGCATCGTGCCGCCGCCCGATCTTCTTCAGGTCGGTCAGCGGGCCGGCGAGGTGTTCGGCGAGCAGCCGCGCGCCGCCCGCCGACACCGTGCGGTCGATGGCATCCAGCAGGCTGCCCTTGCGCTCGCCGGACAGCGTGCGGGTGAGTTCGAGATTGGCCCGCGTCGCCGCGTCGATGGCGAGCGTGGCGCCCGAGGCCTCGCGGGAGGGGGCCGAGAGCGGCACCTTGGCGCCGAACTGCGTGCGCTCGATGTAGAGGAGTGCCGCGCCCGCCGCCGCGATTTCGGCGCGGCTGAATGAGCCGAAGCCGTCGAGCGTCTTGACGCCGAACTGCTCGCGGATGCGCCGCTCCGCCGAGGCCGGCTCCAGTTCGGCCGCCGCCAGCGGCACCACCGCGGCGGACGTGTCGCGCCAGAGCCGGGCGAGAGCCGGGTCGGCGTGGATCGCCTCCGACAGCACGATCTCCCGCGGCTCGTGCCGGGCGATGGAAGCGGCCAGCTCCGTGCCGTCCACTTCGCTCAATGAAAACCGCCCTGTCGAGATGTCGATGGCGGCAAGGCCGTAGGCTTCGCGGCTCTCCGAGACCTTGCGGCGGCCGATAGCGAGCAGCAGGTTGGCGCGGGCCGGATCGAGCAGGCGATCCTCGGTCAGCGTGCCCGGCGTGACGAGGCGGGTCACCTCGCGCCGCACCACGGATTTCGGGCCGCGCTTCTTGGCCTCGGCCGGGTCCTCGGTCTGCTGGCAGACGGCGACGCGGTGGCCGAGCGCGATCAGGCGGTGAAGGTAGTCGTCGGAGCGCTCCACCGGCACGCCGCACATGGGGATGTCGGCGCCGCCATGCTTGCCGCGCTTGGTCAGCACGATGCCGAGCGCGCGCGAGGCGATCTCGGCGTCCTCGAAGAACAGCTCGTAGAAGTCGCCCATCCGGTAGAACAGCAGGCAGTCCGGATTGGCGGCCTTGATCTCGATGTACTGCGCCATCATCGGCGTGGCGCCGGGGATATCGAGAGGCGAGGAGGTCACCGAATCCGCCGGGCTCGCGCGACGTTCGAGGGCAAGGGAACGAGAGACTTGGGGACGGGCTGAACTGGAACGCATGGAGGAGAGGCTAGCAGCCCCGCCCCACCGCGGCACCGGAGACGGAGAGCGAACATCGTGGACAAGTGTGCGCTCTCCCCAGGCGGTGCAAGGCGAGGGCCGTCGCCACGAAAAAGCCCGCCGGGCTCCGGGCCGGGCGGGCTGTCTGGCCTCACCTCGCGGGGATCGTCGCCGATGCGGGCGATGATCCCCAGAACCGCTCAGTAGCGCGGGCCGTTGGTGGTGTTGCCGAGCTGCTGCTGGTAGCCGGAACGCTCCGGGTTGCGGGCGTTCGGGTTGCCGTAGCGCATCGTGTTGTAGCGGCGGGCGCGGCGGTAGGCCTTGGTGGTGCCGTGATGGCGGTGCCAGCCGCGATGGCGGTGGTGACGGCCGCCATGCATCACGGTCTCGATCGTGTCGCCGGCGATCACGCCGGGGGCGGGCATCGCCGGGGCGGCCGAGGCCGTACCGGCGCCGAGGCCGCAGAGCAGCACGCCGGCTGCGAGGGTGAGGGCAATGCGCATAGGTGTCTAGTCCGTCCGTATTTCGGTCCGTGCGCGTTCGGCACGTCGAGCGCTCAATTCGACGTGAGCGCGGCCGTTCCGGCGGCTCGGCCGAAATCCGGTAAAAAATGTTTGATCGGGCCCGGCGAACTCGGCCGCGCCCATTGGACGTGTCGCTTCAATGGGTTGCGCGGCGGCCCGAACCGGATCACCTCCCCGTCCGATGCCGATGGATCCCGCTCCGCTCCCGATCGAGGCCGCCCTTCCCGCCCTGCGCGCGGCGCTTGAACAGCGGAACGCCGCGGTGCTCGTCGCCCCGCCGGGCGCGGGCAAGACCACGCGGGTGCCGCTGGCGCTCCTCGACCAGCCCTGGCTCGGCGACAAAAAGATCATTCTCCTGGAGCCGCGCCGCCTCGCCGCCCGCGGCGCGGCCGAGCGCATGGCGACGACGCTCGGCGAGCGCGTCGGCGATACGGTGGGCCTGCGGGTGCGGCTCGGCTCCAAAGTCTCCGCGCGCACCCGCATCGAGGTGGTCACCGAGGGCGTGTTCACCCGCATGATCCTCGACGATCCGGAGCTGTCCGGCATCGGCGCGGTGCTGTTCGACGAGTTCCACGAGCGCTCGCTCGACGCCGACCTCGGCCTCGGCTTCGCCCTCGACGCGCAAGGCGCGCTCCGGGAGGACCTGCGCATCCTCGCCATGTCGGCGACCCTCGACGGCGCCCGCGTGGCCGGGCTTCTGGGGGGCGCGCCCGTCATCGAGTCGGAGGGCCGGGCCTATCCGGTCGAGACGCGCCATCTCGACCGCGCCGCGAGCGAGCGCATCGAGGACGCGATGGCCGGCGCGATCCTGCGGGCGCTGCGGGCCGATCCGGGCTCGCTGCTCGCCTTCCTGCCGGGGCAGGCCGAAATCCGCCGCACCGCCGAGCGGCTGGAGGGCCGCCTGCCCGAGGGCACGGAGTTGGCCCCCCTCTACGGTGCGCTCAGCCAAGGCGAGCAGGACCGCGCCGTCGCCCCGGCCCCGCCGGGCCGGCGCAAGGTGGTTCTGGCGACCGCCATCGCCGAGACCTCGCTGACGATTCAGGGCGTGCGCATCGTCGTCGATTCCGGGCTCGCCCGCGTGCCGGTCTACGAGCCCGGCAACGGCATGACCCGGCTCGTCACCGCCCGCGCCTCGCGGGCCTCGGTCGATCAGCGCCGGGGCCGCGCCGGACGCACGGAGCCGGGCGTGTGCTGGCGGCTCTGGCCCGAGGCCGCGACCGCTTCGCTCGAACCCTTCGCCCGCCCGGAAATCCTGTCGGCCGACCTCGCCGGCCTCGTGCTCGATTGCGCCGCCTGGGGGCTGGCCGACCCGACCGCCCTGCCCTTCCTCGATCCGCCCCCCGCCCCGGCGCTGAGCGAAGCCCGCGCGATGCTGGCCGATCTCGGCGCGCTCGACGCCGACGGCCGTCTCACCGCCACGGGCCGGACCCTGAGGGCCCTGCCGCTGCCGCCGCGGCTGGCCCGGATGGTGGCCCGCGCCGCCGAAATCGGCCATGCCCGCCGGGCCGCGGAACTGGCCGCCCTGCTGGTCGAGCGGGGGCTCGGGGGCGATGCCGCCGATCTCGCCGAGCGCCTCGACCGCTTTGCCCGCGACCGCGGCGGACGCGCCGCCGACATGCGCCGCCTCGCCGAGGGCTGGGCCCGTCAGGCGGAGCGCGCCGCCGGCTCCCGTCTTCCTGAGCCCGATCCGACGCTGGCCGAGCCCGGCGCGCTGCTGGCGCTGGCCTATCCCGACCGGGTCGCCCGGGCGCGGGGCCGCGAGGGCGCGGTTCTGATGGCCAACGGCCGGGCCGGACTCCTCGACCCCGCGAGCGCGCTCGCCCGCGAGCCCTTCGTCGTGGTGGCCGACCTTACCGGCACGGCGGCCAACGCCCGCATCCTCGCCGCCGCCGCGATTCTTCCGCAGACCATCGACGCGCTGTTCGCCGACCGGATCGAGACGGTGCGGAGCGTCAGCTTCGACCCCCAGGCGCGGGCCCTGCGGGCGCGCGAGATCCGCCGCCTCGGCGCGGTGAGCCTCGACGAGCGCACCCAGCCCGTCCCCGCCGACGAAGAGGCGGCCAAGGTGCTGGCCCGCGGCGTAGCCGGGCTCGGCCTCGACCGCCTGCCCTGGACGCCGGCTTTGGCGCAGTGGCGCGCCCGCGTGCGCTTCCTCCACGGGGCGGAGGGCGGCGAGTGGCCCGACCTCTCGGACGAGGCTTTGGCGGCTGCCGTCGAGGACTGGCTCGCGCCGGGGATCGTCGGGCGCGGTTCGCTCGCCGCGATCACCGCCGACGATCTCGGCCAAGCCCTGCACGCGCTGCTGCCCTGGCCACTGCGCGCCCGGCTGGAACAGGAAGCGCCGAGCCATGTCGCGGTGCCGACCGGCTCGCGCATCCCGGTCGATTACGAATCCGGCCCCGAGCCGGTGCTGGCGGTGCGGGTGCAGGAGCTGTTCGGCCTCGACCGGCATCCGACGCTCGGCGGCGGGCGGGTGCCGCTGGTGCTGCACCTGCTCTCGCCGGCCCAGCGCCCGATCCAGATCACCCGCGACCTGCCGGGCTTCTGGTGCGGCTCCTGGGCCGCCGTGCGTTCGGAGATGCGCGGGCGCTATCCCCGCCATCCCTGGCCGGAGGACCCGCTCGCCGAGGCGCCGACCCGGCGGGCGAAGCCGAGGGGCACATGATCCCGGCACGTGATTCGGGCACATGATCCGGGCACGTGACGGCTGCACCCGCGCAGGGCTACGAGGGCGCGACGAGGGAGGAGGGTTCGTGATGAGGATGCGCGCGGCGTTGTGTCTGGCCCCGCTGCTGTGGTCGGCGGCGGCCACGGCGCAGGACAGGCCTCTGGTGATCCCGCAGGCCGAGGGCGAGAAGCACGGCAAGATTCTGGGGCGGGCGCTCGCCTGCGGCGTGCCCCGCGAGCGGGTCGATGCGACGATCGCCGCGGGCCGGACCCGGATGCAGGCGGCGTTGGGCCGCGCGCTCACCGACGAGCGCTACGTGCCCTCCCTCGACGACGCCATGCGCCTGGAAACCAGCCTGCCGCCGCCCTCGCCGACGGCGTGCGAGAAGGGCCTCGCGGCCTTCGAGCGGTTGGAGAAGACGGCGCCGTAAGGTTTTTCGCCGTCTTCCTTTTTCGTCCCACCCTCACCCTCATCCTGAGGTGCCGCGAAGCGGCCTCGAAGGAGGGCTCCAAGAGTCTCTGCGATCCCTGGAGCCCTCCTTCGAGGGCGACGCTTCGCGCCGCCGCCTCAGGATGAAGGGGGATGGGTGGGATGAGGGGCGTCGTCCCCGTTCAGGCGAAGCGTCCGCCCTTCTGGATCACCTCGATCTTGTAGCCGTCCGGGTCGGTGGCGAAGAAGAAGGTCGCGAGTGGGGTGTCGTTGTGCTTGAGGGTCTTGAGGTCGGTGGCCGGAAAGCCCTCGCGGGTGAACCGGGCGTGCTCGGCCTCGACGTTGTCGACCACGAAGGCGATGTGGCCGTAGCCGTCGCCGAGATTGTAAGGCTCGGAGCGGTCCTTGTTGACCGTCAGTTCCAGCTCGAACGGCGAGGCCGGATCGCGCAGGTACAGCAGGGTGAAGTCCGGGAAGTCGAACCGGTCGGCGGGCTCCAGGCCGAAGGCGCGGGCATAGTAATCGCGCGAGCGCGCCTCGTCGCGGACGCGGATCATGCTGTGGACGGGCTTGGCCATCGGGGCTCTCTCTCTCGAACAACGGATGGGCGGCCAGATGGCGCAGCCGGGCCCCGCGAAAAGGGGCTTTTCTCGCGTTGCGCCAAACCGACCGAGGGTCGGGATCGGCGCGTTCGGCGGATGCCCGCCGTCGCGCGGGCGGAGGGCCGCGCCCTCCGGCCTTAACGCTTCATCAACCTTAAGCGGCGCTTGCTCCGCTCATGCCGCCGAGCGCCCGACAGGCCGTCGCCGACCCCCTCCTTCCCGGTGATGCCGCGCTCCGCGCGTCGGCCGAGGGCTGGCGCCGGGCGCTGGCGCAGGAGCGGCGCATGGCCGCCAACACGGTCGAGGCCTACGAGCGCGATCTGCGCCAGTTCCTGACCCATCTCGACGCCCGCTCCGGCCCGCCGACGATCGCCCGGCTCATCGCCCTCAAGCCCCGCGACCTGCGCGCCTTCATGGCGGCGCGGCGTGCCGAGGAGATCTCCGGGCGCTCGCTGATGCGGATGCTCGCGGGCCTGCGCTCCTTCGCCCGCCATCTCGAGCGCGAGGGCCACGGCAGCGTCGCGGCGCTCGGCGCGGTGCGCCAGCCCAAGGTCGAGCGGCGCCTGCCCCGCCCGCTGCCCGTCTCCGCCGCCGTGGCGATGACGCTTCCGGAGACCCGCGCCGACGAATCGCGCGAGCCCTGGGTGCTCGCCCGCGATGCGGCGGTGATCGCCCTGCTCTACGGCTCCGGCCTTCGCATCTCCGAGGCGCTGGGGCTCGCCGCCCGCGACGCCCCGGTGCCGGGCCTCGATGCGGTGCGGGTGACCGGCAAGGGCGGCAAGATCCGCGACGTGCCGGTGCTGCCCGCCGTCGCGCAGGCGGTGGCCGACTACCTCGCCCTCTGCCCGCACCCGCTCGATCCGCAGGGGCCGCTCTTCGTCGGCGTGAAGGGCGGGCCGCTCTCGCCGCGGATCGTGCAATACGCGGTGGCGTCCCTCCGCGGCGCGCTCGGCCTGCCCGACAGCGCGACGCCGCACGCCCTGCGACATTCCTTCGCGACCCATCTCCTCGCGCGCCAGGGCGAGTTGCGGGCGATCCAGGAACTGTTGGGTCACGCCTCGCTCTCGACGACGCAGCTCTACACCAAGGTCGACGCCGCCCGGCTGATGAGCGCCTTCGAGGCCGCGCATCCCCGCGCGGGAAGGTTGGCCGGCACAACAAACCCGTGAGGCTGTCGCCGTCACGGCCCCGATTCACCTTGGTCTTGCCGCGATTGAGTGGCGGACTGTGCCCAAGACGGCGGTGGACGCCGCCCGAGTCGCTCGAAGGAAACATCCAATGCGCGTCAGCGGAATCTGCGTGGCGATCCTGCCGGTCCTCGCCGTCCTCGCCGTCACCGCCCTGGTGAAGACGGTGCTCCTGCCCGTGACCGCGCTGAAGGGCGCGCTGGCGCGGGGCCGCACTGCGCGGGCCTGATGGGGCTGAGCGGTCAGCTATCGAACGCGATACGGTCGATGTCGCGGAAGCCGCTCACCACGCGCAGCAAATCGATTCCATTGGGAAGAGGCAGGTAGATCAGTACGTAGCTGGCGACCGGAAAGCTTCGGCACTGATCCATCAGTTCCGGTCGGGCTCGACCAGCCATGGGATTGCCGGCCAGCATGGTGAGCACGCCATCGATCCTGTCGAGGACGCGATCGGCGGCGCCTTCGTCATCCGCCGCGATGTACGTCCAGATTTCGATCAGATCACGCCGGGCAAGCGCACGACGTGAAACCTTAGCCATGACGACCTGACTCGCTGGTGCGAGCTCGCAGAGCCCGCGCTGCGGCTTTGATCTCCTCCATGTCGTGCGGCTCCGGCGGGCCGCTGGCGAGACCTGCTTCTACGTCACGCCGCAAGGCTTCAAGTTTGGCGGCGCGCATCTGCTCGCGCTCCTCCACCAGCCGCAAGCCGTCGCGTACGACCTCGCTTGCCGACGCATAGCGACCGCTGCCGACCAGATCGCGCACGAACTGCTCGTAATGGTCGCCCAAGCTGTAGCTCGATGCCATGTCCGGCCCCCTCGCGAAAATATCACTTTTTGATATCGCCGTGAGACGGCTCGGACAAGTTTCAACGCTCGTACCTGTCTCGCGACTACGAGGTCGCGCTCGCCCGCGCGCGACCTCCCATGGCGCTGACCGCGAACGCCACCACCAGATTAAGCCCCAGCGCCACGACGCCCGCGTTCAGATCCTGGATCGGCCCCGGCAGGCCCGGAAACAGTTTTGCGAGTGTGTACCCGCCCACCACCGTCACCGAGACCACGGCGACGCTCGCTAGAATCCCGGCGATGGCGCCGGCCTTGGTCAGCGGGTTGCGGCGCCATAGGCTGAAGAAGAAGGCCGGGAAGAGCTGCGTCACCACGGCGTAGCCGATCAGCAGCAACTGCACGATGGTCTCGCCGCCGTAGAGGGTGAAGCCGACGCAGGCCAGCGCCAGCACGGGCGCCATGATCTTGGCGAGCCGCCCCGTCGAGGCGTCGGTCGCGTGGGGCGCCAAGGGCCGGTAGAGGTTCTGCGCGATGAGGGTCGCACCCGCGATCAGGATCATCGAGCCCGGCACCAGCGCGGTCAGCACGCCGGTCGCGCCGACGACGCCGACGAACCACGGCGGGAAGGTCTCCAGCGCGATCTTGAACAGCGACAGGTCGACGTCGGGGCCGGTCAGGCCCGGCACCTGCAGAACCGCCGCGAAGCCTGCGAAGAACACGAACAGCAGCATGAGCTGGTAGAGCGGCAGGAACACCGCGTTGCGCCGGAAGGTGCGGGCGTCGCTCGCGGTGTAGATCGAGGCGAAGATGTGCGGGAACATCCAGCCGCCGAGCGCCGTCAGGATCGTCGTCGAGGCGAACCACGTCGCGCTTTGGCCCCGATCGGGCAGCGCCAGGAAGCCGGGCTTGGCCTGATCGATGGCGGAAAACATCGGGCCGATGCCGCCGTAATAGTGGTAGGGCAGGTAGAGCCCCAAAAACACCACCACGGCGAGGATGAGGATGTCCTTGACCACCGCGGTCCAGGCCGAGCCGCGGATGCCCGACACCATCACGTAGACGCTGACGCCCGCCGCCCCGATCCAGATCGCCAGCGTCGGCGGGATCACGCCGTAGGAGGCGGTCGAGACGATGATGCCTAAGCCTTTGAGCTGGAGCACCATGTAGGGCACCAGCGCGACGAGCCCGACCAGGGCCACGAGGATGCCGAGCGGCCGGCTCTCGTAGCGGGCGGCGAAATAGTCGGGCTGCGAGAACAGGTTGTGCTGTTTGGCGAATTTCCACGCCGGCGGCAGCAGCCAGTAGGAGATCACGTAGATCAGCGTGAGGTAGCAGAGGATGTAGTAGGTCGGTCCGCCCTTGCCGTAGGCCCAGCCCGAGCCGCCGAGGAAGGTGAAGGTGGTGTAGATCTCGCCCGCCATCAACAGGAAGACCAGCACGGTGCCGAAGCCGCGCTTGCCGACGCTCCACTGCTCCATGTCCATGTCGTGGCCGGCCCGCGCCCACAGGCCCAAGGCCAGCGCCCCCGCGAAGGCCAGCGCGATGATCGGGAGCGCCGCGTTCATGGCTCTTCTCCCGCGTCGCGGTTGGCCGGATCGGTGAGGTAGATCGCCGCCATCACCACGGAGGTCGCCACGGTGCAGCCGACGAGCCAGGCCAGCAGCAGCGGCATGCCGAGCACCAGCGGCTCGACCCGGTTGAGGACGTACGGCCCGAGCAGCATCCCGGCGGGCGGCAGCACGGCGAGCCAGCGCAGATGCTTCACGCGTCCGCCCTCCCCGGCCGAGTGCGTGCGTGTCCCAAGGTCGCTCGTGTCATGCGGTCCTCAACCCTTCGCTGCCGCGAAGATGAGGCAGTTCCTGCGCCAGGGCGAGGGGATAAACCTTCTGTTTCCTCAAGCCGCTTCCTTGCGCCCCTCCAAGACTCCCGGCAGCGCGCGCAGATTCAGCGGCTTGGCCAGAAACCCGTCGAACCCCGCCGCGTGGGCGGCGTCCATGTCCTCGCGGCCGGTGTTGGCGGTGAGCGCCACGAGGTGGAGCGGGCTCGCGTTCGTCTCGGCCTCGCGGGCGCGCAGGCGCCGGGCGGTCTCCAGGCCGTCGAGGCCGGGCATGCGGATGTCGATCAGGGCGAGGTCGAACGGACCTTGCGTCTTCAGGATGTCGAGCGCCTCCAGACCATCGCGGGCCAGCGTCACCCGGGCGCCGAGCCGCTCCAGGGCCTTGGTGGCGAGCAGCGCGTTGATCGGGTTGTCCTCGGCGAGCAGCACCCGGCGGCCGGACGAGGCTGCGGGAGGTGCGACGCGGGCGGGCTGGGGCGGCTCGATCCCGGCGGCGGGATGCGTCTCCGTCTCGGCCGGCGCGGCGCCCGGCTCCAGCAGGCGGTCGAACAGGGAGCGGGCGCGCACCGGCTTGATCAGGTAGCTGTCGAAGCCCGATGCGTTCACCGCGCCGAACTCGCGCCGGTCGAACGGCGAGAGCAGGATCAGGCGGCAGCGAACGCCGCAGCGTCCGGCCTCCGCCGCCAGCGCGCGGACGGGGGCGTCGCCGAGGCAGCGGTCGGCGATGACGGCGTCGAAGGGGGCCGCCGCCAGGGCGTCGAGCCCGGCCTCGATGGTTCCGACCACCACGGCCGCCGCGCCGGAGCGGCTGAGGCGGCGGGCGAGATAGGGCGCCTGGAACGGGGAATCGGCCACGATCAGCACCCGGCGCGCCCGCAGCGCGGGCGGGGCGACCGGCAGGCGCGCATCTTCAGGGGCCGGCAGCGGCAGCACCACCCGGAAGGTCGAGCCGCGCCCGAGCGTCGAGCGGGCCTCGATCGTCCCGCCCATCCGCTCGACGAGGCGGCGGGTGATGGCGAGGCCCAGGCCCGTGCCCTCGTGGCGCCGGCTCGCGCTGCCGTCGCCCTGCTCGAACTCCTCGAACAGGACCGGGATGCGGTCCTCGGCCATGCCGGGGCCGGTATCCTCGATGGTGAGCGCGATCCCCTCCCCCTCGCGGGTCAGGCTCACGCCGACGCCGCCGGCTTGCGTGAACTTCACGGCGTTGCCCGCGAGGTTGAGCAGGATCTGGCGCACCCGGTCGGCGTCGCCGACGCGGAAAGCCACGAGGTCGTCGGCGATGTCGAGCGCGATCTCCAGACCCTTGTCCTGGGCGCGCGGGGCCAGCAACTCCACGACGCCCTCGACGAGGAGCGCGGCATCGAACGGCTCGGCAGCGAGGTCGAGGCGGCCGGCCTCGATCCGCGAGAAGTCGAGGATGCCGTCGACCAGCGTCAGCAGCGCCTTGCCGCTGGTGCGCAGGGCCTCGACATAGGTGCGCTGCTCCGGATCGAGGCGGGTGTCGAGCAGCAGGTCGGCCATGCCGAGGATGCCGTTGAGCGGCGTGCGAAACTCGTGGCTGACGGTGGCGAGGAAGCGGGACTTGGCGACGTTCGCGGCTTCCGCCCGGCTCTTCGCCTCGTCCAGCGAGCGCACCGCCTCGACATGGTCGGTGACGTCGCTGCCGGCCCGCAGCCAGTTCGGTCCGCCCTCCAGGCCCGCGGCGGGCAGCTCGACGAAGGAGAACCAGCGCGGCGTGCCGTCGACCGGCACCAGCCGCTCCTCGACCTGGCGCACGCCGTCGGGGCGCACCTGCACGGGGCCGCGCTCCAGCACCTGCGGCGTCAGCGTCGAGCCGATCAGGTCGAGCGGCTTGGCGCCCAGCAGCGCGGCAAAGCCCTCGCTGGCGAAGGTGATCCGCCCCTGCCCGTCGCGCTGGACCACGGCCTGCGTGGTCGCCTCGACGAGCACCCGGTAGCGCTCCTCGCTTTCGGCGACCTGCCACAGCCGGTCCTGCAGCGATTCCGAGGGGAAGGCCGGCAGCGCGGCGCCGTGCCGCCGCACGCCCACGACGATCAGGCCGGCGAGCCCGACGAAGGCGGACAGCCCCAGGATGGTCAGCGCGAGAGTCATGACGCGGTACGCCACTCCTTGGCTACCGGAACGGGCAGCCTGGGAGCGACCGTGACAGGCGCGCGTGAAGCCGCGCTTGAGAAAGGCGGTTAGGGGAAGATGAGCGAATCCCCGAGAATTGTTTGCAGATCCGCTGCCCGCGCGTCGGCTCGGCCCCCTCCCGGCCGGCTGCCTCCGCGCCCGAGAATGCTTCACCTCGGCAAGCGGATGGTGTAGGCGCCCCCCCTGGCCGGGACACCGCGGAGCCGCACGGCCCCGTGTGTGACAACAGAATCCCGGCCGAGCCGCCCGGGAGTGCCACGGATGACCGCCCGCATCGACGCCGCCTTCGCCCGCTGCCGCGCGGAGAAGCGGGCCGCCCTCGTCACCTACGTGATGGCGGGCGATCCCGATCCCGAGACCTCGCTCAAGGTGCTGGAGGCGCTTCCCCGCGCCGGCGCCGACATCGTCGAGTTCGGCCTGCCCTTCACCGATCCGATGGCCGACGGGCCGGCGATCCAGGCCGCGGGCCTGCGAGCGCTCAAGGCCGGCCAGGACCTCGCGGGCACGCTGGCGCTGGTGCGCCGCTTCCGCGAGGGCGACGCCGACACCCCCGTGGTGCTGATGGGCTACTACAACCCGATCCACACCTACGGCGTCGCGCGCTTCCTGCCCGACGCCAGGGAGGCCGGTATCGACGGGCTCATCGTCGTCGATCTGCCCCCCGAGGAGGACGACGAGCTGTGCCTGCCCGCGCGCGAACACGGGCTGGCCTTCATCCGGCTCGCCACCCCGACCACCGACGACAAGCGCCTGCCGGCCGTGCTCGCGAACACGGCGGGCTTCGTCTACTACGTGTCGATCACCGGCGTGACCGGGACGGCGACGCCCGATTTCGGCAAGGTGGCGCAGGCGGTCTCGCGCATCACCGCCAGGACCGACCTGCCGGTCGTGGTCGGCTTCGGCGTCCGCACCGGCGCGCACGCGGCGGCGGTGGCCGAGGGCGCCGACGGCGTGGTGGTCGGCTCGGCGCTGGTCGATGCGCTGGCCCGCAGCCTCGATGCCGAGGGTCGTGCGGGCGAGGGCACGGTCGCGGCCGTGGCCGGGCTGGTGCGCGAACTCGCGGGCGGCGTGCGCGGCGTGACGAAGGGCTAGAGCGGTCCCTTCGTCCGAGCGACCCGCCCCATAGCATCGGGGCGGTGCCGGTCCGATATCAGCGTGTCACGGTTCGAGGAGCGAGAGGCCCCATGGTCGAGGCGATGAACTGGATCTCGGAGGTCGTGCGCCCCAAGATCAAGACGCTGTTCAAGCGCGAGACGCCCGAGAACCTCTGGATCAAGTGCCCGGATACCGGGCAGATGGTGTTCCACAAGGAGGTCGAGCAGAACCACTGGGTCATCCCCGGTTCGGAGCACCATCTCAAGATGGGCGCCCAGGCGCGCCTCAAGATGATGTTCGACGAGGGCACGTGGATCGACGTGCCGCTGCCCGAGGTCGCCGCCGACCCGCTCAAGTTCCGCGACGAGAAGCGCTACGTCGACCGCCTCAAGGAGGCCCGCGCCAAGACCGGCATGGCCGACGCCTTCAAGATCGGCTTCGGCCGCGTCGCCGGCCTGCCGATGACGCTCGCGGTGCAGGAATTTTCCTTCATGGCCGGCTCGCTCGGCATGGCCGGCGGCGAGGCGTTCATCCGCGGCGCCGAGACGGCCCTGGAGAAACGGACGCCGTACGTGCTGTTCGCGGCCTCCGGCGGCGCCCGCATGCAGGAGGGCATCCTCTCGCTCATGCAGATGCCGCGCACCACGGTCGCGGTGCGCCGCCTCAACGCGGCCAAGCTCCCCTACATCGTCGTGCTGACGAACCCGACGACCGGCGGCGTCACCGCCTCCTACGCCATGCTCGGCGACGTGCATCTGGCCGAGCCCGGTGCGCTCATCTGCTTCGCCGGCCCCCGCGTGATCGAGCAGACCATCCGCGAAAAGCTGCCCGACGGCTTCCAGCGGGCGGAGTACCTGCGCGAGCACGGCATGGTCGATCAGGTGGTGCACCGGCACCAGCTCAAGGATACGATCGGCCGGCTCTGCGGCCTGCTGATGGACGTGCGCCGGGACGCCCCCGTCCCGGCCTCCCTGCCGGACGCGGCCTGAGCCGCCTTTGAGTTGCGAGAGTTCGAGCGCGAGATGGAATCCTCCGACGCGCTGATGGCGCGCTTCCTCGCCCTGCATCCGCGCACGATCGACCTGTCGCTCGGGCGGATCGAGCGGCTCTTGGGCGCCCTCGACCATCCCGAGCGGCGCCTGCCGCCGGTGATCCACGTCGCCGGCACCAACGGCAAGGGCTCGACCATCGCCTTCATGCGGGCGATCCTGGAGGCGGGGGGCTTGGCCGCCCACGTCTACACCTCGCCGCACCTCGTGCGCTTCCACGAGCGCATCCGCTTAGGCGGCATCGGCGGCGGCCAGTTCGTGGCCGAGGATCGGCTCGCCGACGCCTTCGCCCGCTGCGAGGCGGCCAATCGCGGCGAACCGATCACCGTGTTCGAGATCACCACGGCGGCCGCCCTGCTGCTGTACTCGGAAGCCCCGGCCGACGTGCTGCTACTGGAAGTCGGCCTCGGCGGCCGGGTCGATGCCACCAACGTGATCGACCGGCCCGCCTGCGCCGTCGTCACGCCGATCGGGCGCGACCATGCCGAGTATCTCGGCGACACCGTCGAGGCGGTGGCGACCGAGAAAGCCGGCATCTTCAAGCGCGGCTGCCCGGCGGTGATCGCGCCCCAGGACTACGCCCAGGCCGATGCCGTGCTCTGCCGCGCCGCCGAGCGGGTCGGCGCGAGCCCGGTGCGGGTCGGCGGCCAGGACTTCACCGTCCACGACGAGAACGGCCGGCTCGTCTATCAGGACGAGACCGAACTGTTCGACCTGCCCCGCCCCCGGCTCGCCGGGCGCCATCAGCTCACCAATGCCGGCACCGCCATCACGGCCCTCCGCGCGGCGGGCTTCGGCGATATCGGCACGGCGGCCCTCGAGGCGGGCCTGCGCAACGTCGACTGGCCGGGCCGGCTCCAGCGCCTTCGTCACGGGGCGCTCGCCGAGCGCATGCCGCGGGACGCCGAGCTTTGGCTCGACGGCGGCCACAACGCCGATGGCGGGCGGATCCTCGCCGCCGCCATGGCCGATCTCGGCGAGCGCAGCGACGTGCCGCTGGTGCTCGTCGTGGGCCTGCTCGGCACCAAGGACGCGGAAGGCTTCCTGAAGAACTTCGTCGGGCTCGCCCGCTCCCTCGTGGCTGTGCCGATCTCCGGCCAGATGGCGGCGCGCCCCGCCGAGGAGGTCGCCGGGATCGCCCGCTCGGTGGGGTTGCAGGCCAGCACCGCCCACAGCGTCGAGGCCGCGCTGGCAGGGCTCTCCGATACGGTGTTCGAGCGGGCGCCCCGCGTCCTGATCTGCGGCTCGCTCTACCTCGCCGGGGCCGTGCTGGAGGCCAACGGGACGATCCCCGCCTGAGTCGCCGGCCCGGCGCGGAACGCCGGCGGGCCCGAAACGCCATCAGCGGGTGTGGCTTGGCCGCTACATCCCGGGGGGCGGAAATGGTCTAGCTTTACGGCGATCGGGCACTCTGCTGGGGATCAAAAAACATGAAAAAGCTTCTGACATCGTTCGCCGCCTTCACGGCGCTCACCACCGTCGCGTCCGCCGCCGACCTGCCGCGCCGCGCCGCTCCGCCGATCTTCACGCCGGTTCCGGTGTTCACCTGGACGGGCTTCTACGCCGGTATCAACGCCGGTTACGGCTTCGGCGTTCAGGATTCGCGGGATCCGACCCTCGTCGCCACCATCGATCCGCGCGTCATCAGCGGCGTCGGCGTCGGCGGCTTCGCCTACGACAACGGCGGCCGTCAGGACGGCTTCGTCGGCGGCGCCCAGATCGGCTACAACTATCAGTTCACCCCGGGTTCCGGCATCGTCGTCGGTATCGAGGCTGACGCCCAGTACGCCGACCTCGGTGGCCGCGACGGCCGCGCCGGCACCTGCGGCGTGGCTGGCGTCGCCTGCGCCTTCACCGGAACGGCCGCGCTGCAGCCGGGCGTGACGCTGATCAACCCGACCGGTCTCCAGGGCCTCGACTTCTTCGGCACCGTCCGCGGCCGCATTGGTTACGCCTTCGACCGCGTCCTGTTCTACGGCACCGGCGGCTTCGCCTACGGCAGCTTCGGTGGCGGTCGCGCCGTCGACGCCGACGACTTCAAGACCGGCTACGCCGTCGGTGGCGGTGTCGAGTACGCGCTCCCGACCGACTCGTTCCTGAACTTCTTCCGCTCTTCGGCGGTGACGCTCAAGATCGAAGGTCTGTACGTGAACTTCGACGGCAACCAGAGCCGCTACGGCTTCGCCAACGCCAACGGCACCATCGTCAACGCCACGCCGCTGCCGAACTTCAACGCCGGCACCTCGTCGGTGATCTTCAACAACTTTGCCCGCCGCGACAACGACTTCGCCGTCGTCCGCGCCGGCCTGAACTACAAGTTCGGCAGCTACTAAGCCGAACCTATCAAGGGTCTCGAAACCGAGGGAGCCCGGCCGCAAGGCCGGGCTCCTTTGTTTTGGCCGGCATGCCTCGCACCCCCGGTCTCGGGCACGAAAAAAGCCCGGCCGCAGGGCCGGGCCTCGCCGTCGGAACGGTGGCGTGGATCAGGCGCTGGCCTGGATCCAGCGCGAGAGGTCGCCCTTGGGGGCCGCGCCGACCTTCTGGCTGGCGAGCTGGCCGTTCTTGAAGATCATCAACGTCGGGATCGAGCGGATGCCGTAGGTCGAGGCGATGCCCGGATTCTCATCGACGTTGACCTTGACGATCTTCACCTTGCCCTGGAGGTCGGCGGAGATCTCTTCCAGCGCCGGGCCGATCTGACGGCACGGGCCGCACCACTCCGCCCAGAAATCCACCACGACCGGCTCGGCGGACTTCAGCACGTCCTGCTCGAAGCTCGCGTCGGTCACTTTCACCGTCGCCATCTCAACGTCCTTTCGACTCGTATCCTTCGGGGCACCGGGGAGCGGGGTCGGCGCCTCCTGGGCTTGGTCCGGAACTTGGCGACGCACCCGGCAGCGGTCAAGGCGCCCTGCCCCGCCCACCCGGCCGGCACGGGGCTGAGGCGCGGGCCGAGCATGGGTGTGCACAGGCCTTCACAGCCCGCGCGCCGCTGCGCCGCTTGGCCGCCCTGTTGGCCGCCCGCCCTCGCCATCTGGGCCTCGCGCCCCATGTGCGGGTCAGACTTCGGTCAGCCAGACTTCAGTCAGTCAGACTTCGGGACAGGCGGACAAGGAACACCGACGTGACGCGCACCCTTCCCTTCCTGCTCGCCACCGTCGCGGCCCTCGGCCTCGACGCGTCGGCCTTCGTTCGGTCATCCGCGGCACAGGAGGCGACACAAGAGGCGCGCCCCTCCCGCGTTGAGGGCGAGGCGTTCCAGGCACCCGCCGCGCCCGGCGCCGGCACGAAGACCGCGGAGCAGGGCCCGCCCAACACCGAGTACAAGCCGCTCCTGCCCAACCAGACCCGCGCCCCCGAGCCGACGCAGAAGGCGCAGGTCGAAACGGCCGTGTTCGCCAAGGGCCTCGACAGCCCCTGGGCGATGGAGTTCCTGCCGGACGGGCGCGTGATCGTGACCGAGAAGGCCGGCAAGATCCGGATCGTCTCGAAGGACGGCACGCCGGGCCAGCCTGTGGCGAACGTGCCGAAGGTCGATCCGAAGGGGCAGGGTGGCCTGCTCGATATCGCGCTGAGCCCGAGCTTCGCCTCCGACCGCACGGTGTACTTCAGCTATGCTGAGCCGCGCGACAAGGGCAACGGCACCACCGTGGCGAAGGCCAAGCTCGTCGAGAGCGACGGCAAGGCCCGCCTCGACGACGTCAAGGTGATCTTCCGCCAGACGCCGACCTACGACGGCGACAAGCATTTCGGCTCGCGCCTCGTTTTTGCCCCCGACGGCAAGCTGTTCGTGACGGTGGGCGAGCGCTCCGACAAGCAGACCCGCGGCCAGGCGCAGGACCTGTCGAGCGGGCTGGGCAAGGTCTTCCGCATCGACACCGACGGCAACGCGCCCAAGGACAATCCCTTCGTCGGCGGTGACAAGGCCAAGCCGGAGATCTGGTCCTACGGCCACCGCAACGTCCAGGCCGCCGCGCTCGACGGCCAGGGCCGGCTCTGGACCGTGGAGCACGGCCCCCGCGGCGGCGACGAGCTGAACCGCCCGCGCCCCGGCCTCAATTACGGCTGGCCGGTGGTGACCTACGGCATCGAGTATTCGGGCGAGAAGATCGGCGACGGCGCCACCCAGGCCGGCGGCACGGTGCAGCCGGTCTATTACTGGGACCCGGTCATCGGCCCCTCGGGCATGGCCTATTACGACAAGGACCTGTTTCCGGACTGGAAAGGCGAGTTCCTGATCGGCGGCCTCGTCAGCACCGGCCTCGTCGCGCTCAAGCTCGACGGCGACAAGGTCGTCACCGAGGAGCGCATCCCCCTCGACCACCGCGTCCGCGACGTGAAGGTCGGCCCCGACGGCGCCGTCTACGCGCTCACCGAGGACGACGGCCAGATCGTGAAGATCACGCCGAAGAAGAGCAGCTGAGGCGGGCGCGCATCTTCCACCCAATCCCCCTCATCCTGAGGTGCGTAGCGTAGCGAAGCCTCGAAGGAGGGCTTCAGCGTATCGCGCGATCCCTGGAGCCCTCCTTCGAGGGCGCCGCTTCGCGCTGCCACCTCAGGATGAGGGGTATGGGTGGGATCAACTTAAAGCCGCCATCTCCCCCTCCCCCAGCCGCCGCACCACCGGCCCGGAGGTCCACACCAGCAAAGCGGTGATCCGCTTGCCCGGCCAGACCGCGGCGGCGAGGCGCGCGTAGAGCGCGACCTGGGCGGCCTCGCGCTGCGGGATCGGGGCGTTCTCGTCCGGCGGGCGGCCGGTCTTGAAGTCGCAGAGCGTCACCGTGTCCTCGCCGACGACGAGGCGGTCGATGCGGCCGGTCACGTCGCGCTCGATCCCGTCCACGGTGAGGCGGCCCGACAGCGCGACCTCGGCCCGCGCTGCGCTTGAGAACAGCGGCGCCAGCTCCGGCATCGCGATCAGCCGCAGCACCGCGCGGACCAGCTCGTTGCGCTTGGCCCCGTCCAGGGTCGGGGCGCGGGCGCCGGCGAAGCGGGCGGCGGCTTCCTCGCGGCGGGCCGGGTCGATCCGGGGCAGGTGTTCCAGCAGCGCGTGGATCAGGGCGCCGCGACGGCGGGCCTCGGCGTCGCCCTGGCGGCGGCGCGGCGGGCGGTGACCGTCGGCGGCGCCCAGTGCACCCGACGGGCTCAACGGCGGCGCCGCCTCGGCCTCGGGGGCGGCCGGGGCAAACAGCCAGTCCGGTACCGTCTCGGGTTCGGGAAGCGCTGCGGGCGCGGCGTGGCCGGGCGCGGCGGCCCCGCCCTCGCGCCAGAGGGTGACGGGTCCGTGCGCGGTCTCGATCGCCTCGCCGGGGCCGAGGTGCCGCTCCAGGCCGATGCGCACCATCTCGCACCACGAGGCCGGGGTCTCGCGGGTGGCGCCGCGATAGGGGGCGATGACGAGATGATCGGCCGCCCGCGTCATGGCGACGTAGAGCAGGCGGTTGTGCTCCTCCCGCGCGCGGGCCTGAAGGGCTTGGCGGGCAATTGACGTCGCCGCGCAATCCTGCGTGCGCCCCCCGGTCCAGACCGGCGGCAGTGGACCGTCCGCGGGGGCGTCGAGCGCCAAGAGCGGCGGGTCGTTGCGCCCGAGCGGCTCGCAGCCGTCGATGACGACGACGACCGGCGCTTCCAGGCCCTTGGCGCCGTGGACCGTCATCACCCGCACCTCGTCGCGCCCGGATTCGAGATCGCGCTTGACCGAAAGGCCGGTCCTGCCGCGGCCGGGGCGGGTCACGTAGTCGGCGAGGAACGCGTCGAGGCAGGGCGCGGCATCGGCGCCGGCCTCGGCGTCGGCGGCCTGGGCGAGGAAGACGTCGATGGCGTCGCCCGCCTCGCCGCCGAGCCGCGCCACGAGCCGGCTGCGCCCGCCATGGGCGCCGAGCAGCGCGGCGTAGAAGCCGAACGGGCCGTTCTCGGCCGCCAGCCGTATCCACAAGGCCAGCGCGTCGCGCCCGCGGACGGCGGCCGGATCGCCGGCTTCCGCGTGGCGGGCGAGCGCGTCTTCCAGCGTCTCCGCGAGCGGGCGGCGGGCCGCGATGCGGGTGAGGTCGTCGTCGGTGAGGCCCACCAGCGGGGTCTTGAGGGCGGTCGCCAGCGTCAGGTCGTCGGCGGGCAGCAGGCCGGCGCGGCCGACGGCGACGAGGTCGAGCACGGCGATGTGGCCCGCGACCTCCAGCCGGTCCTGTCCAGCCACCGGCACGCCGAGGCCCTTGAGCGCCCGGATCACCTCCTCGAACGCCGCCGAGCGCTTGCGCACGAGGATCAGCACGTCGCCCGGCCGCCAGACCCGGCCGCAGGCGTCGCCCGTGGTGGTCCAGGCCTGGACCGCGCGGGCGATGCGGCGCGCCACGGTGATCGCCGGGGCGTTGGCCTCCGGCGCATCGACCGGCGCGGCCCAGGCGTCGGGTTCTTCCGTCTCCGCCGGCTCCTCGATGCACCACAGCTCGACGGCGCCCGGCACCTCGCCGCGGGCGGAGGCGTGGACGGTGCCGGTCGCCCGGTCCTCGAAGGAAAGGCCGGCGAAGTGCTCCGGCACCTTGAACACGGCGTCCACCGCCTTGAGCACGGGGTTCGCGGTGCGAAACGACAGGGTGAGCCCGACATCGGCGAAGCCGATCGCCGCCTCGGCCGCCGCCCGCCCCCAGGCGCGGCGCGTCACCTCGAACTCGCGCGGATCGGCACCCTGGAAGCTGTAGATCGACTGCTTGGGGTCACCGACCGCGAAGCGGGTGCGCAGCAAGCCCCGCGCGCCCTCGCCCGCCGCGAACTCGGCGGTGAGCGTGCGAAGAATCTCCCATTGCTGCGGGTTGGTGTCCTGCGCCTCGTCGACCAGCACGTGGTCCACGCCGCGGTCGAGCTTGTACAGGACCCAGGAGGCGCCGACGCGGGAGAGCAGATCGAGCGTCTTGTGGATCAGGTCGTCGAAATCGAGGGCGCCCTGGCGCGTCTTCTGGGCCTCGATCCGGCGGTGGATTTCCGCCGCGAGGCGGTAGAGCCCTTGTGTCCGGGCGAGCGCGCGGGCGGCGCGCAAGGAATCGAACAGCGGGATCAGCCGGGCCTGCTCGTCGATCAGCGCCTGCTTCACGTCGGCGGGCACCGCCTTGGTGCCGAGCGAGCGTTCCGCCTTCGGCTCGTCCTTGTCGGTGAAGAAGACCGAGCGGTAGGGGGCGAGCGCCTTGCCGGCGTCGAGCAGAGTGTGGGCCTCGGTCAGCGCGTCGGCCAGCCGCTCGTCGGTCGCCTTGCCGGTGCGCAACATCTTCGAGAGCGCGAGCCAATCGCCGAGGTCGCCGCCCTCCAGGATGTCGCGCTCGATGCTCTCGACGCTGGCGCCGTCCTTGAGCGACAGCGCCCGCGGCAGACGGGCGAGCGCAGGCCCGAGCGCCCGGTGGTCGGAGAACAGGGCGCGGGTGCGCATGGCGGCGCGGATCGCATCGCGCAGCGTATCGCCGGAGGCTTCCGCCCCGACCACGGCGAGCGCCTCCGACAGGCCCTTGTCGCCGCCCAGAATGGCGTCGGCGAGCACGTTGTCGGTCTCGATCTCGAACATGTCCCGGGCCTGCGTCTCGTCGAGCACGACGAAGCGGGCCGGCACGTTGGCCTCGAACGGGAACATGTGCAGCAGCCGCTCGCAGAGCGCGTGCAGCGTCTCGATCTTGAGGCCCCCCGGCGTCTCGACCGCGCGGGCGAACAGGCGGCGGGCGAGCCGCAGGGTCGCGCGGGCCGGGCGCGCTCCGGTGAGTTCGGTGAGTTCGGTCGTGAGCGCGGCGTCGTCCAGCGTCACCCAGCGGCCCAGCCGCTGGAACACGCGAATCGACATGTTGGCGGCGGCCGCCTTGGTGAAGGTGAGGCAGAGGATGCGCCCCGGCGGCGCCCCGTCGAGCAGGAGCCGCAACACCCGGTCGGTCAGCACCTTGGTCTTGCCGGCCCCCGCATTGGCCGAGACCCAGGCCGAGAGGCGCGGGTCGGCGGCCTTGAGCTGGGCCGACTTCGTCAGTTCGTCGACGATGAAGCCGCTCACGCGCTCTCCCCCTCGCCCGCCAGCGACCATTCGAGGACGCGGGCCAGATGATCGTAGTCGCTGTAGGCGCGGACATATTGCGGGAACGGCCGCGAGACGTAGGCCGCTTGCCCCGTCATGTAGCGGGCGAGCAGCCCGCGCAGCCGCGTGACGTGTTCCTCCACGATAACCTCGACCGCCCGCGCCTCGCCGGGCGGCGGCTTGATCGGGATCGGCCGGAACGGCTCGCGCCCGCCGGATGCATGGACGTAGAGGAGATCGGGCACCGCGCCGGCCTTCAGCCCCTCGAAGGCGCCGTGCATCAGCATCGCGGCCTCCAGGGTGAGTTGGGGCGAGAAGCCGGCGAAGACGGTGCGGTTGGAGGGCGGCGCGCCGGTCTTGAAATCGACGATGCAGAAGCCGCCGTCGGCGCGGCGCTCGATGCGGTCGGCCCGGCCGGTGAGGGTGAACTCTTCCGAGCCGAGCGGGATCACCCACTTGCCGGACATCTCCGGATGGATGCCGGCGAGTTCGGAGCGGCGGACGCGCTCCCACTCCAAAAACTCGATCGCCATGCGCTCGTAGCGGGGGAACCACTCGGCGTAGAGTTCCGGGTACTGGTCCTGAAGCCGGCCGAAGGCTTCGAGCGCGATGGCGTAGAGGAACTCGTCGGCCCGCGGCGGCAGCGGCCCGGAATGGTTCGTGGCGAAGTCGCCGAGGATCTTGTGGATCAGCGTGCCGCGCTCGGCCGCGCCCGGCACCACGGCGACCGGCTCCAGCGCCTCCAGCCCCAGCACGTGACGCGCAAAAATCGAATAGGGGTCGCGCACCAGCGTCTCGATCTCGGTGACGCTGAGGCGGCGCGGAAACAGGGCCGGGTCGGGCTTCGGCGCCGGGCGCGCCAGCCGCGGCGGGGCGGGCTCGCGGCCGCGGTCGAGCACGGCGGCGAGCCCCCGCAGGCGGCGGCCGCGGGCCAGCACGTCCTCCCACGGGCCCTCGCCGCCGAAGGCGCGCAGGCGCTGGAGGAAGCGGGAGGGCACGGTCGGCGAGCCCTCCCGCTTGGCCGCGCGGGTCAGCACCGCGTCGTAGGTGCCGAGCAACTGCACGAAGTCGTGCGCCGCCTGCCCGATCCGCCGCTCGGGCGGCGACAGGCCGACCTGCCCGCGCATCGGCCGGTTGAGGAAGGCGTCGGTGGTCTGGCGCACCGGCCAGACCGCCTCGTCGAGGCCGCCCAGCACGACCCGGTCGACGGTCAGCAGCCGCGCCTCCAGCGGACCGAGCAGGCGCAGGCGCGGATGCGCGCCGTCCCGCGCACAGGCCACGGTGCGGTCGCGGGCGAGCGCGGTGAAAACGGCGGCGTAGTCGCCGAACCGGCCGGGCAGCTGTTCGTCGGATGCCGCTTCGAGGTCGTCGAAGAGCTGGTCCAGGGTGTCGAGAGACGGGTCGTCGATCTCGTCCTCGGGCGACGTCTCGGACCCTGCGAGCATCCGCTCGCAGGCCTCGCGGTGGAGGGCCGCCAGCGCCACGAGGTTGCCGATTGCGGGTTGCCGGTCGGTGCGGAAGGCGCCCAGCGCGATCTCCAGCCGGTCGAGGACTTGCGCCGCCAGTTCCCAGTCGATCGCCTTGAGCCGCTTCTTCGCCCGCGGCACCCGCGCGGTGGTGGTGCGGTTGAGTTCGAGCGCGGTGCGCATGCCGTCAAAGCTGTTCTTCGGCACCGGGGCGGGGCCGCGAAGCCCGCCGATCTCCAGAGCCGCGGCCGCGCGCACCACCTCGCTGCGAGTGAGCCCCAGGCGGACGAAGGGATGGGCGAGCAGCGAGATCACGCGGGACGGGGCGGGCTCGGCGGCAAGCTCCGCCACGAGCCGGGCGAAGCGCCCGCCCTGCGAGCGGGCCAGCCCGAGGCCGGCGGAGTCTTCCGCCACGATGCCCCAGCGGGCGAGTTCGGCCGAGACGCGCAGCGCCAGCCCGCGGTCGGGGGTCACCAGGGCGGCGGTGGCGCCGGGCGTCTCCAGGGTCTCGCGCAGCGCGAGCGCCGCGACGAGGGCCTCCTCGCGCTCGTCCGCGGCCTCGACGACGGCGAGGCCGTCGAGCCCCTCGCGGGCGAGCGTCAGACGCTCGGCCGGGTCGAGCCCGGCCCAGGCGTCGGTGGTCTCGGCCGGGCGCAGGGCCTGCGACAGCAGCTTTTCGCGGGCCACCGCCTCGGGGGGCGGATCGCCGAGCGGCGCCACCGCCTCGCGCCCGACGGCGAGCGCCGTGCGGCCCATCAGTTGGCGCAGGATCGCCTGCGGATGGCCGTGGGCGGCGTCCTCGGGATTGCCGCCGCCGTCGATGGCCTCCCAGCCTTCCGGGTCGAGATGGAGGTCGAGGCCGGGCAGCACCACGGCGCCGCGCGGCAGCCGCGCCACCGCGGCGATCAGCCGGGCCGTGGCCGGGACCGAGCCGGTCGAGCCCGCGACCACCACCGGATCGCCCGGCCGCTCGCGGGAGAGCCGGTCCGCCTCGGCCAGCACGAGGCGCCGCGCCCGCACCGCCGGGTCGGCGAGCGAGCGGGCGGCGAGGATGCCGGGCCAGTTTTCCGCGGCGATGCGCAGGAAATCGAGGGTGAGGCCGAAATAGCGCGAGTGCTCGGCCTCGACCGCGGCGCCGATCTCGTTCCAGGGCAGGCCCTCGACGGTGAGCGCGTCCATCAGCCCTTCGAGGTCGGCGGCGAGCGCCACCGCGTCGGCGGGCGAGGACGGCACGAGGAAGGGCACCTCGTCGTCGATGGGCAGCAGCTCGCGGTCCACCGTCTCGGCCCATCTCTGGACGAGGCGGGCGAGGATCAGCCGCCGCTCCAGCGGCGCGACGGCCGGGTGCAGCAACTCCTCCGGCGTGTCCAGCAGGGCGTTGGCCGAGAGGTCGAGTTCGGCCTCGTCGGCCTCGCCCAGCGGGATCATCCGCGGCAGCAGGGCCGCCCCGCCGAGGCGCTGCGCCAGCACGGTCGAGAGCGCCCGCACGGCGCGCTGGGTCGGCAGGTAGAGCGTGACGGAGGCCAGCGCGAACGGATCGTCGCCGAGCGCGCCGACGAGGCGGCCCGAGACGAGCGCGTCGGCGAGCGTCGGCAGGAACGGCGCGCCGGGGGGAATGGTGAGGACGCGGGGGGCGGACATGGGCTTCTGGCTGAAAAGGTCACCCGAAGCGGCGGGCGCGCTCGTGCGTGAAATTGATGGCGTCGCGCCCGGCGGTGACGCTGGCAAGATAAAGGTCCAGATCGTCGGTGACGAGGCCGACATCGTCGCGCAGCGCGGCGAGGATCCCGGCATCGGTCAGGCCGAGACGGACGAAATCGGGCTGCGCGAACGCTTCCGCGCAAGGGACGTGGGTTTCTTCCGCCTGGAAAGCGAAATCCCGGAAAGCCTCGACGATCCGGCCGCGTCCCGGCTCCTGAAACTGCCGGATCAGGTTCGAGGTCTCGCTCAGTACGTGCGGCGTCGTGACGATCCGGGCGGCCTTCGCCAGCAATTCTTCGAGCAGCGGCAGGTCTTCGCTCCGGTAGCTGCGGGTCCGCTTATGAACCTCCACGAAGGCCGGCGAGGCACGGCCGACCGTGAGCAGGACCAACAGGTTGGTGTCGAGGAGGCACGCCCGCATCACCCCTCGGCCATCAACGGCACCCGGTCGTCCACTGCGAGCAGCCGGCCGTCGGGATCAGCGATCCGTACGGTCTTGTAGATGCGGTTGAGATCGAGGTCGCGCCCGAGACGATTCGTGACGATTTTCGGAGCGTCCCACGGACGGGAGAAGCCGAGGGTGATCGACCATGTATCCGCCGTGTCGTCGAAGCGGACTTCTTCGAGGCCGAGATTCGTCAGGCTCTCTCCGGCGAAGGCCTCCGCGACGTAAGTCTTTGCCTTGGCCACCGCTTCCTTCACGTCCATGGCAACCTCCGAGCGTGTCGCCCGAATGTAAGCGCTCTCGCGGATCAGTGGGAGGCCCGATGCGCGCCCTACCCGAACCGCGCCAAAAGCCCCGCCCCATCGACCCCCAGCGCCTCGGCGATCTCGGCCAAGGCCGTCCGCTCCTGCGGGCCAATGCCCTCGTGGTCGGCCACATCCGCGGCCACGAGGAAGACGTTGCGGCGCTGCTCTTCCGGGCGGTCGGCGATGACGGCGACGCGCACGAGGTTCTCGGCGCGGCCGGCACGGGTGCGGGCGCGGCCCAGGCCCTCGTAGAGGGCGTGTTCCAGCATCAGGCAGTCATAGCCCTTCTCGAGGATCGGGTTGGCGCGCAGGCCCGCGAGCGCCGTCTCGAATTCCTCGCTCATCACCTCGCCGTCGGCGACCGCGACGTTGGCGCAGGCCGAGACCGCCGCCTGCATCAGGCTCTCGTCGCCGGCATACGCCGTCAGCGTGCGGCGGAAGCGTTCCACCGTCTCCGAAATCAGACCCATTCCCGCCCTGCCGTACGTCCCGAACCGGCTTCAACACGCCGCGCGGCCCCAGGTTCAAGGCACTCGTTCAAGGCACCTGCGCGCTCTGGCGCACCCGCGCTTCCGCCGCCTCGATCGCCTCGGGCGTGCCGACATGGAGCCATTGCCCGTCGAGGCGCAGCCCGTGCAGGCGGCCGCGTTTGGCCGCCCGGTCGAACAGCAGGGTGAGCGAGAACGAGCCCTCCGGCGTGTCTTCGAACAGCTCCGGCTTCAGGATGGCGACGCCCGCGTAGATGAAGGGCGCCACCTCGCGCTCGCCGCGCCAGGCAAGGCGCCCGTCGGCATCCATGTCGAAATCGCCCGCACCCTCGTAGCCGAGGCTGGTCGCCGTCGGCGCGACCAGCAGCAGGATGTCCATGGTCTGCGGGTTCCAGGCCTCGATCAGCCGCGGCAGGTTCGGGCGCGGCCCCTCCAGCCAGAACGAGTCGGAGTTGAACACCACGAAGGGTTCGGACCCGAGATGGTGCAGCGCCTTGCGGATGCCGCCGCCGGTCTCCAAGAGCGCCGCGCGCTCGTCGGAGATCACGATGGCGGGGCCGCCGACGCGGTGGGAGAGGTGTCCCTCCATCAGGTCGGCGAGCCAGTGGACGTTGACGACCGCGGTCTCGATCCCGCCTTCGGCCGCCCGGTCGAGGGCGTGGTCGATCAGCGCCTTGCCGGCGACCTCGACGAGCGGCTTCGGCACGGTGGCCGTGATCGGCCGCATGCGCTTGCCGAGGCCCGCGGCCAGCACGAAGGCGCGCGTGATTCTTTTGGGACTTTGGGGCGCGTCTTCCATGGCGGCCATCGTGCGTTCGTTGGGCGGGGGTCAGGCGGTCGGCGCGACGAGGCTCGGCAACTGGGTCTCGTGCCAGGCCCGAAGGTCCCCGAGCGCCGGGTGGGCGAGGTTGCGGGCGAGATAGCCCTCGATCCGCGGCAGGTGGGCGAGGTAGCCCGGCTTGCCGTCGCGCTTGTCGAGCCGGGCGAAGATTCCCAGGATCTTCGTCGCGCGCTGGGCCGCCAGCACCGCGTAGGAGCGGGCGAAGGATTGCAGATCGAAGCTCGCGTCGCGGGCGCGGCGCTCACGGATGTAGAGGCCGAGCAGCCGCAGCTCGAAATCCGCGCTGCAATCGACGCGGGCGTCCTGCAGCAGCGAGGCGACGTCGTAGGCCGGGTGCCCCATCACCGCGTCCTGGAAGTCGATCACGCCGACCCGCTCCAGCCCCTCGCGCTCGGGCAGCCAGATCAGGTTGGGGGAGTGGTAGTCGCGCAAGGTCCAGGTCGGGCGCTCGGTGAGAAGGTCCTTGAGGGCGTCGCTCCAGAGCGCCAGGAAGTCCCGTCGGGCGTCCGGCGGAAGGTGGGTGTTGCGGATGGCCGGGGCGTACCATTCGGGCATCAGCTCGGCCTCGAACAGCAGCGCCTCCGCATCGTAGGGCGGCAGCACGTGCTCGAGTCCGTCGCCCACCGGCACCCGGTCGGGCAGGTCGGCGGCGTGGAGCTTGGCGAGCAGCCGCACGGCCTCCGAATAGCGCTCGGGCCGCGGCGCGCCGTTCTCGACCACCGGCTCGGAGCCCAGATCCTCCAGGATCAGCAGCCCGGCCGCGAGATTCTCGCCGAGGATTTTGGGGGCCGATACGCCGAGGCCGATCAGCGCCCGGTCCATGCCGACGAAGGCGTGGATGCTCTCGGCGAGCTTGACGATCGCGCTGTAGGGCTTGCCGTCCTTCACCGGCGGCCCGTCGGGGCGGGGAGGCGCGATCATCAGCACGGCGGTCTCGCCGTCGGGCTTCACCAGCCGCTCGTAGGCGCGGGAGGACGCGTCGCCCTGCATCGGCACCCGCTCCGCCTCGTCCCAGCCGGTGCGGGCGATCAGCGCGCGCACCGCGCGGGCGCGGTCGAGGCGCTCGCGCATCCCCGGCGTGGCGTCGATGCGGACGAAGCGGGCGCCCTCGCCGTATTCGGGCCTGAGCGAGAGATCGACCGAGAGGGTCTCGCCGTCGCGCGGGCCGAGCCGCTCCGGCCACTCGACCAGGGTGACGGCGGTCTCGGCCAACTCGTCGAAGCCGAGTTCGACCAGTTCGTCGGGGCCGCGCAGGCGGTAGAGGTCGGCGTGGATGACGGCGCGGCCGCCCCGGGTCTCGTAGGGCTGCATCAGCGTGAAGGTCGGGCTCGGTACTTCGAGGCGCGGATCGCCGGCGAGTTCGCGGATCATCGCGCGGGCGAGCGTGGTCTTGCCGGCCCCCAGGCCACCGGAGAGCGCCACGAGGTCGCCGGGCAGGAGGAAGCCCGCCAGGAAGGCGGCCATGTCCTCGGTGGCGCCCTCCTCCGGCAGCAGCACCTCCCAGGCCGGGCGCCGCTTGGGCGTCTCGGATGAGGAAGCCCCGGCCGTGCCGTCCGTGTCCTCGCTCAACGCCTCACCCTCCGCACGCACCGCCGGACGCACCCGCCGGACATTTGGGTCCGACGGTTTCGCACGATCCTAGCAGGGGATGCTTAACCGGTTTTCTTACCGCAGGCGAAACCCTGAAAAGGGGCCCCAAGCCTCGGCCGGGATGCGGTTTTCCCTACTCCGCCGCCTCCAGGCTGGCGGCGGCGCGGCCGTTCGGCGTCGGGCCGTTGCGCGGCGTGCGGGCGGCCTCGGCCTCCGGCACGGCATTGGGGAGCCGTCCGCCGCCCGGCGAGGGCTCGGCGGGAAACAGGCAGGTCACGCGGGTGCCGAGGCCCGGCGACGAGGCGATCTCGACCCGGCCGCCATGCAGCTCGACGAAGGAGCGCACGATCGAGAGCCCGAGGCCGACGCCGCGGTGCTTGGTGCCGAGCGTGTTGCTCTCGAACCGGTCGAACACCCGGTCGATCACCTCCGCCGGGATACCGCGGCCCTGGTCGATCACCGAGAGCGTCAGCGCCCCGCCCTGGCGCCGCGCCTCGACGCGCACGTGCTGGCCGGGCTCGGAGAAGCCCACCGCGTTCGACAGGAGGTTGAACAGGATCTGGCGCACCCGCTTGCCGTCGGCGAACACGCTGCCGACGCCCTCCGGCATGTCGAGGTCGAGGGTGATGCGGGATTCGGCGAGGCGATCCTCGATGCCGCGGGCGGCGGCCTCGACGGTGGCGCGCACGTCGATGGTCTCGCGCTGGAGTTCGAGCGAGCCGGCATCGATCGAGGCGAGGTCGAGGATGTCGTTGATGATGACGAGGAGCGCGGCGGACGAGCGCATGATGTGCTCGGAATATTCGCGCTGGCGCTCGTTGAGGGCGCCGACGGTTTCGTCGCCCAAGAGCTGGGTGAAACCGATGATGTTGGTGAGCGGCGAGCGCAGCTCGTAGGAGACGTGGTGGACGAAGGTGTCGCGCAGCTGCGAGGCGCGCTCCAGGGCGTCGTTCTTCTCGGTCAAGGCCCGCTCGACGTTGGCGCTCGCGGTCACGTCGATGAAGGTCAGGAGCGTCGCCCCGAGCGGCAGCGGCTGGGCCGAGCAGTCGAGCACCGTGCCGTCGCTCATGTCGAGGCGGCAGGAATGGCCGCTGCGGGCCTCCGACAGGCCTGTGATCGCCTGCCGGATGCCGGCCCAGGCGCCCTGGTCGGGCGTCAGCGCCCGGCAGGCGGTCAGGACCGCGTCGACATAGGGCTTGCCGGCGAGCGTGGCCGGATCGATCCGCCAGGTCGTCGCGAAGGCGCGGTTGGCCACCGTGAGGCGCCCGTCGGCGGCGAACACCGCCACCGGCTCCTTGAGGGCCTCCAGCGTCTCGGCCTGCTCCTTCATCAGCGCGTCGTAGCGCGAGGCGAGCTTCATGCTCTCCGAGACGTCCTGGTAGAGGTAGGTCAGGCCGCCCTGGGGGTTCGGGTCGGCGACGACGCGCAGCACGCGCCCGTCAGGCAGGTACCAGGGCGTGTCGGTCACCTCGACGGCGCGGTAGGCGGCGAGCACATCGGCCTTCCACGAGCGGAAATCGGCCTGTTCGGGGAGTTTTCGGGCCGCGCGCAGCCGGTCCAGGATCTCGCCGTCGAGGGGTTTCGAATCGAGGAAGGCGGCGTCGAGGTCCCAGAGGCGCTGGTAGGCGGCGTTGTGGAAGATCAGGCGCTGGCGCGCGTCGAACATCGCCACCGCGGTCGGCAGTTGATCGAGGGTGCGGACGTTGGCGTCCATCTGCCGCTGCAGGTCGGCGCGCACGCTCTCCAGCTCCGAGACGTCGACGGCGATGCCGACGCGGCCCGATGCGGTGTCGCTCTCGCAGACGTCGAGGGTGCGCCGCGCGCCCGCCACCACCGCGGAGAGGCGCAGGGGCTGGGGCCGGGCGGCGCTGCAGGCCGGGCGGCGGGCGATCTGCTCGCGGGCGGCGCGGTCGAGCAGTTCCAGCCCGCTCTCCACCGCCGCCTCGCGGTCCGGCGCCTCGACGGCGGCGGCGTAGGCGGCGTTGGCGAAGGCGAGGCGTCCGTCCGGGGTGCGGTGCCAGACCGGCTGGGGGATGGCGTCGAGGAGCCCGGCGAGCGCCGCGAGGCCGCGCTTGGCCTCGTCCAGGGTGCCGCGCAGCTCGATCAGCTCGCGCCGCTCCTCCGTGGTCTCGCGCAGGCGCAGCAGCGCCCGCCCGCCGACGGCGCTGCCCTGGGCCTCGATGTAGCGACCGGCGAGGCTGCGCAGGTTCATCCGGAAGCCGGTGCCGCGCTCGCGCAAGCCCGCGACCGCCGCGTCGAGGAGCTGCGCGTCCTGGGCGGCGAGCCAGGTACCGAAGGCCAGAAGGCGCTTGGCGCCGTTCTGGGCGCCGCGCGGGTCGGCCGTGCCCCCCCTGAGATCCTGGGCGAAGCCGGCATCGCCCTCGACCGCGGGCTCGCCGCGCCCGGCCCACGTGACGAGCACCTGACGCTCCGAGTGAAGCAGCATTTCGGCGCGGTCGTGGGCGCCGCTGAGGGCCGCGAGCGCGTCCTGCAGCGCGCGCTCGCGGCGCATCCAGCGGCCGCGCTCGCGCATGTGCAGCAGCGACAGGATCGTCGCGAAGACGGTCAGTCCGATCAGCACGGCCAAGCCGGCGGCGTTGTGCGTGTGCATCGGTCCCAGCATCGACCCCGCGCCGCTGGACGGAGCCCCCTCGGCCGCCGCCGCCATCGGCGCCGCGATCCCGAGGATGCCGGCACGCGTCAGCACGCGCGCCGCCCGTTCCAGACCCATCCTCAAGCCCCCGAACACCCGAACCGGATGGCGGCGGGCAAGCGCCGTCATCCGGTCAAAGGCTTCCCGTCACGCCCGGCCGAGGCCGGAGCGCGGGCGCCCGCTTCGTTTCATTCGGCGCCATCCTAACGCGGGGGGGATTCCGGCTGGAAGCGCCTTTGTGAGTCGGAAAGCGACCGGGCCGCATTCGGACGCGGCGGGGCGCAGAAAAGCCACAGTAGCCTCAGGGTGGCCTCGGGCGCCGGCGGCCTGGTTTTTCCCAGGTAGCCTCAATCGCCGTCGCCCGCTTCCGCGGGCTTAGGCTTTCGCTTCGCGAGAGCATCGTTCCGAAAGGTGGTTTCCGGCTTTCGGGAAAAGCCGATGCGGCACAGAAACATAGAGCACCGTCCTGGATCCGATATCCAGGACGGTGCTCTAGTGCTCTGTCCCGCTTGCGATGGGGCTTATTGGCGCGAGTCTTCTATCGGTTGAGGGCAGGAGGCAGCGATGCACAAGCGCTACCGTGTGACGCTCACGGCTGAGGAGCGAGCTGATCTGGATCGTCTGATCTCACGTGGC
>NZ_JACHOP010000008.1 GCF_014199935.1 Methylorubrum rhodinum
TGGAACACCTCAGCCGGCCACCACCGCGGCGATGCCCGCACTGTGAGGCCGCCCTCGACCAGCCACCTTGAAAGCGATCTGCCAAAGTAGTGCTAGGGTCGAGACTCAATCAGCACCAGAAAGCAACGATAGCCGCTATGGCGAGGGCCGAGGCGAAGTTGCGGGCGCGCTTATCGTAGCGGGTGGCGATCCTGCGGAAGTCCTTCAGTCGGCAGAAGGTCGCTTCGACCCGCCAGCGCTCGCGGTTGCGCTTCTTGTCGAGCCTGATCTTGCGTTTGCGGGCGCGGGTGCCGGGGATGATCGGCGTGGTGTTGCGCTCGCGCAGGTCGTTTCGCAGCCAGTTGGCGTCGTAGCCCTTGTCGGCGATCAGGCGGCGGATGCGGCCGGGCGCCTCGGCCAGCACGTCGGGGGCGGTCTTCACGTCGCTGGCATTGCCGGGCGTCAGAAGGAGGACCGCGGGGCGGCCCACGACGTCGACGAGCGCGTGGATCTTGGTGGTCTGACCGCCGCGCGAGGGACCGATCGCTTGCGCCTTGGCCCCCCTTTTCCGCCCTGGGCCGAGCGGTGCGCCCTGACGTAGGTGGCGTCGATGGCGCTGGCCTCGCCGTTCCAGCCGGCCTTGGCGAGTGCCGCCAGCATCGCCTTCCAGAAGCCGCGCCGGGACCAGCGATTGAAGCGATTGTAGATCGTCGTGGGCGGACCGTACTCCGATGGGCAATCGCACCAGCGGCACCCCGTCTTCACGACGTGGACGATGCCGGAAATGACCTGGCGATCATCGTTGCGTTCGGGGCCCGGCTGGTTCTTGGGCATGAACGGTTCGATCACCGCCCATTGCTCGTCCGACAGCCAGAACATGTCCGCCAGGGGGCGCCTCCCTGTCTCACAGCGCGCTATTGAAACCGCATTACGCCGACAGATCAATATGTTCATAGGGTTCTAACCCTAGCGAATTGCAATACACCGTGGATAGACCAAATAGCTTGTCAGAACATCAGCGACGGTCCTCGCGGCATTCGCGCGGGGAGCTGCCGAACCGGCGGCGGAAGGCGCGGGAGAATGAAGCGTAGTCGCGAAATCCGGCCGCAAAGGCGATCTCTTCGATCGGTCCCGCGGAGGCCAATTGGGCACGGACGCGATCGAGGCGGGCGTCGCGGATGGCGGCTCGGACACCGCCGCGCTCCGCAAAGGCGGCGTAGAGCCGGGTGCGCGAGACGCCGAGGCCGCGCACCATTGCATCCACGTCAAGATCGGGGCTGCACAGGTGCCGGGCGATCAGGCCATCGGCGAGGTCGCGAATCGCCCCCAGGCTCAGGGGCCCGTCCGCCGCCGCGTCGGCGGATCGTTGGTGATCGACCAGTCCGGCGAGCAGATGGAGCAGGCCGTCCAGCCCCGTCTCGCGCTCCTTTGGGGACAGGGTCGGCACGGCCTGCACGTAGCCGGCGAGGTAGCCGGTGAACAGGCCGACCAGCGGCGCGTCTCGGTTCAGAAGGAGCCCGCTGAGTTCCGTGGCTCGTCCGATGCGGGCCTCGAAGAGGGCGCGATCGATATAGAGCCGTGTCTCCCGGTAACTCCGGTTCGTCGCGACCGAGAAGGGCCGGCCCATATCGGTGATCACGAGATCGCCGGCCGTCATCGCGATGTCGCGGCCATTCTGACCGTGCGTCCCGTCGCCTTGGATCAGCGTGGACAGCGCGATGTAATCGGCACCGCTATCGGCGATGTGCCGCCGCTGCCGTTCGACGGAAAAGGGCGTGCTGCGCGTGTCGAACGCAATGCTTCGCGCCCCCGGGACCACGCATCGTTCGCACGAGAAGTCTTCGCGACGGGTGCGCAGGCTCAGTTGAGTATGAGGCAGGATCGTATCCTGCCAATACGCGAAACGCTCCGCCGGCGGGATCGCGGCCGTGCTCTGGACGATGGCGCGGCTCATGGCCCCTCGAAACGGCGGCAGGCGGTCGAGCAGGGCATTTCGATCCATGTTCGCCAGGGCCGATCTCCGAGACGCGCCAGTGTTCCCGTCACCGGCACGCGGTTCGAAGCCGCGAGGCTTTTTCCAGTGCAAGCGGCCGTTATCTGGCCTGAGCGCCGGGAACCGCAAGTCGGGCACGCGCGAGCGAAGGGTACAATCCGCCGCACTGCTGAAAACGTGATCGCCGATCGGCACCGGGATGCCGGGCAATGTTGCTCGGGACGCCCGGTCATGGACTTGCCCGGTCAAATCCCGCTGATGCCGAGAGGGCGAGGACAAAGGCCGGTCCTTTGCCGAAGAGGAGCGATCTCGAAGCGCGATGCGGCGGATGATGGCCGATGAATGCGGGTCTGTCCCTGCGTATTCCGACCCGACCGGTCGTCCGAATACGCTCGGCGCGGCCGGACGCGTCCGGCCGACGCCACCGTCCCATCCGACCGATCGAGCACGCCCCATCGCAACCGGCAGCCGTGACGGGTCGGGGGAAACGTTGGTGCAGTGGGCCGCATGGCTGGAGACGCTCGGCCGGATCGGGCACGGGGTCGTGATCCTCGACGAGCGGCGCAGCCCCCAGGCGATGAACGCGCGGGGCCGCGCCGTGCTCGCGGAGGCATTGGGCTGGCCGGAATCGGATCTGGCGGCCGAGCGCGGTGTCGGCGAGGCCGTCGCGGCGCTGCTGGCGCGGGGCCGGCGGCGCCCCGGTCACGGGGCCGGCGACTGGCTGGTGATCGAGCGGGGCGGGCGCCGGCCGCTCCTGGTCCACGCGATCGGGCTGCCGCGGGCCGGGCCAGAGCGCAGCGACACCGCGCTGATCCTGATCGACCCGGAGACGCCGCTGCTGGTGCAGGTCTCGGCGATGGAGCGGGTCTTCGGGCTCTCGCCGGCCGAGGCGCAACTCGCGGCGTTGCTGGCCGGCGGGATCAGCACCGCCGAGGTCGCGGCGACACTGGATAAAAGTCTCGCGACCGTGCGCAAGCAATTGGCCTCGATTTTCCAGAAGACCGGGACGCGCGGTCAGGTCGAACTCGTCGTGCTCGTCCTGCAATTGTCGATCCTGCCTTGAGCCCTCGGCCGCGGTGCATGTCCGCGGTTCTCCGCGTAGTTCGCCAGCATAACCGGCCGGCCTTAAGCGACGGACAGCGTTTTGACTCCCATAGCGCTGCCTAAAACTCGCCACGATTAACCAAATACGGTTAAAAACAAGTAAAAGTTACCGCGAATTATCCATCCGGATGATGCGCGGGCCGAGCCGGCCTCTTAGGCAACGCTCAAGGGATCCGCCACGACGGGCCGAACGCCGGCTCGCACGCAGTGCGCGGAACGCGATCCACGAAAAACAACACCGACGCTCCGCGCCGTTCGCGGGCGATCGTCCGCATCCTGAGGGAATTCATGTCGCAGCCGGTCAACACCGCCACCGCCATCACCGCGGTCGCGAGCCGGGCGGGCACGCTGAAGGTGGGCGACACCGTCACCTTCACCGTCACCACGCAGAGCGCCCCGACCGTCACCGGCACGCCGAAGCTGACGCTGAGCAACGGCGGCGCCGCCGCCTATTCCGGCACGGACGCCAACGGCAAGCTCGTCTTCACCTACACGATCGCGGCCGGACAGGACGCCACGAACCTCACCGTCACCGGGCTCGACCTCAACGGCGGGTCGCTCGACAAGGCCGGCACGCTGGGCTTCGCCGCGCCGACGAGCGTGGGGGCCGGCGCCTATTCCCTGAGCGTGGCCGCAGCCGACATCGACCGGGACGGCGACATCGACCTGCTCGTCGCCAATGCCGGCAACAACAACGTCGCGGTGCGCCTGAACGACGGGACCGGCAACTTCGGCGCCAGCACCTTCGTAGGCGTGGGCAGCGACCCGCAGAACGTGATGGTCGCCGACATCAACCGCGACGGCTTTCTCGACCTCCTGACGGCCAACAAGGGCAGCAACACCGTTTCGGTGCGCTTCGGCGACGGCCAGGGTAACTTTGCCGGCAGCACGGAGGTCAGCGTCGGTCCCGGTGCCGGCATCACGCTCGGCGTGACCACGGCGGACGTGGACCGCGACGGCGATCTCGACATTCTCGCCGTCCGCTCCAATCCGAACGCCCAGAGCGACCGATCCGTCTCGGTGCGCCTGAACAACGGCCAGGGCGGCTTCAGCGGCTACACCGAGGTCCTCGTCGGCGTTAATCCGCGCAGCGTGACCACGGCGGATGTGAACGGCGACGGCATCCTCGACATCCTCACGGCCAACCAGGGCGCCAGCAACGTCTCCGTGGCGCTGGGCGACGGTCAGGGCGGTTTCAGCAGCACGACCAACTACGGCATGGGCAGCCAGCCCTACAGCGTCGCGGCGGCGGACCTGAACGGCGACGGCCAGATCGACCTGATCACCGCGAACAACAACGGCAACGTCTCGGTGCGCTTGGCCACCTTCGGCGGCCAGTTCACCGCCCTCACCCAGGTCCGCGTCGGCTCCGGTTCGCTGAGCCTGACCGTCGCTGACGTGAACGGCGACGGCATCCTCGACATTCTGGCCGCCAACTACCACGACAACACCGTCTCGGTGCGGCTGGGCGACGGCAAGGGCGGCTTCAGCGGTTCCACCAACCTCGCCGTCGGCACCCACCCGCTCGACGTGAAGGCGGCGGACGTGAACGGCGACGGCCGGCTCGACATCATCGCCGCCAACGCCGACAGCGGCACCGTCTCGGTGATTCTCAACACCTCGATCGTCCCGGTCTCGTTCGACGGAGCCAGCGTCTCCCGCACGACCTCCGGGGCCGCCACGGGCTTCGCCATCGACGCCACCGCGCCGGCCCTGACCGGCACGCAGACGGCGCTGACCGGCACCGAGGACACCGCCACTTCCCTCACCACGGCGCAGTTGCTCGACGGCTGGACCGACACCGCCGGCCTCACGGTGACGGGCGTCTCCGTCACCCACGGCACGATCGTCGCGGATTATACGGGCGGCTACCGGATCACGCCGGACGCGGACTACAACGGCCCGCTCGTCGTCAGCTACACGGTGAGCGACGGCACCAACCCGGTCGCCGCCACCCGGACCGTCGCCCTCGCCGCCGTCAACGACGCGCCGTCCTTCAACGGCCCCGGCACCGGCAAGGTGCTCACTCCGGTCGGCGCCGGCACCTCGCTCGACCGGGGCTACAGCGTCTTCGTGCAGGCGGACGGCAAGATCGTCGTCGCGGGGCAAGGCATCGGTGCCGACAACACCTCAGACTTCGCGGTGGTGCGCTACAACAGGGACGGCAGCCTCGACACCACGTTCGGCACCGGCGGCAAGATCCTCACTCCGGTCGGCCCAAATCAGTCTTCCGACATCGGCCGCAGCGTCTTCGTGCAGGCGGACGGCAAGATCGTCGTCGCGGGGCAAGGCACCGGTCCCGACGCCAGCAACGACTTCGCGGTGGTGCGCTATGACAGGGACGGCAACCTCGACGCCACGTTCGGAACCGGCGGCAAGATCCTCACCCCGGTCGGCACGAGCAGCGACATCGGCCGCAGCGTCTTCGTGCAGGCCGACGGCAAGATCGTCGTCGCGGGCAACAGCAACGCTGCCACCGGCATCAGCGACTTCGCGGTGGTGCGCTACAACAGTAACGGCAGCTTCGACACCAGCTTCAACGGCACCGGCAAAGTACGGACCGCGTTCACCGGGAACCCCGATACCGCCTATAGCGTCACGGTACAGGCGGACGGAAAGATCGTCGTTGCGGGCAGCACCGGCAACAGAGACTTCGCGGTGTTGCGTTACAACACCGACGGCACACTCGACACCGGCTTCGGCGCTGACAAGACAGGCCAGATCACCGTCAGCGATCCATATTTCGATATCGGCCAGAGCGTCCTCATTCAGGCGGACGGTAAGATCGTCGTTGCCGGTCAAAGCTATACTACACTTGGCAACTATGTGGTGCGCTACAACACCGACGGCACCCTGGATGCTGGCTTCGGCGCAGGTGGTAAGCTGCCTTCTTTCGTAGGAGGTCTTCCGTATAGCGCTGCGCTTCAACAGGATGGAAAGATCGTCGTCGCGGGTTCTTCAAACACCAGCGGCTCCGATTTCACCGTGACGCGATACGACGTGAACGGCAGCCTCGACACGACGTTCGGCACCGGCGGCAAGGTCGTCACCCCGGTCGGCCCCGGCACGTCGAGCGACATCGGCTACAGCGTCACGGTGCAGGCGGACGGCAAGATCGTCGTCGCAGGCTCCAGCAGCAACGTCGGCAACGGCACCAACATCGACTTCGCGGTGGTGCGCTACAACAGCGATGGCAGCCTCGACACCACATTCAACCCGCAGGGTTCGCTCGGCGGCACGGTCGCGTTCACCGAGGACGGCGCGGCGGTGCGGCTCGACACCGACGTCGCGCTCTCCGACATCGACCTCGACGGGCTGAACGGCGGGCTGGGCGACTATGCCGGCGCGACGCTGACGCTCGCCCGCCAGGGCGGGGCCAACGCGCAGGACGCCTTCGGCTTCGCGCCCACCGGCTTCACCGTCTCCGGCAACAGCCTGCTCGACGCGGCCGGCCACGCCTTCGCCACCTTCACCACCACCGGCGGCACGCTCGTCGTCACCTTCATCGGCGCGAACGTCGCGACCTCGGCGCTCGCCGATGCGGTCGCCCGCGCGGTCGCCTACGCCAACACCTCCGACACCCCGCCCGCCTCGGTCGCGCTCGCCTGGACCTTCTCGGACGGCGGCGCGGACGCCAAGACGACCACCGGCCTCACCACCGTCGCCATCACGGCGGTCAACGACGCGCCGACCCTGACCGGGACCCAGGCCGTGCTCGCGGCGGGCACGGAGGACGCCGCCTTCACGGTGAGCGCGGCCGAGCTGCTCCAGGGCTTCACCGATCCCGAGGGCACGGCGCTCGTGATCAGCGGCGTCGCCGTCGATCACGGCACGATCACCGGCGACAGCGTGAGCGGCTACACGATCACGCCCACGGCCGACACCAACGGCCCGCTCGTCATCAGCTACCGCGTCGGCGACGGCACGCTGTCCACCGCCGCCAGCCTGACCAAGACGCTCGCCGCCGCGAACGACGCGCCGCGTCTCACCGGCACGCAGGCGACGCTCGCCGCCGGCACGGAGGACACCGCCTTCACGGTGACGACGGCCCAATTGCTTCAGGGCTTTACCGATCCCGACGGCACGACGCCGGTCGTCACGAACCTCACGGTCGATCACGGCAGCATCGCCGAGGACGGCGCGGGCGGCTACACGATCACGCCCGCGGACAACTACAACGGCCCGATCACGATCAGCTACCGGGTCGGCGACGGCACGGTCTCGCTCCCGGCGAGCTTGAGCACCACGCTGGCCGCCGAGAACGACGCGCCGGTGCTGGTGCAGCCCGCCTCGGTCACGATCGCCGAGAACGCGGCGCCCGGCACGGTGATCGCCACCTTGGCGGCGACCGACGTGGACGACGCGACCGCGGCCCTGCGCTACGCCATCACCGACGGCAACGCGGACGGATTGTTCGCGATCGACGCGGTCACCGGCGCGGTCACGCTCGCCGCGGGCAAGCATCTCGACCACGAGGCCGCGACCAGCCACACGCTCACGATCGTCGCGACCGACCCGGAGGGCCTGCGCAGCTTCACCAAGGGCAACGCCCTGACGATCACCGTCGCGGACGTGAACGAGGCCACCGCCATCACGGCGACGGCGAGCCGCGCCGGGACGCTGACGGCGGGCGACACCGTCACCTTCACGCTGACCACCGAGTCGCCCGTGGGCGCCGCGGGCACGCCGAAACTGATCCTGAGCAACGGCTCCAGCGCGGGCTTCACCGGACTCGACGCCGCCGGCAAGGCCACGTTCACCTACACGGTCGAGGCCGGGCAGGACACGACGGACCTCACCATCACCGGGCTCAGTCTCGACGGCGGGTCGCTGAACAAGGGCGGAACGTTCGGCTTCGCAGCGGCGCAGGACGTGACCATCGCCGGTTATCCGTTCAGCGTGACCACGGCGGATTTGGATCGCGACGGCACGCTCGACCTCCTGACCGCCACGTCCGACGGCACCGTGTCGGTTCGCCTGGGCAACGGGAACGGCACCTTCGGCGACGCGACGCGCTTCTCCATCGGCAACGAAACGTACAGGATGACGGTCGCCGACGTGAACGGCGACGGCAACCTCGACATCCTCGCCGCCAGCACGGTCAAAAGCGGAACCGTCTCGGTGCGCCTCGGAGACGGTCAAGGAGGTTTCGGCGCCGAGACCGGGTTCTCCGTCGGCGGCTTTCCGCAAGACCTGGTGACGGCGGACGTGAACGGCGACGGCCGGCTCGACGTCCTCACGGCCAATGCCCGCGATGGCACCGTCTCGGTGCGCCTGGGCGGGGGCGACGGTACCTTCTCCGGCACGACCGACGTTCGCGTCGGCCAGCAGCCGCAGAGCGTGGCGGTCGCGGACGTGGACGGCGACCGCAAGCTCGACATCCTCACCGCCAACTACGACAGCGGCACCGTCTCGGTGCGGCTGGGCAACGGAGACGGCACCTTCGGCGGCACGACCGACGTCCCCGTCGGCAGCTTTCCGCAAGACGTGACGGTCGCCGATGTGAACGGTGACGGTGCGCTCGACATCCTGAGCGCCAATTACGGCGGCCGAAGCGTCTCCCTGCGGTTGGGCGACGGCACCGGCAGCTTCAGCGGCACCACCAATATCACGTTCAATAGTTCCGTGACCGGTGTGACGACAGCCGACGTGAATGGCGACGGCAAGCTCGACCTCATCGCCACCCTGCCTTTCGGCAAGACCATCGCGGTGCGGTTGGGCGACGGCAACGGCGGCTTCGGCGGCACCACCGACCTTCTCGTCGGCGACTCTCCGGGCCGCGTGACCACGGCGGATGTGAACGGCGACGGCCGGCTCGACCTCTTGGTCGCGAATGCGTTCAGCGGCACCGTCTCGGTGCTTCTCAATACATCGACCCAGGGATTGTCCTTCGATCCGGACAGCGTCTCCGGCGCGACGTCCGGTGCCGCCATCGGCCGCGCCATCGACACCACCGCACCGGTCCTGACGGGCGCGCAGGCCGCGCTCGCCGCCGGCATCGAGGACACCGCCTATACGGTCACCAAGGCGCAGCTGCTCGAGGGCTGGGCCGATGCGGGCTCCGCCACCCTCACCGTGACGGGCCTGACCGCCTCCGGCGGAACGGTCACGGCCCATGCCGACGGTTCCTACACCATCACGCCGGCTGCCGACGCCAACGGCCCGGTGACGCTGAGCTACCGGGTCGGCGACGGCCTCAACACGGCCGCGGCCAACCGCGCCTTCACGCTCGCCGCCGTGAACGACGCGCCGCTCGCCGCCGACGATGTCCCCGACCTCGCGCAGCGCGGCACGGTCACCGGGAACCTCCTCGCCAACGACAGCCACCCCGACGGCGACGGCTTCGCGCTCAAGGCCATCGCGGTCGGGGACACGACGCAGACCCCGGGTCCCGCCACGGCGATCACCGGCGGCGAAGTGGCGCTGACGGGCCGCTACGGCCATCTCACCCTCGCGGCGGACGGCGGCTACACCTACGCCGCCGACATCGAGGGCCGGATCGCGGTCGGCGCCTCCGCCGAGGACGACTTCACCTATACGGTGGTGGACGCTCAGGGCGATGCCGTCCAGGCCCGGCTCCGCGTGACCGTCTTCGAGACCGGGGAGGGTGACGCCGGCGCCAACACCTTCCTGCTGTCGCGCTCCGGAACCGAAGCGACGGGCCAGGGCGGCAACGATGTCTACCGCATCGACGGCACCGACGTGTCCGTGATCGAGGCGGTCGGAGGCGGCAAGGACACCGTGCTGGCCCGCGTCGACTTCGCGCTCGGCGCCGGTCAGGAGGTCGAGATCCTGCGGGCCGATGCCGGCACGACCGGCCTCGAGCTGACCGGCAACGAACACGCCAACAACCTCTATTCCGGTGCGGGCGACGACCGGCTGATCGGCGGGGCCGGCAACGACCTCTACCTCGTGAACGATGCCGGCGACCGCGTGTTCGAGGCGGCCGGCGAGGGCGCCGACAAGGTGATGGCGAACGTCGGCTACGCGCTGACGGCCGGCCAGGAGATCGAGAAGCTCACCACCGTCTCGGCGGCGGGCACCGAGGCGATCGCTCTCACCGGCAACGGCTTCGTCCAGACGATCCAGGGCAATGCCGGCGCCAACATCCTCGACGGCGGCGGCGGCGCCGACGTCCTCCAGGGCTACGGTGGCGACGACACCTATCTCGTCGACGACCGGGGCGACCTCGTCTTCGAGGCGGTGAACGGCGGCAACGACACGATCCGCACCAGCGTGAGCTACGGTCTCGTGGCCGGCCTGGAGATCGAGACGCTGAAGGCGGCCGACGGCACCGCCGCGATCAAGCTCACCGGCAACGAACTCGCCCAGACGCTGGAGGGCAACGCGGGCGCCAACTTGCTCGACGGCCGTGGCGGCGCCGACACGCTCTACGGACTGGCCGGCAACGACACCTACCTCGTCGACGACGCGGGCGACCTCGTGTTCGAGACGGTCGGCGGGGGCGCCGACAAGGTGATGGCGAGCGTCGGCTACGCGCTGACGGTCGGCCAGGAGATCGAGAAGCTCACCACCGTCTCGGCGGCGGGCACCGAGGCGATCGCTCTCACCGGCAACGGCTTCGTCCAGACGATCCAGGGCAATGCCGGCGCCAACATCCTCGATGGCGGCGGCGGCGCCGACGTCCTCCAGGGCTACGGCGGCGACGACACCTATCTCGTCGACGACCGGGGCGACCTCGTCTTCGAGGCGGTGAACGGCGGCAACGACACGATCCGCACCAGCGTGAGCTACGGTCTCGTCGTCGGCCTGGAGATCGAGACGCTGAAGGCGGCCGACGGCACCGCCGCGATCAAGCTCACCGGCAACGAACTCGCCCAGACGCTGGAGGGCAACGCGGGCGCCAACCTGCTCGACGGTCGCGGCGGCGCCGACACGCTCTACGGACTGGCCGGCAACGACACCTACCTCGTCGACGACGCGGGCGACCTCGTGTTCGAGACGGTCGGCGGGGGCGCCGACAAGGTGATGGCGAGCGTCGGCTACGCGCTGACGGTCGGCCAGGAGATCGAGAAGCTCACCACCGTGTCGGCGGCGGGCACCGAGGCGATCGCTCTCACCGGCAACGGCTTCGTCCAGACGATCCAGGGCAATGCCGCCGCCAACGTCCTCGACGGCAAGGGCGGTGCCGACGTGCTCCAGGGTTTCGGTGGGAGCGACAGCTTCGTCTTCTCGACGACGCTCGGACGCGACAACGTCGATCGCATCGTCGACTTCGCTCGCGGGGTGGACAAGATCGTCCTCTCGGCGGCGATCTTCGACGCCTTGCCAGAGGGCACTTTGTCGGCGGCGGCGTTCAAGGACGTGGCGCAGGGTGCGCTCGATGACACCGATCGCATCGTCTACGACTCGCGCTCGGGCGCCCTTTCCTACGATGCGGACGGCAGCGGCGCGAAGGCGGCGATCCAGTTTGCCGTCATCGATACGAAAGTCGTCCTGACGCATACGGACCTGCTCGTGGCGTGAGGCACCCCGTCGACCGAGGTTTCCGTCAGCGGGTTTCGGTCGACCCGCAAGCCTTGCGAACGGCCGGAACGGCTTCGCGACAACCCGGCGGCGTGCTGCGTACGAATACGACAGGATCGATCAGTCACGATCACGTTTTCGAGCCGGCGCGCTCGCCTTGTAGCGTATAGGACCTCGCGATATCCGAGAATTCGCGGTCACACTTGAGAATTTCATAGGCTCGCGATGCTGACTTGATGTATCGCGGCCTCGGCGCGGCCGGCACCCATCCGACCCCGATCACCACCGAACCGGTCGCGACGGCACGATGACGCCCCTGCAAGACGTCCCACTCGCCTCCCTCGAGCGCGGACGCGATCCCGCGGGATCGTGGCGCACCGCGCTCCTGTTCTCCGCCCTCAACTGTCTCGCGTTCTGCGACCGGATGATGCTGGCGTTCCTCGCGCCGGCGATCAAGACGGCGCTGGGCGTGAGCGATACGATGCTCGGCGCGCTCGTCGGCACCGCCTTCGCGCTCCCCAACGTCCTCGGCCTCGTGCTTTTCGCGTCGATCGGGGCTGCGGCCGACCGCTTATGGGCCGTGCGCCTGAGCTTGGTCGCCGGGACGACGGCGAGCGTCCTGTGCGGTCTGGCCCCATCCGTCGGGGCCTTGCTGGCCGCGCGCATGGCATTGGGCTTCAGTCAGGCACCGCTCACACCGGCGGCGGCGACCCATCTGGCCGGGTTGTTTCCCGCCGACCGGCTCGGCCGGGCGACATCCGTCTTCACCAGTGGCGCCACGCTCGGCCGCAGCATCGCGTTCCTCGGCGGCGGAATCGTGCTCGCCTGGATCGGGCTGCCGTTGCTCGGAACGCAGGATGGCTGGCGCGCGGTCTTCGTCCTCACGCTCCTGCCGAGCGCCATCCTCCTCGCGCTGCTGCTGCGGATGCGCGAACGTCCGACCGCACCGACGACGCAAGGCCGCGAACCGCTCCTGTGGGCCTGGATGTGGTCGCAGCGCCGCGCCCTGGGGACCCACACGCTGTCCGCCGCGATGGCGGCCCTCGTGCTCCAGAGCGTCGCCGCCTGGACGACGACGGTGCTGGTGAACGCCCATCACCTTCCGCTCGCCCAGGCCGGCAGCCTGTACGGCACGATCTTCCTCGTCTGTGCGCCCCTGGGGCACCTCGGCGGCGGCGCCCTGCTCGATATGTTGCACCGCCGCGGCAGCGTGCGGCCTCATCGCATCCTGATCGCGGCCTGCATGTCCGCCGGCTGCCTCGCGGTGATGCTGTTCGGTCTCGCGGCGCGGCTCGATCACGCCATCCTCGGACTGGGCTGCGCGACGTTCCTGCTCAGCGTCGGCGTGCCGGCCTGGCTCACCGGCATCCAGACTTTGGCGCCGCCCAGGTTACGCACCCGAGTGACGTCCCTGTTCATGGCCTGCGTCGTCCTGATCGCCCTCGGTTTTGGGCCGCCTGTCGTCGGTGTCTTGAGCGATCATGGACTCGGCTCGGCCCGGATCGGTGAAGCCCTGACCTGGGTCGTCGGCGCCGCCACGCTCATAAGCCTGTTGGCCCTCGCAGCGCAGCCCAACAAGCGGGTCGCGCCATGATGAACCGCCCTGGGTTTCCCGGAGGCTCCAACTCTCGAGAGGATGGAGCCATGACGAAGCGAAGCACACCCTTTTCGCCTGAGGTCCGCGAGCGCGCGGTCCGGATGGTGTTCGACCACCGGGGCGAGCACGGCTCGCACTATGGGGCGATCCGCTCGATCGCAGCCAAGATCGGTTGTTCGGGCGAGACGCTGCGGAACTCTCGTCCGGCAAGCCGAGCGGTACCAGGGCCAGCGGCCCGGACCAACGACGGACGAGCGCGAGCGGATCACGGCACTGGAGCCTTCGACGAGCTCAGGATGAGGGCGAGAACCGCGAGCTTCGGCTGGCCAACGAGATCCTGCGCAAGGCCAGCGCTTATTTTGCGATGGCGGACTTCGACCGCCGGTGGCGGACATGATCGCCTTCATCGACGATCACCGGAAGGACTACGGGGTCGTCCTTCGACAGGCTCAGGATGAGGGGGCTGGATTGGAAGAACGGATCAGGCCGCCTTCTGACGCAGGCCCGCCACGGCCTGCCACGCCGGCGCGATGATGTAGCTCGTCACCGGGATCAGCAGGGCGCCGACCGCGAGGCCGACGAGGCCGGAGGCGGCGGCGGTCACGAGCCACTCGACGAAGCCGTGGGCCACTGGCACGAGACCCGCCACCGAGGCCGCCGCGTCGTGGATCACGTGGGCCGGCGCCTTCACGCCGTACTCTTCGAGGCCGTGGATCAGGATGCCGCCGCCGACCCAGATCATCGCCGCGGTGCCGACCACGGCGAGAACTTTCAGCAGATACGGCATGCCCTTGACCACGCCCCGGCCGATGCCGCGGCCGAGACCGCCGACGAATGTCTGATTGGTGTTGGCGGCCAGCGCCATGCCGGCATCGTCCGCCTTCACGATCAGGGCGACGGCGCCGTAGACCGCCACGGTGATGCCGATGGCCACCATGGCGAGCACCGCCGTCTTCGTCCAGAAGCTTCCCTCGGGGATCGCGGCGAGCGTGATCGCCATGATCTCGGCCGAGAGGATGAAGTCGGTCTTGATGGCGCTGGCGACGCGGCGGTCCTCCATCGCCTGGTCCGGCCCGGCGCCTGCGACCTCCTCCTCGTGCCCGTGGGCCTTGTGGGGGAACAGCGCCTCGTAGACCTTCTCGGTGCCCTCGTAGCAGAGATAGGCGCCGCCGAGCATGAGCAGCGGCGTGATCGCCCAGGGGGCGAAGGCGCTGAGCGCCAGCGCGCCGGGCAAGAGGAACAGCAGCTTGTTGCGCAGCGAGCCCAGCGCAATCCGGCCGACGATCGGCAGTTCGCGCTCGGCGGCGAAGCCGACGACGTAGCGCGGCGTCACCGCGGCGTCGTCGATCACCACGCCCGCCGCCTTCGATCCCGCCTTGGCCGCCTGTCCGGCGACGTCGTCGAGGGAGGCCGCCGCCATCTTGGCGAGCGCCGCGACGTCGTCCAGCAGCGCGATCAGTCCGATGCTCACGATGGTTCCCTCGGCACAGCTTCGCTGTGAAGACGAACGAGCGGGCGATTTGATCCGAAGAGGATGCGAGGAAGGTCGATCGAGGGGATGTCCCTCTTTCCACCATCGTCATTCCGGAGCGCGAAGCGAACCCGGAATCCACGACTGGCCGCGGCGCTTTGTACAGCCGCGCATCACCGATGGATTGCACGCCTCCGGCGCCCTCCTCCGGGTCCGGGTTCCGCTGCGCGGCCCCGGAACGACGGCGTGTTGTCTTGAGGACGTGCGCCGAGCCCCTCAATGCCCCCCATGCGCGGACTCAGTCGCATTGCCCCGGATCAATTCACGGCCGGCATAGATGCCGCCGACGATCTCCAGTTCGAGGCGCTCGGCGTCGCGGCGGCGCACGTCCTCCATCATCGCGACCGCCGCGTCCGGATCGGCGCCGACGCTGAGGAGCGCCCGCTCGCCGAGCGCGAAGGCCGATTCCACCGTCTCGCGGACCTGATAGGCCACGCCCGCCTGGATCAGGGCGATGGCGTGCGCGCGGTCGCGGGCGCGCGCCAGCACCGGCACCAGCGGGAACTCGGCCTTGGCGATCTCGGCGATGCGGCGGGCCGTCTCCGGCGCGTCGACGCAGATCAGGATCGCGCGGGCATTCTCCGCCCCCGCGGCGCGTAAGATATCGAGCCGGGTACCGTCGCCGTAATAGACCTTGAAGCCAAAACCCTCGGCGAGGCGGATGTTGGCCGGGTCGGTGTCGATGATCGAGACCGAGCAGCCGCGGGAGATCAGCGGCTGGCTGGCGATCTGGCCGAAGCGGCCGAAGCCGACGATGAGCGCGCTGCCGACCAGGTCCTCGGGTGCCTCGACGCCGTCGGTGGAGGCGGTCGCCTTCGGGCCGAAGCGGTCGAGGGCGATCACCATCAGCGGGGTCAGCGCCATGGACAGGATCACCGTCGCGGTGAGGATCGCGTTGGTGACGGCGTCGATGATGCCGGCGCTCGCGGCGGCGGCGTAGAGCACGAAGGCGAACTCGCCGCCCTGCGCCATCAGCACCGCCCGCTCCAGCGCCTCGGCGTGCGCGGCGCGCAGGGCTCGCGCGACGGCATAGATCACGAGGCCCTTCACCGCCATGTAGGCGGCCACGCCGAGCAGGATGAAGGCCCCGTTCGCGCCGATCACCGCGAGATCGACCGACATGCCGACGCCGAGGAAGAACAGGCCGAGCAGGATGCCGCGAAACGGCTCGATGTCGGCCTCGAGCTGATGGCGGAAGCTCGATTCCGAGAGGAGCACCCCGGCGAGGAACGCGCCCATCGCCATGGACAGGCCGCCGAGCTGCATCGCGAGCGCCGAGCCCAGCACGACGAGGAGGGCCGCCGCGGTCATCACCTCGCGGGCCTTCGAGGCGGCGAGCAGCCGGAACAGCGGGTTGAGCAGCCAGCGCCCCGCGGCCACGAGGGCGGCGACGGAGGCCAGCGCGAGGGCGATCGAGACGGCGCGTTCCGTCCCGCTGGTCTCAGGCCCGCCCGGCGCGAGCAGGGCGACGGCGGCGAGCAGCGGCACGATGGCGAGGTCCTCGAGCAGCAGGATCGCGACGATGCGCTGGCCCTTCGGGCTCGCGATGGCGCCGCGCTCCTCGAGGAGTTGCATGACGATGGCGGTCGAGGTCAGGACGAAGCCGGTCCCGGCCACGAAGGCGACGGTCACGGACAAACCCATGGCGACGCCGACCAGCGTCAGCGCCCCGATGCAGGCGGCGACCTGCGTCAGGCCGAGGCCGAAGATGGCCCGGCGCATGCCCCAGAGCCGGGACGGCTCCATCTCCAGCCCGATGACGAACAGGAACATCACCACGCCGAGTTCGGCCACATGAAGGATGGCGTGGGCGTCGGTGAACAGCCCGAGCCCGAACGGGCCGATGACGAGGCCGGCGAGCAGGTAGCCCAGCACCGAGCCGAGCCCGAGCCGCTTGAACAGCGGCACGGCGATGACGCCGGCGGCGAGAAGGGAGACGACCTGGACGAGCTCGCTCGCGGCTCCGGACGCTTCGGCGGCCATGCGGACAAACTTTCGAACGAGGGCGGAACCCGCCGCGGCGCGGGCGCAGACAAGACTTGGACGGGGGCACGCGCGTCGTCCGCGCGCCCCCCTGTCGCTCAAGGGTAGCGCACCGGCGGCGGGTCCTCGGGCAGCGGGATGAACTCGGCGTCGTTCGGCACGGTGTCGAACCGGCCCTGGCGCCAATCCTCCTTGGCCTGGGCGATGCGCTCGGGCCGCGAGGAGACGAAGTTCCACCAGAGGTGGCGCGGCCCGTCCATCGGCTCGCCGCCCAGCACCATGAAGCGCGCGGCCTCGGTCGCCCGCACGCTGATCCGGTCGCCGGGGCGGAAGACGAGGAGCTGGCCCGGCCCGAAGCCGTCGCCCGCGATCTCGATGGCGCCCGAGACCGTGTAGATCGCCCGCTCGTCGTAGGTCGGATCGAGCGGCAGCACGGCCCCGGCGTCGAGCGCCACGTCGGCATAGACCATCGGGCTCGACGTGCGCACGGCCGAGCGCGCCCCGAAGGCCTCGCCCGCGATCAGGCGCACGGTCTTGCCCTCGCCGGTCAGCACCGGCAGCGCGTCCGCCTCGTAATGCTCGAAGGCCGGGGCGGTCTCCTCGTCGCGGGCGCTGAGTGCCACCCAGCTCTGGAGCCCGAACAGCTTGGAGCCGGTCCGCCGCAGGCCGGCGCCGGTGCGCTCCGAATGGGTGATGCCGCGGCCCGCGGTCATCCAGTTCAGCTCGCCGGGGCGGATCGGCAGCTCCGTGCCGAGGCTGTCCCGGTGCATGATCTCGCCCTCGAACAAGTAGGTCACCGTCGAGAGGCCGATATGCGGGTGCGGACGCACGTCCATGCCCTGTCCGAGCAGGAACTCGGACGGCCCCATCTGGTCGAAGAAGACGAAGGGGCCGACCATGCGGCACTGGGTCGAGGGCAGCGCCCGCCGCACGGCGAACGAGCCGAGATCCCGCGAGCGCGGGACGATCAGGGTCTGAATCGCATCGCAGGAGAAGGCATCTCCCGGGATCGGGTCGTCCGCGCCGTGCCAGCTCATGGGGGCCTCCGGAATGTTCGAGCGAGGGGAGGGGCTCAGGCCCGGATGAAGGCGAGGAGGTCGCGGTTGATGATGTCGGCGTGCGTCGTGCACATCCCGTGCGGCAGGCCCTCGTAGGTCTTGAGCGTGCCCTCGCGCAGGAGCGGATGGGCGAGCAGCGCCGAATCGGCGATCGGCACGATCTGGTCGTCGGTGCCGTGCATCACGAGCACCGGCACGGTGATGGCCTTGAGGTCTTCGGTGAAGTCGGTCTCCGAGAAGGCCTTGATGCAGTCGTACTGCGCCTTGGCGCCGCCCATCATGCCCTGGCGCCACCAATTGTCGATCACGCCTTGCGAGACCTGCGCGCCCGGCCGGTTGAAGCCGTAGAACGGGCCGGCGGGGACATCGTAGTAGAACTGGGCGCGGTTGGCGGCGAGCGATGCGCGGAAGCCGTCGAACACCTCGATCGGCAGGCCGCCGGGATTCTTGTCCGACTTCACCATCACCGGCGGCACGGCGCCGATCAGCACCGCCTTGGCGACGCGGCCGGACTCGGCGCGGGCGACGGTGCGGGCGACCTCGCCGCCGCCGGTCGAATGGCCGATATGGACCGCGCCGCTTAGGTCGAGGGCCGCGGCGAGTTCGATCACGTCGGCGGCGTAGGTGTCCATCTCGTTGCCGGCCGCCGTCTGGCTCGACCGGCCATGGCCGCGCCGGTCGTGGGCGATGACGCGAAATCCTTCGCCGAGGAAGAACAACATTTGAGCGTCCCAATCGTCGGCGCTCAGCGGCCAGCCGTGATGGAACACGAGTGCTTGCGCGTCCTTCGGCCCCCAGTCCTTGTAGAAGATCTCGGTACCGTCACGGGTCGTGATCGTCGGCATGATGGCCTCCTGGGGTTCGGAGCGTTCGAAAAAGAACGCTCGCTTGGTATCCCAGGACTATGCCACTTGCCTCAACGCCGGAAAACAGAAACGATCGAAAACCATCGTTTCCGAAAATGAGCGATCATTCCTGCGGCGGGTCGATCCGCTCCAGATCGGTCGCGAAGCGGCGCCCGTTGCCGACGTAGTTCTCCGCCGCGGGCCGGGTCATCGCGGTGTAATCCGGGTCGCCCGACCCGACGAGGCGGGCGGGCACGCCGACGATGAGGCTGCCGTCGGGAAATTCGGCGCCTTCGCGCACGAGGGCGTTGGCGCCCACCACGCAGCCGCGGCCGATCCGGGCGCCGTTGAGCACCGTCGCGCCCATGCCGATCAGCGTGTGCGCCCCGATGGTGCAGCCGTGGACGATGGCGCCGTGGCCGACCGTGACGCCCTCGCCGAGGGTCAGGGGGAAGCCCGGATCGGAGTGCAGCACCGCGTTGTCCTGGATGTTGGTGCCGTCGCCGATCGTGATCGGCTCGTTGTCGCCGCGGATCACCGCGCCGAACCACACGCCGACATCGAGGCCGAGCCGCACCCGGCCGACGACATGCGCTCCGGGCGCAACCCAGAGGCAGGCGGCGTCGGCGATCTGCGGGGCATGTTCGCCCAGGCGGTAGAGAGCCACGGCGCCCCTCCTTCGAAATCCGGAAGCCGTATGCCCCGTCGGACACCGGTCCAACAAGCGTTCACGCACTCTCCACCGCCTCCATATCGAGCGAGAGGTGCGCGCGAAACAGCACCCGGCCCTGCGCGTCGCGGGCAATGGCGAAGAAGTCCTGGCGGTCGGCGGTGGCCGTGACCCCGCGCACGACCCGGGTCATGATCCGGGCCAGCCGCTCGCGCACGGCTTCCGGGTCCGGGAGATCGAAGCCTTCCTCGTCCTTGACGAAGGTCGCGCCGTCATGAAGATCGAAGAAGTAGAGTGGCATGAATCGTCAGGGACGGTCGCAAGGTTGTGGGAATACGTCCCACAATACTCTGAAAAACTTCGTTCCGCCAGTGGCAGCGAGGTCGCAGCATTGCCGCCGCAGGGATGGTGCCGGGGAAGGTGACCGGCTAGGGACGGGCGCCTTCCCGATGGAACCGCCCGACAGGTCCCCGATGCCCGCTCCCGTTCCTCCGGCCCGCCGACGCCCGACGGCGCGGAGCCGCGCATGGTGATCGATGCGGAGACGATCGCCGGCCTGTTCGGGGTCGCGGTGGTGGCCGGCGCGGTCGATGCCATCGCGGGCGGGGGCGGGCTGATGACGCTGCCCGCGCTGCTGCTGGCCGGGCTCGATCCGGTGAGCGCCATTGCCACCAACAAGCTCCAGGGGACCGCCGGCTCGACCTCGGCGACGATCGCTTTCGCCCGGCGCGGCCTGATCCGCTGGAAGGAGGCCGGCCCGGCCGCGCTCGCCGCGGGCGTCGCCTCCGTGGCGGGAGCGCTCTGCGTCAGCCTGTTGCCGCGCCCGGTGCTCGATGCGATGGTGCCGCTGCTGCTCGTCGGCATCGCCCTCTACTTCGCCACCGCCCGGCGGATGAGCAACGAGGACGCCACCGCCCGGATCGGCCCCGGCCTGTTCGCCCTGACGCTCGCCCCCGCGGTCGGCTTCTACGACGGCGTGTTCGGGCCCGGCGCCGGCTCGTTCTACATGATCGGCTTCGTGACCCTGCTCGGCCTCGGCGTCGTGCGGGCGACCGCCCACACCAAGCTGTCGAATGCCGCGAGCAACATCGGCAGCCTCGCCCTGTTCACCCTGCAGGGCGTCGTGGTTTGGCCGGTCGGCCTCGCCATGGCGGCGGGCGCCTTCATCGGCGCGCAGGCCGGCTCGGCGCTGGCCGTGCGTCTCGGCGCCCGGCTGATCCGCCCGCTCCTCGTGGTGATCGCCTGCGCGATGGCCCTGCGGCTGCTGTCGAATCCGGAAAATCCCCTGCGGCAGGCGGTGGCCGGCCTGTTCGGCTGAATCGTCGGTCGCGAACCCCGAGGATCGCCGACCTCCCGGCTTCGGGCCGGAAGCCGCGCAGGGCGAGGCGGCGCGGTCCCCACGCGTCACTCGGACGGTTCGACGTACTCGACGCCCCATTCGCGTCCGTCCTGCCAGACGACGCGGCACGGCGCATCGATGCCGAGTTCGGTGCAGCGGAGGCGGAAGGTGTCGAACCGCTGGGTCGCGGCGGTGAATTCCAGCAGCGCACCCTGCTCGTTGTGGTTCCAGATCAGGCACTCCGTTTCCGCCCGACCGTCGGCCGGCAGGCAATGCCCGATCCTGAAACCGTCGAGACGCCTCAGGCGTCTGCGCTCTACCGTCAAGACACGCCCCCGGTTTGCACTGGATGCGCAGAGGCGCACGGCCGCTCCCGCGACGCAAACAACAATCGCGTGCAGCCGGCGCGAGCGACGCGATCGCCGCGCGACCGCTTGGCGGGACGAGGCGATCACCCCGTCACGCCGCGGCCTATGACGGGCGAGAGCCCGCTACGGCTGCCGACGGCCTGCGATACATCGGGAGGAAACGTCTCACCGCTGTGTCCGGCCCGCAAAACCCGGCGGACCTGACGATGACGAGCGGTTGGAAATGTTGGCTCCCCGAGCAGGACTCGAACCTGCGACAAAGCGATTAACAGTCGGTGTGATGTGGTTGATATTGTTGGGGCGCGTTACCGCGTAGGCGCCGGCTCGCTCGATCGTGTTCGCGCGCACGGTGTCCGACCATCTCGCCTGTCGCGAACCCGCGCGGCTTGGTGCCTGCGATGCCAGATGATCCACGACAGGCCGGAGCACGTTCGGCGGCGGTGGCTGACGGTGTTCCGGCGAAAGGCGCTGGGCGATCTGTTCCGTGGGTCCTACGGCTGAGGAGGCGCGCCGATCGCTTGCTACCATTGCGCTCGCGGGCTGGAGTCGGTGAAGGCTCGACCACCGTGGAACGGGCTGAGTCAGCGCTTCCGTGCCTGACTGCCTGCAACACCGCCAGGGAACTCTCGCTTGGCGTGGGGGGATAGATGGTCGAACATAACCCACATCAGGAGAATGCCGATGGACGCCCAATCCATTTACGTCACCGCTCTCAAGAACACTCATGCTATCGAGATGCAGGCGCTCCAGATCATGGAGCGGCAGGTCGAGCGGTTGGAACACTACCCAGAGATGGAAGCCGCTCTGCGCCGCCATATTGAGGAAACGCACGGCCAGCGCACGCGCTTGGAAGAGGCGCTGCAATCGCTCGGTGACAGCCCCTCGGCGCTCAAGGAAGGCTTTCTCGGCTTCGTCGGCAACATGATGGCGCTCGGCCACACGCCGGCCCAAGACGAGATCCTGAAGAACAGCTACGCTAACCACGCCTTCGAGAACTTCGAGATTGCGGCCTACGAGTCGCTGCTTACCATTGGCGAGGTGGCAGGGCAGTCAGGTCATCTCAGCGCCTTCCAACAGTCGCTGAGCGAGGAGCAGGCGATGGCCCAAACTGTGCGTGAATTAATCAAGCCGACGACGCGCCGCTACCTCGAACTCAGCCTCGCCGGCGCGAAGGCCGACCGCTGATTTCAGGGACGAGGCGTGCGAAAGCACCCCTCGTCCGATTGACGAGCACCCTATGCCTCAGGATCTCGTGGACAGAGGCTGACAAGCGAACGGCCACGAGAGTCAGGACGAAGGTGCGCGTACATCCAGCGTCACCCGAGCCCTGGCATCGTGGCCGCGTCCGGTCGAGCGACTGTGTCGCGATCGGCATGTCCCTGAGATGGGGATGACGTGGTTGCCGGTCAATGAGCAGCCCCGCCGCCCGATCTGCTCACGGGCTGGCGGGGTATGTCGTGTACACACGACGCAGAGCCGATACGCGACGTGGCTCACCGACCAACATGGCGAGGGTGGGTTAGCTCGGCATCAACTGCGCCCCCCTCCGCACGTCCCGTTTCTACCCGGCTGCCCACGCTGCACCCGCCGCCGGGAGCGACGATTCTGAATGCTCGGTGGTTCGCTACGCCGTTGCGATGGGCAACTCATCCACCCGCGTGGTAAGGCCCTGCGCACCGATCAGCGCCCACCCCGAACGCACCAACGGCGGAGCTTGCGTCCCGCCGTTCAAAACTTTGTTCCGATTATTGCTTCGTCAGAGGCCCATGAGCACGTTGACCGAGCCAACCACCGTCATGGCGACGCCGCAGGCGAACACGCCGATCATGCCGTAGGAGAATGCCTTCAACATCAAGCTTTCCACGATCCAGGCGCCGATTAGCAGCGGTAGCCGCCCGAGGTCTGGCCGTACTGCTTGACCGGGAAGTTCTGCTGGTTGGCGTTGCCCTCAGCCGCCGAACTCATCGGGCAGCGATCGTAGAGGGCGCCATCCGAGGCGGTGATCGAGCCCGTGGTCGTCACGTCGTAGGGCAAGTTCGAGGTGTAGCGTCCCTCGGGAGCGCCGTAGTCGAAAGCCAGGGCGGACGAGGCCGGAGCAGCAACGCCAAGAACGACAGCGGCGATGGCGGCGGCAATACGGGTTTTCATGATGTTTTGACAACTCCTTACGCGACGATGCCGGCCGATCCGGCATCGATCTGTTTTGCGTGAGACTGATATAGGTACGGCTCGGCCGGCGTGACGTGCCCCCACACACATAGGAAGCCCGATTAATTCCTCCCCTCATACGCGAACATGGCTCGTTGCGGCGGCGGAAGGCGCTCGAGGTCCAGAGGAGCGTGAGCGCCGGGTCTGCACCTCAAGCCGGCTTGGGCGCCCGATCGCCCTCAACGACCTCCAGGGCCCGCAGGATCGCATTCGCGGTGGCATCGGCATCGATACGCCCCCCGTCGGTGGCGACGAAGAAGGCCACTGCCTTGATGCTGTTCTCGGCGGCGGGCCGACCACGACCTTAAGCACCAGTCCCGCCGACCCGCTCGCGTCTTCGATCAGGGCGACCGGACCCAGTTGGCAATCGCGGATGAACGATGCGCTCCGGCGCGCGGCGTGCGACCTGTCGGCCGCGTGAGGGCTGATCAGCGGCAGCTTTCCTACGGCGCACTTCCGTTTAGGTTGCGGGGATGCGTGCCACCCTCTTCCTCACCGTCCTGCCGCTGTCTGCCCCGGCCGTGGGGCAACCGCTTAGCAAACAGGTGTCCACCGTTGCCGCTACAGCCGAAGAAGGGGTTGAGACCGAACTTCGAAATCTTGTGAATGCGACTGATACCGATCGGCGATGACCATGACTCATCGCCGATGGCCCGCGCGACGGCGCGGCGGCGGTCGTCCGCCGGACGCAGGGAGCAGGACCATCGGTCCTGATCCGTGCAGCTTGGTATGAGACACTTGCTCGTGCCGATAAAGGCACGCGCCGAAAGAGTTCGTCGCTCGTTCGCGCTCGCCATCGGAGGGTTTTCGGCGGTACGCTCTCACCAGGGCCGAACCCTCCCCACCGTCGCTGAAATGATCAAGTCGAAGGCCATCACCGACCAGAATGTCGATGTGGCAGCGGCCTCCTTTCTTGCCGACCCGCAGATCGGCCCCTACGACATCGCGTCCGGCCATCGCGTGAACCTCGCAGCCGCTGTCGCCGGGCATGATTTGGCCCGCCAAGTCGCGGCCAATTCAGAGGCGAGCCCTGGCGTGAAGCGGGCCGCCATGCTGACGGCGATCTCGCTGGCACGAGTCGAGAAGGCGATAGCGCTCCTGCATTAATATAACCTTGGAACATTACAGTATTCACAGTATATTACTTCCATCTTGCGCAATTTCTCGGTCGAGAATTCATAAAAAATATAATCATGGGATAAATGTGCTGTTGGTCTGGACCTTGCAGTCAGCATCCGCTGCGTCGGTGGCGTCACCCCTAGCTGATCGGCTAGTTGACAACGTTTGAAATAGCCTCTTAATCCGCCTACCTTCGCCAAAATTGGCGTTGCTGGTGGTCTTTTCTGAAATCAATTTTGGCGCTCTGAATCCGATGCCAAAATCAGAAATTGTAAGAATATCTCCTCCAGCTAATCCTAAGGGGGACTGCAATGACTAAGATTACAGGGACGAGTAAGTCCGAGACGCTGAGCGGCGGCGCAGGTGATGACTTTATCAACGGCGCCAGCGGAGACGACGTTCTGAACGGCGGCGGCGGCAATGACACGCTGTTCGATAGCGATGAATACGCATCCGACGACGACGCACCGACCGATGCCGACAAACTCTACGGAGGAGCGGGTAACGACGTCCTCACCCACTACCAGGGCTTTTCGTATAGCGGCACAGTGCAGAACACGGACGGCGACCTGCTCGACGGGGGTGCGGGTGACGATCGGCTTCTCTTCTTCGGCGGGCAGAAGGGATGCACTGCCGTCGGCGGTGACGGCATCGACACGCTGATGTTCACCTTGCACGGAACGCTGCCGAACGGGGCGGAGTTCAGCATGCCCACGGATATGGAACTGGTCGGTTCCAACGTCTCCGTCACCCTGTACACGGGTGGCCCCCGGGGCACCAATCCCAGTCTACAAGTATCCGGCACCGGTATCGAGCGGGTCCAGTTCGCCAGTGGCGCAGGCGACGACAAGCTGGTCGGCGGCAATCTCGACGATACATTGGAGTCCTATGGCGGTCGCGACGAAATTCATGGCAACGGCGGAAACGATTATATTACTATTGATCTGATCGAATATGCGGGAAATGCCCCGACCAACGTCATGATCGATGGCGGCGCAAACACCGATACGTTCGATTTCAGCAGTTACATTGCGTCGGATGAGAACTTCGTTCTCGATCTTTCCGCCGGGACGTTCACAGCGAACGGCCGTTCGCTCGGACCCATCACTGGCTTCGAGAGCTTAACGGCTTGGACCCGCGATGGTGACGACAGGCTGACCGGTGGCGCGCTGGCGGATCATCTCCGCGCTGACAACGGCAACAACAAGTTGGTTGGAAATGGCGGCAACGACGTCCTGACATCTGGCGACGGCGTCGACAGTCTCGATGGCGGCGAGGGCAACGATGCCTTGTATGCGGACTTCGGCAAAGACAGCTTGACCGGGGGTGGCGGCAACGACCTGCTCGACGGGGGAGCGGGCAACGACGTAATGAATGGAGGAGCGGGCAACGACACTTATGCTGTCGATTACCTTTACGATTATCGCGTCGATCAGACGAAAGCACCTCGTGATATAATTTACGATACGAGCGGCATCGATAATATCACGACTCAGATGTCGTATCTTGATATGCGGTTTTATAAAGACATAGAAAACGCAACACTTGACGGAATTACATCAGTAAATGTCATCGGCAACGATTTAAATAACATCATTGATGGAAGATATGCTTACTTTGGACTGAAGGCGGACGGAGGATTGGGGAGCGATTCAATCTTAGGTGCGTTGAAAAGTTCCAATACACTGTCAGGAGGGGTCGGCAACGACGTCATCGACGGTGGCATTTATTCCGACACGCTCGACGGCGGGGCCGACAAGGATACCTTGAGCGGTGGAGACGGCAACGACGTCGTGAAAGGCGGCGACGGCGACGACGTGATCCTCGGCGATGCGCAGCAGAACAACGCGGGGGTCGTGTTCGGCTCGGGCAATATCACGAAGGCGAGCGGTCAGGGCGACGCCGCGCACCCGATCAGCCTCGATGGTCGCTTCAGCCTCGTAGCCAATCCCGAGATTGACAATGCCAAATCGCTTCCACACGTCACTGTGTCGGCAAAGCTCAATTACGTTGACTACTACAACAACAGCGATTTTTATACCATTTCGCTCAAGGCAGGCGCCGCGATCGTTGTGGACATCGACACCAATTCAACGGACGAATTCGATGCCACCGTCCTAATTCTTAACGCTGAGGGCGAGCAACTAGCGGACAGCTCTTACGGCAGTGCGCGCGAGAAGAGCACCGGGTCGCCCAACGCAAACGACCCGTTCCTGACATACGTCGCGCCGAGCGACGGCCTCTACACCATCAAGGTCCGGCCAGACTTTTCCGGGGAGGGCGGAAGCGCCTATCGGATGCACGTCTCGCTTGGCCAACTCGGCGGCGATGACACTCTATCGGGCGAAGCCGGCAACGATACCATCTACGGCGGTGAGGGTCAGGATTCGCTTGACGGCGGCGCGGGCACCGACACACTTTCCGGTGGAGCGGGCTCGGACACCTACTACGTCGACAATTCCGGTGATCGCTGCGTTGAGGCAAACGGGGTCGCCGGTACCGACCTCGTCTTTGCCTCCGTGTCCTATTCGCTGGCGGGTTCCGAGCTGGAGAACCTGACGCTGACGGGCACCAAGAGCATCAACGGTACCGGTAACTCCCTTGCCAACGCCATCACAGGAAATAGCGGCGCCAACGTCCTCAACGGCGGCGTCGGCCGCGACGCGATGACGGGGCGCGGCGGCGACGACACCTACATCGTCGACAACCTTGGCGATGGGGTCACTGAGGCGGCGGGCGGCGGGCGCGACACGGTGCTGGCGACGGCGAGCTACGCGCTCGGGGCCGGGCAGGAGATCGAGGCGCTGCAGCTGCTGGCCTCGACCGGCTCGGCGCGGTTCAACCTGTCCGGCAACGCGTTCGGGCAGTCGCTGGTGGGCAACAACGGCGCCAACGTGCTCGACGGCAAGGGCGGCGCCGACCTGCTGACCGGCCGGGGTGGCGCGGACAGCTTCCAATTCTCGACGGCGCTCGGCGCAGGCAACGTCGACCGGATCGTCGACTTCGCGGTCGAGGACACGGTGCGGCTGTCGAAAGACGTCTTTTCCGCGCTCGCGCCCGGGCAATTTGCCGAGAGCGCGTTCAAGAACATCAGCACCGGCGCGGCCGACGCCAACGACCGCATCCTGTACAAGCAGACGACGGGCGAGCTGTTCTACGACGCGGACGGCTCGGGCAGCGGAGCGGCGGTGAAGTTCGCCGTGCTCGACAACAAGGCCGCGCTCACGGCCGCCGACTTTTTCGTCTTTTGATCGTCGGAGGGGGGGCGTTTCTCGGAATGCCCCCTACGCCTGCGCGCCCGGCGGCTCGTCCACCCGCGTCGTGTAGCGCGGCGTCCGCATCTCGAACTTCGTCGCCGAGCCGCGCCGCTGCCGCTCGAGCCCGGCCCGCGGTGGCACCACCGCGCCGCGGCCCCAACGCGCGTTGCAGGCGTCGAGCGCGTCCATCAGGTTTGCCGAACGCTCGCGGTCGAGCTGGCCGATCAGCGCCCGCTGCGAGCCCGCCAGCGGCACGAGGTCGGTCGTGACGATTCCAGCCTTCGAGTAGCGCCACGGCGGGTCACGCTGCTCGCGCCACCTCCGGGCGACCCCGTGCAGCGCCCCGGTCGCCATGTTGAACTCGCTGAACAAGGATAGCGGCACGAGGCAGCGGTGCTCCGGCCCGAGCCAGCGGCGCCAGTGCTGCGAACCGGTGTTGCGCACGTTGGTGACGCCCGGATCGACCCGCTTGCCCTTCAGCGCGAAGGCCGGCGAGGGCATGCCCCACCTCGCGCATCCGCGCTAAGGCACGAGCGTCCGGATCCACTCGGAGAACAGGTCCGTCTCCACGGTACCGACGACGGCGCTGGTGGCCGCGGCGAGGTCGCTCGGGCTCATCCCGTAAGCCTTTCGGAACGAGCGGCTGAAAGCGGCGGCATCCGTGAAGCCGTAACCGTAGGCGATTTCGAACACGCGCCGGGCGCCCCCCGCTTCCGCCAGCGCCGCGCGCGTGGCGTGCAGCCGGCGCGCCCGGATGTACTGTGCGACCCCCCCGACATCGTGAAACAGCCTGTAGAGCGACGAGCGCGACACCCCGATCCGGCGGCAGATCGTGTCGGGCGACAGGTCCGGCGCGGAGAGGTGGCGCTCGATGAAGCGCTTGCAGCGCAGCAGCATCGCCGCCTCGCGGGAGCGGGCGGCCTCTGCGAGCGAGACCCGCGTCGGTGCAAGGCTCGCCGCCAGCATCTGCGCCGTAGCGCGGGCGAGCCCCTCGGCTTGCCCGGGCCCGATCCGGTGAGCGTTGCCGACGAGGCTCATCATGTGGGCGGCGAGCAGCGCTCCGCCTTGCGGCGTCAGGACGGTGCCGTGATACGCCTCCGGCTCCGGCAGCCACGTGCTCACGAGATCGCGCGACAAGCTGACGATCGCGGAATTCCGCTCCTCGGCCGCACTCCGCACGAAGGGCTGGGACAGCACGTTGACGGTGATCGACCCCGCCTGGACATGCGGGTCGCCGCGCTCGGTGCGGGCGTCGAACGGGTCGCTCGTTAGGTGCAGGACGACGTGGTCGAGCCCGTCGGCGCGGATGCGCCGCCGCGAGCGCTGGACGGCCTGGGGCGAGGCCGACATCGTCCGCACCACCATGCGGTCGAGCGAGGTCGAGACCACTCGCCCCGAGAAGTTGTGGTCAGTTGCAGCGATGTCGTGGGTCATCCCAAGAAGCGCACGCCACGCCTCGAATCGATGCTCGGGTGCGACCAAGTCCGTATCGAACGCGAACTGCGGAACCGTGGTCACTGGCGGGAGGCCCGTTCTGGAAAGGTCTTACCCGATCAGTCCCGAAAAGCCCGCTAAGCGTCAAGCGCCGCCGATGACGGCGAAGGCTCGGGCGTGCGGAGCGTTGTTCGATGACAAAGGATGGTGCGCAGGAGGGCGATGATCCCGCCGAACCTGTGCATGGCGCCCCGATCTCTGTGCCGGGCGTCCCAATCTTCGCGTCCGGGCCGCGCGACCCTGGTTCGCTTCCATCGATCGGCTAAGCATCACTGCCCAAGACCGCGCGTAAGGCTGCGCTGCCGGTCGGGTAGGACGGGAGGGGATCGCCGCACCGATTCCCAGACGAAGAACAAGGCTTACGCGAAGACGCGGAGCGCTGGGGGATGGGTATGGCGACGACCGAGACCTTCGCGGGTGGGCAGCAGACCGGCTGGACCGATACGAACGGGAACGCGGCCCCGGTCGATACGACGCCAAACGACGGCTTCTCCGACTTCCTCGGTCGCTTCGTCGGCTCGGGCGGCGTTGAGGCGGTCTCGAAGACCTACACCTTCACCGCTTCGTCGAGCCCGACGACGATCTCATTCGACTTCAACAAGATCGACAGTTGGGACGAGGGCTACTTCGGCGTCAACGATCAATTCAAGGTCTTCCTCAACGGGCAAACGGCGCTGACCTTCGCGCCCAGCGGCTTCAGCGGTGACGACGACGCCCCCGGCGGAAGCAACGGCGCCAGCGGCAACTTCACGGCGGGATCCCTGACCGGGAGTTACACGATTACGTCGAACAGTCCGGACAGCGAACTCGGTTTCGGCCAGCAGACCGGCTACTATCAGCAGGCCTTCTATGATCGCATCTATCGTGTCGAACTGACGCTCGACGCGACACCGGCCACGGTCCGGCTCGGGTTCGGCTCGACGCTCGACGGCAATGTCGACGACGAATCCTACGGCATCGACAACGTCACGACCGACGCCGTGTGCTTCGCCCACAGCAGCGCCATCCGCGTCGTGCGGGAGGGAACCACGCGGGATATGCCGGTCGAGCATCTCCGGGTCGGCGACGAGGCGGTCACGGCGTCGGGTGCGCTCCGCCCGATCCGCTGGATCGGACACCGCACGGTCGCGTGCCGGGGTCGCGCCGACCTCCTGCCCGTGCGCATCGCCGCGCACGCCTTCGGCGAGGGCCGCCCTTCGCGCGACCTCTCCGTCTCGCCCGCCCACGCCATCGCCGTCGACATCCTCGGCGAGGTGCTGATCCCGGCCTGTCGCCTGATCAACGGCACGACGATCACGCAAGTGGACGTAGAGGAGGTCACCTACTGGCACGTCGAACTCGACAGCCACGACATCCTGCTCGCGGAAAACCTGTCCGCCGAGAGCTACCTCGATTGCGGCAACCGCCGCTTCTTCGCCAACGCGGACGCCGTCGACCTCGCCGCGACGCCCGACACCCGGCCGGAGGGCTCGCTGCCGTTCTGCCGTCCGTTCCACGAGGCCGGCGCGCTGGTCGATCTGGCACGCGCGCGATTGCGGGACCGGGCGGAAGAACTCGGCTGGCGCAAGGTCAAGGAGACCTTCGCCGGGCTGCACATCGTCGCCGATGGCTGCGCGATCCGCCCGGACATGGAGGGCCTGACGGCCCGCTTCGTCGTCCCAGCCGACGCCCGTGACGTGCACCTCGTCTCCAGCACCAGCGTCCCGGCGCATGTCCTGGCCGACTCGTCCGACGACCGGGAACTCGGTCTACCGCTCGCTTCCCTGGTCATCGACGATGGCTTGACCGGCGCCCGTGCCATCGCGCTCGACGACGACCGCTTCGGTAAGGGCTTCCACGCCGTGGAGGGTGGCACGCGCTGGACGGACGGCTTGGTGGTACTCCCCACCGACCTATGGGCGGGTTGCAAGGGCTCGTTCTTCCTACGGGTGACGCTGGCGGGTCCGGCCCTACCGCGGTGGATCGCGCCGGGTGAGACGGCCGGTGCGGTCGATCTGGCCGAGCGGCGCCGAGCCTGAGGCGGAAACAAGAAGCCCCGCCGCGGCTGAGCCGGGCGGGGTAGGGTCGTCGTCGAGCCTCTGGAAGGCGATGTCTGGATGCACGAACGGTGCCGGGTGACCGGGGCGCCTTGTGGCGGGCTGGGAGGCAGGGAGACTCAGTCCCGGCGATGCTCCCGGTCAAGGCCTCGAACAGCGTCAGCGTGCCGAGCACGGGGATGAAGAAGCTCGGCGAGTCGGCCGAGAAGCGCCACAACGGGCGCGTCGATCTCTACTGGGTGGCCGACGAGAAGCTCGTCGCGAAGTGGTTCATCCCGAAGACAGTCCGGTTGTTCGGCGACTGGCCTTCCCAGGGGATCGCCTCGCGCTGCGCGATCCTGCAGGCCGAGATGCTGGAGTGGGCGGCAGGCCGTGAGCCGGGACGCAACAGCTTCGCCCTCGGCACCATCGGCTGGATCTGCCGGGCTTTCGAGACCGATGCCGATTCGCCGATCCACGAGCGCCGCCGGGACACCCGCGTCTTTGCCGGCAACTACATCCGACACCTCGTCGAAGCAGCCGGTGACGAGCGCATGGCGGACATCATCGGCCGCGATGTGCGACGCTGGCATCGGACCTGGGCGAATGAAATCGGCGAGCGCGCCGCTTACGCCTACGTCCGGACGCTCCGCCGCGTTGTGAATTGCGGCTGCGAACTACGAGACCGCGATGCCATCGAGTTGGCGGCGGTGCTGTCGAAAACGACTTTCCCGCAGCCGCGCGCCCGCAAGCTCCGGCCGAGCCACGCCATGATCGTAGCGCTCCGGACGGCCCCACACGAGGCGGGGCGGCCGAGCATCGCCCTCGCCGTGACGCTGCAGTTCGAGCTTGGGCTCCGGCAGAAGGACGTGATCGGCGAGTGGGATCGGCCGGACGCCCAGGCACGCGAGCGCATAGGCGGGGCGATCACGGACGGCGCCTGGGTGTGGGATTGGGGCCTCGTCTGGAACCACATCGACGGGACGGTCCTGCGCAAACCCACCTCGAAATCGAACGGTCACGAGATCGCCGAGCACGATCTCAGCCATTATCCCGAGTTGATCGCCGAACTCCCGCCGCGCGGCGTTGGTCCGCTCGTGATCGACGAGCGCTCGGGGCTTCCCTGGAGGCGCTCGCACTTCAGTCGAACCTTCCGGGGAATCGTGCGGGCGTGCGGCTGGCCGGACGGCATCTGGAACATGGACAGCCGAGCGGGAGCCGTGACCGAGGGATTCGAGGCTAGCGCAACGCCTGCTGACGTGATGCGCGCGGCGACGCACACGCAGCTATCCACGACGATGCTCTACAACCGCGGTTCGGTGGTTCAGTCCGGGCGCGTGGCGGAAATTCGCGCGGCGCGGCGCAAGGCGAAACCGAGCCCCTGAAACAGGTCGGGAACGACAGCGGTAACACGCGCAGAGCCGGCATCGGCTAAGTGCTTGAAAGGTTTGGCTCCCCGAGCAGGACTCGAACCTGCGACAAAGCGATTAACAGTCGCTTGCTCTACCAACTGAGCTATCGGGGATCACCCGGCCGCCTCGGCGGCGCTGGCGGGTCATTAGCCTCCGCCGATTGCCGGCGCAAGGGTGCCGGCGACGGTTTTTTGCGACCGGCCAGGGTTGTCCTGCGGCGTGACGCTTCGGTGACCATGACGCCGACAAGGGCGTTGCCGAGGAGGGCGGGCCTCTGCTAAGGACGCCTCGCTCCGGGCCGGCCGCCCCGCCGGAGCTTCGCGCAGAGGCTTCACGTCGAGCCGCGAACGAGGCCTCGTGGCGGAGTGGTTACGCAGAGGACTGCAAATCCTTGCACCCCGGTTCGATTCCGGGCGAGGCCTCCACATCCGGACCTTTGGGCGAACGCTCCGCAGGTTCCGCCAAGCCTGGCAATTGCCTTGCAATTCCCGGGACGATCCACGAAAACCCCTCCCGCTCAGGGCGGCCCGGCGCCGTCCCGGTCCGGCGAGGGAAACACGGCTTCATGCTCGATTATGCGCAGGCGCGACGCCTCATGGTCGATTGTCAGCTTCGGACCTTCGACGTCAACGACAACGCCGTGCTCGACGCGTTCGACGCCGTCCCGCGCGAGCGCTTCGTCCCCGCCGGCCGCGAGCCCTTCGCCTATATCGATCAGGCCCTGACCCTGCCGACGGAGAACGACGGCCCGCGGGTGATGGCCGCGCCGATGCTCCTCGCCCGCATGGTCCAGGCGCTGAAGGTGCGCCCCGGCACCCGCGTGCTCGACGTCGCCGCCGGCTACGGCTACGGCGCCGCGATCCTGAACCGGCTCGGCGCACAGGTCGTGGCGCTGGAATCGGATGCCGCGCTGGCCGATGGCGCCCGTGAGCGCCTCGGCGGCACGGTCGAGGTGGCGCAGGGTGGACTCACCGAGACGGTGGCGGGCGGCCCCTTCGACGCGATCCTGATCGAGGGCCGGGTCGAGACCCGGCCGCAGGCCCTGCTCGACCAGCTCCGCGACGACGGACGCCTGGTCTGCGTGCTCGGCCCCGATCGCGGCGCCAAGGCGACCCTGTTCGTGCGGGCGGGCGACGCCTTCGGCGCGCGCCCGCTCTTCGACGCCAACCTGCCCGCGCTCAAGGCCTTCGCGACCGTGCCCGGCTTCGCCTTCTGAGGCGTCGCGCCGGATATCGCATCCGGGACGAGGCTCCGAACGATTCGTCCGGAAGCGCGACGATGCCGCCCGCTCGGGGGGCCGAACGGCGGAATCCGCGCACCGTATCATACCAGAGGGCGAGGAGTGGAACCCATCGCCCTCTGCCCGCGCGACCGCGCGGCGGCGGGCGTCCGCCGAACGCACCGATCGGAATTAGGCACTCGTTAAGGCTGCCCGGCTAGAACCTCGGGGCAGTCAAGGTGCCTGCGCGCAGGGCCCGGCGGATTTCCGCTCCGCCCCCGATCGCGCCGGCCGCGCCGTCGCCGGGGAGTGTCGCTTTTTTGAGCCACCCCACAGGCAATCCGATCACGCGGACGTGCGTGGCTCTGTCCCTGCAGGATCAAGCTCGGCTATGCTGCGCCCCGAGGCGGGCAGGCTGTCCCGGCGCGTAGGCGCGGGAGAGGTCGTGCCGACGAGCCCCGCGGTTCCGCACCGACGGCGACCCTCTCGCGAGGGGCGCCCCGAGGCTCGGAGCCACGCCGGGCTCGGCGAGACGGCGAATCGAGAAACCGCAAGGGCTGATCGACGTGAGAGAACGGAACCCTGCGGCGCGGTCTGCGCTTCGGCTCGCCGGTGCTGTCGTGACGGCGCTGGCGGTCGTGAGTCCGGCCGGAGCCGAGACCCTCGAGAGCGCGCTGTCGCGCGCCTATCAGGCCAACCCGGCGCTGAACGCCGCGCGGGCCAACCTGCGCGCGACCGACGAGGACGTGAACCGCTTCCAGGCCGGCTACCGCCCGAACGCCGCGATCTCCGCCGATATCGGCGTCCAGCAGTTCCAGGGGCGCACCGCCGGCCAGCAGATCCCGGCACGGCTCGGCACCACGGTTCCGGGCGGCGCCGGACTCACGATCAACCAGAACCTGTTCGACGGCTTTCAGACCGACAACCGGGTCCGCGCCGCCGAATCGACCGTCCTCAGCACGCGCGAGGCGCTGCGCCAGACCGAGATGAACACGCTGTTCAACGCCGCCCAGGCGTACATGAACGTGCTGTCCGACACCGCGACCCTCGAACTCCAGCGCAACAACGTCGAGGTGCTGGAGGAGCAGCTCCGCCAGACCCGCGACCGCTTCAACGTCGGCGAGGTGACCCGCACCGACGTCGCCCAGGCCGAGGCCCGGCTCGCGGGCGCCCGCTCGCAGGTGGCGACGGCGGAAGCGAACCTGCGCGCCTCGATCGGCATCTACCGCCAGATCGTCGGCGTCGAGCCGCGCCAGCTCGCACCCGGCCGTCCGCTCGACCGGTTCGTGCCGGGCAACCTCGATCAGGCCATCCTGATCGGCCTCAAGGAGCACCCGCAGATCCTCGCCTCGCTCCACGCCGTCGACGTGGCCGAGCTGCAGGTGAAGGTGGCCGAGGGCGCGCTCTATCCGCAGGCGCAGGTCACCGGCGCGGTGCAGCAGCGCTACGACCAGCAGTTTCCCGGCGATAACGGCGTCACCGCCTCCATCGTCGGACGCATCAACGTGCCGCTCTACCAGGGCGGCCAGGAATACGCGCTGATCCGGCAGGCCAAGGAGAACGTCGGTCAGGCCCGCCTCGTGGCCGACCGCGACCGCGACACCATCCGCGCCTCGATCGTGCGGACCTGGGGCAACCTGGAGGCCTCCAAGGCGCAGGTGATCGCCTCCCAGGCCCAGGTCCAGGCCAACGAGGTGGCGCTGAACGGCGTGCGCGAGGAGGCCCGCGTCGGCCAGCGCACCACCCTCGACGTGCTGAACGCGCAGCAGGAGCTGCTCAACGCCCGGGTGAACCTGATCCTGGCCCAGCGCAACCGTGTGGTGAACTCCTACGACGTGGTGCAGGCGGTCGGCCGCCTGACCGTGCGCTTCACCTCCCTGCCGGTGACGCCCTACAGCCCGCGCGAGCACTTCGATCAGGTGCGCGATCTTTGGTTCGGCGTGCGGACGCCCGACGGACGCTGACACTCGGCAGGCTCCGGTCGCGGATTCCTGTTGGCGGTCGCAAGACCACGGTTGATGCCCTAAGAGACGATGAAATAGTTAATTAACCATTTCGTCGTCTTGTTGATCGTCACCGAGTATCGTCCAGATGAGCGCAGCGAGTCTCAAGGTTCAGGACAAGGCGCAGGAGCCCTCCATGGAGGAGATCCTCGCCTCGATCCGCCGCATCATCGCCGACGATCAGGCCGCCAAGCCCGACGAGGCGCCCGCCGCGCCGCGACCCGCGCCCGCTCCGTTGCCCGTGTCGCTGGTCGAGGAGGACGACATCCTCGATCTCGCCGAGGTCGCCGAGCCCGTGCGCAAGCCCGAACCGATTCCCTTCGACATGCCGGAGATCGACTTCCGGATGCCGGAGCCCGAGCCGGAGCCCGTCGTCGAGCCCGAGCCGGACTTCGACCCCGAGCCCGTCTTCGCGGCCGCTCCACCGCCGCCGCCCCGGCCCGTCGAGCGGATCCGCGCGGCGGTCGAGGAAGAGGTGGGCGAACGCCTGATGTCCGCCAGCACGGGCGAGAGCGTCGGGCAGAGCTTCCAGTTCCTCGCCCAGACGGTGCTGTCGCAGAACGCCCGCACTCTGGAGGATCTCGTCAAGGAGATGCTGCGGCCGATGCTGAAGGGCTGGCTCGACGAGAACCTGCCGCAGATGGTCGAGCGCCTCGTGCGCGCCGAGATCGAGCGCGTCGCGCGCGGAAAGTAGTCGTCTCCCTTTCCCTCACTGCCGTCGTTCCGGGGCCGCGCAGCGGAACCCGGAATCCACCGGTGATGCGCGGCTATAGACCGGGACAATGCCCAATCGTGGATTGCATGCCTCCGGCGCGCCCCTCCGGGTCCGGGTTCGCCGATCGGCGTCCCGGAATGACCGCCGTTCAGTCGCGGTTGCTTCGAACCGCATCCAAGGCACCGGTCCCTCGACGCGTCCGCTCCGGTCGGCGCAGGCGCGAGGTTGACGGCGGCGGGGCCGCGGGCCGATAGCGGCGGCAGCATTTTCCGCCGTCGAAACGCCCGCCCCGCCCATGATGGACAAGACCTTCGATCCCGCCGCCGTCGAGGCGCGCGTCTCCGCGGCCTGGGAGCAGGCGGACGCCTTTCGCGCCGGCCGCTCCGAGCGCGCGGGCGCCGAGCCCTACTGCATCATGATCCCGCCGCCGAACGTGACGGGCTCGCTGCATATGGGCCACGCGCTGAACAACACGATCCAGGACATCCTGGCCCGGTTCGAGCGGATGCGCGGGCGCGACGTGCTGTGGCAGCCCGGCATGGACCATGCCGGCATCGCCACGCAGATGGTGGTCGAGCGCAAGCTCGCCGAGACGCGGCAGCCCGACCGCCGGACCTTGGGTCGCGAAGAGTTCCTGCGCCGGGTCTGGGCCTGGAAGGAGGAATCCGGCGGCACCATCATCGGCCAGCTCAAGCGGCTCGGGGCCTCCTGCGACTGGTCGCGCGAGCGCTTCACCATGGACGAGGGCCTCTCGCGCGCGGTCCTCAAGACCTTCGTGGACCTCCATGCGAAAGGGCTGATCTACCGCGACAAGCGCCTCGTGAACTGGGACCCGAAGTTCCAGACCGCGATCTCCGATCTTGAAGTCCAGCAGATCGAGACCAAGGGCCATCTCTGGCATTTCGACTACCCGGTCGTGGACGAGGCTGGCGCCGAGACCGGCGAGATCATCACCGTCGCGACCACGCGGCCCGAGACCATGCTCGGCGACACCGCGGTCGCGGTCCACCCGGACGACGAGCGCTACACCGCGCTGGTCGGCAAGCATGTGCGCCTGCCGCTCGTCGGCCGCCTGATCCCGATCGTCGCCGACAGCTATTCCGACCCGGAGAAGGGAACGGGTGCCGTCAAGATCACGCCCGCCCACGACTTCAACGATTTCGAGGTTGGTCGCCGCGCCGGGGTCTCGGCCATCAACATCCTCGACCCCGAGGCGCGCATCCAGATCGCCGGCAACGCCGCCTTCCTCGAAGGCGCCGCGCCGGAGGACGCCGCGATGGCGCTGGACGGCCTGGAGCGAGAGACCGCGCGCAAGCAGGTCGTCGCCCTGATGGAGGAGCGCGGGCGCCTGCGTATGGTCGAGCCCAACACCCACGCGGTGCCGCACGGCGACCGCTCCGGCGTCGTGATCGAGCCCTACCTCACCGACCAGTGGTACGTGAACGTCAAGCCGCTGGCCGAGCGCGCGCTCCAGGCCGTGCGCGACGGGCAGACCCGGTTCGTCCCCGACAACTACGAAAAGACCTTCTTCCAGTGGCTGGAGAACATCGAGCCGTGGTGCATCTCGCGCCAGCTCTGGTGGGGCCACCAGATCCCGGTCTGGTACGACGACGAGGGCAACTGGTTCGTCGCCGGCAGCGAAGCCGAGGCGCTTGCGCAGGCTGAGACCAAGCACGGCCGCCCGGTCGCGCTGACCCGCGACCCCGACGTGCTCGACACGTGGTTCTCCTCGGCGCTCTGGCCGTTCTCGACGCTGGGCTGGCCCGACGCCACGCCCGAACTCGCCCGCTTCTACCCGACCAACACCCTGGTCACGGGCAAGGACATCATCTTCTTCTGGGTCGCCCGGATGATGATGATGGGCCTCCAGCTCACCGACCGCGCGCCGTTCGATACCGTCTACCTGCACACCCTCGTCCGCGACGAGAAGGGTGCCAAGATGTCGAAGTCGAAGGGCAACGTCGTCGATCCGGTCGATCTCATCGACCGCTTCGGCGCCGACGCGCTGCGCTTCACCCTGGCCGCCCTCGCGGCCCCCGGCCGCGACATCAAGCTCGGGCCGCAGCGCGTCGAGAGTTTTCGCAATTTTGCGACGAAGCTCTGGAACGCGGCCCGCTTCGCCGAGCTGAACGGCTGCGCCCTCAAGGCCGACTTCCGCCCCGAGGACGTGAAGGAGACGCTGAACCGCTGGGCGCTCACCGAGGCCGCCAAGGCGGTGACCGAGGTGGCGCAGGGCATCACGGTCTACCGCTTCAACGACGCGGCGGCCGCCGCCTACCGCTTCGTCTGGAACGTTTTTTGTGATTGGTACCTGGAACTGGCCAAGCCCGTGCTTCAGGGCGAGGGCGTCGACCCAGCCGCGCGGGCGGAGACGCAAGCCACCGTGGCCTTCCTGATCGACCAGATCGCCAAGCTCTTGCACCCGTTCATGCCCTTCCTCACCGAGGAGCTGTGGGCGATCAAGGGCGAGGTTTTGCCTGAGACCCGCGGCCTGCTGGCGCTCGAATCCTGGCCCGATCTGTCGGCCTATGCGGATGCCGAGGCCGAGGCCGAGATCGGCTGGCTGGTCGAGCTGATCTCCGAGATCCGCTCGGCCCGCTCCGAGACCAGCGTGCCGGCCGGTGCCCAGGTGCCGTTGGTGATGGTCGCGGCGGATGACACGGTGCGCGCCCGGCTCGACCGCTGGAGCGAGACGCTGGTGCGCCTCGCCCGCCTCTCCGAAATCGGACATGCGGAGTCGGCACCGAAGAACTCGGTGCAACTCCTCGTGCGCGGCAGCGTCGCCGCCCTGCCGCTGGAAGGCATCGTCGATCTCGCGGCGGAAGTCGCCCGCCTCAAGAAGGAAGGCGGCAAGGCGCGCGCCGAGATCGCCAAGCTCGACGGCAAGCTCAACAACGCCGACTTCATCGCCCGCGCGCCGGAAGAGGTGGTGGACGAGCAGCGCGAGCGCCGCGACGCCGAGGCCGCGCGGCTCGCCAAGATCGAGGAAGCGCTCGCCCGCCTCACCGACGCGTGAGGCGGCTCGGCCGCGTCGTCCTCGGGGGGATCGCCGCCCTCGTCCTCCTGCTCGTGGTCGCCACGGCCTGGACGGCGCGGCCCGGCGATCCGGCGCTCTACCCGACGAGCGAGCCCGACGCCGAGACGGTGCTGCTCGTCAGCCACGGCTGGCATTCCGGGATCGTGCTCCGGCGCGAGACCGTGACGGGGGAGGGGGCCGGCGCCGCGCTCCGCAACGTCGCCACCCGTTTCCGCGATTTCTCGGCCCTCGAATTCGGCTGGGGCGAGGCCCGCTTCTACCGCGCGACGCCGACGCTCGCCGCCTTCGACTGGCGCCTCGCGCTCGGCGCGCTCTTCACCCCCGGCGGCAGCGACGGCGTGATCCAGGTGGTCGGCCTGGAGCGCCCGGCGCGCGACTCGTTCCCGAGCGCCGACATCGTTCCGGTCCGCATCTCCCGCGCCGGCCTCGCCCGCCTGCTCGCGCGGCTCGAGGCGAGCCTCAAGCTGACAAAAAATCAGCCGGTCGATCTCGGCCCCGGCCTCTACGGGCCGAGCCTGTTCTACGAGGCGAACGGCCGCTTCTTGTACAGCAACGTCTGCAACCACTGGGCCGCGAGCCTCCTCGACGCGGCCGGCGTGCCGACGAATCCGGTGCTCGACACGCATCCGCTCGGATTGCTTCTGGATCTGCGCTGGCGGGCCGGTGCCGAGCCGCTGGCCCTTCCAGCGGACTGATCCGCCACCTGTCCAAACCGTAACCTCTGCGCCATGCCGGGGTCAGACGGGCTTCCCTAGAAACATCCTCACGGCCCGCCGCCCCGGCGGCCGGCCCCGAGAGTTTCGGAAGAGAGACCGTTCCATGACCCTGACCGTTCGCCGCCGCGCCCTCGCCTCCGTCGCCGCGGCCGCCATCGTGGCCGGGGGTGCTGCCGGCTTCGGCCTCACCCCGCCCACGACCCCGGCCTACGCCCAGGCCCTGCCGCAGACCCCGATCACCGCACCCCAGCACCCGCCGGGCTCGTTCGCCGACGTGGTCGACAAGGTGAAGCCCGGCGTCGTCGCCGTGAAGGTGAAGCTCAACGCCGACGCCAGCGACGACGACGACGACACCCCCGGCAGCGGCAACCTCCAGCAGGTGCCGCCGCAGCTGCGCGAGTTCTTCAAGCGCTTCGGCCAAGGCGGCCAAGGCGGCCAGAACGGCGGACGCGGCATGCCGCAGCAGCGCGGCGAGCGCGGCGCGGTCGGCTCCGGCTTCATCATCTCCGGCGACGGCTACGTGGTCACCAACAACCACGTCGTCGACAAGGCCAAGACCGTGCAGGTGACGCTGGACGACAGCCGCACCCTCGACGCCAAGGTGATCGGCAAGGACCCGAAGACCGACCTCGCGCTCCTGAAGATCACCGAGGGCGGCACCTATCCCTACGTCCAGTTCGGCAAGGGCGCCCCGCGCGTCGGCGACTGGGTGGTCGCCATCGGCAACCCGTTCGGCCTCGGCGGCACGGTGACGGCCGGCATCGTCTCGGCGCGTGGCCGCGACATCGGCGCCGGTCCCTACGACGACTTCCTGCAGATCGACGCGCCGATCAACAAGGGCAATTCAGGCGGCCCGACCTTCAACGTCAACGGCGAGGTCGTGGGCGTGAACACGGCGATCGCCTCGCCGTCCGGCGGCTCGGTCGGCCTCGCCTTCGCGATCCCCGCCGAGACGGTCCAGGCGGTGGTCGATCAGCTCCGCACCGACGGCAAGGTGGTGCGCGGTTATCTCGGCGTGCAGGTCCAGCCGGTGACGAAGGACATCGCCGACGGGCTCGGCCTCGACAAGGCCAAGGGCGCACTGGTCGATCACGCCGAGACCGGCACCCCCGCAGCCAAGGCCGGCCTGAAGTCCGGCGACGTGATCGAGTCTGTCAACGGGACGCCGGTCAACGACGCGAGAGAGCTGTCGCGCAAGATCGCCGGCCTGAAGCCCGGCACGGCGGTGAAGCTCGCCTATCTGCGCAACGGCAAGAACGACGTCGCCACCGTCGAACTCGGGACGCTGCCGACCGACGGCAAGGTCGCGAGCCGCAGCGACGACGATGCGACGAGCGGGCAGCCGCGGCTGGGCCTCAGCCTCGCCCCGGCGGGCGATGTCGGGCTCGGCGGCGACGGCGTGGCGGTGATGGACGTCGATCCCTCCGGCCCGGCCGCGGCCAAGGGCATCGAGACCGGCGACGTGATCCTGGATGTGGCCGGCACCAGCGTCTCGAAGCCCTCCGACGTGCAGGCGCAGATCAAGGCGGCGCAGGCCAACGGCCGCAAGGCGGTGCTGATGCGCGTCAAGAGCGCCAAGGGTCAGACCCGCTTCGTGGCGGTGGCGCTGACCACCAAGGAGGGGTGAGACCCGTCTCAAGGCGGGGCCGGCGACGGCCCCGCCGCTCTTCCGGCATTCCTCATCCCCTTCGAAGCCCGCTCTCCGGAGCGGGCTCATTTTTTTGTCGAAGGGCGAGGCCGACGCGCGCGTGTCGTTCCGCACGCCTCTTGCATAGCCATCGGGAACCCGCGGCACTCCGAAAACTTCGGTTCTCGTCGCGGCCGCCGTGCCGCCCTGCCGAGAGCGAGGACCCGAGATGACGATGCTCCAGCGCACCCTCCTCGGCGGCCTTCTCGCATCCGGCGTGGCGCTCGGTGGCCCGGTCGAGGCGCGGCCCGGCTGGATTTCCGGCACCTGGGTCTACGCCGACCTCTGCACCATGCCCGACGACGGCGCCCAGGCGGGGCGGCGCATCACCCTCAAGCGCTCGCCCAACGGCGACGGCCTGATCTACGAGGGCGCGGGGCTGCGGGCGCCGGTCGTCACCACGGTAACGGTGGACGATTCGACCAAGGACGTCGCCTTCCGGGTCGAGACCGAGGCCGGCCTCGTCAGCTTTCACGGCACCGCCGGGCCCGAGGCCCTGGTCGGCACCCTCGACAGCGCCGCGGGATCGCAAGCCGTGCGCCTGAAGCGCGTCCTGCGCTCGCGCGCCCACGAGGCCTGCCCCGGCGAGACGACAGGCTCGATCAACTGACACCGCTTCCTCTCTCCCGGCATTGACGCCGGGAGCCCGCGGCGCGAGGGAGACCGAACGATCGCGCCGGGAGGACGCTGTGACGGACGGCAAGCGCAGCTACGCAATCGCGGTCATCCCCGGCGACGGCATCGGCAAGGAGGTCGTGCCCGAGGGCGTCCGCGTGCTGGAGCGCGTGGCCCAGCGCCACGGCTTCGAGTTGCGTCAGGACTGGTTCGACTTCGCCTCCTGCGACTATTACGAGGCCCACGGGCGGATGATGCCCGAGGACTGGAAGGCGCGGATCGGCTCCCATGACGCGATCTATTTCGGCGCCGTCGGCATGCCGGACCGGGTGCCCGACCACATCTCGCTCTGGGGCTCGCTGATCCAGTTCCGGCGCGAGTTCGATCAATATGTCAACCTGCGCCCCGTCCGCCTGATGCCGGGGGTGACGAGCCCGCTCGCCGGCCGCGAGCCCGGCGACATCGACTTCTGGGTGGTCCGCGAGAACACCGAGGGCGAGTATTCCAACGCGGGCGGCCGCATGTTCCCCGGCACGGACCGCGAGTTCGCCGTGCAGGAATCGATCTTCACCCGCCACGGCATCGACCGGGTGCTCCGCTTCGCCTTCGAGCTGGCTCAAAGCCGGCCGAAGAGGCACCTCACCTCGGCGACCAAGTCCAACGGCATCTCGATCACGATGCCGTTCTGGGACGAGCGGGTGCGGGCGGCGGCCGAGGGCTATCCGGATGTGCGCTGGGATCAATACCATATCGACATCCTGACCGCGCATTTCGTGCTGAATCCGGATCGGTTCGACGTGGTGGTGGCCTCCAACCTGTTCGGGGACATCCTTTCCGATCTCGGGCCGGCCTGCACCGGCACGATCGGCATCGCGCCGTCCGGCAACATCAACCCGGAGCGCAAGCACCCCTCCGTGTTCGAGCCGGTCCACGGCTCGGCCCCCGACATCGCCGGCCAGGGGCTCGCCAACCCGATCGGCCAGATCTGGTCCGGGGCGATGATGCTGGAGCATCTCGGCGAGCGGGAGGCGGCGGCCGAGATCGTCGCGGCCATTGAGCGGGTGCTTTCGGAGCAATCCCTGCGCACGCGCGATCTCGGCGGCACCGCCGACACGGAAGGTTGCGGCCGGGCCGTCGCAGAGGCGCTGGGGTAGGGGGCGATCATGCGGCCCGTTATTCTCACGGTGGCGATCACCGGCTCGGTCGCCCGCAAGGCCGACAACCCGGCCGTGCCGATCACCCCGGCCGAGCAGATCGAATCGACGCGGGCCGCCTACGAGGCCGGGGCGGCGCTGGCCCACATCCACGTGCGCGAGGACGACGAGACCCCCTCGCACGATCCCGACCGCTTCGCCCGCGTGCAGGAGGGCATCCGCCGCCACTGCCCCGGCATGATCGTGCAATTCTCCACCAGCGGATCGGAGCCGAACGCGGAGCTGCGCGGCGCCTGCCTCGCCCACCGGCCCGACATGGCCTCGCTGACGACCGGCTCGACCAATTTCTCCGGCGGCGTCTACGGGAATCCGGCCGGCCTCTACACCGCGTTGGCCGGGCGGATGCGGGGCAACGGCATTCGGCCGGAGATCGAGATCTTCGATCTCTCCCACATTCACAACGCCCGCCGCCTGATCGATGCCGGCCTCGCCGACGAGCATTGTCACGTCCAGTTCGTGCTGGGCATCGCGGATGCCATGCCGGCCGATCCGCACTGCCTCGACATCCTGCTCGCCGAGACCCGACGCCTCCTGCCGAAGGCCAGTTGGGGCGCCTTCGGCATCGGCCGCTTCCAGCGCGAGGCGGTTGCCTGGGCGCTGGGGCGCGGTGCCGTGGGGATCCGCACGGGGCTGGAGGACAACATCCGCCTCTCCAAGACCGAACTCGCCGACGGCAACGCCGCGCTCGTGCGCCTCGCCGTCGAGACCTGCGCCGCGCACGGCGCCCGCCCGGCAACGCCCGCCGAGGCGCGGGCGATGTTGCACCTCGCCTGAGCGTCGGACACGACGGCCCGCCCTTCGGGCGCGGATCCGGCTTCGCCGTTCGGAACGGAAGCCACCGCGCCCTGTTCCGATCGCCCGCCAACTATTGATCGGTGGTCGACTCAATATCCGCGAGAGATCGGCAAGATGAGTTGCAGCGACCGCCGATGCTGCGGCCGATTGCACCGCGCGCGCCGGCTTATTGCCAAGTTCGTCCGGTCGTCATGGTGAAATCCTGCATGATTCGCGGAACGGTTTGTCCGTACCGGCCGTTGCGAGGCCGGTTTCGGCGCGGTGGAAGCGTCGGGTAGAGGACAGGGACGGACCATGACCAAGTTCTTACGCAGCACGGCCACGGCGGCCATCCTCGTGCTCGGTGCGGCGACCGCCCTTGCCCAGGGTGGCGCCGGTGGCGGTGCGGGGGGCGGAGCCGGCGGCGGCGCGGGCGGAGCCGGAGGTGGCGCGGGCGGAGCCGGAGGTGGCGCGGGCGGTGCGGGCGGCGGCGCCGGGATGGGCGGCGGCGCCGGCGGTGCTGGCGGCGCGATGCGCGGCGGCGAGGCCGGGGGCGCGGGCGGCGCGATGCGCGGCGGTGAGGGCGGTGCGGGCGGAGGCGCCATGCGGAGCGGCGAGCCGGGCGGTGCCGGCGGCGGCGCGATGCGCGGCGGCGAGGGCGGCGAGGGCGGCGCGCGCGGCGGACGCGACGGCGCCGGCCGTCCCGGTGAGCCCGGCAGCCGGGATGCGGCCGGCGACAAGGGCGGACGCGACGGCGCAGAGCGCGGTGGACGCGACGGCAAGGACGCCGCAGGCGAGCGTGGCGGACGCAACGGTGCCGAGCGCGATGGGCGCGACGGCAAGGACGCCGCCGGCGAGCGCGGTGGCCGCGACGGCGCCGAGCGGGGCGAGCGGGGTGGCAAGGACGCCGCCGGCGAGCGCGGCGGTCGCGACGGCGCCGAGCGGGGTGGCCGCGGCGGCAACGCCGCCGAGGCCCGCGGTGCCACGCGCAGCCTGAGCAGCACCCAGCGCACCGAGTTCCGCCAGTCGATCACCCGCACCAACGTCCGGGCGGTCACCAACGTGAACTTCTCGGTCAACGTCGGCACGGCGATCCCGCGCTCGGTCGCGCTGCACCCGCTGCCGCCGGCCATCCTGACGCTGGTGCCGGCCTATCGCGGCTTCCAGTTCATCCTGGTGCAGGACGACATCGTCATCATCGATCCCGACACCTACGAGATCATCGACATCATCCCGGCCTGATCTCGACGAGGGGACGTTTCTGGGCGGCGGGGCGTCGACTCCGCCGCCTTTTCTTTTGCGATCGTGCACGTCAGGTACCCCCCTAAAAGTCGATCTCGCTTTCAGACTGAAGCAACATATGATGCAGTATGGAAGAGCACTTCGCCCTCTTGAGAAGCTTTGCAGCACTCATCGCGGTGCTTGAGGAGCACGCTCGCGCGCTCTCACTTGCGATTGTGGATTTACGGGCCGAGGGCAACGATGCGGCGGCAGACGCCTTGGCGAAGCTTGAGCGCGGGCACCATACCCGCATCCGCCAATTGCAAAGCGAAGTGAATATCCTGATGGGAGACGATGAGGGCCCCAACGGCGACTCTTAACGCGCCGAGCTTCGTGGCTTGGGCGTCACGCTCTTCCCGAACACCCGGTGTTCGAGGGACAGTTCCTCGAAGCGGCGGCGCTGTTGGGCCGGGTCCAGCGATTCGGCTTTCCTCCCAGCGGGTTTGGCCTTCGGCTTCGTCGCTTTCACGGTCATGGCGACGGCCACCGTCGGCGGGAATGTAAACCCTGAGACGCTTGGCATCCAAACCGACCCGTTGGTAGTATTGAGGGGCAACCGAGGGCGACCCTTCAGGGCCGCATGGCCAGTACGATGCCAGAAAAAGACGTGTTCTCAGCGGTCCGCGTCATAGAAGTCGCTCTGATCGACACGGGCAGAACCATCGCTGTCCAGCTTGAGAAGGCCGGCGGTGAGCGCGCGTTGATTCTGATGTCCCTCGCTGTCTGCGACGATTTGCTGAGGCAGCTACAACAGGGGCTGCCCGATCCGGATGCGGACGCCGGGTAGCGCCGCGCTGCCGATTGTCCGGCTGATGGCTGAGCGGCGAAGGTCGAGACAGACAGCAAGAAGCCGCCGGAGCGCACCCCGACGGCCAAAGCCCTTCCAGCGACCGATTGCGTCGCTCGCCGACCGCATCACGCTTGCCTTCGAGCAACCTCCCACGGGCTGCGCAACAAGGCGGCGCGCGCCCGCTCGCACGATCGGCAAGATCGCGGTCAGGGGATCGTCGATGTCCTCGGGCCGACGACGCCGGCCGACATCAAGAGGTGTCTGCCGGGCGTATCGCTCGCGCCGAGAGGCTCAGGCGGCCTGGACACCCGCCTCGATACGCTGCCTTCGAACCTCTCCGTCGTCACCCGATCTCCCGCATAGAGAATCGTCCTGGATCTCGGATCCAGGACGATTCTCTATGCATTTGTGCCGCATCGGCTTTTCCCGAAAGCCGGCATCCACCTTTCGGGCCGATGCTCAAGCTCCCGACGAAACGCCGATATGGATCCGGCTCGTGTCGAGCCCATGCTCCCGTCCGTGCCGATGCAGCCACGCGACCGCCGAGCGCGTCTGCCGCACGATCTCGTCCAGGCTGACAACCGGACCGAGCGGGTAATCGACGACGGCGACCGATATCCCCGTGGAGACCAAGCCCAGTGCGACGAAGGAATTGCCTTCCTTCGGCAGAGCGCGCCAGTAGCCGCCGTGAAACCACACGAAGACAGGCGGTTCTCTCCGGGGCTGAAGCGATCAGGAGCCTGCCGAAACGGTTCGTCGTAGACCGACGTCCTGCAACCGGGGAACTCGGTGCGGATCCGCGCGGCGGCGTCGACGTATTGGGCATATTCCGCGCCGAAACTCTCGTCGCCGGCCCGGACACTATAGACCCGATCCAGCCTCGCCCTGTCGATGCCTCGATAAATTTTCGTCATCGATCGGATTATTGGCACTCGTGACCAAAGGCAGCGTCCAAATATAAGCAGTCATTCGAGACGCTACCAGCAAGCGTCGGGATAAAATTGAAAGACAATTTTAGTTCTATTTCTAGCACGCACAAGTTCTAACTTGGTCGAGAACAGTTGAAACTTTTCATAAAGAAATGCCCAACTTCATGAAATTTACATTCCGACGCGGTCGAAATCCAGTGCCGAGGCGCAGAGCGCCACCTGGGTCCGGTTGCGCACGCCGAGCTTGCGCATGATCTCGGAGACGTGGGCCTTCACCATCGAGTCGCCGATGCCGAGCTCGAACGCGATCTGCTTGTTGAGCTTGCCCCGCTTGATCATCGACAGGACGTTCATCTGCGCGGGCGTCAAGGCGGCGATGCGGGCGGAGGCGTCCGCCGTCTCGCTCGCCTCGGCCTCGAGGGTGTCGGGCAGGTCGGGGACGTAGATCGAGCCCCGCATGATGCTGTCGAGCGCCTCCATGTAGGTCGCCCGCGTCGCCGATTTCGGCACGAAGCCGGCCGCTCCCAGCCGCAGCGCCTCGCGCACGATCCGGCCTTCTTCGAGCCCCGAGCAGACCAGGATCGGGATGCGGGGGAAACGGATGCGCAACGACATCATCCCGTCGAACCCGGAGACCCCCTTCATCGACAGGTCGAGCACGATCACGTCGATGCCGGGCCGCTCGGCCAGCACGGTTTTCGCCGCCTCGATCGACTCCGCCTCCTCGATGCGGGCGTGGGGCAGCCCGAGGCGGATCGTGCTGCGCAGAGCCTCGCGAAACAGCGGATGGTCGTCCACCAGGATGATGTGCATCGCGCCAACTCGTGCGGGGCCCGTCGTCGGCCGCAAGCGGTGCGGACCGGCTCGGCGCCTGGACTTTAAAAGTGATGGTCGAGCCTCAGGACAGGCGTCAAGGGCGCGAATTCAAACAAATTCATTATGATTTTTGATCTCTGCAAGCATTTCCGTTGGGCAACTTCGGCCGGGATGAACTTGCAATCCTAAGAATTCCCTATGAGGCATGGACGAAAGTTAGCGTGCGGCGGGCAATCTTTCCCGTCATACATCCATTCGAGCCCGGTTCCGGGTCGCCAAGCTCTCACGAAGTATTCCGCCCGCCCGCTCGCCGCGGCGGATCATCGGATGCTGTTCTTGAGGCTCCCGCGGGCCGGCTCCCCGTCAGAATCGAAAGACGCGGCGCGGCCCACGCGACCGCCAGGGAGAGACGCATGGCCAGGAAGAACGTAGGGCACGGCCCCCGCACGCTGATGCTCGCCACCGCTTCGTCGCTGATCCTGTCCGGCCTGCTGCTCGCAGGCCCCGCCTCGGCCCAGAAGGCAGAGCCGAAAGCCGAAAAAGCTTCGGCCGCCGCCGCGGTGAGCTGGGAGGACATCCTCAACGACCAGAACACCGACAAGGACGTGCTCATGTACGGCATGGGCATCAAGGCCCAGCGCTATTCGGGGCTCGACAAGATCAACACCAAGAACGTCAGCCTCCTGAAGCCGCGCTGGTCGTTCTCCTTCGGCGACGAGAAGCAGCGCGGCCAGGAAGGCCAGGCGCTGGTGCATGACGGCGTGATCTACATCACCGCCTCCTACTCGCGCATCTTCGCGCTCGACGCCAAGACCGGCAAGAAGCTGTGGTCGTTCTCGGCCCGCCTGCCCGACGACATCCGCCCCTGCTGCGACGTGGTGAGCCGCGGTGCGGCGATCTACAACGGCAAGATCTATTTCGGCGCGCTCGACGCCTCGATGTACGCCCTCGACGCCAAGACCGGTAAGGTGGTCTGGAGCAAGAAGTTCGACGACCACGCCGCCGGCTACGCCTATACGGGCGCGCCGAACATCATCAAGGACAAGAAGACCGGCAAGGTCGTCCTCATCCACGGCAACTCGGGCGACGAGTTCGGCGCGCAGGGCAAGCTCTACGGCCGCGATCCCGAGACCGGCGAGGAGATCTGGATGCGGCCCCTCGTCGAGGGCCATATGGGCCGCCTCAGTGGCAAGGACTCGACCACGACGGGCGACGCCAAGGCGCCGTCCTGGCCCAACGACAAGGACGGCAAGAAGGTCGAGGCGTGGAACCACGGCGGCGGCGCCCCCTGGCAGACCGGCGTCTACGACGAGAAGACCAACACCTTCGTCATCGGCACCGGCAACCCGGCCCCGTGGAACCACCATTACCGCTCCGGCCCCGGCGGCGACTGGAAGCCCTACGACAGCCTCTACACCTCGGGCCAGATCTACATCGACCCGTCGAACGGCGAGCCGGTGGGCTTCTTCCAGCACACCCCGAACGACGCGTGGGATTACTCGGGCAACAACGAGATCATCCTGTTCGACATGGAGAAGGACGGCAAGATCATGCGCCTCGGCGCGCATGCCGACCGCAACGGGTTCTTCTTCCTCACCGACACCGACAAGCTCGCCGCCCGCGACGGCCAGATCAGCAAACAGACGGCGCTCGTCGCCGCCTACCCCTTCGTGCGGGACATCACCTGGGCGACGGGCTGGGACCTGAAGACCGGCCGCCCGATCGAGGTCGAGGGCCAGCGCCCGCCGGCCCCGGAGGAGGGTCAGGCCAAGGGCAAGTCGATCAAGGTGACGCCGAACTTCCTCGGCGGCAAGAACTGGAACCCGATGTCGTACTCGCAAGCGACGGGCCTGTTCTACATCCCGTCGAACGACTGGACCGAGGATTACTGGACCGAGAACGTCACCTACAAGGCGGGTTCGGCCTATCTCGGCCAGGGCTTCCGCATCCAGCGCAAGTTCGACACCCATGTCGGCGCGCTCCGCGCGCTCGACCCGAAGACCGGCAAGATCGTCTGGGAACACCTGGAGCCGATGCCCCTCTGGGCCGGCACCATGACGACCAAGGGCGGGCTCGTCTTCACCGGCACCTCGGACGGCTACGTGAAGGCGTTCGACGCCAAGAACGGCAAGCAGCTCTGGGCGTTCCAGACCGGCTCGGGCGTCGTCTCGGTGCCGAGCACCTGGGAGATGGACGGCAAGCAGTACATCGGCATCTCCTCGGGCTACGGCGGCGCGGTGCCGCTGTGGGGCGGCGACATGGCCGACCAGACCAAGCTCGTCTCTCAGGGCGGCTCGTTCTGGGTGTTCGAGCTGCCGACCGACACCGCCTCGGCGCAGTGACCCGACGCGGGAGGGTTTTTCAGCCCTCCCGCCGCCACGGCCGGGCCGGCGCGTCATCGCGCCGGCCCGATGCGACACACCAAAGCATCCGAAAAAAAAGGAGCTGACCCGATGTCGGCCCGGACGAACGGCGCGTACCGCGCCTTCCTAATCGCCGGCTTGCTCGCGCACGCCCTGCCGGCCGCGGCGCAGACGGTGGTCCACAACCACGACGAGCGGCCCGACCCCTGGGTGGTCGGGACCTGCACCATCGCCCCCGGCGCACAATGCGCGGGCGCGGACCTGCGCCACGCCGACCTGAAGAACGCCGACCTCGGCGGCGCCGACCTCACCGGCGCCAACCTCGCCCGCGCGGATCTCCGCGGGGCGAACCTGCGCGGCGCCGTGCTGGAGCGGGCCAATCTCAGCGGGGCGCAGCTCCAGATCGCCTTCATGCAGGGCGTGAAGGCGCGGGACGCCCGCTTCGTCGGGGCCAATCTCGACCACGCCCGCATCGTCGGCGGCGATTTCAGCGGCGGCGACTTCACGGTGGCCGACCTCGAGATGGTCCAGGCCAAGCGCGCCCAGTTCGTCGGGGCCCGCTTCATCGACACAGACCTGCAGGAGGCCAAGTTCTACGAGGTCAACCTGACCGGCGCGGTGATGGACGGCGCCAAAATCCGCTTCGCGATCTTCCAGGATGCCTGGATGCAGGATTGCAAGGGCTGCCCGGTCCACTGGCAGACCGACAAGCCCGTCTGGGAGGCCTACCCGGCCGCCACCGCCCCGAAGCACGAGGACGAACCGCAGGCGGCCCGGTGAGGGCGCGGCCGATGGCGCTCGCGATGCTCGGCACGATCCTCTCGCCGCCAGCGCTCGCCGCGGGCGAGGCTGAGGCCGGCATGCGCGCGGCCTTCGCCAAGTGCCGCGCCGCCGAGGACAGAAGCGAGCGGCTCGCCTGCTACGACCGGCTCGCCACGCAGTTCGCACCGCCCCGCTTCCAGGGGCGCCTGACCGCGCAGACCGACCCGTTCGAGATCACGGCGCCGACGCTGCTGCGCTACGAGAGCGATGGCCCGATCTTCGTCCTGTACCTCAAGGACGCAGCCGGCGGCATCGTTCAGAACCTGCACATCGGCGGGGGCGGCAGCGCCACCCACCGCATCGACACGCCCGGAACCTACTCGCTGCAGGTCAGCGGCTCGGAGACGTGGCGCATCTGGCTGGATCCGGCCCCGTGAGCCGTCCCAGCCTCCCCTCATCACATCGAGAAGGCACAAGCCGATGATCCGCACGCTTCGGGCCGCCGCCCTCGCTCTGCCCCTGGGCTTTGCCGCCACAACCCTCGTCCACGCCCACGGCGACGGCGCGCCCTCGGCCATCGACACCACCGGCCTGGAGCCGCTTGGCGAGAACGACCGCGACAAGAACCCCTATATTGGCAACGCCAAGGCGATCGAGATCGGGGCGTCGGGCTACAACAAGAACTGCGCCCGCTGCCACGGCATCGACGCGAAGTCCGGCGGCATGGCCCCGGACCTGCGCGAGCTCGACAAGACCGAAGCCTCCGACGTCTACTTCCTCACCCGCGTACGCGGCGGCGCCCAGCGCGACGGCCGCTACCGCATGCCCCCCTTCGCCGACATCCTGAGCCAGGAGGCGATCTGGGCGATCCGCACCTACATCGAGAGCGAGGCCGACAAGGATCCGGCGATCGCGGCCAAGATCAATTGATCTCGCGGATGCTCGTGCATTCGGCCTCGGCGCTCGCGCTGGCAGGGACATGGTTCCTGCCCGCACCAGCGCGCGCCGAGGTCAAGGAATACCAGATCCGGCGCATGCTGATGCTGAAGACGGACTGCACCGTCACCGGCCTCGACACCGCTCGGATCGCCGACGACCCGCGCCTGCGCGACCGCTTCCGCGCGACCTGCGAGAACGTCAGCCACTATCCCGACGGCGTCGAGATCGTCTGCCCCGACACCGAGGACGAGCGCGACTGCACCCTGCTCACGGCCAAGCGGGAGTTCCCTCACTTGCGGCTGCTCGCGCGATGAGGCTCGCGCTCACCGCCGCGCTCAGTCTCGCCCTCGTAGCCGGACAGGCGCGCGCGGCCTCCGACTTCGACAGCGACGAGGCCACCGGCTACCGGGTGCAGAACTACCGCGCCCCGGTGACCCGCCCGGTCGAGGGCGGCGAGCGGATCGATCTGCCCGCCCTCGACCGCCTGCGGGAAGAAGGCGCGGTGCTGATCGACACCATGCCCCAGCGCGGCGGATACGATCCCGCCACCGGCGCGTGGCGCATCGTCGATCGGCGCGAGACCATTCCCGGCGCGACCTGGCTGCCCGAGACCGGCCGCGGCCAGCTCGAACCCCGGCTCGCCGCCTACTTCGCCCGCCACCTCGCCCGCCTGACCGAGGGCGATCGCCGACGCCCGGTCGTGCTCTTCTGTCTGGCCGATTGCTGGATGTCGTGGAACGCGGTCAAGCGCGCCGCCGCGCTCGGCTACGCGCGCCTCTACTGGTTCGCCGACGGCACCGACGGCTGGACGGAGGCCGAGCGCCCCCTGGTCGAGGCCGTGCCGCCCCCGGTCCCGCCCCTCGATGACCGCTGAAGGCGAGGTTCCGCCATGCCCTTCCTGCCCTTCTTCAAACCGTTCGCCGGCCGCCCGCTCGCCCCCGCGGCGGCCCCGTCGAGCGGCAGCCGCGACCCGCTCGATTCGCCGCTCTGGCCGACCATGGCCGAGCGCTATCTCGGCGGGCGCCGCGCCGTGTTCGACGACGCGGTGCAGGTGGTGCTGCCGCCCGTCACCGAGGACCAGACCCAGGTGCCGGTGACCGTCGATGCCCGCGCGCTCGGCCGCGCCGACGAGGTGCTCGTCATCGCCGACCTCAACCCGTTCCCGCTGACCCTGCGGCTGGAGCCGTTGGCGGCCCAACCCTTCGTGGCGTTGCGCATGAAGATCGAGCAGGGCACGCCAATCCGCGCCGCGGTGCGACGGGGCGACATCTGGCATGTCGGCGGGCGCTATCTGGATGCAGCGGGCGGCGGCTGCTCGGTGCCGCCGGTGGTGGAGAAGAAGGTCGATTGGAAGAGCCTCGGCGAGACCCGCGCCCGGGCCTGGAGCGAGGGCGACGGCCTGCGGCTGCGGCTTCGCATGACCCATCCGATGGACACCGGCATGCTCGCCAATATCCCGCTCTTCCTGATCGAGGAACTGAGCGTGAGCGACGCCGCGGGCGCGGTGCTCGCCCGCCTCACCCTGCAGGAGCCGGTCTCCGACAACCCGACCCTGACGCTGCTGCCGGATCGGCCCGAAGCGGGCGAAGCGCTGAAGCTGCGGGCGCGCAACACCAACGGCACGACCTTCACGGCGCGGGTGCCGATCCCGCAGACGACGGGCGCGACTGGATCGGTCGCCGGACAGGAGGGACGGCTGTGAGCGTGGAGACGACACCCCTGACCCGCCGCGCCGGCCTCGCCCTCGGGCTCGCGGCGGCGGCCCTGCCCTGGCTTCCCGCCGAGGCGGCGGCCCTCAGATACGCCCTCGATCCGGTCGAGATCGCCCCCCGCGTCTGGACGATCTACGGCGCGCCCGAGCCGATCACCCGCGGCAACGGCGGGGCGATCGCCAACATCACCGTGCTCGACACCAGCGACGGCGCGGTGCTGATCGATGCCGGGCCCTCGCACCGCTATGGCACGGCGCTCAAGGCGCTGGCCGAGCGCCTGACGGCCAAGCCGGTGGTGCGGGTCTACCTCACCCACATCCACGCCGACCACATGCTCGGTGCCACCGCTTTTGACACCGGCACGGTGAGCGGCGGCCCGGCTTTGCGCGGCGACCTAAAGCGCGCCGGCACCGACCTCACGAACGGCATGTATCGCGTCGCGGGCGACTGGATGCGCGGCACCGGCGTGCCCGAGCCCGGCCGCGTCGCGGAGGCCGGCGTCGAGACCATCGGCGAGCGCCGCTTCCGCATCCTCCCGCTCGCCGGCCACACCCGCGAGGACCTGTGCCTGTTCGAGGAATCGTCCGGCCTGCTCTTCCCCGGCGACCTCGTCTTCCTCGACCGCGCCGCCACCACCCCCGACGCCGATCCCGAGCGCTGGCGCGGCGCGCTGGCGAGCCTCGCCGAGATCGATCACCGCCTGCTGATCCCCGGCCACGGCCCGGTCGAGGCCGGGCGCCGCGGCATCGACCAGACCCGGCGCTGGCTCGACACGGTCGAGGCGCGGATCGGCGACGGCTTTTCCCGCGGCCTCGACGTGACCGAACTGATGGAGGCGCCCCTGCCGGACTGGACCGCCGGGCTCGCGGTGGCGCGCTACGAGTTCGCCCGCTCGGTGATGCACCTGCTGCCGGCCCTGGAACGCCGCGATCTGCCGCTCCTGACGCAGACCTGACCGCGGGGCCTCCGCTCGCGGCTCGAGGAAGGGAGTCGGCATCCCGCCAGCCATGGGCCGACCGCCCCTCTCAGGATCGTACTGCGTATACCTGCCGAGGAACCTCGAGCCCAGGCCATCACTGTACGACGCGACCCTTGCTCGATCCATCGGATGCGATGGTGGAGGGGTGGTCATGGCTTGACGGCGATCCCCCACGGCAGGCGTCCGACCACGGCCGAGCGCTCGACCTTGAGCGAGGCGACATCGATCACCGAGAGGTCGTTGGTTAGCCCGTTCACGGTGTAGACCTTGGCGCCGTCCGGGCTCAGCGCGAGCTGCCAGACGCGCTGGCCGACGAGGAGGTACTTCTGGATCTCGAAAGTCGCGGCGTCGATCACCGCGACGCGGTTGGCCCGGCCGAGCGCCACGAAGGCGGTCCTGCCGTCGGCCGAGAAGGCGATGCCGTTGGGCTGGATCAGCTCGGCCCGCACCGCCGGGATCTCGAAGGCGACCGTCTTCTCGACCTTGTGGGTCTTCGCATCGATGATCGCGAGGGTCCCGCCGATCTCCGAGGTGACCCAGACGCGCTTGCCGTCGCCCGTGAACACCGCCACGCGGGGCCGCGTGTCGACGAGGACGTTGGCGATCACCTTCGCGGTCTTCACCTCGATGAAATGCGCCATGCTGGTCGATTCGGAAACGTTGACGACCACCGACCCGTCCGGGCTGACGCCGACGCCCTCCGGCTCGACCCCGACCGGAATCTCGGCGAGCGGCTTGCCGCTGGCCCGGTCGATGGCGGTCACCATGCTGTCGTTCTCGTTGGCGACGTAGATCGTCGCGCCCGAAGGCAGGATATTGAGCGCCTCCGGGTCGGCCCCCGACGGGATCGAGCGCACGACCTTCAAGCTTTCGGTGTCGATCACGTCGACCCGGTCGCTGTCGCCCGCGCAGACCATCACCTCGCGCCCGTCCGGCGTGATGACGATGCCGCGCGGGCGCCGGCCGACGGGAATCGTCTTGACGACCGAGAGCGTGCCGGCATCGACCACCGTGACGGTGTTGTCGCGCTCGTTCGAGACGAACAGGGTGGCGGCGGTGACGGGCTCCGCGGAGAGAAGTGCGAGGAGGCACGCCGCCCCTATTCGCGCCCTCTTCCTGAGGTGCGGAGCGAAGCGGAGCCTCGAAGGAGGGCTCCAGGGATCGCGAGACTTCTGGAGCCCTCCTTCGAGGCCCGCTGACGCGGGCACCTCAGGATGAGGGGGGTAGATGGGACGGCACGAAAAAAAAAAGCTCACGAGCGGCGTCTCAGGCGGCATTCGGTTTCGGGCTCGTCGTATCCGAGGCTGTCGGTGAGGTATTTCGGGTGCAGGAAGCCGTCCTGCGGCGAGATCGAGACCAGCATGCGCGGGCCCGCGAGCAGGATCGGCTGGCGCAACTGCTGGTCCCAGGGCCGGAAGGTCAGCGCCTCGCCCTTGAAGGCCGCCACCCCGAACTTGTCCGAGAGCAGGAAGTCGCGCATCGCGCCGGGTTCGGTGACGCGGGCGCGGACCACCACCTCGCCGAGGATGCGCGCGCCGAGCCAGCCGCCGTAGTCGCGCTCGGTCATCACGCGCTTGGCCTGAAGCTCGAAGCGGTGCTGCATCTGCGCCGCCGAGTATTCCTCGAAGCCCCGGTGCCACGCGACAGCGGTGAGGCCGGCGGTGCCGACGACGGGGCGGGGCTCTGCGGTGTTGTAGGGCAGGTAGTCGCCGAACGAGCCGTTCTCGTCGGCCACGAACACCACGTCGTGGTCGGCGACGTTGCGGGTCGCCATCGGCATCTGCGTCTGGATCTGCTGATGGCCGGTATCGACCCGGCGCGAGCCCGGATCGTAGTCGTAGGCCCGCTCGGCCACGATCCTGCCGCCGAAGCGGGCGGCGGCGCGCTTCACGCCCGCGGCGTAGGCCCGGTCGGCCGGCGTGGTGCCGGCGAGCAGGAACCAGCGCTTCCAGCGCTTCCAGGCGAGGTACTGGCCGATCGCGTCGGCGCGCATCGCCAGACTCGGCAACAAGTGGAAGACGTTGGCGCGGCACTCCTTTCCGCGCAGGGCGTCGTCGCTGGTGCGCAGGTCCATCAGCAGCGCGCCCTTCGCTTCCGGCAGGTCGGCGAGCGCGAGTTGGTCCTTGGGTTCGAGGTCGGCGAGGATCAGCCGATCGCCGCCGGCGAGGAGATCGCGGCCCTTCGCCACCACGTCCTCGTCCTCGCCGACGATCATTTCGAAAAGCTCGAACCGGATGCCGAGGAAGGTGCCGGTGCGGTTGTTCTCCGAGATCGCCAGCCGCGCGCCCTGCACGCCGCGATCGCTCGCCACCGTCTCGACCAGCGAGATCGGCAGCGGCTCGACGTAGCGCTTGCCGAGATAGACGACGCGGATGACGGTTTCCGCGGGCTGGGCCTGTGCCGGCACCGTGAGAAGACCGAGCGCGATCAGGATCGGCGCGAGGCGAACGCGATGCCGACCCTCCCCCCTCAGCGGGGGAGGGTGCCTGCGGAGCAGGCGGGAGAGGGGAGCGACGGCGCAGAACGAAGCGCCCGGCATCCGCCGCACCGCCTCGTCCGGCAGCGGGGTTTCCCCTCTCCCGACCCCCTTCGGGGGCCACCCTCCCCCGCGGAGGGGGGAGGGCAGGCGCGCGGGTGTCGGGACGTCTTGCAGCCTCCACCTCACGGCTGCGCCCAGGGCTGTCCCTTCGGGTCGTATTTGTAGACCGTGCGAATCCACGAGACGATCTTCCACAGGTCGTCCTGGGTCTTCACAATCTCGCCGTGCGGCGGCATCGGGCCCTTCACGTTCTCGCGGCCGACGCGCTTGGCGCCCGTCGCGACGAGGCCGTCGGTGCCGACGGCGATCAGGCGGAACAGGGTGTCGTCGTCGCTGCCGTAGACCCAGACATCGTTGGTGAGGGGCGGGCACATGCCGCCGCCCCCGCCGCCGCCGTGGCAGCCGTTGCAGCCCGCCGCCATGTACTTCTTGTGGCCGACCTCCGAGACCGACTTGTAGTCCTTGTAGGGGTTCTTGAGGCTGCCCTTGTCGGGGAACTTGGCGACGAGTTCGAGCGGCGTCATCGCAGGGTTGCCCTCGGCCTGGGCGTTCTCGACCTTCACGCCCTCCTGCTTCCTGGCGGCCTCCTCGGTCTGCGAGGGCGCGTCGGCGGGCGGCTTGACCTCGCCGGCTTTCGAGGCGTCCGGCGGCGCCTCGACCGGGGCCGGACCGTGCGGCGCGATCCCTTGCGCCAAGCCCTGGCCCAGACCCAAGCTCAAGCCGATGCCGAGGGCGAGCGCCGGCGGCACGGCGAAGGGGATGAGACGTCTCGACATCGTTGTCCTCCGTTTCTGGTCTTTTTCTTGTGTCCTACTGGGTCGGTGCGTCCGCGTTCTCGCGGGACTTCATCCGCTCCCAGGCCGCGCGCGCCCGCTCGATGTTGGTGTTGGGCGCGTATTTGAAGAAGGTCTGCGAGGCGGCGGCCGTGAAGCAGTAGACCTTGCCGCCCTTGACGACGTTGACCGAGCAATCGGTCCGGATGTGCCGGCCCGCGATGACGCCCATGACGTCCTCGTTGTCGAACTCGCCGCGCAAAGGCGCCTTCGGCACCTGGTACTTCCAGATGTCGCCGTCCGGCCCGTATCTCTGGGCCGCCGCCCCGCTCGGGCAGGCCAGGGCCATGAGCATCGCGAGCCGGAGCGCCCGAGCGATCCTCACTGCCCGGCCGAGGATTGCAGAACCTTGAGCATCCGCACGGCCGCGACGTTGTCGTTGCGCTCGGCGATGGCCGCGGCGGTCTGGCCGAACTTCGACTTCGCGTTCATGTCGGCACCCGACTGGGCGAGCAGGCCGATCAGGGGCGAGTTGTCCCGCGCGGCGGCGATCATCAGCGCGCTGACGCCCTCGTGGTTGACCGCGTTCACCTCGGCCCCTTTGGCGATCAGGGCGCGGCCGATATCGACGGGGCTGTATTTCTGGTTGATGTGATGCGCCCGCTGGCTCGACGGCAGCTTGGTCGCGGTCACCATTAGGGCGGTCAGGCGCTCCTTGCCGCTCGTCGCATTGACGTCGGCGCCCAGCCCGATCAGAGCATGCGCCGCCTCGAACTTGCCCTCGTCGGCGGCGAGCGTCAGGGCGGTGAAGCCCGTCGGCGTGCGGGCCTGCAGGTTCGCCCCGCGGGCCGCCAGCAGGGTGAGGCCGGCGGCGTCATTGCGCAGCACCGATTGCAGCAGCGGCGTCCAGCCGTCGCGGTCGAGTCGGTCGACCTGCGCGCCGCGGTCGAGCAGCAGGGTCATCATCGCGCCGTCGCGGTCGCGGGCGGCGCGGTGGAGGGGCGTGGAGCCCTCGAGCGACAGGGCGTTCGGGTCGGCGCCGCGGTCGAGCAGGACGGCGACACGCCCGGCATCGTGCGCCATCACGGCGTTGCCGAGTTCCTCGGTCAGGTCGGCGCCCTGCGACAGCCACTCGTCGAGGCGCGCCTGCGTCACCTCCTGGCGGCGCTTGCCCTGCGCCGTCTCGCGCGGGCGGTTGTAGACGCCGTGGGCGGGCAGGTCGCCGGCGACGATGCAGTCGCTGCACTGGACCAGCGGCACGCCGAATTCGCGCAGGATCGCCTCGACCTCGGCCTTGTTGTCCTCCAGTGCGTTCTCGATGGCGTATTTGAGCACCGCGTCGGTCTTGCGCATGCCAATGGCGAGGTCGAACTCCATCGGGATGTCGTCGTCCCACAGGTTGACCGGCTGAAGGTCGAGGGCCACCCCGCGCTTGGCCTTGAGGTAGCCCGCGAACGGCCCCCAGACGCCGGCGATGTCGAGCGTGCCGTCGACCACCTGCTGCACCTGCCGCCAGGGCTGCTTGTCGGGCGAGAGGTCGGCGTCGTGGCTGACCACGTGAACGGTGACGTTGGTCGAGATGCCGCGCCGGAACAGAGCCTCGCGCACCGCCGAGAGCTGGTAGGTGCCGATCTTCAATTCCCTGAGCTTCGGATCGTCGAAGCCCGAGAAGGTCAGCTTGTCGGCCGCGCGCGTGGCCAGCACGTAGGTGGTGCGGTAGATTGGGTCCGTCGTCAGCAGCGGGTCGTACTTCGATGGCATGTCCATCAACAGGTCACACTCGTTGTCGTTGAAGGTCTGCCGGGTGATGCCGCGCTCCAGATAAGGACGGTAGAAGTATTCGAGCTTGGCCTTCATCGAGCGAGCGAGCAGCTCGGCGATGCGGTTGGCGTAGCCGTTGCCCTTGTCGTCCGAGAACGGGAGATTGCCCGGATCGGCGCAGACGCGCAGTCGGGCGAATTTCTGGGTGCGGGCGAGCGCCTTGGCCTCGTCGCGCTCAGCCGCCGTGTAGTCGTCGAAGTTCTTTCCGTCGCGGCCGGCCTGCACCGCAGGTGGGAAGAGCGTGAGGGCGAAGAAGGTGACGAGGGCTGCCGAAACGGAGCGAGACGCCATGTCGGTCGACGGTCCTTGAGCCGAACGCTTGAGATGAAGGCGCGGCCGGTCTCGTAGAGCCGGCCGCCAGTTGGAGGAAATCAGGAGAGCCAGTGTTCCCCTCCCCCTTGCGGGGAGGGGGAGGGGTGGGGGTCGGGCAGGCGGCACCGCAGCGCCTCATCCTGTGCCACCCCCCACCTCCAACTCCTCCCCGCAAGGGGGAGGAGAGCAGGGCGCGTCACTCGGCGACGCGGAAGGTGTAGAGCGTGCCGCCCTGCGGGATCTTGTCGAGGCCGGTGACCTTCGCCATCGCGGTGGCGCCGATCGCACCGTACTTGTCGTCCATGTCGAGGCCGGCGGTGACCGGCAGGCCGATCCAGCCGCCGATGCCGGACCACACGGAGACGTACTGCTTGCCCTTGACCTTGTAGGTGATCGGGTTGCCGATGATCCCCGAGGCGAGCTTTCTCGACCACAGCACCTTGCCGTCGTTGCGGTCCACCGCCCGGAAGTCGCCGTTGAGCGAGCCGTAGAAGACGAGGCCGCCATCGGTGTTCAGCGTGCCGGACCAGTTCGGATACGGGTCCGGGATCTCCCAGATCGTCTTGCCGGTGAGCACGTCGAACTTCTTGAGCTTACCGGTCACGCCGGGCTTCTCGGGGTACATGTAGACGTTGGCGAAGACGTAGACCGTGCCCTGCTGGGTGTGGGTCCGCTCCTGCGGCTCGTCCTCCATGCACCAGTTGTTGGTCGGCACGTAGAAGATGTTCGGCTCCTTCGGATCGACGGAGGCCGGCTGCTGGTCCTTGCCGCCCATTGCCGAGGGGCAGGCCTGGGTGTTGGTGCCGATCTTGAAGGGCGAGTGCTCCTTCACCTTGACCGGGCGGCCGGTCTTGAGATCGACCTTCTCGGCCCAGTTCACCGTGACGAACTTGTGGGCGCGCAGCAGCGTGCCGTCGACCCGGTCCATCACGTAGGCGAAGCCGTTCCGGTCGAAGTGGACCAGCGTCTTGCGCTTCTTACCGTCCACGTCCATGTCGACGAGGATGTTCTCGTTGACGCCGTCGTAGTCCCACTGGTCGAACGGCGTCATTTGGTAGGCCCACACGGCCTCGCCGGTGTCGACCTTGCGGGCGAAGATGGTCATCGACCACTTGTTGTCCTGCTCACCCTCGTTGCACTTCTCGTGGGTGTCGAACTTGCAGCGGGTGGTCGGGCTCCAGTTTCCGGGGTTGCCGGTCGAGGCATAGACGATCTTCAGCTCCGGATCGTAGCTGTACCACGCCCATGGGGCTCCGCCGCCGCGCTTCCACTCGTCGTTCGGATACGAGTTGATGCCGAGATCCTTGCCGGCCGTGCCGTAATGCGGGTTGGCCTTGTTGGTCTCAGGCGTCAGGCAGACGTCCTTATCCGAGCCCGTCGAGTGGCAGGTCCAGGCAACCGAGCCGTCCTTGAAGTTGTAAGCGACGAGACGTCCACGCGCGGCGAACTCGTCGCCGCCGAAGGCCGCGATCACCTTGTCCTCGGCGATGATCGGCACCGAGGTCTGGGTCTCGCCCTTCTCGGGGAAGGCGTGCTTGACGACCCACTTCTCCTTGCCGGTCTGGGCGTCGAGGGCGATCACGAAGCCGTCGAGCGTCGGCACGATCACGGTGCCGCCGGAATAGGACAGGCCGCGGTTGACCGTGTCGCAGCAGGCGCGCGGCACCGCCGACTCGTCGCGGTCGGAGGTCTTGACGTAATTCCAGACCTGTTTCGGGTTGTCGGGGTCCGAGAGGTCGAGCGCCTGAACGATGTTCGGCCAACCGGAGATCAGGAACATCATCGGCTTGCCGCCGACATCCTCGATCACGAGGGGCTGGCCCTCGTGGCCGCGCATGGTGCCGCTGGCCTGCGACCAGACCATCTGAAGCTTGTCGATGTTCTTGGTGTTGATGTCCTTGAGCGCCGAGTGGCGCTTCAGACCCTGGTCGCCGCCGGGCGCGCCCCACTGGTTGGGGTCCTTCTCGCGCTTGGTGATCTCGTCGTTCGCCCGAGCGCCCGATACCCCGACGACGGCCGTGCCGAGCACGGCCACGGTCGCGAGGGCGGCGAGCGGGATGCGTATCCCGTTCATCGTGTACCCCTTCGTGCGTTTCCCTCGCTCCGGACCCGAAACACCCGGGGGGCCACCTTCTGCGAGGCGGCCTCCCCGGTAGGTCCATGAGCGGAGCGAGGATGGGCCGCCGGGAGTGCCGATGAACATGGGAAGAATTCCCGATTCCTCGCGAATTTTTATTCTAAGATTTTCATAAAATCTATTGCTCGACTGCCGAAACGTCCCGCAGCCTTTAGACTTTCAAGCAGTCTGTGGTGATGGATTGACGTATTCCGGGAAGTTCAGGCAGTCTTGTTCGGCACAATGCTGCAGCCTTCGGCGTCTCGGCGGCCCGCGCCGAACCACGCCCCGGCGGAGATCCGCCCATGTTCCTCGTCTTCGTCGCCTGCCTGATCGCCGCGCCGACCCGATGCGAGGAGGAGCGTCTGCGCCTGCCCGACGGGGCGAGCACGGTGCAGGCCTGCTGGACCGGCGCCCCGGCCCTGCTGATCGAGTGGGAGAAGGCCCATCCGGACTACAAGGCGTCGATGGACTGGCGCTGCGTGCCCGAGAGCCGCTTGCAGCGGCGCAGCTAACGGCGACGCCCGTGTCCTCGCAGTCCCGACCGAGTCCGTCGTACCGCATGCCCCTGCGGCGGCGCCTCGTCGTCGCGATCACCGGGGTGATGCTCGTCACCCTCGGCATCGGCCTCACGCTCACCTACGCGCATGCCCGGCGCAAGGTCGATGTCGAGATGGCGGCCGCCCTGATGAACGGGCGCAACATCGTCGAGCGGGAGGTCGAGGAACTCGACGCCACGCCCGAGCCCGCCCGCGATCTGCCCGGCCTCGTGCGGGTCTTCGACGGCCACCGCCACATCCGGGCCCGGCTGATCGACGCGGACGGCGCGACGCTCTTCGCCTCGACACCGGACGAGGAGGGGGAGGTGCCCACGCTGCTCCTGCGGGTACTCGGCGGGCCGGTGCGGACCTATCGCCGTGAGGTCGCCCTGTCCTCGAACCGGCGCGGCGCCGTGGTGCTGGAGACGGATGCGCGCAGCGAGGTCGGCGAGGTCTCCGGCGACGCTGCCCTCGACCTGACCGTGCTGCTGATCCTGTTCGTGCTGGTGCTGGCCGCGGTCAACCTGATCCTGGCGCGCGCGCTCGCCCTGTTCGCGCCGCTCGACCGCGCCTTCGAGCGGATCGGCCGGGGCGACTACGCGGTGCGCGTCGCCGAGGCCGGGCCGCCGGAATTCGCCCGCCTCGCGCGCAGTTGCAACGCCATGGCGCGGGAACTGGAGCGAATGGACGGCCAGACCCGCCGCCTCGCCCGGCAGCTCTCGATCGTGCAGGAGGAGGAGCGGGCCGATCTCGCCCGCAACCTGCACGACGAGGTGAGCCCGTTCCTGTTCGCCGTCGAGGTCGATGCCCGCGCGATCCGCGACCTGTCCGAGAGCTCGCCCGCCATCGCGGCGCGGGCAGAGGCGATCGGCGAGGCCGCCGCCCATCTGAAGCGCGAGGTGAAGGGCCTGCTCGGTCGCCTTCGGCCCGAGACGACGCCCGATCTCGGCCTCGCCGAGACGATCGAGGATTTCGCCGCGCGCCTGCGCCTGCGGCATCCGGCCGTGGCGATCGAACTCGATGCCGCCCTGACCCGCGAGCCCGATCCGGCGCTCGCCCAGGCCCTGCATCAAATCGCCCGCGAGGCGATCGGCAACGCCCTCCAGCACGGACGCCCGACCCGGATCGAGATCGCCCTGAGCGAGGCGCCGGACGGCCTGCGCCTGCGGGTCGCCGACGACGGCGGCGGTCCGCCCGCGGCCGGCCGCGCTCCGGCCAAGACGCCAACCAAGACGCCAACCAAGCCGCCAACCAAGCCGCCGGGTTTCGGCATCCTCGGCATGCGTGAGCGCGTCGCCGCCCGCGGCGGGCGCTTCGTCTGGCGCGAGCGCGGCTCTCCCCGCGGAATCGTAGTCGAGGCTGTCCTGCCCGTGTCCCATCCGGTCGAGGTTGCCAGGTCCCCCCGAGAGGTGACAGCATGAACGTCCTCGTCGTCGACGACCACACCGTGATGCGCCAGGGCGTCCAGCGCCTGCTCGCCGCGATCGATCGGGTCAGCGTGATCGAGGCCGGCAATGCCCGCGACGCGATGCTCGCCGCCCGGCGCGAGCGGCCGGACCTCGTCGTGCTCGACATCAACCTGAAGGAGACCTCCGGCCTCGACCTGCTGCGCCGCTTCCGCCTGGAATGGCCGACGCTGCGCGTCGTGGTGTTCAGCATGTATGCCGACGTGGTCTACGCCCGCAGCGCGCTCCGGCTCGGGGCGCTCGGCTTCGTCTCCAAGAGCGCACCGGCCGAGGAGTTGGTCGCCGCCGTCCGCCGCGGGCTGCGGGGCGAGGGCTACGTCGATCAGGAAACCGCGCAGGCTCTCGAACGTGCTCCGGCCGCCGGGGACGAAGGGCGACGCCTGTCCGGACGGGAGGCGGAAGTCCTGCGGCTGCTCGCCGATGGCAAGAGCCTCAGCGGCATCGCCGAGACCCTGGGCGTCGCCTACAAGACGGTGGCCAACCAGTGCACCCGCATCAAGGAGAAGCTCGGCATCGACCGCACCTCGGAACTGATCCGCTTCGCCATCGAGAACCGGGGGTCGGACGTGATGTCGGAGGATTGGCGTGCCAACCCGTCGGGGCAGGATCGCACACCGCCGAGGACGTGATCCCGAACTGCCGGCTCATCTGGATTCAGAGCGCCCGACAGCACGGCACGATGTGGTCGGTGAGGCATGGGTCGGGTTACGGCCCGACCTCTGCTTCCCGACGATCTCTGGACCGAGGTCGCCCCGCTCCTGCCGCCGCCACGTCCGCACCCGAAAGGGAGCCGGCCTCCGATCGAGAACCGTGCCGCGCTCTTTGACTCAGGCCGAGATCAACCCTTGGCCGCCCGAACCGAACGGACGCCGGACAATTCGGGGCGGTTCGATGCGCGGCACAACAAGGATCGAGAGCCCAACCCGATGCGATCCGGCCGGATGGGGCTCCCGTGCCGAACTCGGGCGTCAGGCCTGACCGATGCCGGTGTAGCTGCTGACCAGAGGCCAGACCTCGAGGAAGCCGCGATAGACCATGTCCAGGGCCACATAGAGGATGATGGCGAGGCCGATATAGCCGATCCAGTGGTACTTCTGCAGCAGGCGCGCGATGAAGCTCGCGGCCAAGCCCATCAGGGCGATCGACAGGGCAAGGCCGAAGACGAGGACCGCCGGATGCTCGCGCGCGGCGCCGGCCACGGCCAGCACGTTGTCGAGCGACATCGACACGTCGGCCACGACGATCTGCCATGCCGCCTGCCCGAAGGTCTTGCGCGGGGCGTTGGCGGCGGCCTGGTCCAGGGCCGCTGCGGCCTCGTCCGGGTTCGCATGGCCCGCGCGCAGCTCGTGCCACATCTTCCAGCAGACCCAGAGCAGCAGCAGGCCGCCGGCGAGCAGCAGGCCGACGATGGCGAGCAACTGGGTGACGAGGCCGGCGAAGATGATGCGCAGGACCGTGGCGGCGGCGATGCCGATCAGGATCGCCTTGTTGCGCTGCTCCTTCGGCAGGCCCGCCGCCGCCAAGCCGATCACGACCGCGTTGTCGCCGGCCAGGACCAGATCGATCATGATGACCTGTAGCAGAGCCGATAACGACTCCGCCGTGAAGAATTCACCCATCTAAGACAGCCCCCGATTTGTGACGATCGTGCCTGACGACACTGCAAGCTGCGCCTTGGGACGCGCCCTTACAGGGTCCTATCTTTTTGTAAATACGGCCGGCACGGTGCCGGTGAACAGCGCCGGGGGTGGTGAAACCCCCGGCGCGGAACGGGCCGTGCGATTCGGTCGTCAGGCGATGACGATGAACAGGAGCCACACCACGACAGGCGCGACAACCGTGATGAGGGCGCCGTAGGCCATCAGCTTGCGGAAGAAGACGTCCCGGTCGACGTTCTTGGCCGTGGCGAGCACGATCGCGCCGTTGGTCGAGAACGGGCTGACGTCGACGATGGTGGAGGAGACCGCCATCGCGCCGATGAAGCCCACCGGGTTGACGCCGGTGCCGGCCTGCAGGAAGGGCACCGCGAGCGGGATCAGCGAGCCCAGCACCGCCGTGGAGGAGGCGAAGGCCGAGACCACCGCACCGATGAAGCAGAGCAGAAGGGCCGCGATCATCGGCGAGGCGAGGCCGGCGACCGAGGTGCCGACGAAGGAGATCGTGCCCATCTTCTCCAGCACGAACACGTAGGTGCTCACGCCGGTGATCAGCATGATCTCGGGCCAGCTCACCTGACCGATCGCCCGTTTCTGCAGGTTCGGCGCCATCAGCGACAGGATCAGGCCGATGGTGATCGAGACGAAGCCGATATCCTGGTTGAACACCAGCACCAGCACGGCGAGCGCCACGAGCCCGACCAGCGTCAGCGCCTGATAGACGCGCGAGCCTCCTTGCGTCGGCGCGGGCTCATCCTCGGCCATCGTGTCGTCGATGATCCGGGCGAGCTTCCGCTCCTCGGACAGGGCCTCGGATTCCGAATCGCCGAACGCCTGGGGACCGCGCTGGGCCGTCGCCACGCGCGTCCGCGGCACCGGCTCGTCGCCGGGGCCGCCGGCGAGCGCGGCTCTCGCGCCCATCAGCTTGCGCCCGCCCATCAGGAAGAACAGGATCACCGAGACCGCGAGGTTGACGCCGAGGCTCGCGAAGAAGGTGAACAGCTCGTTGAGCGGCAGGCCCGCCTTCGCCACCACCGTGTTGGTGATGCCGCCGTAGATGCTGATCGGCGAGAAGCCGCCGCCCTGCGCGCCGTGGATGACGAGCAGGCCCATCAGCAGCGGGTTGATGTTGTAGCGGGCGGCAAAGCCCAGCGCGATCGGGGCGATAATCGCCACCGCCGCCGGGCTCACGGCGCCGACCGAGGTAAGCGCCCCGGTGATGCCGAACATGATCCACGGGATCGCGGCGATCCGGCCGCGCACGGCCTTCACGGCGAGCTGGACCAGCCAGTCGATCGTGCCGTTGTTCTGCGCGATGGCGAACAGGTAGGTAATGCCGACGAGCGTCAGGAACAGGCTGCCGGGAAAGCCGGCGATGATGTCCTTGGCCGTCATGCCCGCCGCCAGCGTGCCGACCAGGAAGGCGCCGACGAAGGCCAGCACGCCCATGTTCACCGGCCAGATCGTGGCCACGACGAACATGGCGCCGAGCGCGTAGATCGAAATCAGTTGTGGCGTCATGCCGTCTCCTCCGGGGTCGGCCGCCGTCGTTGCGGGGCCGTTCGAATGGGGCGGCTTGGGTGCCGGCCTCCGCTTGTGTGCTTTGTAGGTTTTTTCGTACTCAGAAACAAGAACCTTGTATACAATAATGACGTTGATGGATTTTCAGCGCGCCGCTACGGTGTCCGGAGCATCGGCCCGAGAGGGGGAACCCGGTTTTCGAAAAAGCCGATGCGGCACGGGAACCCGGCACGATGCGCCGGGTGATGCGGGGGGAGACATGCGCCGCGCCGAAGCGCTGAGGGATCAGCTCGAGCAGGACATCGTGACCGGCTATTTCCGGCCCGGCGACCGCTTGGACGAGCAGAGCCTCGCCACGCGCTTCGGCGTGTCGCGCACGCCGATCCGGGAGGCGCTGATGCAGCTCGCCTCGACCGGGATGGTGGAACTGCTGCCGCGCCGGGGCGCCTTCGTGACCAACCTCTCGATCCGGGAGGTGATCGAGCGCTTCGAGACCATGGCGGCTCTGGAGGGGATGTGCGGGGCGCTCGCCGCCCGCCGGATCACCGACGCGCAGCGCGTCGAACTCGCCACCGCGCACCGGGACTGCCAGGAGGCGACCCGCGCGGGCTGCGCGGACACCTACTACTACGCCAACGAGCGGTTCCACCGGGCGATCTACGAGGCCTGCCACAACCGCTACCTCGCCGAGCAAGCGGGGCAACTCCATACGCTGTTGAAGCCGTTCCGGCGGCTGCAATTGCGGGCGCGGCACCGGGTCTCGCAATCGCTCGACGAGCACGGGGCGATCGTCGAGGCGATCCTGGCCGGCGATCCCGCGCGGGCCGAGCAGGGCCTGCGGGATCACATCCTGATTCAGGGCGAGCGCCTGAACGACTTCATCAGCAGCTTCGGCGCGGCCGAAGTCGCCTGATCGTTACCGGCTTCAGCGCACCGGGACGCCGAACCGCCAGGACAGGGCGTGGCCGAGTTCGGGGCGTGCGGTCTCGCGCGTTCTTGCGAACCGTGCGACCTCGAATCCGAGCCGCCGACGGTGCGCGGAAGCGAGAGCGCCGAGAAGGGACGCGACGACCGAAGCCGGGGACAGGTGCCCGGATTTAGGGGTAGCCCGGCGGTCGGTCTGCGACAGGGAACGGGGTGCCATGATGCGTCTCCGGAGCCGAAGGCTCGGTTGCGTCAGGCGTTTCCTCCATCCGTCACATGGTGCCCGCGTCGCTGCGCTGCAACATGGCCCTCGTCCCGGTATCGCCGGGACAGCCATGCGCCGGGGCGAGGGTGCCGGGCGGACGGGGCGCCCCATCCGCCCGCGTCGAGGGCGATCAGTTGCCGTAGAGGTAGGTCGGCAGCCACAGCACCATGCCGGGCCAGAGATACATGATGACCATGCACAGGATCACGATGCCCATATACGGCATCATGCCTGCGAAGATCTGGTTCAAGGTCACGTGCGGGGGCGAGACGCCCTTGAGGTAGAAGGCCGACATCGCCACCGGCGGCGAGAGGAAGGCCGCCTGCAGGTTCACGAAGACCAGCACGCCCCACAGGATCGGGTCGATGCCGAAATGCTTCAGGAGCGGCATGAAGATCGGCACGAAGATGATGATGATCTCCGTCCATTCCAGCGGCCAGCCGAGGACGAAGATGATCGCCTGGGATAGGATCATGAACTGGAGCGGCGTCAGCCCGAGCGAGAGCACCCATTGCTCGACCAGCGCCTGACCGCCGAGCAGCGCGAACACCGCCGAGAACAGCGCCGAGCCGACGAACAGCCAGCAGATCATTGCGGTGGTCTTGGCGGTGAGGAACACCGCCTCCTTGGTCCGCTTCCAGTTCAGGGTCCGGGCCTGGAGGGCGAGGACGAAGGCGCCGGCCGCCCCCACGGCGGCCGATTCCGTCGCGGTGGTGATGCCGAACAGGATCACGGCCAGCACGAGGAAGGAGAGGATGCCGAGCGGCATCACCGAGGAGGAGAGGAGCTTCAAGACCTCGAACCGCTCCGCGTCCATCCGGCGGTAGTAGCGGGCGAGCACGACGAGGCTGAGCGCCGAGACGACGGCGAAGCTCCAGTAGAAGCCCATGGCCGGGGCGGCATCGACCGCGACCGCCTCCGGCGCCGGCCCGCCGCCGAGCACCTCCAGCCCCTCGGGCGGCGCGTCGTCGCGCTTGGCCGTCTGGTAGATGGTGACGTACCACCAGACGATGCCGAGCACGGCGCTCGTCATCAGGAAGGGCACCAGCGCCGTGCCGAAGTTCTTCAGCGCCTTTCCGCGCGGAATCGCGGCGGCCGCCGTGCCGAGCTTGGCCGGCGCGAAGCTCGCGCGGAACAGCCCGACCAGCATGTTGTTGGAGGCCGCCGCCTGGAGGCGCAGCATCCAGTCCTCCACCGGCACCCTCGTCTGCTCCTCGGGAAGGCGCGGGGCGATCTTCGGCTGCAGCATCGCCCAGCCGATGATGTAGGCGACGTAGAGCAGCGCCAGGAAGAAGCCGGGGAAGATCGCCGCCGCGTAGAGCTTGACCACCGACTGGCCGGCCACGGCCGCGTAGACGATGATCATCACGGAAGGCGGGATCAGGATGCCGAGGGTGCCCCCGGCGGTGATGACGCCGGCCGCCAACCGGGTGTCGTAGCCGGCCTTGAGCATCGGGTTCATGGCGATGACGCCCATGAGCACGACGACCGCGCCGACGAGGCCGCTGGCGATGCCCCAGAAGGTGCAGACGATCAGCGTCGCCACCGCCAGCGAGGCCGGCACCCGCCGGAACGAGAGCTGCACCGCGTAGAACATCTTGTCCACCAGCGCGCCGCGCTCCATCACGTAGCCCATCAGGACGAAGAGCGGGATCGAGATCAGCACGTCGTTGGTCATGGCGCCGTAGGTGCGCTGGACCATGAGGTCGAAGATGCGGTTGTCGATCAACGCCTCGTTCGGATTGTAGAAGGCGTAGAAGCCGAAGAAGATGCCCAGCCCCATCAGCGTGAAGGCGGTGGGGAAGCCCATCATGATCGCGACGACGATCAGTCCGAGCATCAGCAGGCCGAGGCCCGGATCGGTCATGTGGTCTGGTCCCCTGCCATGCCGCGCTGGCGCGCGGATTCCTCGATCGCGTGGGCGCGGGCGATCGCGGCCTCGCGCGCGGACGCATCGACGTGCTCGCTCTGGGCGAGCTGTTCCTCGACGACGTCGATCTCGCTGACGTCGCGCAGGCGGCTCGGCCACGCGCCGGTGCGCAGGCAGACGATGCAGCGCACGATCTCGGCGAAGCCCTGGAGCATGATCAGCGCGCCCGCGACCGGGATCACCGTCTTGAAATGGTAGATCGGCGGCCCGTCCGCCGTGGTGGTGGAGTGCTCCCCGATGCGCCAGGACAGCGCCGCGTAGTCGTAGCCGGCATAGATCAGCGCCATGATGCCGGGGATGAAGAAGACGAAGTAGAGAACGAGGTCGAAGGCGGCCTGCGTCCGCGGGCGCATCGACCCGTAGAGGAAGTCGCCCCGCACATGCGCGTTGTTGGCCAGCGCATAGGCGCCGGCCAGCATGAAGAGTGTGCCGTAGAAGATGTTGCTGGCGTCGTAGATCCACGCCGTCGGCATGTTGAGCCAGTAGCGCTTCACCACTTCGAGGCAGATGAGCACCATCAGCCCGATGATCAGCCAAGCCGCGGCCTTGCCGACCCAGGTCGAGAGGGCATCGACCGCGTGGAGGAAGCGCTGCACGCTCATGCGGAACCCTTGCAGGGGGAGGGGCCGTCCGGCGCGCGGCCGGACGGCGGGTGTCGTGGCGGCGAAGCGGGCCGGATCGCTCCGGGACCACCTCTCCGGTGCTCAAGGGCCGCCTTCACGGCCCTCGTCCCACCCTCGCCCTCATCCTGAGGTGCCGCGAAGCGGCCTCGAAGGAGGGCTCCAGGGATCGCGCGATACGCGGGAGCCCTCCTTCGAGGCTGAGCTGACGCTCAGCACCTCAGGATGAGGGAGTGGAATGGGAGTCGGATCGGTGGCGCCGTCACCGCGCCCCGATCGATCGGGCGGGTCCTCACGAAGCGCCCATCGTCGGCAGCGCATTCCGGCCAGGAGTGCGCCGCCAAGCGTTTCGTGAGGCCTACTCGAAAAAAAATCAGATCTTCTTCGCCGCGGCGTTCTGGCCGAAGTAATGGTCGAAGGCCATGCGCCGGTTGACGATCGTGTCCTGCTCCCAGCGCGCGGTGCGCTCGGCGAAGGCGATCTGCGAGGCGATGATCTCTTTGAACAGCGGGTTGTCCGCGGCCTTCTTCTTGACGACCTCGTCGTAGACGTCGAGCTGTTTCTTGAGAACCGCGTCCGGTGTCTTGTAGAACTTGACGCCCTTGCCCTGCAGCTCCTGATAGGCCTTCGAGTAGCGGTCGATCGCCTTCCACTGCATGTCCTGCGAGGCGGCCTCGGTCGCGTTGGCGATGATCGCCCGCAGGCGCTCGGGGAGCGCATCGTACTTGGTCTTGTTGAACAGGATCTCGAAGGATTCCGCGTTCTGGTGGTAGCTCTGCAGCATGCAGACCTTGGCGACGTCCGAGAAGCCGAGCGCGAGGTCGGAGGCCGCGTTGTTGAACTCGGCCGCGTCGAGCAGGCCGCGATCCATCGAGGAGACGATCTCGCCCGCGGGCAGCGCGTTCACCGCGGCGCCGAGGCCGGTGAGCACGTCGATCGAGATGCCGACGGTGCGGAACTTCAGGCCGTTGAGGTCGTCCGCCTTGGCGATCGGCTTCTTGAACCAGCCGAGCGGCTGCGTCGGCATCGGCCCGTAGGGCATCGAGACGACGTTGGCGCCGATCGAGGCGTAGAGCTTCTCGAGAAGCTCCTTGCCGCCACCGTATTTGTGCCACGCCATCAGCATGTTGGCGTCCATGGCGAAGCCCGGGCCGGAGCCCCACAGGGCGAGCGCGGTCTGCTTGCCGTAATGGTAGACCATCACACCGTGGCCGCCGTCGAGGGTGCCCTTCGAGACGGCGTCGAGCAGGCCGAAGGCGGGCACGACCGCGCCCGCGGGCAGCACCTCGATCTTGAGGTCGCCGCCGGTCATGTCGTTGACCTTCTTGGCGTAGTCGAGCGCGAACTCGTGGAAGATGTCCTTGGCGGGCCACGTGCTCTGCCAGCGCATGCTGACCGGCCCCTGCGCCTTCACGACGGTCGGTGCCGCGACGACGGTCGCGGCCGTCGCGGCCACGCCCAGGAATCGGCGGCGCGTCGCGCGCCGGCCGGTCGGCTCCCGTGAACTCATCCTCATCCTCCCTCACGCGCAGCCTTTGGCGGCCGGCTTGGGAGCGATTCTAAGCCTGAATATCGTATCCTGTCTTCCGTTTTGCGCACGGATCGCGACGCATTCGGCCACCTGTCCCCATGTCGCAGGCCGGTGAACGGCCTGGGCCGCCGGCCCGACGACAGTCGAACGGCACCGAGGGTTCGCCGTCGGAGCGTTCGAATCGGTCGTCGGACGCGTCGAGCGGGCCGAATCCCATCTCCGTGTCGTGGCGCCCGGCTCGATTCTGTCCCCGCCGATCGCCGTGCGCGACGGCTTGATCCCGGATCTTGAGACGACCGACGACGAGGGCGAAGTCGGGATCGTAAAAGCTTCGCGCGATCTGCCATCCCTGCAGCATCCCGTTCCTTCGGGGGGTCCTCGGACTGCGCCGCCCGCCGTCGCTCGAAATCTTTTACGCGTGCGCCAGCGAAGCCGGGAAACCGCGCGCCTGCATCTGCGACCCTGTCCGCGGGCAGGCGCCATCGGCGGGATGGTCTTGAACAGGGCCGCACGCGGTGTGCGCCACCTCACCGCGCCCCGTGACGACGAGGGCCTAACTCGGCCGTGTGCATGGATGTCGCCGACATCTCGTAGAGGCAGGCTCCCTTGAGGGACGAATTCTTCCCGCGCCCCGGAATCAACCGGCGTCGCTTCGGAGCCATGCTCGTCGGCGGTTTCGCGGCCGGCGTGGCGGCCCGTACCATCCGTCCGGCCGCAGCGGCTCCCGAGGACGTCCGCATCGCCGATCTGGACTGGGTCGATGCCCGACGCGACCGCCGCGTGCCGGCGCGCCTGTACTGGCCGTCCGCGGCGGCGCCGGCAGGTTCCGTTCCCCTGATCGTCTTCTCGCACGGCCTCGGTCAATCGCGGACGGGCTACAGCTATCTCGGGCGCCACTGGGCGGCCCGTGGCACCGCAAGCCTCCACGTGCAGCATGTCGGGAGCGATCGCAGCGTCTGGGCCGGCAATCCGTTCGAGGTTCTCGATCGCGTCAACGTGGCGGCGGACGAGCGCGAGGCCCTCGCCCGGGCCGCCGACGTGAGCTTCGCCCTCGACCGCATCCTCGATGCGAACAGCGCCTTCGCGGCCTTCATCGACCGCTCGCGCCTCGTCGCCGCCGGCCATTCCTACGGCGCGAACACGACCTTGATCGTCGGCGGGGCGCGCGTCGTCCGCGACGGCAGGACGCTCGACCGCAGGGACCCGCGCTTCAAGGTCGGCATCGTCGTCTCGGCGCCGCCCTTCTACGGCGAGCGCGACCTGAACGCCGTGCTCGCCGCCGTCACCATGCCGACCTTCCACGTGACCGCAACGGAGGACGTGATCGCGTTGCCGGGCCGGCGCTCACCCGTCCAGGACCGCCTCGACGTCTACGCCGCGGTCGGGACGACCAGGAAGGCGTTGGCCGTCTTCCAGGGCGGATCGCACAGCATCTTCACCGATCGGGCCCTGACGGGCGGGGTGACGCTCAATCCGCAGGTGAAGCAGGCGACCGCGGAAGGTGCGCTGGCCTTCCTCGACCTGGCCTTCCGGGGCGATCCCTCACCCTTGGCATCGTGGAGCGAGACGTGGCGGCCGATCCTCGCCGTGGCGCCCACCGCCTACCCCGTCGGCGAATCCTCGCGGAACCCGTCACGCCGAGACCGTTCCCGCTCTTAGAGCAACGTGCTGGATACGATATCCAGCACGTTGCTCTAAGTTCTTGTGCCGCATCGGCTTTTTCCGAGAGCCGGTTCCCACCTTTCGGGCCGATGCTCCAGCGGTCGCGCCGATACTCGCTCCGCTCGGACGGTCCATGTTCCACCTGATCTTCGGTCTGCCCTGTCTCTACGTCGTCGCCAGGGTGCTGTGGCCCCTGCCGTTGCCGTTCGCGCTGAAGGCCTGCATCGCGGTCCTCCTGCTCGTCGCGTCCCAGTACCATCTGTGGAGCCGCCTCTCGTCCGGCTCGGTGTTCTCACCCGAGTTTCCGCGCGCGCTGATCCTCCTTTTCAACTGGGCCTTCGGCGCCATCGTCCTGCTGGCGGCGATGCAGGTGGCGCTCGATGTCGTGGCGCTGGCCGGCAGGCTCGCGCCCGGAGGCGGCTGGGCGATTCCCGTGGGGTGGCGCTACGCCGAGGCCGCCCTGGCCATGCTTCTCTCGGCGGTCGCGGTGCAGCAGGCCGTGCGGGTGCCCCCGCTCAAGGACGTCACCGTCACGATCGAGAACCTTCCGCCCGCCTTCGACGGCTACACCCTTCTCCAGCTGACCGACCTGCATCTCAGCCGCCTGTTCCCGTCAGATTGGGCGCGCGAGGTCGTGGCACGATCCAACGCCCTCGGCACGGACCTCATCGTGGTCACCGGAGACCTGATCGACGGATCCCTCGCCGCCCGCCGCGCCGACGTCGAACCCCTGCGCGATCTCCGGGCTTCCGACGGGGTCTGGCTGATTCCCGGCAACCACGAATACTTCTTCGAGTACGCCGCATGGATGCACCACTATGCCGGACTGGGCCTCGGCGTGCTCGCGAACCGGCACACGGTCCTGAGACGCGGCGACGAGGCTCTGGTCCTGGCCGGCGTGACCGACCTCTCGGCCGCGCATTCGGGCCAGCCGGCTCACGACCTCGATGCGGCCCTGGCCGGTGCGCCGGTCGGTGCTCCGATCGTCCTCCTCGACCATCAGCCGCGGGATGCGGCGCGGGCGGCGGCGAAGGGCGTGGCCCTGCAACTGTCCGGTCATACGCATGGCGGGATGATCGCGGGGCTCGACCGGCTGGTCGCACGGGCCAACGGCGGCTACGTCTCGGGTGCGTACGCGGTCGGCGGCATGACGCTCTACGTCAACAACGGCACGGCCCTGTGGCCGGGCTTCGCCCTCCGGTTGGGCCCTTGGTCCGAGCTGACGCGCATCACGCTGCGAGCCGGAGTTCGGCCCCGCGCGAACTGACGGAGGCGGATTCTCGACGGCCCTCCGAGGCCTCGCCCGGAGCTCGGCGGAAGCGGGGCCCGCGCGGACCGTTCAGCACGCGCGCCCAGATCACGCCGCCGACGCGCCGGAACGGCACCGACCCGACGATGCAAGGCACGTCCGACCGCCGGCCGGACAAGGTCTTCGTCGCGTATCGGGTGTCCAAGCCCGGCGACCCGGCCACGCCGATCCTGAAGAAGCGCTCCAAGTTCGACAACGACGCGGGCGCGCAGCACCGCCCGCTCCGGCCGGAACACGCCGCCACCGCCCGGCGCGCGTGTCCGTCCTCTTCCGATCGTCGACATGATCACCGCCACGATATTTAGGCATCTAATCAAATTTCTTGATTTCATGGTTCATTTTTGAAGATCACCCACTGTCATCGGAACGTAAAAATCGAAATGTACCGCTGAATGAATGCTTCGGGAGCGGCGGACAGACCGTTGCACTGCGGATGAACCGTAGGCCTGCGTTGTTGGTCGGCTAAAGGGACTGCCAGCGAAATGCGGGTGTTGGTCGCGACGGATGCCTGGGCTCCGCAAGTCAACGGTGTGGTCCGAACCCTGACCTCGCTCGCGCGATCCGCTCCCCAGGTCGGGATGGAGATCGTGTTCCTGTCGCCGGAGGGATTTTCGAGCTTCCCGGTGCCGAGCTATCCCGGCCTGCATCTGGCGATCCCCGACAGCCACGAAATCGCGCGCCGGATCGAGGCGGCGCGGCCGGACGCGATCCACGTGGCGACCGAGGGGCCGATCGGCCACGCGGTGCGGGCCTACTGCCTCCGGCACCGGTTGCCGTTCACCACGAGCTTCACCACGAAGTTCCCGGAATACATCGCGGCGCGCTTCTTCGTGCCGGCGACCTGGAGCTACGGGGTGCTGCGCCGCTTCCACGCCGCCGGCCGGGTGACGATGGCCTCGACCGGCTCGCTGGTGCGCGAGCTGCGCGGGCGCGGCTTCCGGCGGCTGGGCCTGTGGACGCGCGGGGTCGACACCGAGCTGTTCACGCCGGAACGCGCCGCGCCCCTCGACCTGCCGCGGCCGATGTTCCTCAATGTCGGCCGCGTCGCCGTCGAGAAGAACCTCAAGGCCTTCCTCTCCCTCGATCTGCCGGGCTCGAAGGTGGTGATCGGCGCCGGTCCGCAGCTCGACGAGCTGAAGGCCCGCTATCCCGATGCTCACTTCCTCGGCGAGCGCCACGGAGCGGACCTCGCGGCCCATATCGCGGCGGCCGACGTCTTCGTCTTCCCCAGCCGCACCGACACCTACGGCGTCGTCCAGCTCGAAGCTCTGGCCTGCGGCGTGCCGGTCGCGGCCTTCCCGGTCACCGGGCCGCGGGACGTGATCGGGGGCCATGCCGTCGGCGTGCTCGACGAGGATCTCCGGGCCGCCTGCCTCGGTGCCCTCAACGTCTCCCGCGCCGAGTGCCGCGCCTTCGCGCTCGGCCGCTCGTGGGAGGCCAGCGCCCGGCAATTCGCCCGCAACGTGGCGCGGGCGCGCATCCGCAGGCCGATCGGGACCGCCGCCGGGGCGACGGCCTGACATCACTTCCCTCAAGGAGCTTCGTTCATGGCAGGAAACGGCGTGCACCCCACCGTCGACGACATGCGTACGGAAGGGGTCGCCAAGGCCTACGACCGCTGGGCGCCGGTCTACGATCTCGTCTTCGGCAAGGTTTTTGCGCGCGGCCGCTCGGCGGCGATCGACGCGGCCGAGCGGGTCGGCGGGCGCATCCTCGAAGTCGGCGTCGGCACCGGCCTCTCGCTGCCGCAATATTCGCCCCGCAGCCGGCTCGTGGGCGTCGACCTGTCGGCGCCGATGCTGGAGAAGGCCCGCGAGCGGGTCGCCCAATTGGCCTTACGCAACGTCGAGCAGCTCGACGTGATGGATGCCGAGCACCTCGCCTTCGCCGACGCCTCGTTCGACGTGGTGGTGGCGCAATACGTCGTCACCGCGGTGCCGAACCCGGAGGCCGCCCTCGACGAGTTCCTGCGCGTGGCCCGCCCCGGCGGCGAGATCGTCATCACCACCCGCGTCGGCGCCGACAAAGGTGTTCGCGGCGCGATCGAGTCGCTGCTCTCGCCGGTCGTCAACCGGCTGGGCTGGCGCACCGAGTTCTCCTGGCAGCGCTATCAGGCCTGGATCGACCGCACCGCGGGCGTGAGCCTGATCGAGCGCCGGCCGCTGCCGCCGCTCGGGCATTTCTCGCTGGTCCGCCTGCGCAAGTCCGACGCGGCCTGACGGACCCCATTCCCCTGGAACCCGCCGCCGGACCGAACCGGCGGAAGACACCTCAATTCTGCATTCCAACTCCCATCGAGAGGAGACGACCATGGGCGGCTTTTTCGAATCGTTGCGCGTGCAGCGGTGGGACGATCACCGCTACTATCACCACAGCCGGATCAACCAGTCGCTGCATCTCCTGAGCGCGCTGAGCTTCGTGACCGCTTACGTGATCTGCTTCCACGATCCGGCGGTGGCCGCGCTGATCGCGTGGCTCGTCTCGATGACGAGCCGGCAGGCCGGGCATTTCTTCTTCGAGCCCAAGGGCTACGACCACGTCAACCACGCCACCCACGATCACAAGGAAGAGATCAAGGTCGGCTACAACCTTCAGCGCAAGGTCGTGCTGATGGCGGTCTGGGCGCTCTCGCCGCTCCTGTTCTACGTCAGCCCGTCGCTGTTCGGACTGATCGAGCCGCACCAGAGCGCGGGCGAACTCGTCCGGCATGTCGGCTTGCTGTGGTTCGCGATCGGGATCGGCGGCCTCGTCTTCCGGGTGCTCCAGCTCTTCGTCATCCGCGACGTCGAGACCGGGCTGGTCTGGGCGGCCAAGATCGTTACCGACCCATTCCACGACATCAAGCTGTACTACCGGGCGCCGCTCTACCTGATGCAGGGCGAACTGATCGACCGCGGCCTCGCCGACGAGGTCGCCGAGGAAGCCGCGCGCAGCGCCGCGCGCTGACGGGAGCGGGACGCGTCTCTCCTCCCCCTTGTGGGGAGGAGTTGGAGGTGGGGGTGGTGCCGGACAAGGCTCAGCGATTCATCCTGAACCACCCCCACCCCTGACCCCTCCCCAAAAGGGAGAGGGGAACGCGATCCGCTTACTCTGCCGGCACCGGGCTGTTCCCCGCATCGGCCGCCACGCCGCCGCGCCCGCGCAAGCCCCGCCAGCGCACGGCAATCATCTCCCGCAGCACCCCACGGCGGATCGCCTTGTCGGTCGTGGCCGGGCCGGCCCACCAGCCGTCCGCCTCCATGGCGCGCGCGCCCGCGACGAAGCGCTCCGTCACCGCCGCGATGTCCGCGTCGGTGTAGTTCAGGCTGAAGATCAGGCGCCCGGTGCCGACCCAGGACAGGGCCAATCCTTCGAGGCGCAAATAATATTGCAGCAGCCAGTTGTAGCGGGCGGGCCGCGTGTAGAGCACCGTCCAGATCGACGACATGTTGACGACGCGCACCGGCAGCCCCTCCGCCTCCAGCCGCCGGTTCAGCTCGGCCGCGCGGGCGTCCCAGCGGGCGTCGAGATCGGCGTAGAGCGCCCGGACCTCCGGCGTCTCCAGCCGGCGCAGGAAGGCGTTCATCGCCCCCATCACGTAGGGGTGCGCGTTGAAGGTGCCGCGGGCAAAGCAGATGTCGCCCGGCCGGTCCTCGCGAAAGCGCCGCATCAGGGCGTGGCGCCCGCACAGCAGGCCGATGGGCAACCCGCCGCCGAGCGTCTTGCCGTAGGTGACGAGGTCGGCCCGCACTCCGAAATAGTCCTGGGCGCCCCCCGGCGCGAGGCGAAAGCCGACGAACACCTCATCGAAAATCAGCACGATGCCGCTCGCCGTGCAGACCGCGCGCAGGCGCCCGAGCCAATCCGCATAGGCCGCGCGGTCGAAGGCGGCGCGGCGGCCGGAATCGACCAGCGCGCCGTCGGAGGGCGCGCCGCCATTGGGGTGCATCGCCTGAATCGGATTGACCAGCACGCAGGCGATGTCGCGGCGGGTGGCCAGCACCTTGAGGGTCCGCTCGGACATGTCGGCGAGCGTCAGGGTGTCGTTGGCGGGCCGCGGGTTGCCGATGCCGGGCTGCACGTCGCTCCACCAGCCGTGATAGGCGCCGCAGAACCGCACGATGCGCCGCCGGCCGGTCCGGTACTGCGCGAGGCGCACCGCCTGCATCACGGCCTCCGTGCCGGACATGTGGAACGAGACCTCGTCCATCCCGGAGACGGCGCGCAGCCGCCGGACGTTGTCGGCGACCACCGGATGCAGGGCGCCGAGCACCGGCCCGAGCGCCTCGACCGCGCCAGCGCCCTCTTGGATGCAGGCCTTGTAGGCGTCGGTGCCGAGGATGTTGACGCCGTAGGAGCCGGTGAGATCGTAGAGGCGGTTGCCGTCGAGATCCGTCACCTCGACGCCCGACGCGCTCTGCAGGAAGCTGCCGGCCGACAGGTTCTCGCGGACGATCCGGCTGAACTGGAACGGCACGCGGTAGCGCCCGGTGAATTGCAGGTCGGAGATGCCGGCCTTGGCCTCCTCCGTCAGCGCGCGCGTCTTCGCGTAGCGCTCGCGGTAGAGGGCGGAGAGCCGCGCGAAGCCGGCGCGGCGGCGGGCGGCGACCGCCTCCGAGGCGCCGTCGACGCCCGCGAACTCTGCCTCGCCGTACTCGTAGAACGGCAGCTGGGCGGCGAACCTCTTCGCCATCCGGACATGGCCCGTCAGCGAGGGGTGCTTGGCCCGCGACAGGGCGAGGCGCTTGCGGCCCCGCACACCGAGAAGAGCCAGAGCCGCCGCAGCGGCCGCGATCGTGATGGGTCCGAAAGCGTCCATGCGCTCAGCGTGAATCAAGGGGATGTCACGGGATGATGACGCTTCGCTCCACCCTGCTGGGCATCGCCCGCCACGAGGATCTGAACTTCCTCCTGACGAACCGGATTCCGCGCCGTTACGCGACCCGCTTCGTCGGCTGGCTCGCCCAGATCCGGCAGCCGCTGGTGCGCGACGTCTCGATGTGGGCGTGGCGGCTCTTCTCCGATCTCGACCTGTCGGACGCGCGCAAGACCCGCTTCGACAGCCTGCACGACTGCTTCATCCGCGAGTTGAAGCCCGGCGCCCGGCCGGTCGATCCGGATGCGGGCGTGATGGTCAGCCCCTGCGACGCCATCGTCGGCGCCTTCGGCCCGATCGAGGGCACCCGCCTGTTCCAGGTGAAGGGCTTCCCCTACCGCCTGGAGGACCTGCTCGGCAGTGCCGAGGCGGCCGAGCGCTACCGCGACGGCGTCTTCGTCACGCTGCGGCTGACGGCCAGCATGTACCACCGCTTCCACGCGCCCCATGACGGCCGCGTGGAGGCCGTCACCTACCTCTCCGGCGACACGTGGAACGTGAACCCGATCGCCCTCAAGCGCATCGAGAACCTGTTCTGCCGCAACGAGCGCGCGGCGATCCGCCTGCGGCTCGACGCCACCGGCGAGGCGGTGACGCTGGTGGCGGTGGCGGCGATCCTCGTGGCGAGCGTGCGCCTGCGCTTTCTCGACATCGGCCTCGACCTCCGCCGGGACGGCCCGCGCACGATCCCCTGTGACGCGAGGCTCGCCAAGGGCGACGAGATGGGCTGGTTCCAGCACGGCTCGACGATCGTGATGCTGGCGCCCGCCGGCACCACGCCCTGCGCCGACCTCGCCGAGGGACGAACCATCCAGGTCGGCCAGCGGCTTCTGGCGCTGCCGCGGCGGTGATCGTTGGGGTCGTTCCGTGAAAGGAGAGGGTCTCCCGACCGTCACCCGGACGTTCGCCGGCCAGCATGTCGTCGCCGCCGTTGCCCTGCAGATCGTCGCGTCCGGCGCCGCCGAGCACCACCTCCCCGGTCGCGTCGCCCTTCACCACCGCGTCGACGGGCTCCCGGTTGATCGAGAAATTTTCCATGATGTCCGCGGCTTCGTGCGCTGAGATACTCGGACGAGTTCTCCTCCGCATCGGGCCCATGACGGTTGAAGGATCGGGGAACGCGGGTGGGTCGGTGGCGGTCTCTCCTTTCTCGGGTGGGGGAGCTTGCCGTCACGGTCAGTCCGGTGTCCGGCGAGACCCTTGCCGACCCCGCGCACTACCGCGGTCGTGCGCCCGAATCCGAAAAGTTGGACAACGCTCGGCGCAGGGCCTCGGGTAAAATCTGTGTGGGCCGTCGCCGTTGCAGGGAGGGGACATGCCGGCTCGGTGCGTCGGCGTGTATCCTGCCTGTCGCTCGCCGGTTGCTTCCCCCGCCCGTGAAAAGGCTCCGCCGATGGATCCCGCGTCCGCCCCGCGCTTCCAGGCCGCCTACGCCCCGGACGACGGCGCACTCGCCGAGGCGCTGCTGCGCGAGGCGGTGCTGCCGACGGAGGCCGAGGCCGGCGTCGATGCGCTCGCCGCCGACCTGATCGCGGCGATCCGCAGCGAGGCCGGGCACGGCGCCGTCGAGACGCTGCTGCAGGAATACGCGCTGACCACCCGCGAGGGGCTGGCGCTGATGAGCCTCGCCGAGGCGCTCCTGCGCGTGCCCGATGCCGCGACCGCTGACCGGCTCATCGCGGACAAGCTGCGCGAGGGCGATTTCGCCCATCACGCGGTCCGCAGCGAGGCCGGGCTCGCCCACGCCGCGGCGTGGGCGCTGGGGCTCGGCGCCCGCCTCGTCTCCGCCGGAGACACGCCGGAGGCGACGCTGGCCGGCATGGTCGGGCGCCTCGGCCGTCCGGCGGTGCGGGCGGCGGCGCACCGGGCGATGCGGATCATGGGCGGCCAGTTCGTGCTGGCCGAGGACATCGGTGCGGCGCTCCGCCGGGCGAGGGCCGGGCCGGCGGGCTTGCGCTACTCGTTCGACATGCTGGGGGAGGGCGCCCGAACGGCTTCCGCCGCCGAGGCCTATCGCCTGTCCTACGCCCAGGCGATCGAGCGGATCGGCCGCGAGGCGGGGGACGCCGCGCTGCCCGCGCGTCCGGGCATCTCCGTGAAACTCTCGGCGCTCCATCCGCGCTACGCGCCGACGCAAGCGCCGCGGGTGATGGCCGAACTGGTGCCGGTGGTGCTGGAGCTGGCCCGCGCGGCGCGGGCCCACGACCTCAACTTCACGGTGGATGCCGAGGAGGCCGAGCGGCTCGAACTCTCGCTCGACGTGTTCGCCGCCCTGCTCGCCGACCCGTCGCTCGCCGGCTGGGACGGGTTCGGGCTGGCGGTCCAGGCCTATTCCAAGCGCTGCCTGCCCGTGATCGACCATGTCGCGGCCTTGGCCACGCATCACGACCGGCGGCTGATGGTGCGCCTCGTCAAGGGCGCGTACTGGGACGGCGAGGTGAAGGCGGCCCAGGTGCAGGGGCTGCCCGACTTCCCCGTCTTCACCCGCAAGGCGATGACGGACCTGAGCTACGTCGCCGCCGCCCGGCGATTGCTGGCGCACCGGCCGCGTCTCTTCCCGCAATTCGCCACCCACAACGCGCTGACGGTGGCGAGCGTGCTGGCGCTCGCTGGCGACGAGGCCGGATTCGAGTTCCAGCGCCTCCACGGCATGGGCGAGGCGCTGTATGCGCGGCTGGCCGAGCGCAGGCCCGGCCTCGGCTGCCGCGTCTACGCACCGGTCGGCGGGCATCGCGAATTGCTGGCCTATCTCGTGCGCCGCTTGCTGGAGAACGGCGCCAACGCCTCCTTCGTCGCCCGCGCCGCCGATCCCGCGGTGCCGGTCGCGCGCCTGCTCGCGCGCCCGCAGGCGCTGATCGAGACGCCGGCGCTGGCGCGCCATCCGAAGATCGCGCGGCCGCGCGACCTGTTCGGGTCGGAGCGGCGCAACAGCGAGGGCCTCGCCTTCGGCGACCGGGCGGCGGTCGAGGCCTTGTGCGCCGGCATCGCCCGCGTGACGGGGCCGTTCGCCGCGAAGCCGATCATCGACGGCCGGGAGCGGGAAGGCCGGACGCGGCCGGTGCTCGGCCCCATCGACGGCGCGAGCCTCGGCACCGTGACGGAGGCCGATGCCGCGACGGCGGCGCGCGCGATGGACGCTGCCGCCCGCGGCGTTTCGGATTGGGCCGCCGCGCCCGCCGAGACCCGCGCCGCCTGCCTGGAGCGCACGGCGGATGCGTTCGCGGCGAACCGCGACACGCTCCTGCACCTGCTCCGGACGGAAGCCGGGAAGACCCTCGACGACGCGCTGGCCGAATGGCGCGAGGCGATCGATTTCCTGCGCTACTACGCGGCGGAAGGCCGAAAGCTGTTTGCCGCGCCCCTCGCCCTGCCGGGGCCGGCCGGCGAGGCGAACACGCTCCGGCTGCACGGGCGCGGCGTCTTCGCGGCGATCTCGCCCTGGAATTTTCCGCTCGCCATCTTCACCGGGCAAATTGCCGCCGCCCTGATGGCCGGCAACGCCGTCGTCGCCAAGCCGGCGCCGCAGACGCCGCTCGTCGCCGACCTCGCCTTGCGCCTGCTGCACGGGGCCGGCATCTCGGTGGGGGCGCTGCACCTCGTCCCCGGCGGACCCGAGGCCGGGGCGGCGCTGATCGGGCATCCGGCGCTGGCGGGCGTCGTCTTCACCGGCTCGACCGCGACGGCGCGGGCGATCAACCGGGCGCTCGCGGCCCGCGACGGCGCGATCCTGCCGCTGATCGCCGAGACCGGCGGCATCAATGCGATGATCGTCGATGCCACCGCGCTCCCCGAGCAGGTCGCCGACGACGTCGTCACCTCCGCCTTCCGCTCCGCCGGCCAGCGCTGCTCGGCGCTCCGCCTGCTCCTCGTGCAGGAGGACGTGGCGGAGGGGATGATCGCCACGATCGTCGGCGCCGCCCGCGAGTTGCGCGTCGGCGACCCGCGTGAGCTGGCCACCGATCTCGGCCCCGTCATCGACGCCGAGGCCAAGGCCCGGCTCGATGCCCACATCGCCAGGATGGGCCGAGAGGCCCGCACGCATCTCGCAGAGACGGCGCCGCCGGGCCTCTACGTGGCGCCGCACGTCTTCGAACTCGAAAGGATCACCGATCTGTGCGAGGAGGTGTTCGGGCCCATACTGCACGTCGTCCGCTACCGATCGGACGAGTTGGATCGTGTCGTCGAAAAGATCCGCGCCGGAGGCTACGGGCTGACGCTCGGCATCCATTCGCGGATCGAGAGCACGTGGACGCGCATCGCGGCGGCGCTGCCGCACGGCAACTCTTACGTAAACCGCAACATGATCGGCGCGGTGGTGGGCAGCCAGCCGTTCGGCGGCTCCGGCCTGTCGGGCACCGGCCCGAAGGCCGGTGGCCCGCATTACCTCGTCCGCTTCGCCACCGAGCGGACGCTCACGGTCAACACCGCGGCGGCGGGCGGGAGCGTCGGGCTCATCACGCTCGACGGGTGAGCGAGGCTGCTCGCTCGACGGTGCCCGATCTGGAACCAATCCGCCGCCGCAGGCGACAACTCCTCAAGTCATCAGGTGATGATGTGGCCGCGCGTCACGGTCTGATCGACGACGATGCCGGGCGGCCGATAGCGGCCGGCATTGGCCACGCCCACGACCATGACCTCGCATGCCAGGATCAGCATCAGCATATGACGACGGGCCAACCGGCGGCGAGGGGCGGCGTGCGGAGTCTCCGGCATCGGGGGGCGGGTCAAGGCGCGGCTCCGGGTTGGTTAACGAGTCCTTAACACCTTTGGCCGCCCGGCGCTCCCTCCCTCCGCACTCGACCGCGCAGGATGGTTAACGGCGGCGGTGGACAAGTCGCCCGCCCGCGGCCTAAGCCGGCCTCCCGCGAGCGCCGGAGGCTTTTGCGATGTGGGACGGCATCTTCCCGGGTCTGCGGCCCGGCCTCAGGTCGAGCGAGGCCGATCTCGCCCGTGCCGAATCCGAACTCGGATTCGCCCTGCCGGGCAGCTACCGCAGCTTCGCCCGCGAATGCGGCGCCGGGCGGATCGGCGGGCATGTCCGCCTGTTCACTCCCGTGCCGGTGGAGGCCGGGGACCTCGTCGCCCGCGCCCACCTGATCGCCCACGGCATCGCCGTGGCCCTCGACGGCCTGCGGAGCACCAGTGACGAGCCCCACCGCTTCACCATGGAGGGCGACGCCGACGCGGAGCTGATGGACCGGGCCTGCTTCTTCGGCGAGACCGCGCGGGGCGACTTCCTGTTCTTCGACGTGACTCCGGGTTTTCCGGAGTACGACATCTGGGTGCTCAACGCCGATCTGGAGAACGTCCATTTCGGCGGCGCCGACCTGCCGGCCCTGGTGCGCGGGCTCCAGGGCCTGGAGGTGCTGCACATCCTCGGCGAGGGCGCCGGCCCGCTGCCCGCGACCTTCGAGGGCGACGACGCCAGAACCCTCGAAGCCCTGGGGACGGCGGACGCGTGAACCGGGACGAGATCGCCGCCTTCGCCGAGGCGTCCTCGGCGCATCCCCGCCTCATGGGGCTCGATCTCGGCACCAAGACCATCGGGCTCGCGCTCTCCGATGTCGGGCGCCGGATCGGCTCGCCGCTGGAGACGATCCGCCGGGTCAAGTTCACGCCGGACGCGCAGCGCCTCGCCGCGCTCTGCGTCCGATACGATGTCGGCGGGCTGGTGATCGGCCTGCCGCTCAACATGGACGGCACGGAAGGGCCCCGCGCCCAGTCGAGCCGGAGCTTCGCCCGCAACCTGAAGCCGATCCTGCCGCTGCCGATTCTGTTCTTCGACGAGCGGCTCTCCACCGCCGCCGTCACCCGCACGCTCTTGGAGGCCGACGCCTCGCGGGCGCGACGGGGCGAACTCGTGGACAAGCTCGCCGCCGCCTACATCCTCCAGGCCTGCCTCGACGTGATGGGTGGGCTGGCCCCGGGCGCCGGGTTCGACGACGAGGACGATTAGCCCGCGGGCTTCTCCGCCACCAGCAGAAGCGAGGCACCCTCGTCGCGGGTCTTCGGCACGGGCTTGATCTTCCACATCACCCAGCCGGCGAGGAAGCCGAACAGCGCGGAGGCGTGCCAGGCCCAGGAGTGCCGGTAGTGCCGGTCGCGGCACTTCACCGGGGAGCAGCGCTCCATCCAGTAGACCAGCCCGTCGACATCGGCCCAGGGCGCGGTCTCGACCCGCGCGTTCACCAGCCCGACCCTGCCGGCGATCGCCAGCAGCGCGTCCTTGGTCCACCATGTCAGGTGGTGGGGCACGGCGTTGATCAGGTAGTTCGGGATGCGCGTATGCGCCGCCGGCACGTGCGGCACGCCGATGATCACCGTTCCGCCCGGCCTGACGGCGCGCACCATGTCAGTCAGCATGCCGACCGGATCCTCGACATGCTCCAGCACCTGGAAGGCGCTCGCCACGTCGTAGCCGCCCTCGTTCGACGTCAGATGGTCCGTCAGGGTCTCGATCCGGGCCCAGTCGGAACCGGGCTCGCCGGAGAAGTGCGGGTCGAGCCCGGTATAGCGGGCGTGGCGCACCTCGTGGCGGAAGGCGCCGAAGCCGCAGCCGACATCGAGCACCCGCGCCCCCTCGGCCACGTGCCGGGCGGCGAGGCGGAATTCGGCCCGCGGATGGCCCTCGCGGGGATAGTGGCGGATGTTCAGCCGGGCATAGAGGCTGGTGTAGAAGCCGGCATCGCCCTGCAGCATCGGATCGAAGAAGTAGAGCCCGGTGGGCGATTCCCACAGCCCGAACCGGCGCGTGCCCTTGAAGCTCGGGCGCACGTCGACCTTGAGGGTGTAGCGCCAGAGATCGATCAGAAAGCGGGCGCTGACCCATTGCACGAGGCGGGTCGCGGGCTCGCCGGTGACCGGGCAGGGCGGATGCGGCGTCGGAGGGGTCGGGGAGGCCATGGCGCCCGTTTCTGCGGCGGAAGCGGGCGCGGCACAAGCCGGGACGGCGACGATGACCCGATCGGTGATCCCTCGAAACGCGACCCGTCAGTCCGGGGCGCCGAAGGCGAACCCGGACCCGGAGGGGCGCGCCGGAGGCGTGCAATCCACGACCGGCCTCGACACCTCGTAAGCTCGCGCATCACGGGTGGATTCCGGGTTCCGCTGCGCGGCCCCGGAATGACGGCGGGAGGATTTATAACACGCTCAGCGGGCGTCCCGCTTCAGCACCCGCCGCGCGCCGTAGCCGGCCGACGCCCACAGGAAGGCCGAGACCGTGCGGACGGGGAAGAAGGTCGGCATGTCGGCGGCGACCGGGGCCGGCCAGGGCAGGCCGACCTTGGTCACGAGCCAGGCGAACAGCACCGAGATCGCCAGCGCGGCAATCGCCGCGATGAACACCTTGCCGAACTGGTCGGCCTTCCAGCCGAGGATGAATGCGATCGCGATCAGCACCGGGTCGAAGCCGGCGAGAATCCAGACCGAGACGGGATAGACCGGAACGACGGGGGGACCGTTCATGCCCGGATCAAGCCCACCAAGCCTGGGGAAGCTTCATCCGCCCGGCCGCATCCTCGATGGTCTGGGCCGCTGCGAACAAAGTCTCCTCGTCGAACGGCCGGCCGATGAGCTGGAGGCCGAGCGGCAACCCTTGCGCGTCGAGCCCCGCGGGCACGGCGATGCCCGGCAGCCCCGCCATGTTCACCGTCACGGTGAACACGTCGTTGAGGTACATCTGGACCGGATCGGCGCTGGCCATCTCGCCGAGCCCGAAGGCGGCCGACGGGGTGGCGGGGGTGAGGATCGCATCGACGCCTTCGGCGTAGGCCTGCTCGAAGTCGCGCTTGATCAGCGTGCGGATCTTTTGGGCCCGCACGTAGTAGGCGTCGTAATAGCCCGCCGAGAGCACGTAGGTGCCGATCATGATGCGGCGCTTCACCTCGCGGCCGAAGCCCGCCGCGCGGGTGTTCTCGTACATCCCGGCGATGTCCTTGCCCGGCACCCGCAGGCCGTAGCGGACGCCGTCGTAGCGGGCGAGGTTCGAGGAGGCCTCGGCCGGGGCGACGATGTAGTAGGCCGGCAGCGCGTATTGCGTGTGCGGCAGCGAGATTTCCTTGATCGTCGCGCCGGCCGCCCGGAGCCATTCCGCGCCCTGGTCCCACAGCCGCAGGATTTCCTCCGGCATGCCCTCGACCCGGTATTCCTTCGGGATGCCGATGGTGAGCCCCTTCACGCCGCGGCGCACCGCGGCCTCGAAATTCGGCACCGGCAGATCGACCGAGGTGGTGTCACGCGGGTCGTGCCCGGCCATGGAGCCGAGCAGGATCGCGCAATCCTGCACCGTGCGGGCGATCGGGCCGGCCTGATCGAGGGAGGACGCGTAGGCGATGATGCCCCAGCGCGAGCAGCGCCCGTAGGTCGGCTTGATGCCGACCGTGCCGGTGAAGGCGGCGGGCTGGCGGATCGAGCCGCCGGTGTCGGTGGCGGTGGCGCCCAGGCACAGATGCGCCGCGACCGCCGCCGCCGAGCCGCCGGACGATCCGCCGGGCACCAGCGGCGTCTCCGACCCCTGGCGACGCCAGGGCGAGATCGTGTTGCCGTAGGCGCTGGTCTCGTTCGACGAGCCCATGGCGAACTCGTCGAGGTTGAGTTTGCCCAGCATCACCGCGCCGTCGCGCCAGAGCTGGGTCGAGACGTTCGATTCGTAATGCGGCTCGAACCCTTCGAGGATCTTGGAGCCCGCGGTGGTGTGGACGCCTTGGGTCGCGAACAGGTCCTTGATGCCGAGCGGCAGCCCTTCGAGCGGCCGGGCCTCCCCCTTGGCGATCTTTTCGTCCGACACCTCGGCCATCTTCAGCGCGCGGTCCGGCGTCGCCACGATGTAGGCGTTGAGCGCACCCGCCTTCTCGATGGCGTCGAGATGCGCCTGCGCGATCTCGCGGGCGGAGAAATCTTTTTGCTTCAGCCCGTCGCGGGCCTCGGCCAGGGTGAGTTCGTTGAGTGCCGTCATGAACGTTCCAGATCGCGGTGCCGTTTCGCGCAAGGCGCGGTGTCTCGCCGGAGCCGAAGGTGTCGCTCCAGAAAGTCCCAAAAAACTACTCGACGACCTTGGGAACGAGGAAATAATTGTCTTCGGTGTCGGGGGCGTTGGCGACGATGTCGCTCGCCCGGCCGCCGTCGTTGACGACGTCCTCGCGCTTCTTCATGCGCATCGGCGTCACCGAGGTCATCGGCTCGACGCCGGTGACATCGACCGCGCCGAGTTGCTCGACGAAGGCCAGGATGGCATTGAGCTCGCCCTGGAGCGGGCCGACCTCCTCGTCCGTGACCGCGATGCGCGCCAGATGCGCGATGCGCCGTACCGTCTTCTCGTCGACCGACATGCCGCCCGTGAAACGTTCGAAGAAAGCCCGGCGGAAGGCCCGCCCGGCATCGGCCGGGCTATAGCACCGGGTTTCGCGGGCCGGCAACGGCGCGACTCTGGACTAAGGGCGGAAGGGCGCGGGATGCGTCGCCGTTGCCCTCGACGCCCGTCGTTCCGGGGCGCCGAAGGCGAACCCGGAATCTACCCATGATGCGGGGCGACAAGAGGCGTTGCGGCCAGTCGTGGATTCCGGGTTCCGCTGCGCGGCCCCGGAATGCCTGCAGAGAACCGACATGGAAGAAGCCAGTCGATCGGCATTCAAGTCCTTGTGGCCGCCACCGAGCCTCTGGTTCTAGCCGCGACACTGGTTTACCGACGGGCCAAGCGCCCGGCGTGAGGCCCGGCGGGACGAACGAACGGAAATCGTCGAACTCGGCCGATGACAGTCGCTCCGCTCCTCCTCTCGAACGCCCATCTCCTCGACCCGGCCACCGGCCGCGAGGGCCCCGGCGCCGTGCTGGTGCGCGACGGCCGCATCGCCGACATCGCCTGGGGCGCCGCCCCCGGCGCGCCGGAGGGCTCACAACGAATCGCGTGCGGCGGGCACGTGTTGGCGCCGGGGCTGATCGACATGCGCGCCTTCGTCGGCGAGCCCGGCGCGGAGCACCGCGAGACCCTGGCCTCGGCGAGCGCCGCCGCCGCGGCGGGCGGCGTCACCACGCTGGTCTGCATGCCGGACACCAATCCGGTGATCGACGGACCGCCCATCGTCGACTTCGTGCTGCGCCGCGCCCGCGACACGGCCTGCGTCAACGTCCTTCCGGCCGCCGCCATCACCAAGGGCTTGGCGGGGCGCGAGATGACCGAGTTCGGCCTCTTGCAGGAGGCCGGGGCGGTGGCCTTCACCGACGGCCTCAAGGCGGTGACGAACGCCCAGGTGATGCGCCGGGCGCTCACCTACGCCCGCGATTTCGGCGCGCTCCTCATGCAGCATGTCGAAGAGCCGAACCTCGCTTCCGAGGGCGTGATGAACGAGGGCGAGATGGCCTCCCGCCTCGGGCTGATGGGCGTGCCGCGCGAGGCCGAGACGATCATGCTGGAGCGCGACATTCGCCTCGCGCGCCTCACCGGCGGGCGCTACCACGCGGCGATGATCAGTTGCGCCGATTCCGTCGAGATCGTGCGGCGGGCCAAGGAGGCGGGCCTACCCGTGACCTGCGGCGTCTCGGTCAACAACCTCGTGCTGAACGAGGGCGACATCGGCCACTACCGCACCTTCTGCAAGCTCTCGCCCCCCTTGCGCCGCGAGGACGACCGGCAGGCGGTGATCGCCGCGCTCAACGAGGGCGTGATCGACGTCATCGTCTCCGACCACAACCCGCAGGACGTCGAGACCAAGCGCCTGCCCTTCGCCGAGGCCGCCGACGGCGCGCTCGGCATCGAGACCCTGCTCGGCGCGAGCCTGCGCCTGCTCCACACCGGCGACGTCGATCTGAAGCGGCTGCTGACCGCGCTCTCGGCCAACCCGGCCAACCTGCTCGGTCGCGAGGCCGGACGCTTGGCGCCGGGCGCGCCCGCCGACCTCGTGCTGATCGACCCCGACCTGCCTTACGTGCTGGACAAGCGGCAACTGAAGTCGCGCTCCAAGAACTCGCCCTTCGACGAGGCGCGGCTCCAGGGTGCGGCGGTGCTGACGCTGGTCGGCGGCCGAGTCGTCCACCGCTCCGAGCTGTTTGCGGTGGCCGCATGAGCCCGCTCCTCGACGCCGGCTGGCCGCTGCTGCTCGGCGCCCTCGTGTTCGGCTACGCGTTAGGCTCGATTCCCTTCGGGCTGATCTTCACCAAGGTGGCCGGCCTCGGCGACGTTCGCGCGATCGGATCGGGCAATATCGGGGCGACCAACGTGCTCCGCACCGGCCGGAAAGGTCTTGCCGCCGCGACGCTGCTCGGCGATGCCCTGAAGGGCACCGCCGCCGTGCTGATCGCCGGCCTTTGGGGGGAGGAGCCGGCTCTGGCCGCCGGGCTCGGGGCATTCCTCGGCCATCTCTTCCCGGTCTGGCTCGGCTTCAAGGGCGGCAAGGGGGTCGCGACCTTCATCGGCATCCTCATTGCGCTCAGCCCGCCGACGCTTCTGGCCTTCGCGGCGATCTGGCTCGGCCTCGCCTTCGCGCTGAAATACTCCTCGCTCGCCGCGCTCGCGGCCTCGGCGGCCACGCCGCTGGTGCTGTGGGCGCTGGGACACGGTCCCGTTGCGGCGCTCTTCCTCGTGCTTGGCCTGCTGCTATGGTGGAAGCACGCCCCCAACATCCGCCGGCTCGCCGCCGGCACCGAGGGGCGGATCGGGCAGAAGGGCTGACGCCGACTCCCCGACGAACGGGGGTTTTTCGATGCAGCTCACCGACGCGCAGCGCCTCGACTGGCTGCGCCTGATCCGCACCGAGCGCGTCGGCCCGCGCACCTTCCGCGGCCTGATCAACCGCTTCGGCAGCGCGGCGGCGGCGCTGGACGCCCTGCCGGACCTGACCAAGCGCACCGGCAAGCCCATCGTCCCGGCCGCCAAGGCACAGATCGAGCGGGAGATGACGGCGGCCGCCCGCCTCGGCGTCCGCTACCTCGCCATGGGCGAGGCGGAATACCCGAAAAGCCTGCACGCCACCGACACGGCGCCGCCGCTCATCGCCCTGCGTGGTGCGGCGAGCGCGATCCTCAAGCCCTCCGTCGCCATCGTCGGCTCGCGCAACGCCTCCACCGCCGGCCTCGCCTTCACCGAGCGGCTCGCGACCGGCCTCGCGGAAGCCGGGCTCGTCGTCGTCTCGGGGCTCGCCCGCGGCATCGACGCCCGCGCCCACCGCGCCTCCCTCAAGGGCGGCACCGTGGCGGTGATCGCGGGCGGACACGACAAGATCTATCCCGACAGCCACCGGGGCCTCGTCGACGAGATCCTGGAGGCGGGCGGGGCGATCGTGGCCGAGATGCCGATGGGCTGGGTGCCGCGCGGGCGCGACTTTCCCCGGCGCAACCGCATCATCTCGGGGCTCTCCCTCGGCACCGTCGTGGTCGAGGCGGCCCGCCGCTCCGGCTCGCTCATCACCGCCCGCTTCGCCCTGGAGCAGGGGAGGGAGGTTTTTGCCGTGCCGGGCTCGCCGCTCGACCCGCGCGCGGAGGGCACCAACGACCTGATCCGCCAGGGCGCGACCCTGGTGGCCGAGGTGGAGCACGTGCTCGCCGTCATCGAGCCGCTGATCTCGGGCGACACGGGCACCGCCGGGGGCGTCGCCGACCGGCCGGAGGCGGAGGAACCCGATTACTGGGACGAGATCGACCTCGACGGCACCGGCCCGCGCCCCGTGGTGGCGGCCCTGCGCGAGGAGCCGGCGCCGTTCCGCGCCGCGCCCGAATTGGACACGGGGGAGGCCGGCGCGCGCCTGCTCGCGGCGCTGAGCCCGACCCCCGTCGGCACCGACGCGCTCGCCCGCGCCACCGGCCTGCCGGTGCGGGTGGTGCATTCTCTGCTGCTGGAACTCGAACTCGACGGCCGGATCGAGCGGCACGGCAGCGGCACGGTTTCGCTGCTGTCGCGGGCGTGAGGGACGGGGCCGGACGCTTCCCAGAAGCGCCCATTTTCCGCACAATTCACATTGAATGCCGTTAACCTTTGCATAATTTATTTCAGTTGCCCGAATCTGCGGCATTTCCTTAAATCGCCGTCGGAGCACGGGGATCGGTAGCCCACAAGGCCCGCCGCGATCCGTCCCTCTCACCAGAACCGGGCGAACCCGCCCCGGATCGGTCTGCCGCAGGCGCGGACCGGCCTCCGCATTCCTTTGCCTGTCGGCCATCGGGGATCGACCCGGAGGCCGTGGGGCTGCAGGACGACGCCAACGTGATGCGGATGTTTTTCGGGAACCGGGCTCGTCCCGCTGCGGGCCGGCGGCTCACCCGGGCCTTGGCTCTCGGGCTCGCCCTCAGCCTGTCCTCAACCGCAGTGCTGGCCTATGCCGACCTCGTGTCGGATCGGATCGATCTCGGCCTGTTCGACGCCGAGCCCGCGCCGGTGCCGGGCAGCCTGCCGCGGGTCGCCCAGCGCATCGCCACGGGCGAACCGTTGCGGATCGTCGCCTTCGGCTCGTCCTCGACGGAGGGCATCGGCGCCAGCACCCGCGCCGCCTCCTACCCGGCCCGGCTGGAGGCGCTGCTGCGCCGCGCCCTGCCGCAGCTCGCCGGCGACATCCTGGTCGAGAACCGCGGCATCGGCGGCGAGGCCGTGGACGAGATGCTGGCGCGCCTCGACCGCGACGTGATCAAACCGGCGCCCGATCTCGTCATCTGGCAGACCGGCAGCAACGATCCCCTGCGCGGCATCTCGCTCGCGCATTTCCGCAAGGCCACCCAGGCCGCGGTCGCCCGCATCCGCGAGGCCGACATCGACGTGGTGCTGATGGAGCCGCAATGGTGCCCGGCGCTCGACGCCACGCCCGGCGCCGATCGCTTCCGCGACGCCGTGCGCGACATCGGCGCCGAACTCGGCGTACCGGTGATCCGCCGTTCGGACCTGATGCGCGGCTGGATCGCCCAGAGTCGGCTCACCCGATCCGAGCTGTTCGCCAAGGACGGCCTGCACATGGCCGACGGCGGCTACGCCCTGCTCGCCGAGGCCGCCGCGGCGGAAGTGGTGCGCGGCGCCGATGCGGTGCCGGACGACGCGGAACAGGGCCCGACGGTGGCGGAGTGAGGCAGGCCGCGGGCCGGCTTCTCCTCGCGCTGCTGTCGATCCTCGCCGCGGAGCCCGCCGCCGCCCTCGATACGCGCCTCCTGCCGGAACGCCCGAATTACGCTCGCAGCCGTGGCTGCACCGACGCCGCCGTGGCCCTGCCGGTGCGGCGGGGCACGCACCCGCTGGACGGACGCATCAGCCCCGATCCGGCGCTCTCGCCGATGAGCCAGGGCGACAGCGCGATCTGCTTCGCCTACGCCACCGCCGACATGATCTCGCAACGGGTCGGCGTCACGGTCTCGGCGCTGGATGTCGCCACCCGCTACTACCTCGCCGACCCCGCCGGCCTGCTTCGGAGCCGCGACCGGGCCCTGCGAAGATACCTCTCGGCGCATCCCGATCTTGCGGAAGAGATCGCCGAGAGCCGCAACGACACGGAAGCCTCCAAGGAGCGCAATCCCTTACGAAAGCCGTTCTTCGACAAGCTGGAGGACGGACAGGAGGAGGCCGCGGCCCTTCTCTACAATCTCGGCGGCCTGTGCCCGGACCGCGACCTGCCCTCGTTCGACGGCTACGGCCAGCACGTCCGCACGTTCGCGCGCTTACGCTGGCGCAGCCGGCTCGCCCCAAAGATGAGCTGGCGCAGCCTCGGCGGCACGGTGGACCGGCTGCGCGACCCCGCCACCGACGCCTTCAACGCCGGCTGGATCGCCCATGTCGAGCGGCTCTGCCGCAGAAAACCCCTGCCGGTGCCGCTGCTGCCGGTCTCGGATGGAATCGCCGACAACCAGCTCGACTTCATGGAGCGTGCCAGGAACGGCGATCCGGACCTGACCGCCGGTAGCGATCGGCTGATGGCGATGATCGACTATGCGCTGGACCACGGCCGCCTGCCGGTGGTCGGCTACTCCTGGTACGTGCTGGAGGAGCGCGACCCGAAGGACCCGGATCTGGCCGCCGACCATTCGAGCCCGATCCTCGCCCGGCGGACAGCGGGCGGGCGCTGCCAGTACCATCTGCAGGACAATACCGGCGAGTACTGCGCCCGGATGCGGCCGGGCATCCGCGAGCGGTGCGAACTCGGCCGGGTCTGGCTCGACGAGGCGGAGCTGCGCGCCTCGCTCTACAGCGTGATCTATCTGCGATAGAGCATCGGCCCGAAAGGTGGCCGCCGGCTTTCGGAAGAAGCCGATGCGCCGGAATCGGCAAAGAGGCGAGGGGAGGGACCGTGGCACTCGAGATCGGCCTGCTCGTCTTCCCGAAGATTCAGCAGCTCGACCTGACCGGGCCCTACGAGGTGTTCGCCTCGCTGCCCGAGGCTCGCGTCCATCTGGTCGCGAAGAGCCTCGCGCCGGTCACCAGCGCCACCGGCCTTGTCCTGACCCCGACGACGACGTTTTCGGCGTGCCCCACCCTCGACGTGCTCTGCGTGCCGGGCGGCGCGGGGGTGAACGCCCTGATGGAGGATGCCGAGACGCTCGACTTCGTCCGGCGTCAGGCTTCGGGCGCCCGCTACCTCACCTCGGTCTGCACCGGTGCCCTGGTGCTCGGCGCCGCCGGCCTGCTCAAGGGGCGGCGCGCCACGACGCATTGGGCCGCGCACGACCTGCTCGCGGCGTTCGGCGCGGTGCCGGTGGAGGAACGCGTCGTGCGGGACGGCAACCTCGTCACCGGCGGCGGCGTGACCGCGGGCATCGACTTCGCCCTGACGCTCGCCGCCGAACTCACCGACGCCGCCACCGCCAAGGCGATCCAGCTCCAGCACGAATACGCCCCGGCCCCGCCCTTCGACGCGGGCCGGCCGGAGACCGCGAGCCCCGCCGTGACGGCCGCCGCACGGGCGCGGCTCGCCGCGAGCCGGGCGGAGCGCGAGGCGATCGTGGCGCGGATCACCACGCATCGCCCGCCGTCGGACTGACCTCCGAGCCGGTCGCGGCAAATTTATGGGGACTATTCCCGTCCCCGCTGACGGGCGGATTGGCAGAGACCGAGCGGACGGGAAGGATGACCCGACGCCGGCGCGCGTCCGTCCGGGGGGGACACGACCATGAAGACCACACGCCTCGCAAGCGCCGCGCTTGCCCTGCTTCTGCTCGCCGGGGGCACGGCGCTGGCCAAGCGCGTCACCGTGGTGCCGGGGGACCAGCCGGTCACCGTCGACATTCCCGGCTCGTGGAAGGTCTCGGAGATCAAGCGCGGCGTCCAGGCCAAGACCGCCGACGACGAGGTCTACATCTGGTTCGAGAGCTACCGCCCGGCACAGCTCCAGACGCTGATCGGCGAGCACAACGCCTATTTCAAGGAGCAGGGCGTCACGATCACCGGCGAGGCCAAGGCCAAGCAGGTCGAGTTCCCGACCTACATGCTCAAGATCAGCGAGTACCCGGCGATCTACGAGAAGAAGCCGACGGTGCTGCGCTACATCTCGGTCGTCCCGAAATCCGGCGACCTGCGCCACCTGCTCGTCAGCTACTGGGCCTCGCCCGAGGGCGACAAGGAATACGACGGCGAGACCAACAAGATCATCAACAGCCTCGCGGCCTCGTACGACGCGCGATAAGCGCTCAGCCCTGCATCAACCCGCGCGCCTCGGCGAGGCGGGCGGCGTAGCGGGCGATCAGGTCGACTTCGAGGTTGACCCGGTCGCCGGCCCGGCGGTCCTCCCAGGTCGTCACCGAGAGGCTGTGCGGGATCAGCAGGACCGAGAAGTCGGTGCCGTCCACCGTGTTGACGGTGAGCGAGGTGCCGTCGAGGCAGACCGAGCCCTTCTCGGCGATGAAGCCGGAAAGCGCGGCCGGCGCCCGCAGGGTGAAGCGCTCGCTGGCGCCCCACGGGTTGTCCTCGCCGGTCACCGTCTCGCGGGCGAGGATCTCGGCGACGCCGTCGACATGCCCGGTGACGAGGTGGCCGCCCATCTCGTCGCCGAGCCTGAGCGAGCGCTCGAGGTTGACCCGCGTGCCCGCGCGCCACGCGCCGACGGTGGTGCGCGCCAGCGTCTCGGCGGCGGCATCGACCGCGAAGCGGCAGCCCGTGCCGTGCGGCTCGATCGCGACCGCGGTGAGGCAGGGGCCGGAGCAGGCGATCGAGGCGCCGAGTGCGATGGAGGCGGGATCGTAGGCGCTTTCGATGACGATGCGGACGAGCCGCTCGCCGCCCTCGATCGAGACGACGCGGCCGACATCGGTGACGAGCCCGGTGAACATCTCAAACCCTCTCGTAGGTGATCGCCTCGTCCTGGCCGAGGTGCTGGGCCTCAACCTCGCGGAGCGTGCCGTCGGACAGGCGGCGGGCGAGGTTTTGCCCGATCGCCGGCAGGCCGCCCGCGCCGCCGAGTTCGACCGGGCCGGTGATGAGCGTGCAGGCATCGACGAGATCGTGCGCGGCCAATGCGTCCGCAAGCGCCGGGCCGCCCTCGCTGCAGATGCGGGTCAGGCCACGCTCGGCGAGCGCGATCATCGCGGCACGGAGGTCGATGCGGCCGGACGCGTCGGTGGCGACCGGCAGCAACTCGACGCCGAAGGAGGTCAGCATTCGCCGAGCATGGGCCGGGGTGTGACTCCCGGTAACCACGAGGGTCGGAATGTCGCGCGCGCCCCGCACCAGATGGGTCGAGGGCGTGAGCCGCAGGGTGGAGTCGAGGACGATCCGAAGCGGCGAGCGGTCGGAGAGGCCGGGCAGGCGCACGGTGAGCGAGGGGTCGTCGGCCCGCGCGGTGCCGATGCCGACCATGATCGCGTCGGCATGCGCCCGCCAGAGATGCACGACGCCGTCGGCGACCGGGCCGGTGATCTTCAGTCGCTCGCCCCCCGAGGGCGCGGCGAACCCGTCGCGGGTGCGGGCGAGCTTGAGGTGCAGGCTCGGGCGCCCCTGCGTCACGCGGGCGACGTGGCCGCGATGGTCGCGCCTTGCCTCTTCGCGCAACAACCCGGTCTCGACCGTGAGGCCGGCCTCACGCAGCAATGCGTGGCCCCGTCCCGCGACGCGGGGGTCGGGGTCCTCCATCGCGGTGACGACGCGCCTGACGCCGGAGGCAATCGTGGCGTCGGTGCAGGGCGGAGTGCGGCCGTGATGCGAGCAGGGTTCCAGGGTGACGTAGAGCGTGGCGCCGCGCGCAGCCGCGCCGGCCATGGCGAGCGCCAAAGGCTCGGCATGGGGGCGCCCGCCAGTTGTGGTCGCGGCCTGCCCGACGATGCGGCCGTCGGCGACCACCACGGCGCCGACGCTCGGGTTCGGCCATGTCCGCCCGAGGTTGCGCCGCCCGAGCGCCAGGGCGAGGCGCATGGCGCGATGGTCGAGGGCGTCCCACCTGCTCACGGCGTCCCTCGTCAGCTTCGCGACCGCGCGGGGCGGCGGCGCGGCGGGGCAGGGGGCTCGCTGTCCACAGATGGCGGCTCGGGCGCCGGTTCGCCGTCCTCGGCGAGCCGTCCGCCAAGCGTGCCGAGCAGATCCTGAAAATCCTGGGCCTCGCGAAAATTCTTGTAGACGGAGGCGAAGCGGACATAGGCCACGTCGTCGAGACCTTTGAGCCCCTCCATCACCGCCTCGCCGATGGCCTCGCTGGTGACCTCGCCGTCGCCGGTGCTCTCCAGGCGGCGGACCACGCCGGAGACGAGGCGCTCGATCCGCTCGGGCTCGACCGGGCGCTTGCGGAGCGCCACGTCGATCGAGCGCTGGAGCTTGTCACGGTCGAACGGCATGCGCTTGCCGGAGCGCTTGAGCACGGTCAGCTCGCGCAGCTGCACCCGCTCGAAGGTGGTGAAGCGCCCACCGCAATCCGGGCAGACGCGGCGACGACGGATCGCCGCGGAATCCTCGCTCGGCCGCGAATCCTTCACCTGCGTGTCGGGACCCCCGCAGAACGGACACCGCATCGCGCGCTTCGATACCCTTGCTCAGCCCGGTCGGGCCGGGACGCGCCTCTGTGCCCCAGCCGGCGCCGGATTGCCAGAAGCGACCCGAAACGGCAGCGGCCGCGGATCGTGAGATCCGCGGCCGCGCCGAACTCCTGTGAGGGAGCGATTACTGGTAGATCGGGAAACGGTCGGTCAGGGCGTGGACCTTCTTCTTGGCCTCCGCCTCGACCGCCGCGTCGCCGCCCTCGCCCTTGGCGGCGAGGCCGTCGAGCACCTCGACGATCAGCGAGCCGACCTGCTTGAACTCGGCGACGCCGAAGCCGCGGGTGGTGCTGGCCGGCGTGCCCAGGCGGATGCCCGAGGTGACCGTCGGCTTCTGCGGGTCGAACGGCACGCCGTTCTTGTTGCAGGTGATGTCGGCCCGCGACAGCGCGGCTTCCGCCGCCTTGCCGGTCAGGCCCTTCTTCTGCAGGTCGACCAGCATCAGGTGGTTGTCGGTGCCGCCCGAGGTGATGTCGTAGCCGCCCGACATGATGGTGTCGGCCAGCGCCTTGGCGTTGTCGATGACCTGCTTGGCGTAGATCTTGAACTCGGGCTTCAGCGCCTCGCCGAAGGCCACCGCCTTGCCGGCGATGACGTGCATCAGCGGACCGCCCTGAAGACCGGGGAAGATCGCCGAGTTGAATTTCTTCGCCAGGGCCTCGTCGTTCGTCAGGATCATGCCGCCGCGGGGACCGCGCAGGGTCTTGTGCGTGGTGGTGGTGGCGACATGCGCGTGCGGGAACGGCGACGGGTGCAGGCCCGCGGCGACGAGGCCGGCGAAGTGGGCCATGTCGACGAAGAAGTAGGCACCGACCGAATCGGCGATCTCACGGAACTTGGCGAAGTCCCACTGGCGCGGGTAGCCCGAGCCGCCGGCGATGATCACCTTCGGCTTGTGCTCGGCGGCGAGCGCGGCGACCTGCTCCATGTCGATGCGCTGATCGTCGCGGCGCACGGTGTAGGAGACCGGCTTGAACCACTTGCCCGACACGTTCGGCGGGGCGCCGTGGGTCAGGTGGCCGCCGGCCGCGAGATCGAGGCCCAAAAAGGTGTCGCCCGGCTGCATCAGGGCCATGAAGACGCCCTGGTTGGCCTGCGAGCCGGAATTCGGCTGCACGTTGGCGAAGCCGCAATTGAACAGGCGCTTGGCGCGGTCGATCGCCAGCTCCTCGGCGATGTCCACGAACTGGCAGCCGCCATAATAGCGCCGGCCCGGATAGCCCTCGGCGTACTTGTTGGTCAGCACCGAGCCCTGCGCCTCGAGCACGGCCCGCGAGACGATGTTCTCGGAGGCGATCAGCTCGATCTCGTGCTGCTGGCGCCCGAGCTCCTGCGAGATGGCCTTGGCGATCTCGGGGTCGGTCTGGGCAAGGCCGGAGGAAAAGAAGGTATCGAGGGCAGTGGTGTCGGTCGCGGTACCGGCGCTCATGTGAGGAGCCTCTTCTGATGTTTCCCGATTAAACCCGCCCGTTTGTCGTGAGCCTGCACGGGGGTGTTTTTCAGGAGCCATTTCTACACGGCGGAGCATGACAGGCCAAGCGCAGCTGATTTTGCGCTCGCCGTCAAAAATTTTCACGGGAGCGTCATCCGACGCAGAACTGCAAAGCTTTCCGCACATAGCAAAACGCCCGGCACAGGGCCGGGCGTTCGCGGAAACGGATCGTTGTTTGGAAGGATCAGGCCGAGAGGCGCGTCTTTACGTCGCCGAGGCTGGAGCGGAGCAGATCCTGGGCGGCCTCGCCCTGGAGGCGCTCCTTCAGGATCGTCTCGGAGACCTTCACCGCGGCGTCGGCGGCGGCGGCGCGGACCTGGGCGGTGGCCTGGACCTCGGCCTGGGCGATCTTCGACTCGGCGGCCTTGGTGCGGCGGGCGACGAAGTCGGCGAGCCGCGTCTGGCCCTCGGCGGCGAGGCGCTCGGCTTCCTGACGGGCGGAGGCGACGATGGCCTCGGCGTCCTTCTCGGCCTGGGCGCGGCGGCGCTTGTAGTCGTCGAGGACGGAAGCGGCCTCCTCGCGCAGGCGGCGGGCCTCGTCGAGCTCGTGGCGAACGCGCTTGGCGCGGCTGTCGAGGCCGCCGGTCATCATCGTGAAGCCGCCGACCTTCCAGACGATGGCCATGAAGACCACGAAGGCGACGGCGACCCAGAACTCGGCGGTCATCAACATGTCGGTCTCAAGCCCTTCGTCGGCATCCGCGGCATTTCTTGGCGCGGGTCTCTGTTCGGTCGGGACGGCCGGCGGGTCTCGCCGACCGGCGGGATCAGTGGACCGCGGGGGTCGCGTCGAGGGCGCGGTTCAGGGTGCTCTGGTCGGGCGCCTTGCCGGTCAGCCGCTCGACGATGGCCGAGGCGGTCTCGCCGGCGATGGAGCGGACGTTGCCCATGGCCTCCGCCGTGCGGCTACGGATCGTCGCCTCGGAGGCGGCGAGCTTCTGGTTCAGCTCGGCTTCCAGCGTCTTGCGCTTGGCGTCGGCTTCCGCCGAGAGGGCGTTGCGGGTCTCCTGGGCAATGCCCTGGGCCTTGGCCTGCGCGTCGCGCAGGGACTTCTCGTAGGCTTCGCCGGCCGCATCAGCCTCGGCCTTCATCCGCTGAGCCTCGTCGAGGTCGGCGGAGAGGCGCTGCGAGCGGTCGTGGAGGATCGACTCGATGCGCGGCAGCGCGATCTTCGACATCAGGTAGTAGAGCAGGCCGAAGGCCAGGGCGAGCCAGATCAGCTGCGCCAGGAAGGTGTGGGTCTCGAAGGGCGGGAACGCCGCACTGTGGCCGCCGGCGGGATGCTCGGTATGGGCCGCGGTGTTCGGACCGGCCGTCTTGACGTCCGAATTCGGAGGAGGGGTCGTCAGGGAATTTTTCTCGGCCATGGCCTCGTCCGGATCGGAAAGCTCGTGCCCTCGGGAAAGCCGGGGCGGACTCTGGTCTGAGAGGGGCGGCGCCTGACCGGCGCCGCCCGCAGGCCGATCAGACGGCGAAGAGCAGCAGCAGCGCGATCAGCAGCGAGAAGATGCCGAGCGCTTCCGTGAGGGCGAAGCCGAGGAGCAGCGTGGCGCGCTGGCCGTCGGCGGCGGACGGGTTGCGCAGGGCGCCGGCGAGGAACTGACCGAACAGGTTGCCGAGGCCGATGCCCGCGCCCGCCATGCCGAGGCAGGCGAGACCGGCACCGATGTACTTGGCAGCGACGGGATCCATAACAAACTCCTGAGTGGCTCGAACTTGGTTCGTTGCGGTGGGTGGAGGTCGACCGGGACTAGTGGCCGGGGTGAAGGGCGTCGTTCAGGTAGATCGCCGTCAGCGTCGCGAAGACGTAGGCCTGCAGCGCAGCCACCAGGAACTCCAGGGCGGTGAGGGCGATCGTCAGGATCAGCGGCAGCGGGGACAGCAGACCCCAGGCGCCGGCCGACAGGAGACCGACCACGAAGAAGGCGAAGATCTTCATCGCGATGTGCCCGGCGAGCACGTTGGCGAAGAGACGGACCGAGAGGCTGATCGGCCGCGAGATGAACGAGATGATCTCGATCGGCACGAGGATCGCCAGAAGGGGCTTGGGCACGCCCGACGGCACGAACAGGCCGAAGAAGTGGGTGCCGTGCTTCATCACGCCGTAGCCGATGACGACGCCGATCACGAGGGCGGCCAGCCCGAAGGTGACGATGAGGTGGCTGGTCACCGCGAAGGCGTAGGGGATCATGCCGAACAGGTTGAGCACCAGCACGAACATGAACAGCGAGAACACCAGCGGCATGAACTTCTTGCCCTGGTCGCCGGTCGCCTGGTGGAGCGTGTCGGCGATGAACTCGTAGAAGATTTCGGCCAGCGACTGCATCCGGCCCGGCACCACCGAGCGGCCCGCGGTCGCCGTGATGGTCAGGAGCGCGATCACGCCCACGGCGGCGAACATGTACAGCGCCGACTGGGTGAAGGCGATCTGCTGGTTGCCGATGTGCCCGAACGGCAGGAGCGACTGCAACTCGAACTGATGAATCGGGTCCGGTCGCAGCGCACCCGCCTGCGCCGGGTCGATGTTGCCCGCCATCCTGCTTCCGTCCCCTGCCTGTTGGCCGCGCCCGAAACGCCCCGAAGCGCCTCGCGAGGCGTTCGTGCTTTCCGTGTCGCGCGGTGCCCTTACACGATGTGCCCCGAGTCTCAAGACCCCTGGCGGTGATCTTTCCCCGGTTTCGGCCCGAACCCGCTCAACCGCATGACGTTGTAGATGCCGGTGAGGAAGCCGAGCACCAGAAACACCATCAGACCCCACGGCTTGGTGCCGAGAAGGTGGTCGCACAGGTAGCCGAGGATACCGCCGGCGATCACGCCCGCGACGAACTCCGTCGAGAGCCGCATGGCCTGGCCGAGCGGGGAGGGCCCGCCGGACATGCCGCTGCGCGCAGCATCGTCGGAAGCGGCTTTCGGCCGCCTGCCTTCGAGCTGCGTCTCGAGACGTCTAAGCCTCGCGGAGAGATCGTCGTCGCCGGGAGGCCCTTCCGGCCCACGCCCGTTGGCGGAGGGATTGCCGCTCACGGGCGACCCCACACGTCGTCGGGAGCGGAGGGAAACGGCCTGCCCCCTCGGCGCGGCGCACCATAGTTTCGCCATCCTGGCGAGTCAAGGCGCGCAGCGCCGAGCTTAAGCCGTTGAAGTTGCATCACAATCCGCGCCCTTCCACGGCCCGTTCCGGGGACGGTCTCACGCGCCCAGGATCGGCTTGATGATCTTCTCGATCTCCTCGATCGACAGCGCGCCGCTGTACTTGGTGCCGTTGATGAAGAAGGTCGGGGTCGATTCGACCTTGAAGGTCTCCAGGCCGCGGGTTTTGACCGCGTTGATGGCGCCGTAGGTCTTCTGGTCCTTGAGGCAGGCCTCGAACTTCTCCTTCGAGAAGCCCGCCTGCCGCACGATCTGCTCCAGCGCGTCGACCGGCGATTGCGGCTTGCGCACGAAGGCCCAGTTCTGCTGCTGGTCGAACAGCAGGTCGGAGATGGGATAATACTTCTCGTTGCCGTCGCAGCGCGACAGCATGAAGGCTGCGGTCGAGAGCGGATCGAGCGGGAACTCGCGGAGCGTGAAGCGCACCTTGCCGGTGTCGATGTAGCGCTCCTTCAGGACCGGATAGGTCTCCTTGTGGAAGTGGGCGCAGTGCGAGCAGGTCAGCGAGGCGTACTCGATGATCGTCACCTTGGCGTCCGCCGGCCCGAGCCAGACGTCGCCGAGCGGGCCGGGCTGAAGCAGGGCCGCCGTGTCGGCGGACTGCGCGAGCGCATCGGTGATGAGCCGGGGCATCAGGAGGGCCGCGCCGAGGGCGAGGCCGGTGGTCTTGAGGGCGTCGCGCCGGGTGATCATGGCAGGGACGGGCTCCGTTGAGGCCGCGAAGGGGCCAGAGGCGTCGAGGTATAGGCGGATCGGGCTCGCGCGGACCGCGCACACGTCGCCGCACGAGTTTGCCGCCCCTTATCACGGGAGGCCGCGCGAGGCAGCCCTATCGACCGGGATTGCCTATCAGCGCGGGTTGCCCGCCACCACGGCGATGCCGAGCCGGTCGAGGGCGTCGCGAAGCGGATCGTCCTCGATGCGCGAGACCGCGAGCGCCACCTCGCCGCGCCGGGCCGGATCGAGCGGCGGGGCGGCTTTGCGCCGGGGCGCCCGGTGCAGCCGGTCCTGGCGCAGCACCAGCTTGCCGATGCAGGCCCAGCCGTAATGCGCGTTGACGCGCTGGATCACCACCGGGGCGAGATGCTGGAGTTCGAGGGCGAAGGCGCCCTCGACCCGCACCACCAGGGTGCCCGGCTCGGGCCGCCCCTCGGCGTCGCGCCGGGCGCGGCGGGGCCATTCGAGCTTCACCGGCTGGCAGGCGTCCGCCAGCCGCGCCCCGACGATGCCGGGCCACACGGAAAGTATGTCGGCCGAGGCGAAGCCCTGCGCCGCGAAGGCCGGGCCGACGCAGGCACCGATCAGGTCGGCAAGGGGTTTTGCCGAAGGTTTGGGGCGCGCCATCGGCTGTCCGGGAGGGAAGGGCGTCGCACTATAGCCGAAGCCCGCCCCGCCGGGAGTCGCGCCGAAACCTCACACCTCCACGATCGCCGTGAAGCCGCCGAAGATCATGCGCTTCCCGTCGAAGGGCATGGTCTCCATCGTGCAGGTGATGCGCGGGTCCTCCATCACCTTGGCGTTCGTCACGTCGCGGGCCTCGCGGGAGGCGTGGACGATCCACGAGAACACCACGACCTCGTCCTCCTTGGCCTGCACGGCGCGGGGAAAGGAGGTCAGTTCGCCGTAGGGCACGTCGTCGCCCACCGCCTCGACCACGGCGAGCGCACCGTGCTCCTTCCAGACCGCGGCCGCGTTGGCGGCGACGATTCGATAGGCTTCGAGATTGGCCTTCGGCACGGCGAGCACGAAGCCATCGACGTAGGACATGGTGGTGTCTCCCTTGTGGTTGCCGTCCGAGGACGCGGTCGCGCGGCCGATCCCGACACGTCGTCGCGGATTTTTGTCGACCGGTAGGACCGCGGCGCCGCTTTTGCCGCCCGCCCGGCCCCGCTATGGACTGGGACCATGCCCGCCGCCTCGGCCGCCGACCTCCTGACATGGTACGACCGGCACCGCCGCGCTTTGCCCTGGCGCGCGCTCCCCGGCGTGCGGCCGGATCCCTACCGGGTCTGGCTCTCCGAGGTGATGCTGCAACAGACAACCGTCACGGCGGTCAAACCCTACTTCGAGAAATTCCTGACGCTGTTTCCGACCGTGCAGGCCCTTGCGGCCGCACCGGAAGAGGCGGTGATGTCGGCCTGGGCCGGGCTCGGCTATTATTCCCGCGCGCGCAACCTCCACGCCTGCGCCAAGGCGGTCGCCGCCGCCGGGCGCTTCCCCGATACGGAAGAGGGATTACGAAAACTTCCCGGCATCGGCGCCTACACGGCGGGCGCCATCGCGGCCATCGCCTTCGACCGGCCCGCGGCGGCGGTGGACGGCAATGTCGAGCGGGTGATGACGCGCCTGCACGCGATCGAGACGCCGCTCCCCGCCGCCCGAGCGCAGATCCGCCTGCTGACGCAGGGCATGGTCCCGCACGACCGGCCCGGCGACTTCGCGCAGGCCGTGATGGACCTCGGCGCGACGCTCTGCACCCCGAAGCGCCCCGCCTGTGCGCTGTGCCCGTGGATGCGCCCCTGCCGCGCCCGTTCCGAGGGCTTGCAGGACACCTTCCCGCGCAAGGTGAAGAAGGAGAAGGGGACGCTGCGCAAGGGCGCGGCCTTCGTCGCGCTCCGCGCCGGCGACGAGGCGGTTCTCCTGCGCACCCGCCCCTCGGAAGGCCTGCTCGGCGCGATGGCCGAGCCGCCCGGAAGCCCGTGGTTGCCCGATTACGATCCGGCCAAGGGCCTGCTCGACGCGCCCCTCGACGCCCGCTGGAAGCGCCTGCCCGGCGTGGTGAAGCACGGCTTCACCCATTTCCCGCTGGAGCTAACGGTGTTCTTCGCCCGCGTCGCCGCCGGGACAGTGGCCCCGGACGGCATGCGCTTCACCCCGCGGGAAAAGCTCGACGAGGAGCCGCTTCCCGGCGCGATGAAGAAGGTGCTAGCCCACGCACTCGCCGGCCCGGTGCCGGTCGCCGCCGTAGCGCCGCCGCCCGTGCGGGAGCCCGATCTGGCCACCCCGCCGGAGCCCGAGCCGGTCAAGCGGCGCGGACCGATTCCGAAGCCGCCCTCTTTAAGGCCTTCGGATTTGGGACGTGTGGTCAAGAAGGCGCCGAAGCCGCGCTGAGTTTCGGCACGGACAGGTACACGGCGAAGTCCAAGTTTCGAAGCCAGCACACAATAGGACCCAACCTTAAATCGCAAACGATCAGCGGTCGTCTATAAGTACCAAAATAAATTCAATCATTTGTCAAAATGAATATTATTAGGGCTTCGTATGCAGTCCCAAGCACGATCAGTGCGATGATTGTCTTAATCATGGCGGTGTATTTTACAAATACGAATGGCAAAAGAATCAGTATCAATACTGCCTGTGGGAAAAATACAATCAGCAAGCTTGATATTGACGATAAACTTCCATTAAAACTGAACAAATAAGCAAGAGCGCAACAAATTACAAAATATGTTAATATAAAATATAATGCTATCGGATTGCGCGGGATACTTAGCCTCATAGAGCCCTACCGGAACTATGGATCACCTCGTATAACATGGACTTCGAAATTGTCCCGGATTTTTTGAATCCGGGACTTTTTTCAGCTCTCCGCACGAGCCCGCATCTGACTACGAAACTCGTCGATGCAGACGAGCTTGCCCCCGCGCTCCGCGTGCCAGAAGGTCCAGCCGTTGCAGGCGGGGAGGCCCTGGACCAGGGCCCCGACCTTGTGGATCGAGCCCATTGCCGGGCCGATGCCGAGCTGTCCGTCCGGGCGCACGGTCGCCTTGAAGCGGCGGCGCTCGTCGGTCAGCGTCTCGCCGGGGCGCACCAGCCCCGCCTCGACCACGCTGAGGAACGGCACCCGCGGCTCGGCGCGCTTGGGCGTCGCCAGAGCGAGCGAGGCGGAGGACAAGGTCTCGACCGCGTCGATCCGGGCCTGCGCCGCCGCGGCGTAGGTCTTGTCACGTTCGCAGCCGATGAAGTGGCGGCCGAGACGCTTGGCGACCGCGCCGGTCGTGCCGGAGCCGAAGAACGGATCGAGCACCACGTCGCCGGGATTGGTCGCGGCCATGAGCGTGCGGGCGACGAGCGCCTCCGGCTTCTGGGTCGGGTGGACCTTGCGGCCCGCGCCGTCCTTCAGCCGTTCCTCGCCGGTGCAGAGCGGCAGGAACCAGTCGGAGCGCATCTGAAGGTCTTCGTTGCCGGCCTTCAGGGCGTCGTAGTGGAAGGTGTACTTCGCCTGCGGCGAGCGCGAGGCCCAGATCAGGGTCTCGTGGGCGTTGGTGAAGCGTTTACCCCGAAAGTTCGGCATCGGGTTGGCCTTGCGCCACACGATGTCGTTCAGGATCCAGTAACCGAGATCCTGCAACGCGCTCCCGACCCGGAAGATGTTGTGGTACGACCCGATCACCCACAGGGTCGCGTTCGGCTTCATCGCCCGGCGCGCAGCCTTCAGCCAGGCACGGGTGAAGTCGTCGTAGGCTTCGAAACTGGAGAACTTGTCCCAGTCGTCGTCGACCGCATCGACCACGCTGTGGTCGGGGCGCGTGAGACCGGCTTCTCCGAGCTGGAGATTGTAGGGCGGGTCGGCGAAGACGCAGTCGACGCTTTCCGCTGGCAGGCGCTCCATGGCGGCGATGCAGTCGCCGATGAGGATTTCGTCGAGGGGAAGTCTGGGGAGACGCTGGACGGAGGGTGCGAGACCCATCCGCGGCGCCGACGCGATCCGCCCGGTATGCGAGACCTGTTTCCGGGCGGTGGCGCCGGCAACCGCGGTACGCGGGGAAGCCATGGCAAACACCGGTTACGCGACTGACCACCGGACCATGGCGCGGTCACGGTAAAGGCCCGGTTTGCCGTTTCGCGAAGCATGCGTCTCACTATGGGTCGGCAGATTTTGCCGAGCTTGGCCATGCAGCGGATGCGGGGCTGATCTGCCGCCGGCCGCCGCTCGGGCAAGCTTCCGCACAGGCTTCGCGAGCGGCATGGAACCCGCGCCCGAATTCTTCCGCGACAAGAATTGACGATTTGGGGGGCGCGAGCACCCATGCATCGGCAAATAATCAATTCTTCCGGATCGGCATTGCCCGGAAAGCCCCCGGCTGTAGTCGCATCCAGGGCATTTTTGCGATGCAACATCGCTGTCTTATTTTGGCCGGGTTCGGGCTCATTTTCCGCGGCGTTCGCAACAAATCGCAACAACAAGGGAATGCGATCCACGATGAAGGCCACCAGCTGGACCGTCGCCGCCTGCCTCGCCACCGTCATCGGCACCGCCGCCGCGCTGCCCGCCCAGGCCCAGGGGGGCAAGGCATCCTGGTACGGGAGCGGGCACCGCACGGCGAACGGCGAGCGGTTCAATCCCAACGGACTCACCGCCGCCCATCGCAGCCTGCCCTTCGGCACCCGCGTCCGCGTGACCAACCGGGCCAACGGCCGCTCGGTCGTGGTGCGCATCAACGACCGCGGCCCGTTCGTCGGCGGACGGGTGATCGATCTGGCGCGCGGCTCGGCCCGGGCGCTCGGCATCGGCGGCGTCAGCTACGTGTCCCTCTCCGTGATGCGCTGAGCGGACGTTTCAGAGCTTCGGGACCGGACGATCGCTCCGCGAACGGAGCCCCTCGGCAATCCCGCTTTGCGTCGTGAGACACGGACGGCGTTGCCGAGGGAACGGCCCCTTCCCATAATCCGGCGAGTCCTGCGTCCGGACTGACGAGGAGAGGTCGAGATGGCGAAGCCGATGGTGGTCGAGATTCCGCACGAACTCGGCCGCGAGGAAGCCCGCCGCCGCATCGCGGAGGGCACCGCCAAGGCGCGTGACGCGCTGGGCCGGAGCGGCATCGCCATCAACACCCTCGACTGGACCGGCGACCGCCTCGACTATTCCGTCACGGCGCTGGCCCAGACGGTGACCGGCCAGATCGATGTCGGCCCCGACAGCGTGCGGGTCGAGGTGCGCCTGCCCCTGCTGCTCTCGGTCTTCGCCGCCAAGATCCAGAAGATCGTCGGCCGCGAGGGCAACAACCTGCTCATCACCAAGAAGTAGCGGAACCCGGGCCGGGCGCGGCTGTTGGCCTCGTTCGCGGCCCCTGCCGGCCGCCCGAGCCGAGGCGCGCCACCGATGTCGAATCCCGGACCGATCCCGGAAGCCCCGCAGCCGACGACGCCCGATCCCGCGCCCCCGGTCGAGCCGCCGCAGGTGCCCGAGCCCGGTCCGGGACCGGAGATTCCCGGCGGCACCCCCGCCGAGGCGCCGGGCGGCACGCCGACCGAGATTCCGGTCGAGGCCCCCGGTATCCCCGAGTCGACGCCGACCGGCCCGGCCAATCCGGTCGCCTGACGGCTTCTCCGAATCGGGTTTGTTCCGGGCTGCGGCTGCTGCCATAAGCCCGGCATGGCCGCCCCACCCCTTCTGACCCTGCAAGACGTCGCGCTCACCTTCGGCGGCACGCCGCTGATCGAGCGGGCGGAACTGACCATCGCGCCCGGCGAGCGCGCCTGCCTCGTCGGCCGCAACGGCTCGGGCAAGTCGACCCTGATGCGCATCGCCGCTGGGTTCGCCGAGCCGGACAGGGGCGAGCGCTTCCTCCAGCCCGGCACGACGGTCCGCTACCTCGCGCAGGAGCCGGACTTTTCCGGATTCAGTTCGATCCTCGACTTCGTGCAGGCCGGCCTCGCGCCGGGCGACGACGCCTATCGCGGCCGCTACCTGCTGGAGAGCCTCGGCCTCACCGGCGAGGAGGAGCCGTCCCGGCTCTCGGGCGGCGAGGCGCGCCGCGCCGCTCTGGCCCAGGCGCTGGCGCCCGAACCCGACATCCTGCTGCTGGACGAGCCCACCAACCATCTCGACCTGCCCGCGATCGAGTGGCTGGAGACCGAGCTGAAGCGCTCGCGCTCGGCGCTCGTCCTCATCAGCCACGACCGGCGCTTCCTCACCGCGCTCTCGCGGGCGACGATCTGGCTCGACCGCGGCGTCACCCGCCGGATCGAGCAGGGGTTCGGCAGCTTCGAGGCGTGGCGCGACGCCTTCTTCGAGGAGGAGGAGCGCGACAAGCACAAGCTCGACCGCAAGATCGTCGCGGAGGAGGACTGGCTGCGCTACGGCGTCACCGCCCGGCGCAAGCGCAACGTCCGCCGCCTGTCCGACCTGCACGACCTGAGGAGGAAGAGCCGCGAGCATCGCCGCCCCGTGGGGCAGGCGGTGATGACCGCCACCGAGGGCGAATCCTCCGGCACGCTCATCGCCGAGGCCCGGCGGGTGTCGAAATCCTACGGCGACCGGAGAATCGTCGACGACCTGTCGCTCCGCGTCGTGCGCGGCGACCGGCTCGGCATCGTCGGCCCGAACGGAACCGGCAAGACCACGCTGATCAACCTGCTCACCGGCGCGCTCGCGCCCGATTCCGGAGAGATCCGCCTCGGCACCGGCCTCAACATGGTCCATCTCGACCAGCGCCGGGCCTCGCTCGATCCGAACGCCACCGTGGCCGAGGTGCTGACGGGTGGGCGCGGCGACACCGTCGATGTCGGCGGACGAAGCCGCCACGTCGTCGGCTACCTCAAGGACTTCCTGTTCGCCCCCGAGCAGGCCCGCACGCCGGTGAGCGTGCTCTCGGGCGGCGAGCGCAACCGCCTGCTGATCGCCCGGACGCTGGCCCAGGCCTCGAACCTCCTCGTCCTCGACGAGCCGACCAACGACCTCGACCTCGAGACCCTCGACCTTCTGCAGGAGATGCTCGGCGACTTTGCCGGCACCCTGATCCTGGTGAGCCACGACCGCGACTTCCTCGACCGGGTCGCGGGCAACGTGCTGGTGAGCGAGGGCGAGGGCCGCTGGGTCGAGTATGCCGGCGGCTACACGGACATGCTGGCCCAGCGCGGGCGCGGCGTGGAGGCGCGGGAGTCCAAGGAGAAGCCGCGCGAGCGGGCGCCCCGCACCGATTCGCCGAGGGACGCCGCGAAGGACTCGAAGACGAAACTCGGCTTCAAGGAGCAGCACGAGTTGAAGACGCTGCCGAAACGGATCGCCGAACTGGAGGCCGGCATCGCCAAGCTGCGCGAGGTCCTGTCCGATTCCGGGCTCTACGGCCGCGATCCGGAGCGCTTTAGCAAGGCCACCGGCCTCCTGGAAAAGGCCGAGATCGAACTGGCGAGCGCCGAGGACCGCTGGCTGACCCTGGAGATGCAGCGCGAGTCGTGAGGGCCTGACGGATTCGGGTCCGAGACGCCCGGTGATGCGCGTCGGCAACGGCGGCGGGCACGATTAGACAGCAAAGTTCTTTTGTAATTACCGGCCTCTGGGGAAAAGCCGGCCGGGCGGACGGCCAATACGTTGCGGGACTGCAACAGCCCCCCAAGAAGCCGGCCTCCGAAGCTTTTGCAGGGGCCGACTCTGTTGCCCGTACGGCCGCGCTCGCCCATGGTGCCCCGGCGAACGGGAGAACCCCGACGCAGGTTTGGTCGATGTCCCGGCGGGGAGCGCCAAACACCAAGGGAAATAAGGACGAGACGGGCGTGGTTCGCCGGAAGGCGGGCGCCCCAGAAGAAGTCCGATCCCGTGGGTCTCGAAACTTCTGGAGGTTTCACAATGAAGCTCGTCAAGAGCCTTCTCCTGGGTACGGCGGCGGGGCTGACCGTCGTGGGCGGGGCTCAGGCCGCCGACCTGCCGGTGAAGAAGGCGGTTCCGATCGAGTACGTCCGCGTCTGCACCGCCTACGGTGCCGGCTTCTTCTACATCCCGGGCACCGACACCTGCCTGCGCATCTCGGGCCGCGCTCGCGCCGAATACGGCTACATCGGCTCCGACAGCCGCAACGTTCCGGGCGGCGGTGACCTCTCGGGCTTCACCGGCCTCGCGCGCTTCAACGTCGACGCCCGCACCCAGACCGGCTACGGCACGCTGCGCGCCTTCCTGCGCCTCGACGCCGCCAGTCGCACCGGCCACACCAAATTCGCCTCCGGCACCAACCTGCGTATCGGCTACGCCTATTCCGGCACCGGCCAGGACCAGTTCGGCCGCGTCCAGAACTTCATGAACGTCGACAAGGCGTTCGTGCAGTTCGCCGGCCTGACCGCCGGTCGCGCCTCCTCGTTCTTCGACTTCTACGCCGCCGACTACGAGATCATCGGCTCGTCGCTGGGCTCCAACCTCGCCTCCACGAACCTGCTCGCCTGGACGCAGAAGTTCGCCGGCGGCTGGTCGGCCACGATCTCGATGGAAGACCCGAACTACCGCAAGAATCCGCTCTTCTCCGATGCCGTCGGCTCCACCGGCCTCGTCCCGGGCCAGAGCGGCGTGAACAACTTCTTCACGACGGCCCCGACCCCGATCATCCTGGCCACCAACGCTGCGGGCAACGCCACGGCCGTGACCTTCGTGGACGCCGTGCAGCGTTCGCGCATGCCCGACTTCGTCGGCTCGCTGCGCTACGACGCGCCGTGGGGTTCGGCTCAGCTCTCGGCCGCCGTCAAGGACATCAACATCGGCGGCGGCATCGCCGGCTCGGCCTTCACCAACCTGACGCCCGCCCCCGGCGCTGTTACCACCCCGCTCGGCAACCCCGCCGTCGCCGCCCTTCTCGCGGCCCGCGGCATCTCCCCCGGCGCCCAGACCGAGTACGGCTGGGCGGTTCAGGCCGGCGCAAAGTTCAACCTGCCCTGGATTGCTCCCGGCGACGGCCTCTACCTCCAGGGTGCCTACGGCGAGGGTGCCAACAACTACACCGGCATCAACCGCTTCACCGCCGGCTACCTGAGCAACGCCGCGACCTACGCCGGCAATCCGTTCAACCAGTACCTGTCGGACGCGATCGTCAACCCGCTCACCGGCAAGATCGAACTGTCCAACAGCTTCACGGCGGTGGCCTCGTTCCTCCACTACTGGTCGCCGGAGTGGCGCTCGGCCCTCTACGCCAGCTACGGCGAGATCTGGTTCTCGCAGGGCGCGCGTCAGGCCATCAGCCAGACGACCGGCATCATCGGTGCGGGCCAGGGCCTGTCCCCGCCGTCCTACCTGACGAACCTCGCCGGCTACAACCTCAGCGCCGCGCTCCGCGACACCTATCAGGTCGTCACCGGCGCGAGCCTGATCTGGTCGCCGGTCAAGGATCTCGATATCGGCGTGGAAGGCCAGTACATCAAGACGGGCGTCAAGAGCGGCCGCGTCAACGACTCCAGCCGCGGCACGCCGTTCACGGTGTCCTCGGAGGACGTCTACCAGGCTCGCTTCCGCGTCCAGCGCGACTTCTAAGCAGACCCTGCGATCAGGCTCCCCCGCTCACGGGCGGGGGAGCCCTCAGCAAAAACCTCCGAGCCCCGGCCTCACGGCCGGGTTTTTTGCGTCTAGAGCCTTCATCGGAACCCGTGAGGGCCGCGGCCTTCAAGTCGCCCCGAACCCGCGTATCCTTGAGCGCCTGCGTCTCATCCGGCGTCCGGCGCACGGACGCGGCGGCACGCGAGGTCGGCCCGCTTTGTCCCTGTCCTCTCCGATGTCCTTCATTCGCACCCGGCTCGGCTGGCTCGCCGGGCTGCCGGCCCTCGCACTCATCGGCGTGGCGAGCGCCTATCTCGCCGTCCCGAGCATCGAGGATGAGATCGCCCGCGCCGCCGCCGAGGTGGCGCGCAGGACCGGGGAGGGCCAGCCCGAACCGTGGCTGCGGGTCAGGGTCGAGGGGCGCGACCTCGTCGCCGCGGGCGAGGCCCCGCAGTCGCCCGACCGCGAGGCCGCCCTCGGGCGACTCGCCGGGATCGAGGGCACGCGCCGGCTGATCGACCGCACCGGCCTGATCGAGGAGGCCTCCCCCTTCGTCTGGACCGTGGAACGGCCTGCCGCCGACCGGCTGGAGGCCGCGGGCAGCCGCCCGGCCGAGATCGGCGCCTTCGAACTGGTCCAGCGGCTCAAGCCGGTCCTGCCGCGCACGGCGACCCTCGACGACAGGACGCGAGCCGCCCGCGGTGCCCCGCCGGACTTCCCCGACGCGGCGGCCTACGCGGTCGAGCGGCTCGCCGACCTGACCACAGGCTCGGTCGCCACCGTCCACGACACCGTGATCTCGATACGCGGGGAGGCCGCGAGCCTGGCCGCCTACGATGCGCTCCGCACTGCCCTGGCTCGCCCGCCGCAGGGCTTCAGCCTCGGCACGGTCGAGATCCTGCCGCCCGTCGTCGCCGATCTGCGCCTCACGGTGGAGCGTCGGCCCGACGGCAGCCTCGAACTCGGCGGCCACGTCGCCTCGCCCGAGGCGCGCGAGGCGATTCGCGCCGCCGCTGCGGAGAGCGCCGAGGGCGCCGCGATCGACGACCGGATGCAGGACGCCCGCAGCCTCGGCCTCGACGGTCCGGCCGTCGCCAGGACGTTGCTGAAAGTCGCCGCCCTGCTCCACGAGGGCCGCGTCGCCTACGAGCAGGGCCGCATCTCGGTCGCCGGCATCGCGCTCGATGCCGGAGCGGTCGGCGAGATCGAGGCGCTGCTGCGCGACGACCTTCCCTCCGGCCTCGCCGCCGGCTCCGTCGCGCTCACCGCCCGGCCGATCGTGCCCTACGTCCTGCGGGTGCGCCGCGGCGCGGACAGCGTGACGCTGAGCGGCCATCTGCCCGACGAGGCCGCCCGCGAAAGCCTGCTCGCCCGCCTGCGCCCGCGCCTGTTCCGCGAGGCGGTCCGGGACCGCACGCGGCTGGCGGCCGGCGCACCGGACGGGTTCACGATCGCCGTCGCAGCCGGACTCGACGCGCTGACGACGCTGTCGGGCGGCGAGATCGCCGTCCGCGGCACGAGCGTTCGGCTGTCGGGCACGAGTCTCTACCCGGAGGCCGCCGCCCGATTGTCGCGCACGCTGCCCGCGGCGATGCCGGCGGGCTGGAGCGCCGCCGTCGCGGTCTCGGGCGGCGAGACGGCGGCGCGTCTCGATCCGCAGGAATGCGGGCGCCGCCTCGCCGAACGGATCGTCGGGCACCCCTTGCGCTTCGCGCCGGGCAGCGCGGCGCTGGCGGCCGAATTCTACCCCGTCCTCGACGCCGTGGCCGCACTCGCCCGCGATTGCCCGACCGAGCGCATCGAGATCGTCGGCCATCTCGACCCGCCGAACGCCAAGCCGGCCGAGGCCGATCCCGTCGCGGCGGAGGCCGCGCGCGAATCGGCACCGAAGCCGACGCCCGCCCCGGCGAAGAAGGCGGAAGCGAAGTCGGCCAAGGACGAGAAGGGCAAGGACGACAAGAGCAGGGCGAAGCGGGACGACAAGGCCGACGCCAAGCCAGCTCAGATCGAGAAGCCCGTTCCCGCCCCGGTGGAGACCGGTGCCGATCTCGCGCGGGCGCGGGCGCTCGCCGTCATCGACTACCTGCAGAAGGCAGGCGTGCCGCTCGGCCGCGCCACGCTCGCGGAGGGCGCCGCGCCGCTCACCGAGCGCCAGGGCATCGGCCTCGCGCTTCGCTCGTGATCTCCCTCGTCGTCCCGCTCTGGCCTGGGCTCGCCGCCTCCCTCGCGCTCGGCCTCGCCATCGGCGCCCTCGCGGGTGTCCCGCGCGTGCGCGCGACGAGGATCGCCGCGGGCCTGCCGCTGCTCGCGCTCGGCCTGCTTCTGGGTCTCGCCGGGCTCGATACCGTGCCGGGGCGTGCCGGCCTGTGGATCGAGATCGCCGCGCTGGTGCTCGCCTGCTATCTGGCCGGCTGCTCGCTCGGCGCGCTCGCCCGGATGCTGTCCGGCCGCACCTCCTGAGGCAGGGCCCAGATCCGCTGCGCCCGCTCGACCCCGCGCAGGGCGAAGGCGCCGACCTCCGTCAGCGTGGCGGCGCACCGGCCGGCGAAGGCGTCCGAGATCAGGAGATGGCGGTCGAGCGCGTCGCAGAGCCGCTCGATCCGGCTCGCCTCGTTCACGGCGCGGCCGATCATGGTGAAGTCGAGGCGCCGGTCGGTGCCGACATTGCCGTACACCAGCGGCCCGAAATGCAGGACGAGGTCAGCCTCCAGCGTCGGCAGGCCGCGTCGGCGACGCGCGGCGTTGAGTTCGCCGTTGCGGGCCAGCGCCTCCTGCGCGGCGGCGAGCGCCCCGGCGCAGGCCGGGCAGGCGTGTTCCTCCGGATCGGCCGCGGAGAACACCGCGAGAAACCCGTCGCCGAGGAATTTCAGGATCTCGCCGCCGTGGCGCCGCACCGGCTCGCCGAGCGCATCGAAATGTTCGTCGAGCCAGCCGACGACCTTGAGCGGATCGTCGCGGTCGGCCAAAGCCGTGAAGCCGCGCAGATCCGCGAGCAGGATCGCCGCCGGCACCACCGCGCTCTGCCCGCGGCGGATTTCGCCCGCCAGCACCCGCGTGGCGGTGGCGGGGCCGAGATAGGTGCCGGCAACCTCGCGCAGGGTGTGAGCGAGGCTGAGCTTCGACGTCGCCAGGGCGATCGCCGGCACCAGCGCCGACAGCGCCTCCAGGTCCTCCGGCGTGAAGCCGCCGGCCCGGTCGGTGGAGAACGAGATGCCGGCGCCCTCGATGGCGCTGCCCGGCGCGAAGCCGACGAGGTGGAGCAGGTAATCGGTGCCGCCCGCCCTCCGAAGCTCGCCGAGCAGCGGGAGATCGGGCACCGACACCGCGCCGTCGAGCCGCCAGCGCACGCTCTCGCGCTCGTTCTCGTGCAGCCACGCGATCGGGCTGCGGGCGTAGCTCGCCTCGCCCTCCGGCCCGTGCGCGGCGGGGAACAGGGCGAGCCCCTCGCCGCGGCGCCACGCGAGGCTCGCGCCGCGGAACAGCGGATCGATCGTCGGCACCGACAGGCTGAGGCGCCAGAGCGGAAGCCCGGCGGCGACGAGGCCTTCGCAGAGTTCGGTCACGATCGCGTCGCCGTCGTCCGAGGCCACCGCCCCGGCGATGAGCCGGGCTTCGACGGCCCGAAGGTCGGACGCGCGGGCAACGGAGGATGGGGACGAGGACTCGGGCATGGCGCCCGGATTGTAGCGGAAACGGCGCCCCGGTGTCGTGCCGGCGTCTCGCCGGTCCCTTGCAGGCCCCTTGCCGACCCCTTGGCCGCGCTCAATCCGCGCCCTCGTCGGGAATGTTCAGGAGGTTGCCGCAGGCCTTGCAATGCACGGCGTCGGGCTCGTGGCGCAGCAGGCCGCAGGCCTTGCAGGGAAAGCGCACCTTGTAGGGGCGGAACACCACCTGGGCGAGGCGGAAGAACAGGGTCACGCCGCAGATCATCACGAAGACCGAAATCAGCCGGCCCGTCGTCCCCGGCAAGGTGATGTCGCCGTAGCCCGTGGTCGTCAGCGACGTGACGGTGAAGTAGAGCGCGTCGACCGGCGTGACGATCGCCGGGTTGCTGCCTTGCTGGGTCGTGTAGACGATGCCGGTCATCGTGAACACGAACACCGCCAGGTTGGTGGCGGCCAGGATCGCTTCCTCGTTGCGGCGGAACACGGCGCTGTCCGACCGCAGGCGCTCCAGCAGATGATAGGTGCGCAGCAGGCGCAGCGTGCGCAGGATGCGCAGGAACCCGACGCCTTCCACGAGGACCGGCGCGAGGAACGAGGCGACGGCCACCATGTCGGTCCACGTGCTCAGGCGCAGGAACTCGCGGCCCGGGCGCCGGCTGATGCTCAGGCGGGCGGCGAAATCGGCCAGCACGCACAGCCCCAAGGCGACGTCGCAGGCGATGATCCAGGGCACGAGCGGCAGGAACGAGGTCACGACCACGAAGGCGATCGTGGCGATATCGAACACGAGCAGCGCGTAGCGGAAGCGCTGCGCCCGGTCGGTGTTTCCCTCGTAGAGTTCGTGCAGGGTGGCGGTCAGGTCGCGCATCGGTCGCAGCATCGGAGCGTCGGGTCTCGCGCGTCGGCAGGGCGGGCGCGACCGGAGCGGATGCGCTGACGGAAGGCTTCGGTCCGGCTCCGTGCGCCGCCACCGATCCGGCGGCGCGCGCTCGATCTCCGGGCTGGCGTGCCGGAAAAACGACGCCATCGCGGCGGCGGCGGCTCGGTGCAGCGAGAGCGGGCCGCATTCGGTCCATCGCCGGGACCGCGCCGCAGCCGGTCGGCCACCGGGGCGGGCTTCTACGGCGTCGCCGGCTGCGCCTCGGCGCTCACCGCGGCGCGGGCGCCGCGGGCGAGATCACGCTCGATGGCGAGCGTGCTCTTGCCGTCGAGGCGGTTGCGGTAGACCTGCAGGTTCTCCATCACCCGCTGCACGTAGTTGCGCGTCTCGGTGAAGGGGATGCGCTCGACCCAGTCGATGGCATCGACCTCGGGCCGGCGCGGATCGCCGTAGGCGTCGATCCACTTCTTCACGTTGCCGCCGCCCGCGTTGTAGGAGGCGAAAGCGAGGATGTAGGAGCCCTTCCAGTCCTCCATCAGTTCGCCGAGATGGGCCTGCCCCAGCCGCGCGTTGTAGGCCGGATCGCTGGTCAGCCGGTCGGTGTCGTAGCTCGTCGAGACGCGCCGCGCCGTGCGCTGGGCGGTGGCCGGCATCATCTGCATAAGGCCCCGCGCCCCGACGCCCGACTGGGCGCGGGGATCGAACTGGCTCTCCTGGCGAGCGATGGCGAACACCATCGCCCGCTCCACCTGCGGCACCGCCGTGAAGGTCTCGTAATCCGGGATGCCGATGGTCGGGTAGGCATGGGTGTCGAGCGCCAGCCCGCGCTGCGTCGCGAGCTTGCCGATCGCCACCAGCGCGCGGGCGTCACGCGCCTCCACCGCGGTCTCGCCGAGGGCGTTGACCTGCGCCTCGTCGGTCAGCGACTTGGCCGCGTCGATGTAGAGCGGCAGGGCCAGTTCCTTGAGGCTCGCCGCGGCGAGCAGCTTGAGGCCCCGCACGAATAGGCGGTCGTCGAAGGCGGCCCGCGCCGGGGCCGACAGCACCGCGGCCTGCCGCAGCGGCAGGCTGTTCTGGCCGAGCTTGGCCCGCGCGAGCTGGCCGTAATAGGCGATCGGCTGGAGCGCGGCGCGCTCGTAGAAGTTTTTGGCGTCGGAAGCCTTCCCCGCGGCCTCCGCGGCGCGGCCCTGCCAGTAGGCGACGCGGGCGAGCGAGATCGGCGTCTCGGCGATTGCGGCGGCGAGCGCGAAGTGGCGCTCGGCCGCATTCGGATCGTCGAGGTAGCGCAGCGCGATCCAGCCGGCGTGGAACTCGGCCTCGATCCGCTTCTCGGTGGTGCGGGCGGAATGCCCCGCCGCGACGGCCTGGGCGGTCCTGGCGTCGCCGGCATCCATCAGCTTGCGGGCGACGATCCGGCGCTCGACCCACCACTCGTCGCCGTCGACCAGGATCTCGGGGTTGGACGGCGCGGCGAGCAGGACTTTTGCGGCTTCCTCGTTCTTGTCGGCCCGGCGGAAATACTGCGCCCGCGACAGCAGGTAGGAGGCGTCGTTGCGAAGCGACGGCGGCACGGCGTTGAGGGCCGAGGCGCCCCCCGACTTGTTCTCGACGGCGCGGCGCGCCCGCACGAGGCTGGCATAGGAGCCGCCCGCATAGTCGGCGGCGCGGCCGGCGGCGGAATAATCCTCCTTCAGGAGGGCGCGCTCCATCCGGGCGCGATGGTCGATCACGGTCAGCACGCCGGGGAAGGCGTCGGTCACCTTAGTCTCGAGGCTCTTGCCGAAGCTGTCCTCGCGCCAGAGGTCGCGGATCAGGGTCGCGGCGTCGGAATCGAGCCCCTCGGCGCGGAACGCCAGGGCGAGGGCGAACTTGCCCGGCGCGCTCGCCGGCTTCGAGGTCGCGAAGTAGGCCCGCACGATGGCGGGGCTTTTCTTCTCGGAGAGCAGCATCTCCTCGGCGCGCCGCCGCAGCAGCGGGCCGGCGGGCCAGTCGGGATTGGCGCGGGTGAAGGCCACGACCCGCTCGAAGCCGATGCCGGCGCCCGCGCGGATCGCCACCCATTCGAGCAGGGCGCGTGTCGCCGGATCGGTGAAGCCCGCGGCGAGCCGGTCGCCGTCCGAGACCTTGCCCTTGCGGTAGAGGTCGATCGCCTGCCGAAGCTGGTCGAGATCGGTGCTGCCGGAGAGCACTGGCCGGTTCGGATCGGGCACCTCCGGCGCGGGCGCCGCGGGCGAGACCGAGGCGTCGGGCAGCGGAAAGGCGACCGGCGCATCCGAATCGGTCGAGGCGTAGCCGGAGACCGCCGCGGGCAGCACCTTGTCGGCGGTCTCGCCGGTCCCCGTCGGATCGAGGCGGAGCGCATCGGCCGCGACCGGATCGGCGGCGGGCTTGGCCGCCTCCTTCACCTGCGCGGCGGGCGCCGTGGCATCGCTCGCGGGCAGAGCCGGGGCGGAGGCCGGATTCGGGTTGCGGATGTCGGCCTGCTGGGCGGCCAGCACGGCGCTGCCGGTCAACGCGAGACCGAGGAGGAGGGGCAGGGAGCGGGCGGGGAACGCCATGTGTGAAGACACCCCGACTCGTGAGGCCAAAGGGAAAGAGGGCCAAGCCTCAAGCTGGGCCCACGGTCGTTAAGAAGGGATAAACCACGCCGGGAATCGGACACCGATCCTGACGGATCGGCGCCCATCCCCGGCTTGTCCTGTCGGCGCGTCGGCTTGCGCCGAACCGGCCCCCGTTTCGGCTGCCGGGCGCGCAAGCGAAGCGTTTGCGCGAGGGCGAGGGAGCGCCTATGTCTGCGCGTCCCGTCGGCGGGCGGCCCTTGAGCCTTGCCCGCGCGAGGACACGAGACCTACGGCCGGGAACGCCAGGATGACCGAGACCCACGCCCGCCTCCGCGGTTCGATGACCGCGCTCGCGACCCCGTTTCGCGACGGCGCGTTCGACGAGGCGGCCTTCCGAAAGTTCGTGAACTGGCAGATCGAGCAGGGCACCCACGCGCTCGTGCCCACCGGCACCACCGGCGAGAGCCCGACGCTGAGCCACGCCGAGCACGACCGCGTGGTCGAGACCTGCATCCGCGAGGCCAATGGCCGGGTGCCGGTGATCGCGGGCGCCGGCTCGAACTCGACCGCGGAAGCCGTGGAACGAGCCCGTCATGCGGAAAGCGTCGGCGCGGACGCGGTGCTCACGGTCACGCCCTATTACAACAAGCCGACGCAGGAGGGGCTCTTCGCCCACTTCAAGGCCGTCAACGACGCCGTCGGCATCCCGATCATCATCTACAACATCCCCGGCCGCTCCGTGGTCGACATGAGCGTCGACACGATGAAGCGGCTGTTCGAACTGAAGAACATCGCCGGCGTGAAGGACGCCACGGCCAAGATCGACCGCGTCAGCCTCCAGCGGCAGGCTTTGGGCGAAGACTTCATCCAGCTTTCTGGCGAAGATGCGACGGCGCTCGGCTTCAACGCCCATGGCGGCCACGGTTGCATCTCGGTGGTGTCGAACGTGGCGCCCCGGCTCTGTGCCGACCTGCAGGAGGCGAGCCTCAAGGGCGACTACGCCAAGGCGCTGGCGATCCAGGACCGGCTGATGCCCCTGCACGTCACCATGTTCTACGAGTCGAACCCGGTGCCGGCGAAGTACGCCCTGTCGCGCCTCGGCCTGATGTCGCCGGAGGTGCGCCTGCCGCTGGTGCCGGCCACCGAAGGGTGCCGTCAGGCGGTCGATGCCGCGTTGGCCCATGCCGGGCTGATCTGAAGCCTCGCCTCCGGGCGCGGTTCTCCCCATATCGGAGGACCGCCGCCTTCAGGCTTCGAACGAAAAAAATGGCACCCAAACCCGAACCCGGCCGGCGCGTCGTCGCCGACAACCGCTCCGCGCGCTACCACTACGCCATCGAGGACGTGATCGAGGCCGGCATCGCCTTGACCGGAACCGAGGTGAAGTCCCTGCGCGGCGGCAAGGCGACGATCGGCGAATCCTATGCCGGGCCCTCGGGCAACGACCTGATGCTGTTCAACGCCTACATCCCGGAATATCTGGAGGCGAACCGCTTCAACCACGACACCAAGCGGCCCCGCCGCCTGCTGCTCCACCGCCGCCAGATCAACAAGCTGATCGGCGCCACCCAGCGCCAGGGCTACACGGTGATTCCGCTGAAGATCTACTTCAACGACAAGGGCCGGGCGAAGGTCGAGCTGGGGCTCGGCAAGGGCAAGCAGCTCCACGACAAGCGCGAGACCGTGAAGGAGCGCGACTGGCAACGCGACAAGGCGCGGCTGATGCGCGACAAGGGTTGAGCGCAGGGCAAGGGTCGAGTGCTGGGAAGGGGAACGCCGTGGCCGGACCGGATTTTTCGAGCCTTCCCGACGATCTGCCGGTGCCTCAGGACGACGGCGCCGCCGACCACCTAACCGGTTTGAGGCTCCCGGACGTGGCCCTTCGGGCGACCGACGGGAGCCTCGTCTCGCTGGCGCGCCTGCCCGGCCGCACGGTGGTCTTCGCCTATCCGCGCACCGGCGTGCCGGGCCAGCCGAACCTCGTGGCGGATTGGGACGCGATCCCCGGTGCGCGCGGCTGCACGCCGCAGGCCTGCACCTTCCGCGACGCCCATGCCGAGCTGCTCCGCCGCGGGGTCGAGCGCGTGTTCGGGCTCTCGACGCAGGACGGCGCCCACCAGCGCGAGGCGGCGACGCGCCTGCACCTGCCCTACGCGATCCTCTCGGACCGCTCCCGGGCGCTCGCGCTGGCGCTGCGCCTTCCAACCTTCGAGGCCGGCGGCGAGACGTTATTGAAGCGGCTCACGCTGGTGATCGACGACGGCGTCGTCGCAAAGGCGTTCTACCCGGTCTTCCCGCCGGACCGCAGCGCCGAGGCGGTGATCGCCTGGCTCGACGCCGCGGTCTGACCGATCAAACCTCCGAATCGTCGGACGGCGGGGCCGGCGGGCGGATGCCGTAGCGGCTTTCCAGGCCGGGATTGGCGCGGGGGCCGCGGTCGGCGAACTCGCGGCGGGGGCCGTCGCCGGGGGCGCGGATCGTGCGCTCGCTCGGATCGCGGCCGATGCGGCCGGCCAGATGGGCGAGGTCGACGAACTCGTCGGCCTGACGGCGCAGGTCGTCGGCGATCATCGGCGGCTGGGTCTGGATGGTCGAGACCACCGAAACGCGCACGCCCTTGCGCTGCACCGCCTCGACGAGGGAGCGGAAGTCGCCGTCGCCGGAGAACAGCACCATGTGGTCGAGATGGGCCGAAAGTTCGAGCGCGTCGATCGCCAGCTCGATGTCCATGTTGCCCTTGATCTTGCGGCGGCCGGAGGAATCCGTGAACTCCTTGACCGGCTTGGTGACGACCCGATAGCCGTTGTAATCGAGCCAGTCGATCAGCGGCCGGATCGAGGAATATTCCTGATCCTCGATCATCGCGGTGTAGTAGAACGCCCGGATCAGGTTGTCGCGGCTCTGGAAGTCCTTCAACAATCGCTTGTAGTCGATGTCGAAGCCGAGCGCCTTGGTGGTGGCGTAAAGGTTGGCGCCGTCGATGAAAATCGCGGTACGCTGACGTTCACTCATCGGATTGTCCATGCGTTCGAGCTGAAAGAAAAATGACGACCGCAATCGCGGCAAAGAATGTCCGTGATGAAATCGTATGGCACAGAAGACGTCCGCGCCCCCCGCGGGACCGCCGCCCCCGCAAAGCTGTTCGCGATCCTGCGACCGCGCGCGGCAGCGCCGATCCATCCGGCCCTGGGTCCATCGACTCCAAGACCGGACGATCCGCGACGGGATTGACGCAACTCGTCTGGCCGAGCTCGCACAAGGTGTCAAGAAAAACAAAAGGTAAGAAATTTACGCTCGCGATGTGTCTGCGAATTGGGTCGGACAAAGTCCGACTCACGGTTGCGGTTTTGTATTTTGTCGCACCATGGATGATCGCCAACGGGATTAACGTTGACTTCAGGTTGCCGCGCGCGATCCCGGCCGATCAGGGCTTCATTGCCGCACGACTGCCCGGCTTGGTTGCCGGGATGGCGGCGAGCTCGGGCGGCAGGGCGTCGGCCGGATAGGTTGGGATGTCGAGGGCGGCGAGCGAGACCAGCGGCAGGCCGATCTCGCCGCGTCCGCCCGAGCGGTCGATCAGGCAAGCCGCACCCACGACCTCGCCGGCCTCGTCCTGGAGCGAGGCGAGACATTCGCGGGCGGAGAGGCCGGTTGTCACGATGTCCTCGACGATCACCGCACGGGTACCGACCGGGATGGAAAAGCCGCGCCGCAGGGTGAAAGGCCCGCCGGGATCGCGCTCGACGAAGATCGCCTTGGCGCCGAGGTGCCGGGCGGTCTCGTAGCCCGGCACGATGCCGCCGATGGCCGGCGAGACCACGATGTCGACCCGCCCGAACCGCGCCGTGATCGCCTCCGCCAGCGCCCGGCACAGCCGCTCGGTCCGCACCGGATCGGAGAAGATCGTCATCTTCTGCAGGAAGGTCGGCGAGCGCAGACCCGAACTGAGGATGAAATGGCCCTGGAGCAGCGCGCCCGCCGAGCGGAATTCTTCGAGGACGTCGTCCGCTTTCATCGTCGCCTACCTGCAAACCCTCGTTCGGGCGCTTGTCGCAGTGGGACGGGTGGGGCGCAAGCGTGCAGCGTTGCGGCCCCGTTCGGGAGACGGCGATCCCTCGAAGGCGCGAGCCGGGCCCCGGCGGATGCCGGAGCCCGGATGCCGATCAGGGCATGAGCACGCCGTTGACGACGTGGATCACGCCGTTCGACTGCATCACGTTGGCCACGGTGACGGTGGCGGTGTTGCCCTTGGTGTCGGTGACGTAGATCTTCCTGCCCTTGGCCTCGACCGAGAGCGCGCCGCCATTGACGGTCTTGAGGGTGGCCTGACCGCCGCCTTCCTTGACCATCGCCATCAGATCCCTGGCCGTGAGGGCGCCCGGAACCACGTGGTAGGTCAGGATGCCGGTGAGCTGCGCCTTGTTCTGCGGCTGGACCAGCGTCTCGACCGTGCCCGGCGGGAGCTTGGCGAACGCGGCGTTGGTCGGCGCGAACACGGTGAAGGGGCCGGGCCCCGACAGGGTCTCGACGAGCCCCGCGGCCTTCACGGCGGCGACCAGCGTGGTGTGGTCCTTCGAGTTGACCGCGTTCTCCACGATCGTCTTGGAGGCGTACATCGGCGCGCCGCCGACCATCGGATTCTTGGCGAGCGCCGGGGCTGCGGCGCCGACCAGAGCGAGGCCGAGCGCGAGGCGGAGAAAGGTCTTGGACATGGTGTCTCCCTGAAGCTTCGCCCCTTCGAAAGGGCGTCGCGAACCTCTACGGAGATGAGGGGCCGGAAAGTTTCAACGCAGCGCTGCGGCTTTGCGCGGTTCGTCGAACGGCCCCGCGGCGCGACGGGGTCGGACGGTCCGACGACGGAGGCCCCCGGCGCGCCCCGATCCGAAAAACCTACCCGTTGATCCGCTCCACCCGGCTCACCGAGCGCTTGCCCCGCAGGTCCGCCACGATGGCGGTGAGGTGCTTGAGGTCGGGCACCGAGAGGTCGATGGCGATGTCCGTGAAGTCCTGGGTGCGGCGCTTCATCGAGACGTTGTCGATGTTGCCGTCGTGCTCGGCGATGACCTGGGCGATCTGGGCGAGCGTGCCGGGCTCGTTCATCGATTCCAGCGCGATGCGGGCGGGGAAGCGCTCGTTCGAATCCTCCACGTCCCAGCGCACGTCGAGCCAGCGCTCCGGCTCGTTGTCGAAGGCGGCGAGCGCCGCCGACTGGATCGGATAGATCGTCACGCCGATTCCGGGCGTCAGGATGCCGACGATGCGGTCGCCCGGCAGCGCGCCGCCGTTGGGGGCGAAGCTCACCGGCAGGTCGCCGGCCAGTCCCCGGATCGGGATGGGCCCCTGCGACGAGCCGTCGCCCGAGAAGGTCAGACGCATGGTCTGGTCGCCCGAGCGCGTCAGGCGCCCGGCCGCGCCGTTGGCCGCCGGGCCGCCGGCGCGGCGCTCGTCCTTGAAGTCGGGATAGACCGCCTTGACCACGTCGCCCGAGAACATCTCGCCACGGCCGACCGCGGCGAACACGTCCTCCGTCGAGGCACGAGCGAGCCGGGGCAGGGCGCCGCGCAGCTTCTCGTCGGAAAAACTCTTGCCCGCCCGCTCGAAGGCGCGGTCGAGGATCTGGCGGCCGAGACCGGCATATTGGCGCCGCACCGCGGCCCGCGTCGCCCGCCGGATGGCGGCGCGCGCCTTGCCGGTGACGACCAGCGATTCCCAGGCCGCGGGCGGCGCGGCGCCGTCCGAGCAGGCGATCTCGACCTCGTCGCCGTTGGCGAGTTCGTGCAGAAGCGGCGAGAGCCGGCCGTTGATCTTGGCGCCGACCGCCGAATTGCCGATGTCGGTATGGACCGCATAGGCGAAGTCGATCGGCGTCGCGCCCCGCGGCAGGGCGATGAGCCGGCCCTTCGGGGTGAAGCAGAACACCTGATCCTGGAACAGCTCGAGCTTGGTGTGCTCCAAGAACTCTTCCGGCGAGTCGCCCTCGGCCAGGAGCTCGATGGTGCGGCGCAGCCACTGGTAGGCGCCGCTCTCGGTGCCGAGGCGCGGATGCACCTCGCCGCTCTCCGAGCCCTCCTTGTAGAGCGCATGCGCGGCGATTCCGTACTCGGCGATCTCGTCCATCGCCGCGGTGCGGATCTGCAATTCGACGCGGCGCTGCTTCGGCCCGATCACGGTGGTGTGGATCGAGCGGTAGTCGTTCTGCTTCGGGGTCGAGATGTAGTCCTTGTAGCGGCCCGGCACCATCGGCCAGCTGGTGTGGACGACACCCAAAGCCGCATAGCACTCGGCCAAAGTCCCGACGATGACGCGGAATCCGACAATATCCGAAAGTTGCTCGAAGGCGACCGACTTGCGCTCCATCTTCGACCAGATCGAGTAGGGGCGCTTCAGCCGGCCCTTCACCTGCGCGGTCAGGCCCTGCGCCGCGAGCCGGGCGGTGAGATCGTGCTCGATGCTCTCGATGACGTTGCTGGATTTCGCCGAAAGGTCCTCCAGCCGCTTGGCGATGGTGGCGTAGACCTCGGGCTTGAGCACGCGGAAGGACAGGTCCTCCAATTCGTCGCGCATCTCCTGGATGCCCATGCGGCCGGCGAGCGGCGCGTAGATGTCCAGCGTCTCCTCGGCGATCCGGGTGCGCTTCTCCGGCGGCATGAAGTGGAGGGTGCGCATGTTGTGGGTGCGGTCGGCGAGCTTGACCAGCAGCACCCGCACGTCCTCGGCCACCGCCAGCAGCAGCTTGCGGAAGTTCTCGCCCTGCACTGCGCGCTTGGAGACGAGATCGAGGCGCTTGAGCTTGGTCAGCCCGTCGACCAGCGCGCCGATCTCGTCGCCGAAGATGCCGCGGATTTCGTCCAGCGTCGCGGCGGTGTCCTCCACCGTGTCGTGCAGGACGGCGGCGACGATGGTCGCGTCGTCGAGATGCAGGTCGGTGAGAAGCGCGGCGACTTCGAGCGGGTGGGCGAAGAACGGATCGCCCGAGGCGCGCTTCTGCGTGCCGTGCGCGCGCATGGCGTAGACGTAGGCGCGGTTGAGAAGCGCCTCGTTCGTGGCCGGGTTGTAGCGCTTGACCCGCTCCACGAGTTCGTATTGGCGCATCATCCGCCGGGAAATCCCAAAAGGCTCGATTGCACGACCGGGCCGGGATGGCCGCGACGTTCCGCGCTCAGCTTCCCGCATCGGGGACCTTCGCGCCAGATGCAAGGCGTCGCAGATCGCGCAGGTCCTTCGTCCTTATCCCGCATGCGGTGCATGAGGGCGTGCGATCCGCCCCATCGCGGCACGAACGGACGGCGCGTCAGGCCATGGTGCGTGCCTGCCCGGTCGGACACAGATCGAGCAACACGCAGGCGCCGCAGGCCGGGCCGTGGTGGAAGCACACCTTCTGCCCGTGCAGCATCAGCACCTCGTGATTGTCGTAGAGCGCCTGGGCCGACCAGTCGGCGGGAAGCTGGGCCCGCAGGATCGGATGGCTCGGGCCGACGTCCACGCTCTTGCCGATCAGCCCGGTGCGCTGCGCCACCCGGTGGTGATGGCTGTCGACGGGAAGCGCCGGCATCCGCAGGGTGCTGAAGGAGAGCACCGCCGCGCTGGTCTTGGGGCCGATGCCGGGGATCGCCTGGAGCCATGCGCGGGCCGCGTCCACGCCGAGGTCGGCCAGGCCATCGAGGTCGAGCGCGCCGTTGCGCTCGCGGACGGCCGCGAGCACCGCCTTGATGCGCGGCGCCTTCAGCTCCGGCCACGTGACGCCGCGGATCGTCGCCTCGATCTCGGCCACGTCGGCGGCCTCGACCGCCGCCCAATCCGGCCAGCGCGCCCGCAAGGCCTTGAAGGCGCGGCCGGACTCGGCGTTGCGGGTGCGGTGGGACAGGAGCGAGGAGATCAGCTCGGAGAGCGGATCGAGGTTGTGGAAATACGGGATCGGGCAGCCGTAGACGCCGCAGAGCCGGCGGTGGACGGCGAGCGCCTTCTCCTTCAGCGCCTCGGTCGGCGCGGGCGGCTCCGCGCGGCGGGCGCGGCGCGGGGCGGGGGTATCGAGTCCGGGCAGCATCGGCATGTGAGCCGAATCCGCGACCGGACTCGCCGGTTCCCGCGACCTTATTTCGCCTGATCTTTGATCGGCTCTTTCGGCAGAGCGTAGATGTTGATATCGAGCTTCTCTTCGGCGCCGCCCTTGAGGTCGCCGACATATTCCTCGACGAAGCGGTCCTGCACGTCGATCTCCTTCACTTCGAGATAGGCCGTCAGGGTCTCGTAGGTGCCGTCGATCTCCTCGTAGGTGCCGGTGTGCTTGTACCGCAGCGCCTTGCCCGAAGGCGTCGCGCCGAAGCGCACGCCATCGACCTCGGCGCCGCCCGCGGGCGCCGCCTCGATCGGGATCATCGCCTCGTACTGGAAGCCGTCCTCCTCGGTCTTGGTGAAGACCGAGAGCGGGCGCCCGGTGGGCTTGAGGCCCGCTTTGGCGAGCGCCGCCTCGATCTTCCGGAACGCGGCCGTCAGACTCGCCACCGCGTCGTCCCACTTGGTCTGCCCCGAGACGATCGCCGCGGGCTTGGCCGGGAGCGTCACCTCGTCGACATCGTTGGCCTCGCTGGGCGCCGGCACCAGGGTCGGCAGCGCGGAGGCGTTCGGCTTGGCCACGGGGGCCGGATCCGCGCCGCCGGGATTGCGCACGGGCGCCTGCTCGGGGGCGGGCATCGCCGTGCCGGGGCCGGATTTCGACGGGTCCGGCGCGGTCGTCAGCGGCAGCGGCTGGGTCTCGGCCGGGGAGGGGGCGTTGGTCGGCGGGGGCGCGCCTTTCGGCGCCTCGCCGGGCGCCTGGGCGAGGGCGGCGAGCGGACCGAGAACCAAGAGGCCGGCGGCAACGAGGGCGAGACGGGTCAAGGCGCGAGGCTCCATCGGTGCCGCGGCGTCGGGCGCGGGCCGTGCCTCAACGTTAGGGCCGAACGCACGGTTTCGCGAGGGTGCAGACCGGCCCCGCGTCGGCTCCCGCGACGCGGGCGCCGGTTTGGGCTATGGGGCGGCCCACGTCAGTTCATCCGCCGCATTCTCCGCAAAGAGGTCGCATGAGCCCTCTCGCAGACCGCCGCTTCCTGAAGATGCACGGCGCGGGCAACGCCATCGTGGTGCTGGACCTGCGCGGCACCGACCTGCGCGTCACCGCGCAGGAGGCCCGCGCCATCAGCGCCGACCCGCGCTCGCGCTTCGACCAGCTGATGGTCGTGCACGATCCCGTGAGCCCCGGCACCGACGCGTTCATGCGCATCTACAACACCGACGGATCGGAATCGGGCGCCTGCGGCAACGGCACCCGCTGCGTCGCCTATGCGCTCCACGACGATCCGGCGATGGCGCGCCCGACCGAGGGCGGGCGGCTGACGCTGGAGACCAAGGCCGGCCTCGTCGCGGTCGCCCGCGTCGGCGAACTCGCCTTCACCGTCGACATGGGCCAGCCGCGGCTCGCCTGGGACGAGATTCCGCTGGCCGAGCCGTTCCCCGACACGCGCCGCATCGAGCTGCAGGTCGGGCCGATCGACGATCCGGTGCTGCACTCGCCCGCCGCCGTCAGCATGGGCAACCCGCACGCGATCTTCTTCGTCGAGCGCGACCCGGACGGCTACGATCTCGGCCGCATCGGGCCGCTGCTGGAGGCGCATCCGATCTTCCCGGAGCGCGCCAACATCTCGATCGCCCAGGTCACGGGCCGCGAGACGATCAAGCTCCGGGTCTGGGAGCGCGGCGCGGGACTGACGCTCGCCTGCGGCACCGCCGCCTGCGCCACGGTGGTGGCGGCCGCGCGCCTGCGCATGATCGGGCGCGCCGCCCGCGTGGCCCTGCCCGGCGGCGAATTGTCGATCGAGTGGCGGGCCGACGACCACGTGCTGATGACCGGCCCGGTCTTCCTCGAAGGGGAGGGCACCTTCGCCCCCGACATCTTTTCCGGGGCGGCCGGATGAGCGTCGAGACACTGACCTTCGGCTGCCGGCTCAACACCGTCGAGTCCGAGGTGATGCGCGCCCGCGCCGAGGCGGGGGCCGCCGACCGCGACCTCGTGCTGGTCAACACCTGCGCGGTCACGACGGAGGCCGGGCGGCAGGCCCGCAAGGCGATCCGGCGGCTCGCCCGCACGCGGCCGGGCGCCGAGATCGTTGTGACGGGTTGCGGCGCCGAGGTCGAGCGCGAGGCCTACGCGGCGATGCCGGAGGTGGCCCGCCTCGTCGGCAACGCGGTGAAGCTTCGGCCCGAAAGCTGGAACGAGCGCGCCGACATCATGGCCGCGCGTAACGCCGAATCGACGGGCATCGACCGGATGGCCGGGCACACCCGCGCCTTCGTCCCCGTGCAGAACGGCTGCGACCACCGCTGCACCTTCTGCATCATCCCGTTCGGCCGCGGGAATTCCCGCTCGGTGCCTATGGCGGATGCGGTGGCGCAGGTCCGCCGCATCGTCGAGCATGGCGGGCGCGAAGTCGTGCTGACCGGCGTCGATCTGACCGCCTACGGCCGCGATTGGGACGCCGACCTCACCCTCGGGCGCCTCGTGCGGGCGATCCTGCGGGAGGTGCCCGATCTCGCGCGGCTGCGCCTGTCCTCGATCGATTCGGTCGAGGCCGATCCCGACCTGATCGCGGCGTTCGCCGAAGAGCCTCGGCTGATGCCGCATGTCCATCTCTCGCTCCAGGCCGGCGACGACCTGATCCTCAAGCGGATGAAGCGCCGCCATTCCCGCGACGACGCGATCCGCTTCTGCGATGACATGCGCCGGCTCCGCCCCGCCATGGTTTTCGGGGCCGATCTCATCGCGGGGTTTCCCACCGAGACCGAGGCGCAATTTTCCCGCTCCCTCGACCTCGTGGCGGAATGCGGGCTGACGCATCTGCACGTCTTCCCCTACTCGCCCCGCCCCGGCACGCCGGCTGCCCGGATGCCGCCGGTGGCGGCGGAGGCCATTCGCAGCCGCGCCGCGCGCCTGCGCGAGGCCGGGGCGGCGGCGTTGGCGCGCCATCTCGATGGGGCGGTCGGGGCGAGCCGGCTCGTGCTGACGGAGCGGGGTGGCATGGGGCGAACGGAGGATTTTTCGGGGGTGCGGTTCGCGAGCGAGGTGCCGGCGGGGGAAATCCGCGAGGCAAACATCACCGGCCACGACGGCCAAGTGCTGATCGCGGCGTAGACGCTGTGTGTCCTTCTTCCCTCTGCGGGAGAAGGTGGCCGCCGAAGGGGGTCGGATGAGGGGAGACCCCGCGTCAGGTTCTGTCGATGAGCCGGAGGGCAGGCGTTTCGTCCTGCACCGTCGCTCCCCTCACCCGCCCGCTCCGCGGGCACCCTCTCCCGCAGAGGGGAGAGGGTTGTTTTCGGCGCCGTCCGCTACCATCCCGCAAGCGGTGAGCCCCTCCCGCATATGCGCCGGCGCCGGCGCCGCGACCACAATCGCCTCCCGCTTCGGATACAACGGCACGCTCAACCCTCGCGCATGAAGCTGCAACACGCCGTCGCGCCCGGCGCTGCCGTAGATCGCGTCCCCGACGATCGGCCAGCCCATCGCCGAACAGTGGACGCGAAGCTGATGCGTGCGCCCCGTCACCGGCCGCAACTCCATCCAGGCGCGGCCCTCCGTCCGGCCGAGCACGCGAAAATGCGTCAGCGAGGGCAGGCCCGCGGGATCGGCCTTCATCCACCAGCTGCGCGGATCGTCGGTGCGGCGGGCGAGCGGCAGCTCGACGCTCCCCTCGTCGGGCGGCACCCCCTCCACCAGCGCCCAGTAGGTTTTTTGGACCTTGCCGTCGGCGAAGAGCCGGTTCAGCCGCGCCAGCGCCTTGGCGTGCCGCCCGAGCACGAGGCAGCCCGAGGTGTCGCGGTCGAGCCGGTGCGCGGCCTCGGGGCGGCGCGGCAGGCCGAAGCGGAGCGCGTCGAGTCGATCGGTCAGCGTCGGCCCGCCCTTCGGCCCCGGATGCACCGGCAGGCCGGCCGGCTTGTCGATGACGAGCATCAGGGCATCGCGGTAGAGGAGGGAAAGCCCTATCTGCGGATCGACGCTGCGGTTCGGTGCCTCGGGGATCATGCCCCTGGGCTAGTGTGCCGGACCTTCGTGAGCAAGGTTTTCGAGGATGAGCGACGACGAGAAGCCCGGCTGGTTCGGGCGCCTGTTCGGGCGGAAGGCGGAGCCCAAGCCGTCCGAGGAGGCGGTACTCCCCGAGCCGACCTCGCCGGCGTCCGAATCCGAGGGCGTGCCGGACTTCGCCACCGGTGCCGACGACGTCGCTCACGTGCCCCCGCCGGTGAGCGAGCCCGCTCCCGACGATCCGGACAAGAACCGCATCCCCGACGAGATCGAGGGCGCCGACCTCCAGCCCGAGCCGCAGCCGCCGGTGGAGGACGTGGCGTTCGAGGAGCCGCCGGAGACCGAGCCCGAGCCGGCCGCCGAGCCTGAGCCGGCCCCCGCGGATAAGCGCGGCTGGTGGTCCCGTGTCGTCGGCGGTGAGGCTCAACCTGCGGAGCTAACGGCCCCGGCGGAAGCCGACATCCAGCCCGCGGACAGCGCCGCCGCGCTCGCGAGCGACGCGGTCCAGGGCGCGGTCGAAGGCACGGAGAAGCGAGGCTGGTGGTCGCGCCTCACCGGCGGCCTCATGCGCACCTCCTCGGCCCTGTCCGACCGGGTGACGGGCCTCTTCACCAAGCGCAAGCTCGACGCCACCACCCTCGAAGACCTCGAGGACGCGCTGATCCAGGCCGATTTCGGCGTCGAAACCGCCACGCGGATGGCCGAGGCCGTCGGCAAGGGCCGCTACGAGAAGGGCATCTCGCCCGACGAGGTGCGGGCGATCCTGGCCGCCGAGATCGAGCGAGCGCTGGACCCGGTGGCGGTGCCGATCACGCTGGACACGGCGAAAAAACCCTACGTGATCCTGACCGTCGGGGTGAACGGCGCCGGCAAGACCACGACGATCGGCAAGCTCGCGCTCAAGTTCAAGGCGGAAGGCCGCAGCGTCATGCTGGCGGCGGGCGACACGTTCCGCGCCGCGGCGATCGAGCAGCTTCGGGTCTGGGGCGATCGCACGGGCGTGCCGGTGATCAGCCGCGAGCAGGGCTCGGACGCCGCGGGCCTCGCCTTCGACGCCTTCAAGGAAGCCCGCGAGACCGGCACCGACGTGCTGCTGATCGACACCGCGGGCCGGCTCCAGAACAAGGCCGGCCTGATGGCCGAACTCGAAAAGATCGTGCGGGTGATCCGCAAGCTCGACGCGGAAGCGCCGCACGCCACCCTTCTGGTGCTCGACGCCACGGTGGGGCAGAACGCGCTGAGTCAGGTCGAGCTGTTCTCGCAGGCGGCCCCCGTGTCGGGCCTCGTGATGACCAAGCTCGACGGCACGGCGCGCGGCGGCATCCTCGTGGCGCTCGCCGCCAAGTTCGGCCTGCCGGTGCACTTCATCGGCGTCGGCGAGGGCGTCGAGGATCTGGAGCCGTTCGCGGCCCGGGACTTCGCCCGCGCCATCACCGGCCTGCCCAGGGAGGAGCGCGCATGATCACCGACCGGACGGGCGCGACCGTGGAGAGCGTGCCCCCGCGCCGCCACCTGCCGCCGCTGCTCAAGCTCGCCCTGGAGATGGGCCCGCTCGTCGTGTTCTTCCTCGGCAACGCCTATGCCGAGCGCTTCGGCGTGCCCCCCGAGAGCAAGCTGTTCGTGGCGACCGGCGTGTTCATCGCCGCCACCGCGCTCTCGCTCGGAATCCACTTCGCCCTGCTGCGGCGCCTGCCGATCATGCCGCTCGTCTCCGGCGTCGTCGTGCTGGTCTTCGGCGGCCTGACGCTGGCGCTTCAGGACAAGACCTTCATCATGATGAAGCCGACCATCGTGAACACGCTGTTCGGCCTCGTCCTGCTCGGTGGCCTCGCCTTCGGCAAGCCGCTGCTCTCGGTCGTGCTCGACAGCATGTTCGCCCTCTCCGACGAGGGCTGGCGCAAGCTGACCTTCCGCTGGGGCCTGTTCTTCCTCGCGCTGGCGGTGCTCAACGAAGTGGTCTGGCGCACCCAGACCGAGGATTTTTGGGTGAACTTCAAGGTGTTCGGCATCATGCCGCTCACCGTCGTCTTCGCGCTGGCGCAGACGCCGCTGTTGTTGAAGCATGAGAGGAAGGAGGGGACCTGAGCGGTCTCTCAGCCGATCCGTCGCGGCATCCGGAACGGCAGCATGAACTGCACCGCCGGGTTCCGGAACCGCCCGAGCGACAGGCTCTCGTGCACCGGCCGCACCGCCTCGCCGTCGAGCGTCGAGGCGAGCAGCGAGCGGGCGTAGAACGGCGTGTCCTCGAAGGTCTCGACCACACTCGCCCGCCCGTCGTCGCTGCGGGTCGGGCGCGGCATCTTCCAGAAGCGCGTCTTCGGTAGGTCGGCCGCGAGCGGCGGGCGGATGTCGCGGCGGCTGCCGTCGGCATCGAAGCGGAGTGTCAGGTTCTGGCTGCTGCCGTCCTTGCGATTCACATCGTAGAGGATCGCCGAGCCGCGTTTCATCGTGGCCCGGCACCACGTCCAATCCGAAAAGGAATCCTCCAGCCGCCCGTCGCCGTCGTTGGTGTCGAGGTAGCCGCTGCCGCGCCACGTCAGGTCGGGGGCGGTGAAGGCGGCCTCGACCTCGCAGGACGGCGCCATCGGCCACCACCGATGCAGGCCGTGGGCATCGAGGGTGAAGGGCTGGGCCGTGATCGCCTTTGGCCGCACCCGCACGGTGCCGCGCAAGGCCCGCGGGATCGGCGCGCCGCGCTCGTCGAGGCGGATCGTCAACACGCTGCCGTCCCAGTCGAGCGAGGACGGACCAATGGCGATGGAGGTGGCGTCGCGCGTCAGCGAGCGAGCGTTGCGCTCGGTCATGGTGAAGCGCTTGTCGGCGCCGTAGAGCACGACGTTGACGGCGCAGTGGTTAAACGGGTCCTGCTTCGCGTTCTGGACGTAGTAGGGCGAAAACACACTGCCGATGAAGGCGATGACGGTCAGCCCATGGCGCCCGTCCTCGCTCAGCGCATCGACGTACCACCAGACATAGCCGCCCCGCGCCACGTCGGCGTCGAAGCGAGGTCCGCGATCAGTGCCGCCGCCGCGAGCCGGCCGGATTGCGCCGCCAGCGGTACGCCCGGCCCCGGATGCACGCTCCCCCCCGCGAGGTAGAGCCCCGGCACCCGCGTCCGCGCCCCCGGCCGCTTGAAGGTCGCCGTCCAGCCGTGCGAGGCCCGGCCGTAGAGCGCTCCCCCCGTCCCCGGAAACAGTTTTCCGAAGTCCTCCGGCGTCGTTGCCTGACCCGAGCCCGCCGGCTCCAGTGTCAGCCCGCAGGCCGCGAGTCTCCTGGTCCAGCTCGTCTCGCATGCGGCGATCTCCTGAGGGGTGAAGCGGCGCTCGCCGTCGGCGGGCGCGTTGACGAGGACGAGCAGGCGCTCAGGGCCGTCCGGGCCGGCGCCCGCATCGTCCCGGTCCTGCGCGCAGACATAGACGGTGGGGTCCGGCGGCAGGCGCCGCCCGCGCAGGATCGCGTCGAACTCGGCGCGGTAATCGGAGGAGAAGAACACGCTGTGATGCGCGAGCGGGAAGCCGCGCGCCCGCGCGTTCAGGCAGAACGTCACCGCCGAGAGCGAGCGTTCGCGCGCCGGCACCCGGTCGCCCTCGCGCGCCGCATCCGGCCCGAGCAGGCCCGCCCCGAGCGCCGCCACGTCGCCGCCCGCGATCACCGCCTCCGACTCGATCCGCTCGCCGTCGGCGAGTTGCACGCCCGCGATGCGGCCCCGCTCGATCAGGATTCTGGCGACATGCGCGCCGGTGCGGATGCGCGCCCCGCGCCGCTCGGCGAGGTCGGCGACCGCGCGGGCGAGCCGGCTCAGGCCGCCCTCGACGGTCCAGACACCGGCCTGCTCGACATGGGCCACGAGCATCAGGGTCGCGGGCGCGGCGAAGGGCGAGGCGCCGCAATAGGTGGCGTAGCGCCCGAACAGCTGGCGCAGCCGCGGGTCCGAAAAGTAGTCGCCGAGCGCCGACCACAGCGTCGCGAAGGGCTGGATGCGCCAGAGGTCGCCGATTCCGGTGAGCCCGACGCGCTTGCCGAGTTCGACCGGGTTCGGCCGGTCCGAGCGGATGAACGGACCTTCCAGCGTGCGATAGACCTCCGCAGCCCGCGCGCAGAAGCGGCGGTAGCCGTCGGCCTCGCGCGGGCCGGCGAAGGCGGACACCGCTGCGGCCGAGGCATCGATGTCGGCGAAGAGGTCGAGCCGCTCGTTCGCCGTCCAGGCGTGGCGCGCCAGCACCGAGGCGGCCCGCAGCCGCACCTCCGATTCGAGCGAGGCGCCCGCTTCGGAAAAAAGCTCCTCGAACACCCAGCGCATGGTGAAGACCGTGGGGCCCGCCTCGATCGCGGCACCGCCCACCGGCAGCGCCCGCATCTTGCCGCCCACAATGTCGGCACGCTCCAGCACCGTCACGTCGAGGCCGCGCGCGGCGAGCGTCAGGGCGGTGGAGAGCCCGCCGATGCCGGCGCCGACGACGATGACGCGCTTCTCCGCCACGAAACCCTCATGAAAGCCCCTGGCCTGCCGCCATCAGCGTTGATCCGCGAAACGGAAAGTGTCAATCTGGAATGACAGACAAAGAGACAACATAACTTGACATAGGGAGAGGTCGCCATGGATGTCGGCAGGCGGATCGAAACGGCCCTCGATGTGGCGGTCTCGCATCTGGAGGCGCCGGGCGCGCCGCCGCAGCTCGCGGAGGCGATCCGCTACGCGGTCTTCCCCGGCGGCCATCGTATCCGGCCCCGCCTGTGCCTCGCGGTGGCGCTCGCCTGCGGCGACGACGACCCGGCCGCCTCCGACGCGGCGGCGGCCTCGATCGAGTTGCTGCACTGCGCGAGCCTCGTCCACGACGATCTGCCCTGCTTCGACGACGCGGCGACCCGCCGGCAGAAGCCCTCGGTCCACGCCGCCTTCGGGGTGCCGCTCGCGGTGCTGACCGGCGACGCGCTGATCGTCGCCGCGTTCGAGACGCTGGCCCGCGGCGCCGCCCGTCGGCCGGAGCGGCTCGCGGCCCTCGTCGGCCTCGTGGCGCGGGCCGCCGGCTCGCCCGCCGGCATCGTCGCCGGGCAGGCCTGGGAATCCGAATCGTACGTGGACCTGAGTGCGTACCAGCAGGCCAAGACCGGCGCGCTGTTCGCCGCCGCCACCGTGGCGGGTGCGGCCGCCGCGGGTGCCGCCCCCCTCCCCTGGCGCCTGCTCGGCGAGTGCCTGGGCGAGGCCTATCAGGTCGCCGACGACCTGCGCGACGTCGCCTGCCGCCAGGAGGAGATCGGCAAGCCGGCCGGCCGCGACGCCACCCTCGGCCGCCCCAACGCCGCGGCCCTGCTCGGTATGGGCGGCGCGCTGGATCGGCTCAAGCGCCTCACCCGCGAGGCGATCGAGGTGATTCCGACCTGTCCGGGCCTGGAGACGATCCGCGCTGAAATCGAGGCGCAGAGCCGGCTGTTCCTGCCCGCCTCGCTCCGCCCCGCCCTGGTCTGAGGGCGGCCGGTGCCGGTCGCGATCACGGAGACCGAGCCGCGGACGGCACCCCGCCGCCGCGGCTGGCGCGAGCGCTGGCTCGCCTTCCGCAACGGCACGGTGGCGAGCACGGCCTTCCAGCGCTGGGCCGCCGGCTTCCCGCTCACCCGCGGCATCGCCCGGCGCAACACCCGGGCCCTGTTCGATCTCTGCGCCGGCTTCGTCTACGCGCAGGTTCTATTCGCCTGCGTACGGCTCGATCTGTTTCGCCTGCTCGAAGCCGGCCCTCTCGCACCGGACGTGATCGCCCGGCGGCTCGACCTGCCGCAGGAGCGCGCCCTGACGCTGCTCAAGGCCGCCGCCGCCCTCGATCTGCTGACCCGCCTGCCCGACGGCCGCTTCGGCCTCGCCGACCTGGGGGCCGCGATGATCGGCAACCCGTCGATCGCCGCGATGGTCGAGCATCACACCATGCTCTACGCCGACCTCGCCGACCCGGTCGCCCTGCTGCGCGAGAGGCCCGAGCGGACCCGCCTCTCGTCCTATTGGCCCTATGCCGAAGATCGCGCGGCGGTCGCCCCCGAATCGGTCGCGGCCTATAGCGGGCTGATGGCCGCCTCCCAGGCGATGATCGCGGGCGACGTGCTCGACGCGCTGCCGCTGTCCGACCGCAGCTGCCTCATGGATGTCGGGGGTGGGGAGGGCGTGTTCCTCGCGCAAGCCGCCCGGCGCCATCCGCATCTGTCGCTGCGCCTGCTCGACCTGCCGCCGGTCGCCGAGCGCGCCCGCGCGCGGTTCGAATCGGCCGGGCTCGGCGGCCGGGTCACCTGCCACGGCGGCAGTTTTCGCGACGACGCCCTGCCCCAGGGCGCCGACGCGGTCTCGCTGGTGCGGGTCGTCCACGACCACGACGACATCGTGATCGAGCCGCTGCTCTCCGCCGTCCACGCCGCGCTCCCGCCCGGCGGCCTCCTGGCCATCGCCGAGCCCATGGCCGGCACGCCGGGCGCCGAGCCCATCGGCGACGCCTATTTCGGCTTCTACCTCATGGCCATGGGCAGCGGGCGCCCGCGCACGGCAGCGGAACTCTCCGCCATGCTGACCCGCGCGGGCTTTGTCGACATCCGCGAGCGCCCCACTCGCCGGCCGCTGCTCGCCAGACTGATCACGGCAAAGCGCGCGTAGAAGTGTAAACTCCGCTTGACGCATCGAAGTGTCAGTCTAGGATGACACTAAGGCTTCACCCACCGGGGGGAGTCGCAACAACAAGGGCGGAGGCAGGGACATGGACGCTTTGGCCGTCGTCCTCGAGCGACCGGAGCACTTGGCGCTCAGCCGCCTCGCGCTGACGCCCGCCACCGGTGGCGATGCCGTCGTCGCCGTCTCGTGGAGCGGCATCAGCACCGGCACCGAGCGCCTGCTGTGGTCCGGCCGGATGCCGACCTTCCCCGGCATGGGCTACCCCCTCGTTCCCGGCTACGAATCCGTCGGCACCGTCATCGAGGCCGGCTCCGATTGCGGGGTCGCGGTCGGGCAGACCGTGTTCGTGCCCGGCGCTCGCTGCTTCGGCGAGGTGCGCGGCCTGTTCGGCGGCGCCGCCTCCCATCTCGTCGTCCCGGCCGCGCGTCTCGTTCCGGTCGATGCCGACCTCGGCGACAAGGCCTGCCTGATCGCGCTCGCCGCCACCGCCTACCACGCCCTGTCCGGCGTCACGCCGGGCTCCGTCAGCCTCATCGTCGGCCACGGCGTGCTCGGGCGGTTGCTCGCCCGGCTGACCGTGCTGGCAGGCGGCCAGCCGGTGGTGTGGGAGCGCGATCCGGTCCGCCGGCTCGGCAGCTTCGGCTATCCGGTGATCGCGCCGGAGGACGACACCACCCGTGACTACGCCACCATCACCGACGTGAGCGGCGGCAGTGGCCTCCTCGACACGCTGATCGGCCGCCTCGCGCCCCAGGGCGAGATCGTGCTCGCGGGCTTCTACGAGGCGCCGCTCTCCTTCGCCTTCCCGCCCGCCTTCCTGCGCGAGGCCCGCATCCGGGTCTCGGCCGAATGGCGACCGGACGACCTCGCCGCGGTGACGGCGCTGGTGCGGGGCGGCGGCCTGTCGCTCGACGGGCTGATCACCCACCGCCTCCCCGCGGCCAGCGCCGAGGAGGCGTACCGCACCGCGTTCACCGACCCGGCCTGCCTCAAGATGATCCTCGATTGGAGGGCCTGCGCATGAACGTCCAGCTCAACAAGGCGTCGCTGAACGCCGCGGAGAAGCTGCGCGAGGAAGCCGCCCGCGAGCCGGATCCGGTCGCCACCGGCCCGGTCAAGAGCGAGACGCAGATCATCGCGATCTACGGCAAGGGCGGCATCGGCAAGTCGTTCACGCTGGCCAACCTCAGCTACATGATGGCCCAGCAGGGCAAGAAGGTGCTGCTGATCGGCTGCGACCCGAAGAGCGACACCACCTCGCTGCTGTTCGGGGGGCGCGCCTGCCCGACCATCATCGAAACCTCGACCCGCAAGAAGCTCGCGGGCGAGGCGGTCGCCATCGGCGACGTCTGCTTCAAGCGGGACGGCGTCTACGCGATGGAGCTCGGCGGCCCCGAGGTCGGCCGCGGCTGCGGCGGGCGCGGCATCATCCACGGCTTCGAGCTGCTGGAGAAGCTCGGCTTCCATGAATGGGGCTTCGACTTCGTCCTGCTCGACTTCCTCGGCGACGTGGTCTGCGGCGGCTTCGGCCTGCCGATCGCCCGCGACATGTGCCAGAAGGTCATCGTCGTCGGCTCGAACGACCTGCAATCGCTCTACGTCGCCAACAACGTCTGCTCGGCGGTCGAATACTTCCGCAAGATGGGCGGCAATGTCGGCGTCGGCGGCCTCGTCATCAACAAGGACGACGGCACCGGCGAGGCACAGGCCTTCGCGGACGCCGCGGGCATCCCGGTGCTGGCCTCGATCCCGGCCAACGAGGACATCCGCCGCAAGAGCGCGAACTACGAGATCATCGGCAAGCCCGACGGGCAGTGGGGTTCGCTCTTCGCGGAGCTGGCGCAGAACGTGGCGGACGCCGCGCCCCACCGCCCGACCCCGCTCAGCCAGGACGGCCTGCTCGGCCTGTTCTCCAGCGAGACGACCGGCCGGGACTACGTGCTGGTGCCCGCCACCATCGAGGACATGTGCGGGGTCTCGACGCTCACCAAGCCGTCCCTCGAAGTCGTCTACGACGAGGTCTGAGGCATGGCCGTCTCCCTCGACATCGGCGCCTTGCGCGCCCGCCGCCCGGCGGAACCGGTCAACGTCGAAGCCACCAAGGGCGACGGCCTCGGCTGCCACGCCGGCAAGGACGCGATGCGGGCCGCCGCCGAGGCGGCCGGCATGTCGGAGACCCTGGAGCAGCTGCGCCAGGATTATCCGGCCGGTCCCCACGACCAGCCGCAGAGCATGTGCCCGGCCTTCGGCTCGCTTCGCGTGGGCTTACGCATGCGCCGCACCGCGACGATCCTCTCGGGGAGCGCCTGCTGCGTCTACGGGCTGACCTTCACCTCGCATTTCTACGGCGCGCGCCGCTCGGTCGGCTACGTCCCGTTCAATTCCGAGACGCTCGTCACCGGCAAGCTGTTCGAGGACATCCGCGAGGCGGTCCACGCCTCCGCCAAGCCCGAAGAGTGCGACGCCGTCGTCGTCATCAATCTCTGCGTCCCGACCGCATCCGGCGTCCCGCTGCGGCTCCTGCCGAAGGAGATCGACGGGGTTCGCATCATCGGCATCGACGTGCCGGGCTTCGGCGTCCCGACGCACGCCGAGGCCAAGGACGTGCTGGCCGGCGCGATGCTCAAGTTCGCCCGCTCCGAGGCCGAGCGGGGTCCGGTTCAGGCGCCCCGCGGCGGCCGATCCGAGCGCCCGAGCGTCGCGCTGCTCGGCGAGATGTTCCCGGCCGATCCGGTGGTGATCGGCGCGCTTCTCGAACCGCTCGGCCTCTCGGCCGGCCCCGTGGTGCCGACGCGCGAATGGCGCGAACTCTACGCGGCGCTCGACGCCACGGCGGTCGCGGCGATCCACCCGTTCTATACGGCCAGCATCCGCGAGTTCGAGGCGGCCGGGCGCCCCATCGTCGGCTCCGCCCCGGTCGGCCACGACGGCACCGCGGACTGGCTCTCGGCCATCGGCAACGCCTGCGACGTGCCGGCGGAAAAGATCGCGGCGGCGCAGAACCGCATCCTGCCCGCGATCCGCGGCGCGCTCTCCGCGATGCCGATCAAGGGCCGCATCACGCTCTCGGGCTACGAGGGTTCGGAGCTTCTGGTCGCCCGCCTCCTGATCGAGAGCGGCGCCGAGGTCCCTTACGTCGGCACCGCCTGCCCGCGCACGCCCTGGTCCGAGCCGGATCGGGTCTGGCTGGAAGAGCGCGGCGTCACGATCCGCTACCGCGCCTCGCTCGAAGACGACCTTTCCGCGTTCCACGATTTCCGGCCGGACCTCGCGATCGGCACCACGCCGGTGGTGCAGCACGCCAAGGAGCGCGGCACGCCGGCCCTCTACTTCACCAACCTGATCTCGGCCCGCCCCCTGATGGGCGCCGCGGGTGCCGGCTCGCTCGCCCGCGTGATCAACGCGGCGCTCGCCAACAAGCCGCGCTTCGACGCGATGCGCGACTTCTTCGAGGGCGTCGGCACCGGCCACGCCGCCGGCATCTGGCAGGAGATTCCGACCCGGAAGGCCTCGCCGAAGGTCGCCGCCCCCGTGAAACCTGTCGGGGAGATGGCCTGATGCTCGTCCTCGATCACGACCGCGCCGGCGGCTACTGGGGCGCCGTCTACGTCTTCACCGCCATCAAGGGTCTGCAGGTCGTCATCGACGGTCCCGTCGGCTGCGAGAACCTGCCGGTCACCTCGGTGCTGCACTACACCGACGCGCTGCCGCCCCACGAACTGCCGATCGTCGTCACCGGCTTGGCGGAAGAGGAACTCGGCCGCCACGGCACCGAGGGCGCGATGAAGCGGGCGCATGCCACGCTCGATCCGGGCCAGCCCAGCGTCGTCGTCACAGGCTCCATCGCCGAGATGATCGGCGGCGGCGTCACCCCCGAGGGCACTGGCCTCCAGCGCTTCCTGCCGCGCACCATCGACGAGGACCAGTGGCAGGCCGCCGACCGGGCGATGTCCTGGCTCTGGCAGGAATACGGCGCCAAGCGCTTCGCCAAGAAGGGCATTCCGGCCCGCCCGGAGCGGAAGGCCGGCGAGCGCCCCCGCGTCAACATCATCGGCCCGGCCTACGGCACCTTCAACATGGCGTCCGACCTCGCCGAGATCCGGCGCCTGGTCGAGGGGATCGGCGCCGAGGTGAACCTGACCTTCCCGCTCGGCTCGCATCTCGCCGACGTGCCGAAACTCGTCAACGCGGACGCCAACATCTGCCTCTACCGCGAGTTCGGGCGCCTGCTCTGCGAGAGCCTGGAGCGGCCCTACCTCCAGGCGCCGATCGGCGTCCTCTCGACCACAAAGTTCCTGCGCTCGCTCGGCGAGATCTTGGGTGTCGACCCGGAGCCGTTCATCGAGCGCGAGCGCCACACCACGATCAAGCCGGTCTGGGACCTGTGGCGCTCGGTGACGCAGGACTTCTTCGGGACCGCGAGCTTCGGCATCGTGGCCACGGACACCTACGCCCGCGGCGTGCGCCACTTCCTCGAAGACGAGATGGGCCTGCCCTGCCACTTCGCCTTCAGCCGCACCGCCGGCCAGAAGCCGGACAACGCCGCGGTGCGCGAGGCGATCAAGGCGAACCCGCCGCTCGTCCTGTTCGGCTCCTTCAACGAGCGGATGTACCTCGCGGAAAGCGGCGGGCGGGCGGCCTACGTGCCGGCTTCCTTCCCCGGCGCGATCATCCGGCGGCACACCGGCACGCCGTTCATGGGCTATTCCGGGGCGACCTATCTCGTCCAGGAAGTCTGCAACGCCCTGTTCGACATGCTCTTCCACATCCTGCCGCTCGCCCGCGACATGGATGCGGTCGAGGCGACACCGGCCCGCCCGCATCGCGAGCTTCCGTGGCACGAGGCCGCGCGGGAAAGACTCGACGCCCTGGTCGAGGCGCAACCGGTGCTGGTGCGGATTTCGGCGGCCAAGCGCCTGCGCGACGCCGCCGAGCGCGCCGCCCGCCGCGCCGCGGCGAACGAAGTCGCCCCCGCTCATGTCGAGCGGGCGCAGGCCGACCTCACCGTGGGGGCCGCCGCATGAGCGCCGCCGCCACCTCCCCCCTTCACCGTCCGGCTTGCGCGAGCGCCGGACCCATCGCGGAGAGCCACTCCATGCAACGCTCCATGACCGCTCCGTCCCGCCAGCACAACGAGGCGATCCAGTTCCGGATCATCCTGGCGGCGACCTACCCGTTCTTCCTCGCCGCCGCGGTGGTGCAGCGTGTGCTGCCGGGCCGGGCTCCGGCGCGGCGCGGCCTGCCCGCCGCCCGCCGCTCGGTCTTCGGCGAGGCCAAGGCCATGGCGGTGTCGGCGATCCCCTTCGCCTTCATGGGCTGATTCTTTCGGCTGACCGGCGCCCGTCGCCGGCCCGTGCTCGAACCTTCCGTGCGGTGTCACGGGGGATCCTGCGCCGCGATGTCATCGAGTTGCGGCGTCACCCGCCCCGTCCTTCCAAGGACGCGGGCCTAACCAGCGGAGGTTATCGATGGCCAACGGAGTGACCGAAAGACCGAGCAGCCTCTCAGGGCTGACGGAACCGGAAGCCAAGGAGTTCCACGCGATCTTCCTGACGAGCTTCATCATCTTCACGGCGATCGCCGTGGTCGCCCACATCCTCGTCTGGCTGTGGCGCCCCTGGCTTCCCGGGCCGAAGGGCTACGCCATGCTCGACGGCGTGCAGCAGGCCGCGCACGGCCTTGTCTCGATGATCGTCTGAGGAGGTTCGCATGCACAAGGTTTGGCTTCTGTTCGATCCGCGCCGCACGCTGGTGGCGCTCTTCACCTTCCTGTTCATCCTGGCGCTGCTGATCCACTTCATCCTGCTCAGCACCGACCGGTTCAACTGGCTGGAAGGCCCGAAGGACGCCAAGGCGGCGGCCGCCCACAGCCTCGTCCTCCCGACGATGCCGGGCTGACGCGACATCCTCGCCGCGGGCAGGTCTCGATCCGCCCGCGGCATTCCCTCTCCGACCACCCGGGAGGAACCGGCCCATGGCGATGCTGAGTTTCGAGCGCAAATACCGGGTTCGCGGCGGCACCTTGCTCGGCGGCGACCTGTTCGACTTCTGGCTGGGGCCGTTCTACGTCGGCTTCTTCGGGGTCACGACGATCTTCTTCTCGGTGCTCGGCACCGCCCTAATCGTCTACGGGGCCGCCATCGGCCCGACCTGGAACATCTGGCAGATCAACATCGCCCCGCCGGACCTGAAATACGGTCTCGCGCTGGCGCCCCTGAAGGAAGGGGGGCTGTGGCAGATCATCACCTTCTGCGCGATCGGGGCGTTCTCGTCCTGGGCGCTCCGCGAGGTCGAGATCTGCCGCAAGCTCGGCATCGGCTACCACGTGCCGTTCGCCTTCTCGGTGGCGATCTTCGCCTACGTGACCCTGGTGGTGATCCGTCCGCTGCTGATGGGCGCCTGGGGCTACGGCTTCCCCTACGGCATCCTGAGCCATCTCGATTGGGTGTCGAACACCGGCTACCAGTACCTGCACTTCCACTACAATCCGGCGCACATGCTCGCGGTGAGCTTCTTCTTCACCACGACCTTCGCGCTGGCGCTGCACGGCTCGCTGATCCTGGCCTCGACCAACCCGCCTAAGGGCGAGACGGTCAAGACGCCCGAGCACGAAGACACCTACTTCCGCGACACGATCGGCTACTCGATCGGCACGCTCGGCATCCACCGGCTCGGCCTGTTCCTGGCCCTGTCCGCGGGCTTCTGGAGCGCGGTCTGCATCGTCATCAGCGGCCCGTTCTGGACCCAGGGCTGGCCCGAATGGTGGGGCTGGTGGCTCAACCTGCCGATCTGGCGCTGAACCCGACTCATCGGCCGGCGCCCGCGCCGGCCGGACCAACCGAAAGACCGATCGACGGGCACGAGGGTCACCTCGGGCGACCGTAGGTCCAGGGAGGGAGAATCCGTGGCCTACTACCAGAACATTTTCACCGCGGTGCAGGTGCGCCCGCGCGAGCCGGAGCACGGCATCCCGGTCGCGGTCGACAACCGCATCGGCAAGCCCTTCAACAGCTACCTGTTCGGGCTCATCGGCAACTCGCAGGTCGGACCGATCTACGGCGGCTATCTCGGGGCGCTGTCGCTGACCTGCGGCCTGATCGCCTTCGAGATCATCGGCCTCAACATGCTGGCCTCCGTGAACTGGGATCCGATCCAGTTCGTGCGCCAGCTCCCCTGGCTGGCGCTCGAACCGCCGCTGCCGAAATACGGCCTCAAGGTGCTGCCGCCGCTCGCCGAGGGCGGATGGTGGCTGATCGCCGGTTTCTTCCTCACCGCCTCGATCCTGCTGTGGTGGGTGCGCATGTACCGCCGCGCCCGGGCGCTCGGCATCGGCACCTACGTGCCCTGGGCCTTCGCCGCCGCGATCTGGCTCTACCTCGTGCTCGGCTTCATCCGCCCGCTGCTGATGGGCTCGTGGAGCGAGGCGGTTCCCTTCGGCATCTTCCCGCACCTCGATTGGACCGCCGCGTTCTCGCTGCGCTACGGCAACCTGTTCTACAACCCGTTCCACATGCTCTCGATCGCCTTCCTCTACGGATCGACGCTGCTGTTCGCCATGCACGGGGCGACCATCCTGGCGACCAGCCGCTACGGCTCGGAGCGTGAGATCGACCAGATCGTCGATCGCGGCACGGCGACGGAACGCGCCGCCCTGTTCTGGCGCTGGACCATGGGCTTCAACGCCACGATGGAATCGATCCACCGCTGGGCGTGGTGGTTCGCGGTGCTCACCACGATCACCGGCGGCATCGGCATCCTGCTCACCGGCACGGTCGTCGACAACTGGTATCTCTGGGCGGTCAAGCACGGCGTCGCGCCGGCCTACCCGCAGGTCTACGGGCCGATCACCGATCCGCTCAGCACGCCGGGGGGGGCGCCATGAGGACATTGCTCGTCGTCGCCGGCGCCGTCGTCGCCACCTTCCTCACCATCGCCCAGTTCGGCACCGCCGGCTGGACGAGGCCCCCGATCCTGGCCCAGCAGCACGGCTATCGCGGCACGGGCATGGACCAGATCCAGACCAAGGCAGGGGCGGCCGCGCTCAAGGCCGCCAACGTCGCCCCGGCCCCGGCCGAGCCGGTCGAGCAGGGCACGGAGAAGGCCGGCGCGACCTACCAGAACGTCCAGGTGCTGAAGGACGTCAGCGTCGAGGAATTCAACCGCCTGATGACGTCGATGACCGAGTGGGTGGCGCCCGAGCAGGGCTGCACCTACTGCCACAACACCGAGAACATGGCCGACGACAGCCTCTACCAGAAGAAGGTCGCCCGGCGCATGATCCAGATGGTGCAGCACATCAACACCACCTGGAAGGAGAAGCATGTCGGCGAGGCGGGCGTGACCTGCTACACCTGCCACCGCGGACAGCCGGTGCCGGCCAACATCTGGTTCGAGAATCCGGGCCCGAACTACAAGACCGCGTTCACCCCGCGCAACAACGGGCAGAACATGGCCTCGGCTTCGGTCGGCCTCGCCTCGCTGCCCTACAACACCTTCGCCGAGTATTTCGGCAAGAAGGACGTCGACGAGAACGTGATCCGCGTCAACGCCACGACCGCGCTTCCCGAGAGCAAGGGCAAGCCGATCCAGGACGCGGAGAAGACCTACGGCCTGATGATGCACATGTCGTCGTCGCTCGGCGTGAACTGCACCTACTGCCACAACACCCGGGCGATCTCGAACTGGGAGCAGAGCACGCCGCAGCGGACGCTCGCCTGGCACGCGATCCGGATGGTACGGGACCTGAACGGCGACTACATCGAGCCGCTGACCGGGACCTTCCCGGCCAACCGCCTCGGCCCGACGGGCGACGCGCCGAAGCTGAACTGCGCCACCTGCCACAACGGCCAGAACAAGCCGCTCGCGGGTGCCCACGTGGTCGAGACCTATCCGGAGCTGACCCAGGTGACGGCCGATGCCGGCGCGGCACCGGCCCAGGACAAGGCGCCGCCCACGGCACCGGCCCCGGCCCCGCAATAACGCGGCCCGACCGCCACGCGCAGAGGCCGACACCGAGAACGAAACCGCCGGCCCGGGCATTCCGGGCCGGCGGTTTCGTCGTGCGCAGCCTCTTCCCGGAAACGGCCTCGGCGCGCTCCCCTCGGCGTGCGGCGCGGTCCGGCGCATCGGCGTGATCCGGATCACGGTTGCGGCGACACCGTCATGCCATCGTTGCGAAACGGGACGATGCGAGGAGCGGTGGAGAACTTTCCGCACGCACGATTCGCCGAACTCTCATCCGTCATGAGTTCGAACGAACACGTGCGTGCGTCGTAACGGATCTTCTTCGAGGAAGAGTTCAAACATCGACCGATCTGTTCGAGAGAGATAGTCCGTCAATCAGCATCGTCTCGACGGCAATTCATGCCCGTCGGCGGCACTGATCTGCGGATGTCTCGACTCGGCGCCTCGGCACCGAGACTAGCTTTGCAGTTCGTGCGGGTAAAATGCGAGACCGCCGCTTAAATTTGGACGCAATTCGCGATATGAACGTCGATCGGACGCATCCGGACGGCAGAAGCCCGACGGGAGGGCGACATATCGCCGACGGTCGGGGGGCAGGGCGGTGAGCAAAGCGCGCGAGAAGAACGAGATCGCCGCCGCATTGGCGCAGTGCAAGACGGCCTTCATCGGCGTCGCCGTGATGAGCGGCCTCGTCAACATCCTGTACCTCACCGGCTCGTTCTACATGCTCGAGGTCTACGACCGCGTGATCCCGAGCCGCTCCGTGCCGACGCTGGTCGGCCTCAGCGTGCTGGCGCTGGTGCTCTACGGCTTCCAGGGCGTGCTGGAGGCGATCCGCTCGCGCATCCTTGCGCGCATCGGCGCCGCCCTCGACGAGTCGCTCAGCGGCCGGGTGTTCGACATCGTCGTGCGCGCCCCCCTCAAGGGTGCGGTGCCCGGCGACGGCCTGCTGCCGTTGCGGGATCTCGACCAGATCCGCTCGTTCCTGTCGGGCACCGGCCCCTCGGCCTTCTTCGATCTGCCGTGGATGCCGATCTATGTCGGCATCTGCTTCCTGTTCCATCCCTACATCGGCATGGCGGCGATCGCCGGCACCGCGATCCTCGCCGGCCTTACTTTCCTGACCGACCGGGCCACCAAGACCCCGACCCAGGCCGCAACCGGCCACGGGCTGCGCCGCAACGGGCTCGCCGAGTCGGGCCGGCGCAACGCCGAGGTGCTCGCCGCCATGGGCATGCAGCAGCGGCTGGCCGCCCGCTGGTCGGTGGCCAACCGCGACTACATGGAGTCGCACCAGAGCGTGGCGGATGTCGGCGGCGGCTTCGGCGCCGGCTCGAAGGTGTTCCGCATGGCGCTGCAATCGGGCGTGCTGGCGCTCGGCGCGTGGCTCGTGATCCACAACGAGGCGACCGCGGGCATCATCATCGCCGGCTCGATCCTCGTGTCGCGCGCCCTCGCTCCGGCCGAACTCGCCATCGCCAACTGGAAGGGCTTCGTCGCCGCCCGCCAGAGCTGGCGGCGCCTGTCCGAGCTGTTCGCCAAGCTACCGGCCAGCGAGCAGCCGCACGCGCTTCCGGCCCCGAGCCAGGCGATCTCGGTGGAGGGCGTCAGCATCGCCCCGCCCGGCACGGCGCGCATCGTCGTGCAGGACGTCACCTTCACGCTGAAGGCCGGCCAGGGCGTCGGCGTGATCGGCCCCTCGGCCTCGGGCAAGTCCTCGCTGGTGCGCGCCATGGTCGGCGTCTGGCCGCCGGTGCGCGGCAAGGTCCGCCTCGACGGCGCCGCGCTCGATCAGTGGTCGAGCAACGATCTCGGCCTGCATCTCGGCTTCCTGCCGCAGGAGGTCGAGCTGTTCGCCGGCACGGTCGCCGAGAACATCGCCCGGTTCGAGCCGAACCCGCCCTCCGAACTCGTGATCGCCGCCGCCCAGGCGGCCGGTGTCCACGACCTGATCCTGCGCCTGCCCGAGGGCTACGACAGCCGCATCGGCGAGGGCGGGGCCGGCCTTTCCGCCGGCCAGCGCCAGCGCATCGGGCTCGCCCGCGCGCTCTACCGCGATCCGTTCCTCGTCGTGCTCGACGAGCCCAACGCCAACCTCGACAGCGAGGGCGAGAACGCCCTGACCCAGGCGATCCTGGGCGTGCGCCAGCGCGGCGGCGTCTGTGTCGTCGTCGCCCACCGCCCGAGCGCGCTCGCCGCCGTCGACCTGATCCTGATGATGGCCGAGGGCCGCGCCCAGGCCTTCGGGCCGAAGGACGAGGTGCTGAAGCGCGTGCTGCGCCCGGCCCCCGCCCCGGTGGCGGCCCCGGCCGCCGCGCAGCCGATCGCCAATGCCCGGCAGGAGAGCGCCTGATGTCCACGAGCCTCGCTTCCGTCGCGGGCTTGAGCCCGGCCCTGCCGCGGCCGACCGCCCACGGCTCGATCCGCCGCCACCTCGCGGTGACGCTCGGGCTCGCCGTCATCCTCGTCTTCGGAATCGGCGGCTGGGCCACCTTCACCCATGTCTCGGCGGCCGTGATCGCGCCGGGCCAACTCGTGGCGGAGACCGACATCAAGAAGGTGCAGCACCCCACCGGCGGCGTCGTCGGCCAGCTCCTCGTGCGCGAGGGGCAGAAGGTGTCGGCGGGCGAGGTGCTGATCCGCCTCGACGAGACCCAGACCCGGGCCAATCTCGACATCGTCCTCAAGGCGATGGACGAGCTCGCCGCCCGCCGCGCCCGCGACGAGGCCGAGCGCGACGGCCACAAGGTCATCCAGTTTCCCGACGAGCTGGTCTCGCGGATCGACAGCGACCCGTCGGTCACCCGCCTCATCGACGGCGAATCGCGCCTGTTCGCCTCGCGCGTCGCCGGGCGCGAGGGCCAGAAGGCGCAGCTTCGCGAGCGGGTCGATCAGCTCCGCCAGGAGATTTCCGGCCTTACCGAACAGGCGTCGGCCAAGGACCGCGAGATCGTCCTGATCGGCCAGGAGCTGAAGGGCGTGCGCGAGCTCTATGCCAAGAACCTCGTGCCGCTGTCGCGCGTCACCGCGCTGGAGCGCGACGGGGCGCGAATCGAGGGCGAGCGCGGCCAGCTCATCGCCTCGACCGCCTCGGCGCGGGGCAAGATCGCCGAAACCGAGCTGCAGATCTTCCAGATCGATCAGGAGATGCGCACCGAGGTCGGCAAGGACTTGGCCGAGATCCGAGGCAAGTGGTCGGAGCTGCGCGAGAAGCGCGTCGCGGCGGAAGACCAGCTCAAGCGCATCGAGATGCGCGCGCCGCAGGACGGCTACGTCCACCAGATGACCGTGCACACCATCGGCGGCCTCGTGACGCCGAGCGAGCCGGCCATGCTGATCGTGCCGGCCGCCGACCAGCTCCTCGTCGAGGTGCGGGTGCAGCCCCAGGACATCGACAACGTCCGCGTCGGCCAGAAGGCGAACCTGCGCTTCTCCGCCTTCAACATGCGCACGACGCCCGAGATCGACGGGCAGGTGGTGCGCGTCTCGGCGGACGTGACGACGGACCCGAAGACCGGGATGAGCTTCTACACGGCGCGCATCCGCATCGCCGACGACGAGAAGGGCCATCTCAAGGGCCTGCGCCTCGTGCCCGGCATGCCGGTGGAGTCCTACACCCAGATCGGCGAGCGCTCGGTGCTGTCCTACCTGATGAAGCCGCTGACGGACCAGCTGGCGAAGGCTTGGCGCGAGCGCTGAGCGACACCTTGCCTGTGAAGGCTTTTGTCTGATATGGCGGCGGCCTTCCCGCGATGTCCTGAACCGCCATCGCCGGAGTGCCGTCCGCGGCGCTCCGTTCCGAGAAACTCTTTCCGACAACAGGCGGCCGGTCTCGATCCGCGCCGACGTGAGACCGATGAAGATTCGCAACTCCCTCAAGTCCCTGCGCGGCCGTCACCGCGACAACCAGCTCGTCCGCCGCAAGGGCCGGGTCTACGTCATCAACAAGACCCAGAAGCGCTTCAAGGCCCGCCAGGGTTAAAAGCCCTTCACGTCGGCGCCCGAACAAGGCGCGGCGTGCGGGCGCGTTGACGCTCCCGGTGACCGGGTGGATGTTGGGTCCATGCCCGTCCGCCCGCTCCCGATCCTGACCCTCCTCCTCGCCCTTGCGGGGACGAGCGCCTTCGCCGCCCCGGCGCCCGAGCCGGGTGGGCGCGAGCAGCCGGAGAAGGAGCGCAAGGCGCATCCGCCGGTCAGCCTCGACGACCTCTACAAGCGGCTCAAGGACTCGGACGACGAGGCCGAATCGAAGGCCGTCGCGACCCTGATCGAGCGCCGCCTCGGCCGCTCCGGCAGCGCCACCGCCGACCTCCTCTCCGACCGCGCCCGACAGGCCATGGCCGGCAACGAATTGCCGCTCGCCGTCGAGCTGATGGACCGGGCCGTGGCCCTGGAGCCGAACTGGGCCGAGGGCTGGAGCCGGCGCGCCACCCTGTTCTTCCGCCTGTCCGACTCGCAGAGCGCCATCGCCGATCTGCAGCGCGCCCTGGTGCTGGAGCCGCGCCACTTCGAGGCCTGGGCGGCGCTGGGCAAGCTCTACCTCGCCGCGGACGACAAGGGCCGCGCCATGGATGCCTTCCGGCGGGCGGAGGCGCTCTATCCGCGCTGGGACGTGCTCAAGAAGGCGATCGACCGCCTGAAGCCCGACGTGGACGGCCGCGACCTCTGACCCCGACCGTGTCCGACCTCCTGCGCTTCGCCGCCGGCTTCCTCGCGGTCGCCGCCGGCCTGATCGCCCTGGCGCTCGGTGCGGCCGCGGCGGCGACCCTGGTGATCGCCGCGCGGGTCGAGGCGCGCTATCCGCCGGCCCAAAGCCGTGTCGCCGTCACGGATGGCCACCTCGCCTATCTGGAGGACGGGCCAAGGGAGGGCGCGCGAGCGACCGTCGTGCTGCTGCACGGAGCCTCGGCCAATGCCTACGACCCGTTTGCAGGCGTCGGGCGCCGGCTTGCCGCCGCGGGGTTCCGCGTCGTCTCCTTCGACCGGCCGGGCTACGGCGGCAGCGATCGGCTGGCCGGGGCTGAGGCCGCGACGCCGGCCTTCCAGGCGCGGGCGATCAGCGAGGCGATCGACCGGCTGGGGCTCGGGCCGGTGATCCTGATGGGCCATTCGTGGTCGGGCGCGCTGGCCCTGCGCATGGCGCTCGACCGGCCGGAGCAAGCGGCGGGCCTCGTGCTCCTCGCCCCCGTGGCGATGCCGTTCCCGCCGACCGCACTGCCGTGGTGGGCCGGGCTGGCGCTGCAGCCGCCGGTGACGTGGCTGCTGACGCGGACGATCGCGGTGCCGCTGGGGATGGTCTACCTGCCGGGCGTCGCCAAGGGCGTTTTCCGGCCGGAGCCGCCGGTGGAGGATTACGTCGCGCGCAGCCGCGCGCCGCTGATCCTGCGGCCGGGGCCGGCGCTCGCCAACATCCAGGACCTCGCCGGCCTGCCCGCGGCGCTCGCCGAGCAGGCGCCGCGCTATCGCGATCTTCGGGTGCCGACGGTGATCGTCTCGGGGGAGGGCGATCCGGTCGTGGTGACGGAGAAGCAGGCGGAGCCTTTGAGCCGGGCGCTGCCGGAGGCACGCCTCGTCACCCTGCCGGGGGCCGGCCACATGATCACCTACACCGCCCCGGACGCCATCGTGCGGGAGACGGAGAGCCTGCTCGCCCGGCTGCCCGGACGCTCGTGAGGCCGGGCCCCGCAGGACGCGGGGCCCGAACCGTCACGCCCGATCGGCGTGTTCGCGGGTGACGAAGGCGATGCGGACCATGTTGGTGGCGCCGGGGATGCCGAACGGCACGCCGGCCACGACGATGACCCGATCGCCCAACTCGGCGAAGCGCTCGCGCACGGCGAACTTCGCGGCGCGGAAGGCCATGTCGTCGATGTCGCTGGCGTCCTTCGTCACGATCGGGTGCGTGCCCCACACCATGGTGAGGCGACGCGCGGTCTCGCGCTTGGGCGTCAGGGCGATCACGCTGGCGTTCGGCCGGGCGCGGGCGAGGCGCTGCACCGTCGAGCCCGAATGGGTCCAGGCCATGATGGCGCGAAGCCCCAGGGCGTCGACGATCTGGTGGGCGGCGGCGGCGATGGCGTCGGAGGCGGTCGGCTCCGGGCCGGTGCGCTGCGCCATCAGGATCGACCAGTAGAGCGCGTCGCGCTCCACCTGCTCGGCGATGCGGCTCATCGTGGTGATCGCCTCGACCGGGAAGGCGCCGGCCGCGCTCTCGGCCGAGAGCATCACGGCGTCGGCGCCCTCGTATACGGCGGTGGCCACGTCCGAGACCTCGGCGCGGGTCGGCACCGGCGCGGTGATCATCGATTCGAGCATCTGCGTCGCGACGACGACGGGCTTGCCGAGGCGCCGGGCGCCGCGGGTGATGCGCTTCTGCACGCCGGGCACTTGCTCCAGCGGCATCTCCACGCCGAGATCGCCGCGGGCCACCATGATGCCGTCGGAAATCTCGATGATCTCGTCGAGGCGAGTGAGGGCCTGCGGCTTCTCGATCTTGGCCATCACCAGGGCGCGGCCGGCGGCGACCTTCTTCACCTCGGCCACGTCCTCCGGGCGCTGCACGAAGGAGACCGCGATCCAGTCGGCGCCCGCGGCGAGGCCGGCGTCGAGATCGGCGCGGTCCTTCTCGGTCATGGCCGGAAGCGGCACGACGGTGTGGGGCAGCGACACGCCCTTGCGGTTCGAGATGCGCCCGCCGACCTCGACGCGGGTCACCGCGCGGCCCTCGCTCACCTCGGTCACGATCAGGCGCAGCTTGCCGTCGTCGATCAGGATGGCGTGCGTCGGCTCCAGCGCCGAGAGGATCTCGGGATGGGGCAGGTAGCAGCGGTGCACGTCGCCCGGCGTCGGGTCCGAATCGAGCACGAAGGTCTGGCCGTTCTCCAGCTCGGCGGCGGTGTCGACGAAGGTGCCGAGCCGGAGCTTCGGACCCTGAAGATCGACCAGAATGCCGATGGGGCGCTTGGCCTCGCGCTCGATCGTGCGGATCACCTCGATGCGCTCGGGCAGCTTGGCGCGGTCGAGATGGCTCATGTTGATGCGGAACACGTCCGCGCCGGCCTGGAACAGCTTGGCGATCATCTCCGGCGTGTCGGAGGCGGGCCCCAGGGTTGCGACGATCTTGGTGCGGCGCGAGCGCTTCAATCCAGCCTCCATGACCCGCTGGACCCGCCGGGTCGCGGGAGCGCGAGGGCGGGAACGGCCCGGATGACGCGCGACGGATGGGGGCGGTCGGCGGCCGGACGGGGGCTTGCCGGGCCAGAAGCATCGCTCCACCCCGCAGGTCAAGGTCGGTCTGCCGCCGCCCCGGCCGCGCCGCGCCGGCGGATGCCCGCAGAAGTTTCGAGGAGGCGGCCGGACAGCCGTGCCCACGTCAAGTGGCGGCTGCGTGTTGCTTCGTTGCCATAGGCAGCTTGGCCGTCCTGCTGCTACGGTCACGCTACGAATTCTTCAGTTCAAGGCGGTCATTCCGTGATCAAGGCTCTTCTCCTCGGCGGCGCAGCGGCGCTCGCGTCCACCGCGGCTCTCGCCGCAGACCTGCCGCGCCGGGCCGGGCCGCCGCCGGTGTTCACGCCGGTCCCGGTCTTCACCTGGACGGGCTTCTACGCCGGCCTGCACACCGGCTACGCCTTCACCGACAACGCCAACATCCGCACCGTCGGCAACCAGGCCGGCACGGCGCTCAACGTCACCAACAACTTCCGCCCCGCCTCGCTCAAGAGCGAGGTCGATGGCTTCTCGCGGATCGGCGGCGGCTTCGGCTACAATCTCCAGTTCACGCCCGGCTCCGGCTTCGTCGTCGGCGCGGCCTTCGACATCACGTGGCTGGATCTGGACAAGAACACCGGCTTCGTCGGCGCTCCGAACCCGGTGCTCGTCGGCGGCGTGCCGACCGCGCTGCCCGCCACGCCGAACGCCAGCGTCTTCACGCAGAACCTCGACTATCTCGGCACCGTCAACGGCAAGATCGGCTACGCCTTCGACCGGTTCCTCGTCTACGGGACCGGCGGTCTCGCCTTCGGCCAAGTGAACTACGGCGCCAGCTTCTACGGCACGATCACCCAGGGCCTGCCGCTGCAGTTCCTCGGCGGCTACGACAAGCAGTTCGAGACCGGCTACAACTACGGCGGCGGCGTCGAGTACGCGATCCCGGCCGACAGCTTCCTGAGCTACTTCGCCTTCGGCAAACTGCTCGGCATCAAGTCCGACGTGACGCTCAAGGCGGAGTACATCCGCTACGACCTCGGCAGCCGCAGCGTCGTGGTCCCCGGCGTCCTGGCCGGCAATGCCGGCTTGAGCTACACCTCGACCTTCAAGACCGAGGGCAGCCTGGTCCGCGCCGGCTTCAACTACAAGTTCAGCGCGTACTGAGCGTCTTCGCCTGACCGACAAGACCGATGCGGGCGCCCCTCGGGGCGCCCGTTTTCGTTTCGGGCGCGTGGAGGGCCGCGCGGGGCCGAGCGCGGGGCCCGCCCCGAGGTCGGGCGCGTCAATCCTTCCGCTTCTTGCCCTTCTTCTTCTCGGTCTCCTTCCGCTCCTTCTTGCCCGCTCCCTTCGGCGCCGCGTCGTCCTTCGCGGAGAGGGGAGCGTCGTGGTCGACGCCGTCCCAGGTCGCCGCGAAGGGGCGGCTGCCCAGAGCCCGCGCTGCCGGGGCCGGCGGATCGGCCCGCTCCGGAGGGGCCGGATCGCCCCGACGCACGGGAGCTTCCCCGGCGGCGAGGGCCGCGAGGCGGCGGCGGCACCAGCCGGGGGTGGCCTGCTTCAAGGTTGGGTGATGCGGGTCGAGGCGGGCCACCACCGCCTTCACCTCAGCGTCCGTCATGCCGTCGGCGATCAGGGCGAAGGCCTCCGTGCCGATCACGTCCCGGATCATCCGCAGGGCGTGCGGCTTCAGGCCCCGCGCCTTGAGCTGGCGCACCACGAGGGCACGGGCGGCCTTGGGGATTTCGGCGCGGATGTCGGGGAAGGCCTCGGGTGCCGAGGCCATGGCCTGCAGCACCGCGTATCCATCGACATCAAGAGCCATGGAGAATGTCCTTCACTTCCGCGACGAGGGGGATCAGCACGTTCGGCACGTGCGCGCCGTACTTGGACGAGAAGGTCGGCGGCGCGCCGCCGACCGGGACGAGGGCGTCGGCGAGCGCCGCCGCCTGGGGAACGCGGGTATCGAGCAGGCGGAAGCCCGCATCCGCCGACGCCGCCTCGGCAACGAGGCGGGCCAGCGTCTGCTGGTGCTGGCGCACCTGCGCCTGATAGCGGGTCACGAGCACGTAGGGCGCGCTGCGCGGAGCGATGTGCCCATCCTTGCGCCCGCTGCGCCGCCAGATCGTCTCGACGAAGGCGTTGAGGCCGTAGGTCGAGAGGAAGTCGGGAATCGAGGTGACGAGGACGAGGTCGGCGGCGCGCACCGCGACCTCGGTCATCGGCGAGATGCCGGGCGCGCAATCGAAGAAGACGTAGTCGTAATCCTGCGCAAGCGGCGCGAACTCGTCCTGGAACAAAGTCCAGAGCCGGGCCTCGATGTCGCTCATCGAGAACTTCCGCTCGGTCAGCTCGTAGAGAATCTCGCGCTCCACGAGGCGAAGATGTGGGCCGGACGGCAGCAGCGCGAGTTCGAGCGGCCGGTTCTTGTGCGTCGTCAGGCTGACGCCCGGTTGGATGCGGGCGCGCAGATCCGGCTTGTGCCGGGTGATGAGCTTGAGGGCGAGGTAGGCCTCAAGCGTCCGGCCGCGGGAGATCATCTGCGCGAGCAGATCGTCGCCCGCGAGGCAGACCGAGACCGAGGCCTGGGGATCGAGATCGACCACCAGCACCCGCGCCCCGTCGGCGGCGAGCGCCTCGGCCAACATGACGACCGTCGTCGTCTTGCCGACGCCGCCCTTCATGTTGGCGACCGCGATCAGCTTGCCGCTCAACGTGCGTCCTCCCTGCAAGTCCCGACGCCGACATCGGCGCGAAGCGAGACAGACATATGTCAGTCTTCGCACGTCCCGAGCGATGGGACGCGTCGCGATGGCGGGACAATCCACAACGCGTGACACGGACGCCGAAGGGGCGTTCACGTCCGCGCGGGTGCCGGAACCAGCCAAAGCCACGCCGATTGGTGCCTTTGCCGCACCATGGCCGAATCTTGGCCGCACCATGGCCGAACCACGACGGAGACCGACACCCGTGATCTTTCCGACCATCACCGCCTTCTATGCCGGCATCCTCGGCCTGATCTATGCCGGATTGTCCGCCTGGGTGATCGGCGGGCGCGTGAGCGGCAACGTGCTGTTCGGCGACGGCGGGCAGGACGGATTGCAGCGGCGCATCCGCTCGCACGCCAACTTCATGGAATTCGTGCCGTTCACGCTCCTGCTGATCGCCCTCTACGAGGCGGGCGGCGGCGCGAAGGGCTGGGTGCAGGGACTGCTGATCGTGCTGGTGATCGCCCGCATCCTCCACCCGATCGGCATGTTCGCCGGCACCAACACCCCGCGCCAGTTCGCCTGCCGCGGCGGCGGCATCATCGCGACGGTCGCCGTCATGGCGGTCACGGCGATCCTGCTGTTGCTGCGCGCCGGCTAACCCCACGACGGTCTCAGCCCTGTCATCCGCGCCTGCTTGATGGGATGAGGATGCTCGGCCGGCTCGCGGCCGGGGAGAGGCGCGGCGGCACCCCTTGAGCGTGGAGAGACGGCCTTCGCGCCGGGGCGCGGCGGGACGAGCGCGGCGGCGCGCCGTCCTCGCGCTCGCGGCTTGCCTGGGCTCGGGCGCCTCCGCCGCGGCGCAGGACTTCCTGCTCCCGCTCACCGGTGCCGGCGGCGATCCGCAGACCGCGGTGGCGCAATCGCGCACCTCGGATCAGGTCTCGGTCACCAACAAGGGCTCGATCGAATCCTCGCTCGGGCCCGACAGTGATCCGTTCGGCCTACGCGCCTATCTGGCGCAACGCGGCATCACCTACGTGCTCACCTATATCGGCGAGGGTCTCGCCGACGTGTCGGGCGGCCTCAGGCGCGGCGCGACCTACGGCGGGCGCCTCGACACGGGCCTCGACATCGACCTCGATCGCTTCATGGGCTGGGAGGGCGCGCGGTTCCACACCGACTTCTTCCAGATCCACGGCCACGGCATGTCCCGCGCGTTCGTGAACAACCTCACGACGGTGAGCGGCATCGAGGCTTTGCCCTCGACCCGGCTGTTCGAGCTGTGGGTGGAGCAGCGCTTCCTGGGCGAGAAACTCTCGATCAAGGTCGGGCAGGTCTCGGCGGACACCGAGTTCGCCATCGCGCAGTCGGGCGTGGTCTTTCTGAACGCCGGCTTCGGCTGGCCGAATGTCGGCGCCGTGGTGCTGCCGAACGGCGGGCCGATCTACCCGCTGGCGACGCCCGCGATCCGGGTGAAGTACGTGCCGACCGACGCGCTGTCGTTCCAGGCCGCGCTCTTCAACGGCGACCCGGCCGGCACGCCGAAATCCGACGATGGGATCGACCCGCAGCGGCGCAACCGCCACGGCACGGATTTTCGCGTCAACGATCCCGCGCTGCTGATCGGCGAGGCGGCCTACGCCTATCCCTCGCTTCCCGGTACGACGGGCCTGCCCGGCACGGCGACGCTCGGGGCGTGGCACCATTTCGGCCGGTTCGACAGCCCGCGGCTCGATAGGGTCCAGGGGCGATTGCTCGCCGACCCGGAGGCCAGCGGCATCGCCCGGCGCTTCCGCGGCGACAGCGGCGTCTACGCCATCGTCGACCAGACGATCTTCAACGAGCCCGGCGCGCCGGGGGAGGGCGCCTCGGCCTTCGTCCGGCTCTCGGCGGTGCCGGGCGACCGCAACCTGATCGACCTCTACGTGGATGCCGGCATCGCCTACAAGGGGCTGATCCCCGGGCGCCCCAACGACACCGCCGGCCTCGGTGTGATCCACTCGCGCCTCTCGCCCGCCGCCCGCGGCATCGACCGCGACGGGATCATCCTCGGCACCGGCACGGGGCCGGTCCGCAGCAGCGAGACGGTGATCGAGGCGACCTACCAGGCCGAGATCGTGCCCGGCTTCACCCTCCAGCCGGACCTTCAATACGTCATGCGCCCCGGCGGCGGATTGCCGGATGCGAACGGGCGACGCATCCGCAATGCCACCGTGATCGGGCTGCGGGCGACGGTGAACTATTGAAGCGGCGTCTCACCGGCTGCCCCGACCCATCCCCCCTCATCGCGAGGTGCCGCTTCAGGATGAGGGAGTTGGGTGGGAGGCCGCTTTTTGAAAAACTACTCGGCCACCGCGAACATCTCGTCGAACGAGTAGCCGGAGCCGCGCACGGTGCGGATCGGGTCGCTCTGGCGGGGCCGATTGATCGCCTTGCGCAGGCGGCCGACATGGACGTCGACGGTGCGCTCGTCGATGTAGACGTCGTGGCCCCACACGCCGTCGAGGAGTTGCTCGCGGGAGAAGACCCGGCCGGGGCTCTGCATCAGGTATTCGAGCAGCTTGAATTCGGTCGGCCCGAGATGGATCTCGCGGCCCTGGCGGCGGATGCGGTGGCTCACCCTGTCGAGCTCGATATCGCCCGCGGTCAGCATGTCGGCGACATGGGCGGGCTTGGACCGGCGCAGGAGCGAGCGCACGCGGGCGAGCAACTCCGGCACCGAGAACGGCTTGACCACGTAGTCGTCGGCCCCCGTCGAGAGGCCGCGCACACGGTCGGCCTCCTCGCCGCGGGCGGTCAGCATGATGACCGGCAGCCGCTCCGTCTCGCGGCGGGCGCGGATGCGGCGGCACAGTTCGATGCCGGACAGGCCCGGCACCATCCAGTCGAGCAGGACGAGGTCGGGGGTGGTCTCGTGCAGGCGGAGGTCCGCCTCGTCGCCGCGGGTCGCCACGTCGACCACGAAGCCCTCGGCCTCGAGGTTGTAGCGCAGCAGCGTGGTCAGCGATTCCTCGTCCTCGACGATCAGGATGCGCGCGCTCGTCATCGAACGTTGTCCCATTCGCATTTTTCGCCAGGAGCCTCCTTCGTCACCGCAACGGTGACGGAGGCGCACGCGGGAATCCAGTCCCGGCGCTCGGGTAGTCCCGGCAAACAGCGTCTCACGTCCGTCTTCGCGCGATCCGATACCCGGCTCGCGCGAAGACCATGCACATCACGTCGACCGAAAGGCCTCAGGCGCCCGGCTGAACGGTGGCGTAGTTCGAAGCGTCGTTCTTCGGGCGCTCGCCCTGAGGCGCCTCGCCAGTGGCGAGGTACTGGATCGTTTCGGCGACGTTGGTGGTGTGGTCGCCGATGCGCTCGACGTTCTTGGCGCAGAACAGCAGGTGCGTGCAGAACGAGATGTTGCGCGGATCTTCCATCATGTAGGTCAGGAGTTCGCGGAACAGCGAGTTGTAGAGCGCGTCGATGGCCCCGTCCCGCTCCCACACGTCGTGGGCGGCGGCGGTGTCGCGGCTGGCATAGGCGTCGAGCACGTCCTTGAGCTGCTCCTGCACGAGGTCGCTCATGTGCTGGACGCCGAGCACGATCTTCTGCGGCTGGGCCTGATCGCTGATCGCGACGACGCGCTTGGCGATGTTCTTGGCGAGATCGCCGATCCGCTCCAGATCGCCCGCGACGCGAATCCCTGAGATAGTCTCGCGCAGGTCGATGGCGAGCGGCTGGCGCCGGGCGATGAGCAACACGGAGCGCTCCTCGATCTCGCGCTGGAGCGTATCGAGGCGCTTGTCGGCGGCGATCACCGCCTGGGCGAGCGCCGTGTCGCGACGCACCAGCGCGTCGGTGGCGTCGGCCAGCATTTTTTCCGCGACGCCGCCCATCTCGGCGATGGAGCGGCGCAGGTTCTCGAGATCGTTGTCGTAGGAGGAAACGATATGCTCGGCCATGGTCTTCGAAGTCTCCGGTGAAGCCGATCCGTCGCAACAAAGGGGTCGCGACACGAAATGGGGGCGGATCAGCCGAAGCGGCCGGTGATGTAGTCCTGGGTCTGGCGCTTGGCCGGGTTCATGAAGATCTTCGAGGTCGCGTCGAACTCGATCAGCTCGCCGAGATACATGAACGCGGTGAACTGTGAGATGCGGGCGGCCTGCTGCATGTTGTGGGTCACGATGACGATCGTGAACTCCGAGCGGAGCTGCTCGATCAGCTCCTCGATGCGGCCGGTCGAGATCGGGTCGAGCGCCGAGGTCGGCTCGTCGAACAGGATCACCTCCGGGCGCTGGGCCACGGTGCGGGCGATGCAGAGGCGCTGCTGCTGACCGCCGGACAGGCCCATGCCGGACTGCTTGAGCTTGTCCTTCACCTCGTCCCACAGGGCGGCCTTGCGCAAGCTCTCCTCGACGCGGACGTCGAGCTCGGCCTTGGGCAGCTTCTCGTAGAGGCGCAAGCCGAAGGCGACGTTGTCGTAGATCGACATCGGGAACGGCGTCGGCTTCTGGAACACCATGCCGATGCGCGAGCGCAGTTCGTTGAGGTCGATCCTGGGATCGAGCACGTTCTGGCCGTCGAGGAGGATCTCCCCTTCCGCGCGCTGCTCGGGGTAGAGGCTGTAGATCCGGTTGAAGGTGCGCAGCAGGGTCGATTTTCCGCAGCCCGAGGGGCCGATCAGCGCGGTCACCTGCCGGTCGCGAAAGTCGAGGTTGATGTTCTTCAGGCCGTGGAAGGAGCCGTAGTAGAAGTTCAGGTCCTTGACGGCGATGCGCACGGGTGCGGCGTGGTCGGCCGGGTTGCGGCCGTCGAGCTGGCTGCGGATCGCGGGGGAGGCGCTCATCGGAGGTCTCTCGTCGGGTAGGAGGTCGGGACGCGGGTAGCGATCAGCGCTGCCGCTGTTCCTTGATCACGAAGCGGGCCGTCACCGAGAGAGCCAGGATGGTGACGGTGATGAGGAGCGCGCCGGCCCAGGCGAGGCTCTGCCAGTTGGGGTAGGGCGAGAGCGCGAACTGGTAGATCATCACCGGCAGGTTCGGCACGCCGCCGAGCAGGTTGGCGTTGAACCACGAGTTGTTGTTGAGCGCGGTGAACAGCAGCGGCGCGGTCTCGCCGGCGATGCGGGCGAGCGCCAGGATGATGCCGGTGACGATGCCCGCGGAGGCCGCCCGCCACGTGATCGCACGGATCACCAGGGAACGGGGGGCGCCGAGCGCCGCGCCGGCCTCGCGCATGGGGCTCGGCACGAGGCGCAGCATGTCCTCGGTGGTGCGCACGATGACCGGCACGGCGATGATGGCGAGCGCCACCGCGCCGGCCCAGCCCGAATAGGTCCCCATCGGCCGCACCATCAGGGTGTAGACGAACAGGCCGATCAGGATCGAGGGCGCCGAGAGCAGCACGTCGTTGAGGAAGCGGATGACGTCGGCGATCTTCGAGGTCTTGCCGTACTCGGCGAGGAACGTGCCGGCCATCAGCCCGATCGGCGTGGCGATGACGATGCCGATGAAGGTCATGATCAGGCTGCCCAGGATGGCGTTGGCGATGCCGCCGCCTTCCGAGCCGGGGCCGGGGGTCGGCGCCGTGAACAGCGCCGGGGTGAAGCCCTTCACGCCCTCGATGATCAGCATCAGCAGGATCGAGCCGAGCACGATGATGCCGAGCAAGGTGGCGAGCGTGCTCGCCACGATCAGGATGCGATCGGCGACCCGGCGGCCGGAGCGCACGCGGCTGGCGCGGGGCGCAGGATCGGGCGTCTGGCCGGTCGTCGCGATGGGGTTGGTGGCGTCCATGGTCGGCGCTCGTCCCGGTTGGTGGCTCAGGCGACCTTGGCGCGCCGCACCAGCAGGCGCGCGATGATCAGCACGAAGAAGGTGATGATAAAGAGCAGGCAGCCGAGCGCCATCAGCGAGGAGAGCTGGAGGCCGTCGGCCTCGTTGAACTCGTTGGCGATGCGCGAGGCGATGGTCGAGCCCGGATCGAAGATCGAGGCCGAGAGGCGGTTGGCGTTGCCGATCACGAAGGTGACCGCCATGGTCTCGCCGAGCGCGCGGCCGAGGCCCAGCATGATCGCGCCGATGATCGACACCGAGGCCTGCGGCACGAGCACGTGGCGCACGACTTCCCAGGTGGTGCAGCCGATCCCGTAGGCGCTCTCGCGCAGCACGGTCGGGATCTGGTCGAGCATGTCGCGGGTGATCGAGGCCACGAAGGGCACGATCATGATGGCCAGGATGATGCCGGCGGTGAGCACGCCGACGCCCGAGGGGATGCGGGCGTAGAGGATCGTGCCGACGATCGGCAGGCCCTCGACGAGGTTCGAGACCGGCACCTGCACGAAGTGCGCGAAGAGGGGCGCGAACACGAACAGGCCCCACATGCCGTAGATGATGCTCGGCACCGAGGCGAGCAGTTCGATCGTCATCGCGACCGGCTTGCGGGCCCAGCCGGGGCAGAGCTGCGTCAGGTAGACCGCGATCCCGAGGGAGATCGGCACGCCGATGAGGAGCGCCAGCAGCGCCGCCGCGACGGTGCCGATGATGGCGGGCAGCGCCCCGAACTGCTCGGTGCCGATGTTCCAGGCGGAGGAGGTGAGGAAGCCGAAGCCGAACTCGGCGAAGGCCGGCCACGCGCCGTAGACGATGGAGCCGAGGATGCCGGCGAGCACCAGCAGCACCAGCAGCGCCGAGGCGTAGGACAGCCCCTGGAACAGCCGGTCCCCGGTCTTGCTCGGGGCGGTGCGGGCGGCGACGCCGCTCTCGCGGGCCAGGGCGACGGATTGGGTCAAGGCGGTCATCCGCGAAAGCTCATCGAATGCGGGGCGTGTAGCGCGGTCGCGGGCGGGAGGCGAGCGGACCGCATGAGAAGGGCCCCTCCCGAGGGGGAGAGGCCCGATGACGCCTTACATGCTGCCGAGGATCGGCTTGCCGTCCTTGCCCTTGATGGTCTTCCACTCTTCGTGGATCAGGCCGACCACGTTGTCGGGAAGCGGCACGTAGTCGAGTTCGCTCGCGAGCTTATCGCCGTTCTTGTAGGCCCAGTCGAAGAACTTCAGCACGTCGGCGGCCTTGGCCGGGTCGGCCGGCTCACGGTAGACGAGGATGAAGGTCGCCGCCGTGATCGGCCACGCGTCGTCGCCGGCTTGGTTGGTCAGCGCGATGCCGAAGCCGGGGGTCGACTTCCAGTCGGCGCTGGCGGCGGCGGCCTGGAAGGCCTTGTCGTCGGGCTGCGGGAACTTGCCGGCCTTGTTCTGGATCAGGGCGTAGGCGAGCTTGTTCTGCTTGGCATAGGCCGACTCGACGTAGCCGATCGCGTTGGGGACCTGCTTGACGGTGGCGGTGACGCCCTCGTTGCCCTTGCCGCCCTGGCCGACCGGCCAGGAGATGGTCGTGGCGGCGCCGAACTCCTTCTTCCAGCTCTCGGAGACGCCCGAGAGGTAGGTGGTGAAGATATTGGTCGTGCCCGACGCGTCGGAACGGTAGATCGGGGTGATGTTGGCCTCGGGCAGCTTCACGCCGTCGTTCAGCTTGGCGATCTTCGGGTCGGACCACTTCTGGATCTTGCCGGCGTAGATGTCGGCGACGATCTCGCCGGTGAGCTTGAGCTTGCCGGGCTCGAGGCCGGCGATGTTCACCACGGTGACCACGCCGCCCATGACGGTCGGGAACTGGACGAGGCCGTCCTTCTCGAGCTGGGCGGGCTTCAGCGGCGCGTCGGTGGCGCCGAAATCGACGGTCTTGGCCTGGATCTGCTTGATCCCGCCGCCGGAGCCGATCGACTGGTAGTTCAGGCCCATGCCGCTATCCTTGCGGTAGGCCTCGGCCCACTTGGAATAGACCGGGAACGGGAAGGTGGCACCGGCGCCGGTGATGTCGGCGGCGAGCGCCGAGGTCGCGAGCTGGGCGGCGGCGAGGCCGACCGCCAGGGCGTAAGCGAAGGGTTTCACGAGCATCTCCGTAACGTGTCGGGCGCTGCCGCGGTCGGGGGCCTCTCGGGCGTCCCGGCCAGTCCATCGAGGGATCGGCCTCCCGCCGCGACCGGCCTAGCCCTAACCGGCTGACGCGCCGGCTCTATGACGGCCACATGACGGGGACATGACAGAGACGGCCGCGTTCCACGTCCGGCCGAATTTCGCTGCGGACGGGACCGCTTGGCGGCTCTCGGGCGTTGAGGGGGATCGAGGCCGTCGCGCCCGGTCGGGCTTGGGACCGGTCGGGATAGCGGGGCGGGGTCTAGAACGAGGGCCTCGCATCGGAGGCGCACAGAGGAGATCGTCAGCGTGGCGGAGCCATCCCGCAGAACCGACCGGTCGGCGGAGGCGGCCGATCCGAAGGCGAACGACCCGCAGAGCGGGGATGCGGTCGAGGTGCTCGATCCGCAGGAGGCCGCCTATCGTGCGCTGCACGGCGAGCGGGACGCCCTGGAGCGTGCCCTGGCCCTCGTGCAGCACCGCCAACGGTTCGGCGACGACGACGACGTCGAGGCGGCCCGCGCCAGCGAGATGGAGCTTCTGCGGGATCTGGACCGGATTCTGACGATGATTCGCGCTGCGGAGATCCGGCGCAGCCAGCCGCAAGCGCGGCGCTGGCAGTAGGGCGCCGCCTTCGATGCGGCGCGTCAGGCGCCGCGGCGCTGGTCCCGCTCCTTCTGGCGCAGACGCAACAGCAGTTCGACCTGCACGTCGGTGATCGGGCGCGATTCGCAGGTGTCGACGTAGGCCTCCCGCAGGGCCCGGCCGAGCCGGTTGCGCGTCTCGCCGCTCAGACCCGGCATCGGTGCCTGGGCGAGGGCGTCGGAGGCGAAGTCGGTCGCGAGCTGTGCCATGATGGACCGAAGCGAGGGTGAAGGTTTCGTCACCGTGCGGACGCAAATCCGCGACTGAGGATGTAGTCTGCGCCGAGATGGTTAACGAAAGCTTACCGTCCGGGTGTCTCGCCGCGAACTTCTCGAGACGAACACGGCATTCGGTCCCCGCCGCGCCCGGCGCAGCGGGGACAGTTCCGTCCGTCAGCCGATGAAGAGCAGGTCGAGCACGATCGTGGCGATGCCGCCGACCACGGCGAGGCCGAGCAGGATCACGCTGCTGACCTGATCGACGCTGTCGACATCGTGGCCGACGCGGTGGGTGAGATCGTTCGCGGACATGGGCGGTTCCTTCCGTTTGCCTCCGCCGACCATCGCGCGAGACGCCTTTCGGTTTCAGGGAGCGCGCTCGCTCCGGCGCGCTCCCGATCGCCCGCCGCGTCCGGCTCAGCCGGTCGAGGCCGCCTTGCGGATGCGCTCGACCGCGGCGTCCACGTCGAAGTCCGGCGCCAGCAACGCGTCGAGGGTCAACGGCGATTGCTGCGGCAGGGTGAGGTTGATCCGGCCCTCCATCGGCTGGAACTCCGGCGCCTCCGCAGCTCGGACCGCGAGCGTCCAGGCGCCGTCCATCCGCAGTCCGTCCGGATCGGGCGGGGCATCGCGGAGCGCGGCGAGCCCCACGACGGCTTCGTTCCGGAAGGCGAGGCTCAGGCGATCCTCCGACACCAGCGCTGCCTTGACCAGTTCGGTCAGGACGTCCCTGACCCTGTCGACGCTCCTGTTCATCCGTCCCTCGCTCCGCCTCTGCCGTGAGGAAGGGCGGGCAAGCGCGATGCCAGAGCGTTCAATACGGCGTGCCGGCCTCGCGCCGGGCTCGCAGCGCTTCGGCATACCACGTCAACTCGTCGAGGAACTTTTGGGCCGACTTCCTCAGCCAGTCCTCGGAGGGCTCGCCCGCCTCGCTCAGCGCCTTGTGGATGCGCGGGATCGGCAGCAGGGACGGGATGCTCGGGGTGCCGAGTTCGGCCAGCATCGCCCGCAATTGCATCGCCGCGCGCACGCCGCCGTACTGCCCGGCCGAGTAGCAGCAGATGGCGGAGGGGCGCCAGAAATACTCCTCCAGGAAGTGGTCGAGGGTGTTGGAGAGGGCCGGCGGGATCGCGTGGTTGTACTCGGCCGAGACGACGACGAAGGCGTCCGCACGCCGATAAAGTTCGGCCAGCCGCTCCAGCGGCTCGGGCGCCTCGCCCTTCGGATACTCCTTGTACATCCGGTCGAGCAGGGGAAGATTCAGCTCCGCCGGATCGACCAGCGGCGCCGCGTGGCCGCGGGCTTCGAGCTGTGCGACGAGGAAGCGGGCGGCCCGGATTCCCTGGCGCTCCGAGCGCACGGAACCGAGGATGACGGGAACGGTCAGGGACATGGACGGACTCGCGGGTCGTTGCCGGGAGACCGAGTCTATCCCGCCGCGCCGGCTTCGTCGCCGTCACGCCACCGCGGACAGACTAGGCGGCGCAGCCGGCACCGGGATCGATCGCCCGGCGACCATGGCCTCGAAGGCCGCGATCTCACCGGACGGCATCGGCTTTCCGAACAGGTAGCCCTGCATCGACCGGCACCCGACCGAGCGCAGGAGCAGCATCTGCTCCGTCGTCTCCACGCCCTCGACGATGCAGTCCAGGGACAGATGCCGGCACAGGTCGAGGATCGCACGCACGATGGCGAGCGACGTCTCGTCACCGTCGAGTTGGGTGACGAAGCTGCGGTCGATCTTCAGCCGATCGACCGGAAGGCGCTTGAGGTAGCTCAGACTCGAATAGCCGGTTCCGAAATCGTCGAGGGCGATGCACGGCCCGAGGGACTTGAGGGCGCTCAGCGCCCGCCGGGCATCGCCGAGATCGCGCATCAGCCCGGTCTCGGTCACCTCGAAAACGATCCGGCTCGGATCGATGCCGCTCGCGACGACGAGGGCGATGAGCGCCTCGACGCTTTCGGGCGTGGCGATGTCGTGGGCCGAGAGATTGAAGGAGAGGCGCCGGTCCGCGGGCCAGCCGCGCACCGCATCGAGCGCCTTCGCGAGCAGCACCCGGGTCAGATCGAGGATCAGACCGCTGCGCTCGGCCACCGGAATGAAGTCGGCCGGCGAGACGGCCCCGAGGGTCGGGCTGTTCCAGCGCGCCAGCGCCTCGTAGGCCTCGACCTGCCCGCCCGCCACATCGACGATCGGCTGGTAGAGCAGGTGGAACTCCGTCGCGAGGTCGGCCCGCCGAAGGGCCTGTTCGACGGCCGCATGCCGGCGCAGGGCGGCCTCGTGATCCGGGGCGAAGAGCACGGCCTTGCCCCGATGGAAGGCCTTGGCGTGGTAGAGGGCGAAATCGGCCCGCTCCACCAGGGTCTCCGCGCTCGCGGCGGCCTCGGGGAAGCGGGCGAAGCCGACGGAGGCGCCGATCTGCGCCATCCCTTCCCGCAGCGCGTAGGGTTGCCCCAACAGGCTGCAGATCCGCCGGCCCAGCCCGTCGAGATCCCCCTCGCCCTCGACGATGATGCCGAACTCGTCGCCGCCGAGGCGGGCGGCCCAGCCGATGCCGGCCCCCTCCAGGCGCCGGGCGACCTCGCGCAGCACGGCATCGCCCGCGCCGTGGCCGAGGCTGTCGTTGACCGGCTTGAAGCCGTCGAGGTCGATCATGCCGACGCCGAACTGCGCGCCCGTGGCGGCGGCCTGCGTGACCGTCTCCTCCAGCCGCGCCACGAACGAGCGGCGGTTCGGCAGGCCGGTCAGCGCGTCGGTATGGGCGAGCCGGCCGTTCTCGGCGGTGAGATCGACGAGGTGGCAGAAGTCGCGGTAGGCGAAGCTCTGCATCGCCGTCGAGCCGACCAGCACGAGGACGTAGCTGATCACCGCCATCTGCACCAACGGCTCGCCGACGGCGATGAAGTAGACGCAGTAGGGCACCGCGATCGTGGCGAGGATATGCGCGGCGCTGCGCAGGTGCGCGAGGCACTGCATGCAGAACATCATCGTGATGGTGAGGAAGAAGATGATGTGCATGTCGCTGGCGCTGTTGCCGTGGCCGAACAGCAGGCTGGCCCAGAGCGAGGCGCCGATTCCGAGGATCGCGGTGAACCGGTTGACCATCCGCAGCCGGGCGATGGCCTCCTTCCCCTGGAGCGGGCGCCGGGCCGTGCGGATCCACCCGAGCGAGCGCGCGCAGACGGCGACGACCAGCACGACCGGCGGCCCGACGACGACCCAGTCCGGCGCCAGCCCGTAATGCGCGTAGGCGAGCCCGACCGCGTTGAGGCCGAGGAACGCGTAGAGCATCAGGATCTGGCGGGCGAGCGCCTGGAACTGCGCCGCGGCTAGAACCGGGTCGTTCTCGCGCACGGCGTAGAAGCCGAGGAGGCGGCGGAGCCTCGGGATGAACATCGTCGTCTCGTCGTCGTCACCTCGGATGGGACGACTGAAACCAACATTTCCTAATAAATTCGGACGCCGGGCCCGCGCATCGCGCGCATCGCGGCGGTTTGTGTGAGGGGTGCTGCAAACGAAGAACGCTGCGGCCCGGGGAGGCTCGGGATCTATCGACACTCTTTTCGAAGAGGGTTGCTTTTGAGGCGTTGCTGGGGTGAAAGCCCGATCAGCTTGCCCATGCGATGGACCGCTTTCGACCGAGGTCGTGTGAGAACGCCGATCCGTCAGGCTTGGGTCGTTTGCGTGGAGCAGCGTGGCAGATCGAACTGGCGAGCCTCAGGCCCGGATGG
>NZ_JACHOP010000009.1 GCF_014199935.1 Methylorubrum rhodinum
CTCCATGGACGGCCTCCTCGCTTGAGATCTGCAACGACCTCAATCTGGCACACACGATGCCGTCGGGGGCCGTCCACCCCATCACCCGTGATGCGGGAAGCCCGGCCGAAGTCGGACCGTCGCGGCCAGTCGTGGATTGCACGCCTCCGGCGCGCCCCTTCGGGTCCGGGTTCGCCTGCGGCGCCCCGGAATGACGGCGGGGGTGAGACGGCGAGCCGAAAGCCCCTCTCTCACCCGAACTTCACCGCCCCGCCTTCCCGCGGCGGCCCGCCGCACCTATCTCCCTCTCCGACAAAAGCCTCGCTTCGGAGACCCTTTGCCCATGTCCGTCAGCCTCCAGCCCCCCGTGGCGCTGCGCGCGCCCGTGCTCGGCCGGATCGCCAGCGCGCTCGCCGCCCTGTGGCTGGCGCTCTGCCTGTCGGGCTGCGGCGCGATCAACCGGGTGCCGAGCCTGGAGGAGCAGGCGAAGTCCTCGTGGAGCGAGGTGCAGAACCAGTACCAGCGCCGGGCCGACCTGATCCCTAACCTCGTCGAGACGGTGAAGGGCTACGCCAAGCAGGAGCAGGAGACGCTGACCAAGGTGACGGAAGCCCGCGCCAAGGCCACCAGCGTCCAGGTCGATGCCTCGACGGTGAGCGACCCGCAGAAGTTCAAGCAGTTCCAGGACGCGCAGAACCAGCTATCGGGCGCGCTCGGACGCCTGCTCGCCTCGGTCGAAGCCTATCCGGACCTGAAGTCGAACCAGAATTTCTTGGCCTTGCAGTCCCAACTCGAAGGCACCGAGAACCGCATCGCGGTGGCGCGGCGCGACTACATCCAGGCGGTCCAGGCCTACAACACCGAGATTCGCACCATCCCCGGCCGCTGGATCGCTTCGTGGTTCTACCCCGAGGCGAAGCCGATGGAGACCTTCACCTCGACGCCGGGCGCGGAGCGCGCGCCGAACGTGAAGTTCTAGCGCCAGCCGCCGGGTGAGCCTTCGCGCAAAAGATCTTCTCGCCCGGCTGGTCGCGCCGCTGGCCGTGCTGCTGCTCGTCCTCGTGGGGCCGGCGATCGCCGCCGAGCCGACCCTGCCGGCACTCACCGGCCGCGTGGTCGACGGCGCGAACATCCTCTCGCCCGAGGCGAAAGCGCGGATCGAGGGCAAGCTCAAGGCGCACGACGACAAGACCGGCGATCAGGTCGCCGTCGCCACATTGCCCTCGCTCCAGGGCCTGACGGTCGAGGACTTCGCCAACCGCCTGTTTCGGGCGTGGAAGCTGGGTCAGGCCAAGACGAACAACGGCGTCCTGCTCCTCGTGGCGCCATCTGAGCGCAAGGTCCGCATCGAGGTCGGCTACGGGCTGGAAGGCGCGCTCACCGACGCGCTCACCAAGGTCATCGTCACCACGGCGATCACGCCGCGCTTCAAGCAGGGCGACTTTTCCGGCGGCGTCGAGGCCGGCACCGATGCGATCCTGTCGATCCTGTCGGGCGATGCCGAGGAATGGCAGCGTCGCGCCCCGGTGCGCGCGGATTCGGTCGATCCGGTCACGGTCGTGTTCTGGATTCTCGTCATCGTCGTTCTGGTGATCGTCCTGGCGCGGATGAACTCCGGCGGGCGGCGCGGGCGCGGCGGCGGCATCGTCGTCATCCCCGGCTCCTCCGGCGGCTGGGGCGGCGGCTTCTCCGATGGCGGGTTTTCGGGCGGCGGCGGGTTCTCCGGCGGGGGCGGCTCGTCGGGCGGCGGGGGAGCCTCCGGTGACTGGTAGCGCGGGCATCCTCACCAATTCTGAGCGCGCCCGGATCGGGCAGGCGATCGGCCGGGCCGAGGCCGGCACCGCGGGCGAGATCGTCGTGCTGGTGGCTGCCCGCGCGGGGCTCTACCGCTCGCCCGCCCTGGCGCTCGCGCTGGCGGTGGCGCTCGCTCTCCCCTGGCCGCTGATCCTGCTGACGCATTTGTCCGCCGCCGAGATCGCTCTGGCCCAGGCCGGCGGCGTGCTCGTGGCGCTCGCCGCCACGCTGAACGAGCGGGTGCGGATCGCGCTGACGCCGCGCCCCTGGCGCCACGAGCGCGCCCGCGCCGCCGCCCGCCACGAATTCGTCGCGCACGGTCTCACCGCCACGCGGGGGCGCACGGGGGTGCTGATCTATGTCGCGCTCGCCGAGCGCTATGCCGAGATCGTCGCGGATTCCGCGGTGCGCGCCCGCATCCCCGACGGCGAGTGGCGCAATGTGCTGGCCGACCTCCTCGCTGCGGCCGGGCGTGGCGAGCTGGGGCCGGGCCTCGTCGCGGCGGTGGAGCGGGTCGGCGGCGTGCTGGAGGCGGCCCTTCCCGAGGACGGCGCGGGCAACGAACTGCCCAACCGCGTCATCGTGCTGGAATGAGGCCGAAGGCACGCGAGGGGAAGACGCGCCTTGCCCCTTGAAGGATCGCCGCGTGTGTAGCCCCTGCAACTGGCCCTCGCGAAAAAATTAAGCCAAACAGGGCCCGTCAAGGCCGCCCGAACAAAGAACGCGGCCATCACGGAGCGAGGCGTTCAGATGGGCGCGGTACAGAAACATGGGCCCTGGGCCCTGGTGGGCGCGCTCGGCGCGGCGGCGCTCGCCATCGTGGCGACGCAGCGCGGGGAATCGATCAACGCGCTGTGGGTCGTGGTGGCCGCGGTCTGCGTCTACCTGATCGCCTACCGCTACTATTCGCTCTACATCGCCGACAAGGTGATGCGCCTCGATCCGAAGCGCGAGACCCCGGCCCACCGCCACAACGACGGCCTCGACTACGTCCCCACCAACAAGACCGTGCTGTTCGGCCACCACTTCGCGGCGATCGCGGGTGCAGGCCCCCTCGTCGGCCCGGTGCTCGCGGCGCAGATGGGCTACCTGCCCGGCATGCTGTGGATCCTGGCCGGCGTGGTGCTGGCGGGCGCGGTGCAGGACTTCATGATCCTGTTCATCTCGATGCGCCGCGACGGGCGCTCGCTCGGCGAGCTGATCCGGGCCGAACTCGGCGTCATCCCCGGCGTGATCGCGCTGTTCGGCACCTTCATGATCATGGTGATCCTGCTGGCGGTGCTGGCGATGATCGTCGTCAAGGCGCTGGCCGAGAGCCCGTGGGGCACCTTCACGGTCGCCGCCACGATCCCGATCGCGATCCTGATGGGCCTCTACGCGCGCTACATCCGGCCGGGCAAGATCGGCGAGGTCTCGATCATCGGCTTCGTCCTGCTCATGGCCGCGATCCTCGGCGGCGGGCAGATCAACGAGCACCCGGTCTGGGGCCCGGCCTTCACCTTCACCGGCACCCAGCTCACGTGGATGCTGATCGGCTACGGCTTCGTCGCCGCGATCCTGCCGGTGTGGCTGCTGCTCGCCCCGCGCGACTACCTCTCGACCTTCCTCAAGATCGGCACCATCGTCGGGCTGGCCCTCGGCATCGTCGTCGTCGCCCCGCACATGCAGATGCCGGCGATGACGAAGTTCGTCGACGGCACCGGCCCGGTCTGGGCGGGCTCGCTGTTCCCGTTCCTGTTCATCACCATCGCCTGCGGCGCGGTCTCGGGCTTTCACGCCCTGATCTCCTCGGGCACCACGCCCAAGCTCGTCGACAACGAGATGGACACCCGCTTCATCGGCTACGGCGGCATGCTGATGGAGAGCTTCGTCGCGATCATGGCGCTGGTGGCCGCGAGCGTGATCGATCCGGGCGTCTACTTCACCATGAACTCGCCCGCCGGCCTCGTCGGCACCACACCGGAGACGGCCGCCGCCGCCGTGACCAAGCTCGGCTTCCCGATCGCGCCGGAGGTGATCGCCCAGACCGCCAAGGACGTCGGCGAGCACTCGATCATCTCGCGCGTCGGCGGCGCCCCGACGCTGGCGGTGGGCATGGCCCACATCATCTCGTCGGCCATCGGCGGCAAGGCGATGATGGCCTTCTGGTACCACTTCGCGATCCTGTTCGAGGCGCTGTTCATCCTCACCGCCGTGGATGCCGGCACGCGGGCCGGGCGCTTCATGCTGCAGGACCTGCTCGGCCTCCTGTCGCCGCGCTTCAAGGACACCTCGGCCTGGGCCCCGAGCCTGGTGGCGACCGCTCTGTGCGTGGCCGCCTGGGGCTACTTCCTCTACCAGGGCGTGACCGACCCGCTCGGCGGCATCTACACGCTCTGGCCGCTGTTCGGCATCTCGAACCAGATGCTGGCGGCGGTGGCGCTCACGCTCGCCACGGTGGTGATCTTCAAGATGAAGCGCGAGCGCTACGCCTTCGTCACGATCATCCCGACGGTGTGGCTGTGCATCTGCACCCTCACGGCCGGCTGGCAGAAGATCTTCTCCCCCGACCCGAAGATCGGCTTCCTCAGCCACGCCGACCGCTTCTCGGCCGCCATCGCCGAAGGCAAGGTGCTGGCGCCGGCCAAAAGCATGGACGACATGCACAAGATCGTCTTCAACGACCGCGTCGATACGGTGCTCGCCGTGTTCTTCGTCTGCCTCGTCGTCGCGATCGTGGTGTTCGGCGTCATGGCCTGCCTGAAGGCCTACCGCGCCGACCGCTGGACCGCGCTCGAAGCCGATCCCAAGCTCGCCCCGGCGGAGTGAGAGCATGACCGCAATGGCCCCGGCGCAGAACTTTCGCGACCGCCTCAAGGCGTTCAACAAATGCGTCTGCGACGGGGCGCGGCTGATGGTGGGCCAGGGCGATTACGGCACCTACGTCGCCCACATCCGAAAAACCCACCCGGACCAGACGCCGATGACCGAGCGCGAGTTCTTTCGGAACCGCGAGAACGCCCGCTTCGGCGTCGGCAACAGCTCGGGCTTCCGCTGCTGCTGAGCGGAGGATACCATCACGACCCAAGAGGCGCCGTCATCCCCGGCTTTCGGGGAGGGCGGCGCCTTTTCACGTGCATGTTGCAAGCGCCCGGCTAGTCTACCGCCTAGATCGAGCCTGGGGGCGGACGGCATGACTCAGCAGGACGGGCGGCTCGGCCCGACGGGAACGGTCGCCTTCGACCGCAGCGCCGCGGGGCTGACCGGCCTCGTCGTGAAGGGCTTCCTGCTCTCGCTGGTCACCTTCTCGATCTACCGCTTCTGGTACATCACCAACCTGCGGCGCTTCTTCTGGAGCCGCACGGTCGTGGCCGGCAGCCCCGCCGAGTATCTCGGCCGCGGCAAGGAGCTGTTTCTCGGCTTCCTCGTGGCGCTCGCCATCCTGGTGCCGGTCTACCTCGTCCTGTTCATCCTCGGCTTCGCGGTCCCGCGCCTCGAACCGCTCGTGCCGTTCCTGTCCGCGGTCTTCCTGTTCCTGCTCGGGCAATACGCGATCTTCCGCGGGCGCCGCTACCGCGCCTCGCGCACCCGCTGGCGCGGCATCCGCCTCGGCCAGGACGGATCGGCCTTCGCCTACATGGTGCGCGCGAGCCTGTGGTGGCTTCTCACGATCCTGACGCTCGGCCTCGCCTTCCCGTTCATGCGGGCCGGCCTGGAGCGCTACCGCATCGGCCACACCCTGATCGGCGAGAGCCGGCTGCGCTCCACAGCCACCGGGCGCTCGGTGCTGTGGCCCTGGCTGATGTTCTACCTGTTCGCCGTCCTGCCGATCCTCGTCAGCGGGTTCGGGCTCCTGAGCGCGGCCGGCTTCGACCTTCCGTCCGACCTGTATCTTCCCGATCCGAACGGCAAATCGAACAGCTTCGTCCTCAATCCGAAATATGCCGGCACGGCGCTGGAGTTCTTCATGGTGGCCGGCATGGCCGCCTTCGGCTTCGCGATCCTCGCGGTCGTCTGGCTGACCCCGTATTACCGCGCGCGGGAGACCCGCGCTTTCCTCGCCGCCACGCATCTCGGCGAGGCGCGCCTCGTCTCGCACCTGAAGGCGCGCCAGTTCTATTGGCCCTACATCCTCTACTTCCTCTCCATCGTCGGCTTCTTCATCGTGGTCGGCATCGTGCTCGCGGTGATCGTGCCGCTGGTGGCCGATCCGAAGGCGAATCCGGGCATGCAGGCCGCCACCATCGCGGGCGGGGGCCTGCTCTATCTCGGCACGCTGCTGGGAGCCGCGGTGCTCTATGTCCGCGTCGTCACCTTGCGCCTATGGCGCGCGGTGGCGGACACGACCGGGATCGAGAACGTCGCTGCCTTGGAGGCGGTGCTGGCCTCCGCCCGCACGCCCGCGAGCGGCCTCAACGAGGGGCTCGCCGACGCGCTCGATGTCGGCGGCGCCCTGGAAATCGGGTTTTAGAGCCGGGTGAACACGCCGCCGACCGCCACCGGCCTGTACTTCGACGGGCGCAGCGCCCGCGCCCATCCGGTGCGGCTGCGCCTCGGCGAGCGGCTGGAGATCGTCGGCGAGGCCGTGCGCCTCGACTGGAGCCTGCTCGACCTGCGCGCCGCCGAGACGGCGCCGCCGCTCGCCCGGATCGGCCACGCGGACAGTCCCGGCAGCGTCGAGTTCGAGGATGCGGCCTTTGCGGACGCACTCGCGGCCCGCTGTCCCGGCCTGCACCGGCGCGAGCGCGAGGGCGGGCTCCCACGCCTCGTGCTCTGGTCGCTCGCCGCGGGCGTCTCGGTCCTGCTCACCGCGATCTACGGCGTGCCGGCGGCGGCCGACCTGCTGGCTCCGCTGGTGCCGCGGACGGTCGAAGCGCGCCTGGGCGCGGCGGTCGAGACGCAGATCGTCGGCCTGCTGGGCGATCCCCCGCTCTGCGAGGACCCGGCGGCGACGGCCGTGCTCGACGGTCTCGTGGCGCGGCTCTCGGCCACCATGTCGCTGTCGCCGCCGCAGGTGAGCGTGCGCCGCCATTCGCTGGCCAACGCGCTGGCGCTGCCCGGCGCGCGGGTGATCATCCTGTCCGACCTCCTCGGGAAGGCCAAGAGCGCCGACGAGTTCGCCGGCATCCTCGCCCACGAGTTCGGGCACGTCTCCGCCCGCGATCCGGTCCGCTCGGTGATCCGGGCGGGCGGCACTTCGTTCCTGCTCAGCCTCGTGCTCGGCGACCTCACCGGTTCGACCGTGCTGGTGGCTGTGGGGCAGGCCGCGATCGCCGCGGGCTACTCGCGCGACGCCGAGCGCGCGGCCGACGCGGCCTCGGTCGCGGCCGTCGACCGGGCCGGCGGCGACGGGCGGGCGCTCGCCGCCATCCTCGAGCGCATCACCCGCGCGGAGGACGAGAAGCCCGGCGGCCTCACCGGCTTCCTGCGCTCGCACCCCTACACCGCCGAGCGCGCGGCCACGATCCGGGCGACCCCCGGCAAGACGGGCGAGGCCTCGCTCCTGAGCGAGGCGGACTGGCAGACGCTGCGCGCCATCTGCGGCGCCGGGGACGGGCAGGACGGGAAGACGAAGTAGGGTTCGGTGCGAACGATGGACGGCGATCTCAAGTGTCGGAGGGGCATAGGCTGCCGGGTATCGCTGCGAATGCGACAGTTTTAACGATCTCGTTTTTCAAGATTTAAATCCAAAAACCAAAATTGTTTATATTTCATCTGTTGTGGGCGCGCCTTTAACACTCTCGACTCGCAAATTAAAACTTCGAGTGGCCGCCCACGCCCTCTCTATCCCAAGGGCAAAGATGAAAATATTCATGATCATTTCGGCTCTCATGATTGGCTTGATCGCCATCGTTCCGTGGACGCGATCGGTTCCGTCGGCGAGCGGTGCCATCCAGTACGCACTCGGCACTGAGCCAGCGACCTTCATCGAAAGAACGAAGGGCGGCGAGCAGATCGTTCACAAATTTCTGCACGCAAGCATTCAGGTGCCCGTGACCGACGAAGTGCCGAAGCTGGAACATCTTGCCCGCCAGATGATGGATCATTCCATCAAGTCAGAGGCTGAAAAACAAGGCCTCGATATGGTTTGGCTGACGTTCCATCGCCTCGACAAGCCCAATGAAATTCAAGAAAAAGTAAAAACTTATCGCGTGATATATACACGACGGGATGGAAATTGGTCCCGCCTCGAACGAGCCAAAGAAAAGGGTGCGTGAAACTCAACGGCCTGCACGCGATCGCCCTCGCCCTTGCGAAACCCGCCGCGCCCGACCCGAGACGGCTGCCTCACACCTCTTCGACACGCGCAACGATCTCGCAGACCACGCCCTCGGCCGGGAACCCGATCCGGGCGCTGCCGCCGAGTTCGGAGGCCAGCCCGCGCTCGATCAGGCGGGAGCCGAAGCCGCGCCGGCTCGGCGTCGCCACCGGGGGGCCGCCGGTCTCGCGCCAGACGAGGTGGAGCCGGCGCAGGCCGTTCTCCGCGGGGCCGACCTCCCAGCCGAGCGCGACCCGGCCCTGGGCACGCGACAGCGCGCCGTGCTTGGCCGCATTGGTGCACAGCTCGTGCAGCACCATGCCGAGCGCCAGGGCGACGCGGGGCGGCAGGCGCAGGTCCGGACCCGAGAGGGTGAAGCGCGAGCCCCCGGCCTCGAACGGCCGCAGCACCTCGTCGATCACCGGGCGCAGACCCGCCCCGGCCCAGTGCTCCCGCGTCAGGATGTTGTGGGCCGCCGAGAGCGACAGGAGCCGCCCCTCGAAGGCGTCGCGCCGCTGCGCCGCCGCGCCGTCGAGCCCGCGGAAGCTCTGGAGCGCGAAGGATTGCACCGTGGCGAGCGTGTTCTTCACCCGGTGGTTCAACTCGTCCACGAGGAGGCGGCGCGCCGAATCCCGCTGGCGCAGTTCCCGCGCCGCCGCGTCGAGGGCCTGGCCGAGGTCGCGGATCTCCCGCACCGGGGTCGCCGGCAGGACGGCGAGGGGCTCGCCGCGCCCGAGCCGCTCGGCCTGGGCGCAGACGGCGTCGAGCGGGCGCGCGAGCCGCCCGGCGAGAAGCCACGTCAGCAGCGCGCCGACGAGCGCCACGGCGAGGCCGGAGACGGTGATCGCCGTGCTCAGCTCCCGCACCGGAGCCAGCGCGCGGCCCGCATCGACCCGCGCCGCGACGGTCCAGCCGAGGCCGGGATAGTCGCGAAAGCCCCGCGTCGGCTCTGTGGCGAAGAGATACGTGTCCCGGCCGTCCGGCCAGGGGCCGATCCGCGGGCCGGCGGCGTCGCCGCCGAGCCGCCGCGCGCCCGCGAGGGTCTTGGACGGCAGGGTCCGGTCGAGCAGGTCGGGCGGTCCGTGCAGCACGCGGCCGTCGCGCGACAGGAGCAGGATCTCGGTGCCGGCCCGCTGGCGCGTCAGGGTGCGCTCGAAGGCGGCCACCGCCTCGCGCACCCAGGCCCAGTCGAGATGGGCCGCGACGATTCCGGCGAAGGCGCCGTCCGGCGCGCGGACGGGGGCGGCCAGGTCGACGAGGCGCAGGGGCTCGCCGCCCGCCTGCGGCAGCAGCTTGGCGAGCAGCTTCGCCTCGTGGACGTCGCCCGCGAAGGGCCGCTCGCGCCCGGCGAGGAAGTAGTCGCGGGCCGACACGTCCGCCCCTTCGATGAGGCCGTTGCTGGTGGCGACGATGCGGCCTGCCGCATCGGTGAGGAGCAGGATGGAATAGGCCGGATAGGTGGTCTGCAGCCGCTCCAGCACGGCGCGCTTGGCCGGCAGCGGCGCGTCGGGCTCGCGCAGGGTGTCGAGGGCGGCCACCACCTGCACGTCGCGCCAGCGCTCGAACATGCCCTGATCGAGGGTGCGGGCCATGTGGGCGGTCAGCTCGTCGAGCTGCGCGCCGACCTCCTGCTCCAGCCGGACGGTCGCCTGCCCGTGGACGAGGAGCGCGAGCGCGAGCGTCGAGACGATCCCGAGCGTGCCGAAGGCCAGCGCCAGCGCGAGGCGCAGCGGCAGCACCGGCCACCGGTCCGAGAGGCGGTGTGCGGCGAGGGTCCCGGCGGAGGATGGGATCGGCGAGGCCAGCTCGGCGTCGGTCGGCATCAAGGGCGGCGCCTCGGGTTCTCGTGCGGCATCGGCATCCATCGAAAGCCGGCAAGAGCGTTCGGGCCGATGCGCCGGCGGCGGCGGCGGGCCGAACCGACCGGACCTTCTTCGCCCGCCCGGACATGGGGAGCAATGGTCCGGTCAGGTGGAAACAAATTTCAGGAATGAGCGCGGCACGGTTGCATCGTTGCGCCGGTCGGCCGGCGACCCGCGCGCTTTTTTTGCGCCGCGAAGCACCACTTGCGCGCCCGTCAAGAATGTTCGTGCGGTGAAGCTTGACTATTTGCCTTCCCCGGCAACCCCGAGAAAAGCCCGAAAGCGGAGACGGCATGGCGCTGGCAGCACCCCGGAAGGCGACGCGAATCCGATCCCTCTGGTCGAGCCGGGACCTGCGTCCCCCGCCGCAGCCGGAGGGGCCGGAGCCCGCCGCCGTGACGCCCGCCGAGGAGAGCCTTCCTCAGCATAGCCTCACCGCGCACGAACTGATCGCCATGGCCCGCGCGGCTCGGGCGCGGAGCCTGGCGGCGCAGGCCCCCGATCTCACTTCCGGTTGATCGCTTCGGAGAGGGCCGGCTCCTCCCTCGTCCCGCATGCGGGACGAGGGAATGCGCGCCGCCGGCGCGGGGTCGGCACGGATATGCCGCCCGCCCCGTGAGGGACAGGCGGCGGGTCCGCTCCTGCAAAGCCGGGGCGTCGGGCCTACTGCACCAGCGCCAGCCGCGCCCGGCTCTCGGCGGTGCCGGTGCGGATGGCCGGCTCGGGATGGCCGGCGAAGAAATCCTCCACCATCTCGCGCAGGATCTCGGCGAGGTCGCGGCCCCGGTCCGCCTCGACATGGATGTCGCTGCCGACCGAGCGGCCGAGGCTCGGCGCCCCGTTGCTCGCCAGCGCCGCGAGACGCTCGCCGTACTCGGCCCCGAGCCCGGTCACCGCGACGTAGTTGCGCCCGCCGAGCACCGGTCCGTACTTCACGCAGATGCGCAATTCCTTGTCGGCGGCGTTGCGGAGCGTCGCGGTGAAGCCGACGAAATCGTCGTGGTCCACCTCCGGCCTCGGGCAGTCGATCCGGCCGTGGGCGACCCCGTCCTCCTCCAGCACCTCCCCCATCAGGGTCAGCGCCTCGGTGACGGGCGCCAGCGCCCGCGTGCCCTCTTCCAACAGCCGGGCGCGCAGACGGTTCTTCTGCGCGTCGGCGGCCCGCAGCCGGGCGCGGAAGCGGTTCTTGATGTCGAAAGGGTTCGTCATGGGTCGGTCCCCGCGAAGAAGCTCCGGCGAAGATCCGGCACTCGCTCTCGAGTCCGAAGCTAGAAACTCGCGCAGTAAGCGTCAAGACGATGCACAGTATTCGTGCCTGCTTCAACGACAGGCGACTGCGCGAGATTTGGCCGTGCCCGTTTGTTGGGCAGTCGCGGCCGGGACGTCGTTGGTGCGGTGCACCCCCGGCCCCAATTGTTCCCGCGTTGCGTCGTCCGACCCAAAGCGCGTATTCGGGTGAACCGCGCCCAGGTGGGCCGGTTCCGCGGCGCGTGTCGCCGCAAGCGTCGCGACGGGGGCAGGCTTGGGCGGTTCGATCGCGAGCATGACGGGCTTCGCCCGCGCCGCCGGCACCACCGGCGCGGTGCAGTGGCTGTGGGAGATCCGCACGGTCAACGGGCGCGGGCTCGACATCCGGGTGCGGGTGCCGAACGGCTTCGAGGCGGCGGGCGAGGCCGCCCGTGCGGCGCTCTCCAAGGCGCTGGCGCGGGGCCAGTGCCAGCTCGGCCTGACGCTGACGCGCCCCGAGAATGCGGCGCGGGTGCGGATCGACGAGGCGCTGCTGGCCGACCTCGCCGCCTCGGTGGCGCGGGTGCCGCGGCCCGCGGGCATCGCGCCGGCGACCTTGGACGGGCTCCTGTCGGTGCGCGGCGTCGTCGAGGTCGAGGCGGAAGGCCCGGCCGACCCGGAGGCGCTGAACCGCGACCTCGCCGAGGGGGCCGAGGCCTTGGTCGCCGACCTCGCCGCCGCCCGCCGGGCGGAGGGCGCCTCGCTCCGGGAGATCGTGGGGGGCCAGCTCGCCGAGATCGCCCGGCTGACGAAAAGCGCCGAGGACTGCCCGGCCCGGCGCCCGGAGGCCGTGAAGGCACGGCTCACGGCCAGCATCGCCGCGCTCACCGACGGCACCGGGCTCGACCCCGACCGGCTGCATCAGGAGGCGGTGCTGCTCGCCGCCAAGGCCGACGTGCGCGAGGAACTCGACCGGCTTCGCGCCCATGTCGCCGCGGCGAACGATCTGCTGGCGGCGGGCGGCGCCATCGGGCGCCGGCTCGACTTCCTGGCGCAGGAACTCGGCCGCGAGGCCAACACGCTCTGCGCCAAGGCGAACGACATCGCGCTCTCGCGGATCGGACTCGACTTGAAGGCCGTGGTGGAGCAATTCCGCGAGCAGGTGCAGAACGTCGAGTGAGCCAGGGTATGAATCAGGGTCGGACGGAGGGCGGGCAGGACACAAAGGCCGGGCGGCGCGGCCTGATCCTGATCCTGTCCTCGCCCTCGGGGGCGGGCAAGACGACGCTGACCCGGGCGATCGCGGCCGACGGCGGCTGGGGCCTCGATCTGTCGATCTCGGTCACCACGCGGGCGCGCCGCCCCTCGGAGATCGACGGGCGCCATTACCGCTTCATCGACCGCGAGGCGTTCGAGGACCTGCGCGCCCGCGACGACCTGCTCGAATGGGCCGAGGTCCACGGCAATTTCTACGGCACCCCGCGCCGCCCGGTGGAGAAGACCCTGTCGCAGGGGCGCGACATGATCTTCGACATCGACTACCAGGGCACGCGGCAAGTGCGGCAGCGCCTGCAGGAGGACGTCGTCACCGTCTTCATCCTGCCGCCGAGCTTTTCCGAGCTGCGCCAGCGGCTGGAGCGCCGCGCCGAGGATTCCCCCGAGACGATCGAGCGGCGGCTCGCCAACGCCCGCAACGAGATGCAGCGCTGGAGCGAGTACGACTACGTCATCGTCAACGACGACCTCGACGAGTCCTTCCGCGCGCTCCAGGCGATCCTGGCCGCCGAGCGGCTCAAGCGCAGCCGCCGCACCGGCCTCTCCGCCTTCGTCGAGGGCCTGCTAGCAGAGGCCGCCGCGCCGCCGCGCTGACCGATCCGCGGCATCGGCCGGAAACGGTCTGCGCCGAATCGAACATTCTCCCGGAGGGGCGGCCCGGAGCCGCCGTGACGCCGGCGGCTCAGGCCGAGCCTGCGGCCGTCAGCCTCGACCGCGAGCGGGAACGGTTTCCCCTCCTCGCGCATTCGCGCGCATCCTGACCGACCGTTTTCCGGTCGCTCTCGAATCCGGACAGGAACGCCACGTCCGCATCGGCATCTTTCATCCATCAATTTCAATTGAGTGGATCGAGGATGCGGCATTTCCATATTCGGGGCGTCGCGCAGACTGCGAAGCCCGGCATCTAAACTATCATATTTCAATATCAACACGTGCCGTGCCGGCAAAGAACCAGCAAATGACATTTCTTCAACGGGCCGTCGCCCGCAGGGAGCACGCCGCCATGCCGCAAACCATCGTCATCGAGACGCCCGAATCCGGTCAGACCCGGGTCACCTTCACCTCGGCCGAGGTGGGGAACGGAAATTCCAACGATTCCGGAACCATGGCCAACCAGGACGGCGGGCTCGCCGTCCGCGTTCAGGCGGAGGGGTCCGGCGACACGCTGACCGGGCCGGTCTCGCGCTACACCGACGAGGACGTCGTCTTCGTCTACGAGGGTGGGGCGGGCACGTTCGACGTGCGCGACCTCGTCAGCGGCACGCAGCGCGGCGATCAGTTCGCCACGGTCCAGCTCGGCACCGCCGGCAACGATCTCCTGGGGTCCTCCGAGGAGGACCGCCCGACCTACATCAACGCCGGCCAGGGGGGAGACTTCGTCGTGGGCGGCGAAGCCAACGATTTCCTGGTGGGCGGAGGCGGCAACGACCGGCTGGCGGGGAACCTCGGCGACGACGGGATCCTGGGCGGCGGCGGCGACGACGTGGCCGTGCTCAACGTCTCGACGGACGGGACCGACCGGATCGATCTCGGGGCCGGCGCGGACCGGATCGAGGTGGGTCGCGCCACGTCCGGGCAGGTGCGCCTCAGCTTCACCTCGGCCGAGGTCGGCAACGGCAGCGTCAACGACGGCGGGACGCTGACGAACCAGGACGGCGGCCTCGCCGTCCGGATCCAGTCCGAGAACGGAGCCGATGGACTGACAGGGCCGGTCAGCCGCGCCGACGACGAGGGCATCACCTTCGTGGCGGCCGAAGGCGTGACCTTCGACGTGCGCGACCTCGTCAGCGGCGTGCAGCGCGGCGACCTGTTCCGCACGGCGACGCTCGGCACGGAGACGGGCGAGACGCTCACCGGCACGGGCGAGGCCGACTACATCAATGCCGGCCAGGGCGACGACAGCGTCATCGGCGCGGCCGGCGACGACTTCCTCGTGGGCGGGGCGGGCAACGACACGCTCGACGGTGGGACCGGGGCCGACGGCCTCCTCGGCGGAGGCGGCGACGACACCTACCTCGTCGACAATGCCCGTGATCGCGTGATCGAGGCGGCCAGCGGCGGCACCGACCGGGTGTTCGCCTCCACGAGCTACGCTCTCGCCGCCGGACAGGAGATCGAGGGGCTGCAGTTGCTGGCCGCGACGACCGGCGACTTCGACCTGACCGGCAACGAGTTCGCCAACAGCCTCGTCGGCAACAACAGCGCCAACGTCCTCAACGGCGGTGCCGGCGCCGACCGCCTCAACGGCCGGGGCGGCAACGACACCTACATCGTCGACAATGCCGGCGATCAGGTGTTCGAGGCGGCCGGCGGCGGCAGCGACACGGTGCTGGCCTCCACGAGCTACGCCCTCGCCGCAGGACAGGAGATCGAGGGGTTGCAGTTGCTCTCCGCGACGACCGGCAATTTCGACCTGACCGGCAACGCGTTCTCCAACAGCCTCGTCGGCAACAACAGCGCCAACGTCCTCAACGGCGGTGCCGGCGCCGACCGCCTCAACGGCCGGGGCGGCAACGACACCTACATCGTCGACAATGCCGGCGATCAGGTGATCGAGGCGGCCGGCGGCGGCAGCGACACGGTGCTGGCTTCCACGAGCTACGCCCTGGCCGCCGGACAGGAGATCGAGGGGTTGCAACTGTTGTCCGCGACCGGCGCACAGGGCTTCAGCCTGACCGGCAACGCGTTCGCCAACAGCCTCGTCGGCAACATCGGCGACAACGTCCTCGACGGCGGCGCCGGTTCCGACCGTCTCACCGGCCGCGACGGCGACGACACCTTCGTGTTCTCGACGGCGATCGGCAGCGGCAACGTCGACACCATCGCGGACTTCTCGGGCGGCGACACGATCCGGCTCTCGGCGTCGGTCTTCACCGCGCTGACCGCGGGCGACCTCGATGCCGACGCGTTCAAGGATGTCGGGGCGGGCGGGACGGTCGATGCGAGCGACCGTATCGTCTACGACAGCTCCACGGGCGCGCTGTCCTACGACGCGGACGGCTCGGGCGCGGGGGCCGCGGTGCAGTTCGCCACCCTCGAGAACCGGGCCTCGCTGAACGCGGGCGATTTCGTCGTCGCCTGACGCCCAACCGCCGCGACACGTCCGAGCGCCGGAGCCGAACCCTCGGCTCCGGCGTCTTCCGTTCTACTCGGCGGCGTCGCGCGGCGGATTCTCCCACAGGTCGCCGACCTGGGCGGCGTGCAGGCGCCGATAGTAGCCGTCGAGCCCGAGCAGGGCCTCGTGCCGGCCCTGCTCGGCGATGCCGTGCTCGGCCACCACGACGATGCGGTCGGCGTGGCGGATCGTGGCGAGGCGATGGGCGATGACCAGCGTGGTGCGCCCCTGCGCCAGTTCGGCGAGCGAGGCCTGGATCTCCCGCTCGGTCTGGGTGTCCAGCGCCGAGGTCGCCTCGTCGAGGATCAGGATCGGCGGGTTCTTGAGGAAGGCGCGGGCGATGGCCAGCCGCTGCTTCTGCCCGCCCGACAGCTTCACCCCGCGCTCGCCGATCACCGTGTCGAGCCCGTCCGGCATCGAGGCGACGAGGCCGTCGAGCCGGGCGCGGGCGGCCGCCGCCATGATCTCGGCCTCGTCGGCGTCGAGGCGGCCGTAGGCGATGTTCTCGCGGATGGTGCCGGCGAACAGAAAGACGTCCTGCTGCACGATGCCGATGCGGCTCCGCAGCGACCCTTGCATCAGGTCGCGGATGTCGTGGCCGTCGATGGTGATGCGGCCGGATTCCGCCTCGTAGAAGCGCGGGATCAGCGACAGCAGCGTGGTCTTGCCCGCCCCCGAGGGCCCGACGAAGGCCACCGTCTCGCCGGCCCGGATGTCGAGATCGACGTTCCGCAGCACCGGCCGGTCGGACGAGTAGCCGAAGCTGACGCCCTTGAGGCTGATGTCGCCCTTGAGCAGCGGCGCGGGAATCGCGCCCGGCCGGTCGGCGATGTCGGGCTCGGTCGCGAGCAGCTCGCGGTAGCGGCGGAAACCGGCGATGCCCTTCGGGTAGGTCTCGACCACGGCGCCGATCTTTTCGAGCGGCCGGTAGAACACGCCGACGAGCAGCAGGAAGCCGACGAAGCCGCCGGCCGTCAGGTCGCCGCGCACGACGAAGTAGGCGCCGCCCAAGAGCACCACGATCTGGACGAGGCGCAGGCCCAGGTAGTTGATCGACAGCGCCGCGGCCATCAGCCGGTAGGCCTCCAACTTGGCGGCGCGGTAGCGGGCGTTGTCGGTGGCGAAGAGCGCGCGCTCGTGCGGCTCGTTGGCGAAGGCCTTGACCACGCGGATGCCGCCGACATTCTCCTCGATGCGGGCGTTGAAGGCGCCGACCCGGCCGTACTGCGCCTGCCAGTTGCGGGTCATGCGCCCGCCGTAGCGGATCGTCACGAAGGCGATGAGAGGCAGGATCGCCGCGGTGGCGAGCGCCAATTGCGGATGCACGTAGGCCATCAGGGCGAAGGCGCCGAGCAGCGTCATCACGGCGATGAACACGTCCTCGGGCCCGTGATGGGCGACCTCGCCGATCTCTTCGAGGTCCTTCGTCACGCGGGCGACGAGGTGGCCGGTCTTCTGCCCGTCGAAGAAGCGGAACGAGAGTTTTTGCAGGTGCGCGAAGGCGCGCTCGCGCATCGTCGTCTCGATGTTGATGCCGAGCACGTGGCCCCAGTAGGTCACCACCACCATCAGCCCGGCATTCGCCACGTAGAGGAGCGCGAGGCCGGCTGCCGCCAAGATAATCAGCCCGAAATCCTGGCGCGGCAGCAGCACGTCGACGAAGGCCTTCACCGCCATCGGGAAGCCGAGTTCGAGCAGGCCCGACAGCACGGCGCAGCCGAAATCGACGAGGAACAGGGTCCGGTAGGGCCGGTAATAGGCGAAGAAGTCCTTCAGCATGGGAGAGGGTGTCGCCTGGTGTCTTAGGAGTCGAACGAGGACGCCGCGGAACCGCGGATAACGGAGGGCCGGCCCGCGGGCCAGCCCCGGCGGTGCAGGGGCGCCCTCATGCCACCGCCTTTGCCGCCGCCTTTGCCGCCGCCCGGTCGGCGTCGAGCGTGCGCAGGAAGGCGCCGCGCAGGAGCGCCACGGCGAGCCCGTAGAACGGCAGGCACAGGGCGAAGTAGAGGGGCCAGCCGACGGCGCCCGCCAGCGCCGGGGCGGCGACCCGCAGCGGCATCGCGGCGAAGAAGGCGGCGCCGAACAGGAGCGCGTAGTCGGTGGCCGGCTGCGGGCCTTCCGCCCAGCGGTAGATCATGGTGAAGACCGGCACGCCGAGCCCGCCCGCGCAGAGCGTGCCGAACACGGCTGCGGCGATGCCGAGCCCGCCCGAACCGATCGCGCAGGCGGCGAGCATCGCGAGACCCGCGGCGGCGACGCCGAGCGCGGAGATGGTGACGACGGGCACGAGGCCGAAGCGGCGCACCAGCACCCCGGAGACGAGCGCCATCACGAGGTTGATGCCGGCGGCCAAGCTGCCGGTGACGAGCCCGACCTGCGCCAGCGGCACGCCGAGATCGATCAGCGCGAGGCTGTTGACGCTGGTCAGCGTGAACAGGGCGGCGAAGTAGAGGCCGAGCACGATCACCCGCCCAGCGAGAATGCGCAGGCGACCGAGCCCGAGCCGGCGCTCGGCCGCGGCGGCGCCAAGGCGCAGGCGGGCTTCGGGATAGAACAGGATCGGCAACAGGCAGAGCGCGTTCAGCCCCGCGACCGTCAGCACCGCGGCCTGCCAGCCGATCCGGTCGTAGGCCGCGACCAGGACACCGGCGCCGACGATGCCGCCGAGCGAGGCTCCGCCGAGCTTGGCCGAGGTGACATACGGTCTCCGCTCCGGCCCCACCGTCTCGACCACCAGGGCTTCGAGGGCGACGTCCATGGTGGCGAGGCAGAAGCAGGTGGCGAGCGCCAGCCCGAACAAGGCGGAGAGCGGCCACGCCTCGCCGAAGCTCAGGGTTGCCAGCAGCGCGATGCCGAGCCCCTGCATCGACACGATCCAGCCGAGCCGGTGCGGCAGGCCCGGCAGGCGCAGGCGATCGACCGGGCGTGCCCAGAGAAAGGTGAGGCCGACCGGCAGGTTGATGAGTTGCAGGAGGCCGAGATCGGCGAGTTCGACCCCGCGCACGCGCAGGATCAGCGGCGCCCCGCTCGCCAGGAAGCCGAGCGTCGCCCCGAAGGTAACGGAGAGGCAGAAGAACGGCGCGAGCCGGAGCCGGAGCCGGAACGCCGGGCTGGGCCGGGCGAGCGCCGATTCAGAGGCGCTCAATTTTGCGCGCCGCCTCGTCGATGATGTCGGCGACCGCGAACCCGAACGCCTTGTCCGCTTGGCCGGCCATGCGCTGGCCCAGCACGGTCTTGAGGTTCTGCATCGCCCGCCAGACCGGGTCGGCGGCGGAGGGGCCCTCGCCCACGGCGAGCGCGCGCAGGCGCTCCAGGGCGGCCTCGGCCTCGGCGCGGTGGGCGCTCAGATGGGCCGTGCCGTCCGGCGTGATCGCGAACAGCCGGCGCGAGCCCTCCGAGGCCCTGGCCTCGACATGGCCGAGCTCCTCCAGAAGCGTCAGGGTCGGGTAGATCGTGCCGGGGCTCGGTGCATAGGCGCCGCCGGTGAGCCCCTCGATCTCGCGGATCAGGTCGTAGCCGTGCCGCTCGCCCCCCTCCATCAGCAGGAGCAGGGTGTGGCGCAGCTCGCCCGCATCGAACATCCGCCGCCGCCCGCGCGGTCCCCGCTTGAAGCCGCCCGGCCCCTCGTCGTCCCAACCGGGAGGCCCGTGCCGGCGCCCGCGATGCGGGCCGTGGCCGTGATCCATGGCGTGTCGCATGACGATCCCCGCTGACGTTGTGACATTCGCTCACGTGATGCGTCTAAGATATATCTTTGTCAATCGTGAAAGGACGGCGTCGAGCGCGGGTTCCCCTCCCCCTTGCGGGGAGGGGTCAGGGGTGGGGGTGGTTCAGGATGAGGCGGTTGCGGTGCCTTCCGCACCACCCCCACCTCCTACCTCCTCCCCGCAAGGGGGAGGAGAAGCGCTCGATCCTGACCGCGTTGCGGGTATGTGAAAGTGATCGCCGGCGAACTGCCTACGCCACGTCCGCATCGGGAAACGCCAAGTACCCACCCCGCAGCGCCCCGAACCGAACCAGCCGGCGGGCGGCGAGCGGCCCCAGGCGGCGGTGGCGCTCATAGGCCAGCCCTGTCGTCGCGGCGGGGACGTCATCGCCGTGGCGCAGGATCAGCAAGGCCTTGAGCAGCGACCACGGGTGTTCCAGCCCGCCGAGGATCGCGGCGAGCGCCGAGGGGTCGGCGGCGTCGAAGGCGGCGATGGTTGGAGAAAGCGGCAGGCCGGCGCCGCGGGCGAGGCCCGCGAGCACGTCCTCGGTGCGACGCAGTCCGGCCCAGCGTTCAAGCTGGACCGGTCCGGGTGGGGCGGCGGCGAAACGCTGGCGCACGAAGGCGTCGGACGAGGCGAAGCGCGCGAGCCGCGGCTCGGAGATCGGGGATGCCAGGGTCTCGGCGACCGCCTCGATCAGGCGCTCGGGGTCCGGGTCGTCGCCGCGGTGGAGATCGAACCGGAGCTCGGCGAGCGCCCGCGCACGGGTCAGGTCGAGGAGCGCCGGGCGGTGCTCGGGCGGCAGGTCCGGCCGGAGCGCGAGGCGCAGGGTCACGGCCTCGCTCTCGCGGGCATGGGTCAGGAGGCCGGCGAGGCCGACCTCCGAGAAGCGCGCACCGGGATTGTCGAGGAGCCGGGCGGCGATGCGCCCGCCGCGGCGCACCAGCGTGTCGGTGACGGAGGGGGCGAGGTCGGAGCGTGCCGCGAGGGCGAGGCCGTGGGCCTCGGTTGCTCGCTCGGCCACCTCGGCCAAAAAATCCGGCGGCAGGCTGGTGCAGCGGGTCAGCAGCGGCGCGGCGACCGTGGCGGCGGGGTCCCCGGCCAGCGCCCGCGTGGTGCGGGGCGGCCCGAGCCGGAGGTCGGCGAGCCCCTCGGCGAAGGTCTTTCGCGCCTGCGTGTCGATCTGCCCGCACAGGCCGTGGAGCAGGGCGTCGAAGGCGGGTTTCTCGGCCACCGGCAGGCGCGACCAGCGTTTCGTCAGCAGGCCGGCCGATTCCAGCACGAGCTGCGATTGCCGCATTCGGTCGCCGTCGCGCAGGGCCTGCTCGATCCGGCCGACGAGGGCGTCGAGCTGCGCCCGGGACTGGAGCCGCGCCGGCACGCGTCTCAGCCGGCCTGCCGGAGGGCCCGCGCGGCGGGCGCCTCGGCGAGGGCTTCCTCGCGGCGCAGGGCGTTGATGAGGTAGGGGTGCCAGAGCCCGAAGCTCTCGTGCACGGCCGTGTCCACGTCGAAGAAGCGGAACGGCTTCCTGAGGAAGCCCGAGGCGCCGAAGGTCGCGAGCTGGCGCCGCATGCCATCCTCCATCGCCGCGCCCGTCATCAGCAGACGCGCGCCGGGATGGCGGTCGTTGATGCGGCAGGCGACCTCCAGGGCCGGATAATCGGGCAGATTCATCTCGATGATGGCGAGGTCGATGCTCCGCCGCTCGCTCACCCGCACCGCCTCGTGGCCGCCGGCCGCCTCGATGATGTTGAAGGTGAAATGGCTCTGGCCGAGCAGCTTGCGGATCAGCGCGCGGGTCGTGCGGCCGGGATCGACCACGAGCAGGTCGAGCCGGCGGGCGATGACGCGGGCCGCGTCGAGCACGCGGGCGATGTGGGTGTCGCGCAGCGGCTTCAGGATGACGTCGTAGGCGCCGAGCCGCGTCGCGACCGAGGACCAGCGCGGCGCCAGCATGTCGGTGACGAGGACGATGAGCCCCTGCGGGTTCCCGGTGCGGTGCCAGCGGGCGATGTCGGCGCCGTTGGTCTGCGGCAGGGCGACGTCGACGAACAGCACGTCGACCTTGGATTGCGCGAGCAGCCGGTCGAGGGCGGCCCCGTCGGCGGCCTCGATCACGACCGCGTCGGGGTCGATCCGCTGCACCGCCTCGACCAGGGCGAGCCGGGTCTCCTCGTCGGGGTCGGCGACCAGGATGGTGGGTGCGGTCAAGGGCTGGCCCCGTCGGGTTGGGACGGCCTGTCCCTCGGCGGGGATATTGGCGGCGGGTTCCTAAGATTCCTTTCGCGGGAGAGGGGCATCGGTGGCTGGGCTCGCGTTGCGGCGCGTCAGGCCCCATATGGGGACCTCGCTCCCGAGGCGGGCTCGTTTGCCCCTCGCGCCGCGCCCCCACCCCGCAGGACCCAAGCCGCAGACGGACACGATTGCCCATGAGCGCCGGACACGCCCCCACCCCCACGACCGCGCTCGAAGGCGGCGACGACGCCGTGCTGCCGTTTGCCGTCGAGGCGCTCGACCTGCGCGGGCGGGCGGTGCGGCTCGGGCCGTCGATCGACACGATCCTGCGCCGCCACGGCTATCCCGATCCGGTCGCCCGGCTGATCGGCGAGGCGGCGGCGCTGACGGCGCTCCTCGGCGCCTCGCTGAAGCTCGAAGGCCGGTTCCAGCTCCAGACCAAGACCGACGGACCGGTGGGGATGCTGGTGGTGGATTTCGAGGCGCCCGACCGCCTGCGCGCCACCGCCCGGTTCGAGGCCGACGCGGTGGCGGCGCTCGGCCCCAAGGCGCGGGCGCCCGAGCTGATGGGCCGCGGGCATCTCGCCATGACGATCGACCAGGGCTCGGCCCAGAGCCGCTACCAGGGCGTCGTCCCCCTCGACGGCCAGGGCCTGGAGGAGGCCGCGCACCAGTATTTCCGCCAGTCCGAGCAGATCCCGACGCTGGTGCGCCTCGCGGTGGCCGAGCAGATGGGGGCGGACGAGAGCCGCTGGCGCGCGGGCGGCCTCTTGGTGCAGTTCCTGCCGACCTCCCCCGACCGCCTGCGCCAGGCCGACCTGCCCCCCGGCGACGCGCCGGAGGGCCACGACATCCTCACCGGCCAGCCCGCCGAGGACGACGCCTGGACCGAGGCGCGCAGCCTCGTCGGCACGATCCAGGACCACGAGCTGATCGACCCGGGCGTGTCGAGCGAGCGGCTGCTCTACCGGCTGTTCCACGAGCGCGGCGTGCGGGTGTTCGAGCCGCAGGAGCTGGTGGAACGCTGCCGCTGCTCGCAGGAGCGGGTGATGGGCATGATCCGCTCGTTCGGCCCCCAGGAGCGGCGCGACATGATCGCCGACGACGGCAGCATCGCGATCACCTGCGAGTTCTGCTCGCGCCGCTACGTGCTCGATCCGGCCACGGTGGAGCGGGAGATCGCGGCGGCGTCGTGAAGGCCGAAAGGGTTGGTCAGTCTCCCGTCTGCGCCGACCACGTCGCGTGGCGCACGTCCGGCCGCGCGGCCAGATCGTTCGTCACCGCGTCGAGTTCCTTCGCCTGAACCGTGGTCGCGGTCAGCGTCGCGATGACGTCGACCGCCTCCTCGCCGCGCTCCTCCACCTCGATGGCGCCGACCGGATAGCCCGCCGCCTCCAGGCGCTCGACCAGGAGGTCGCGGGCCGGGCCGGAAAGGTCGGGGGCGACCGTCACCTGCACCTCATAGGTCGCCTCGGTCGCACTCTCGTCGATCGGGATGCGGTCGATCAGGTTGACGAGGGGGCGCAGCAGCGTGTTGCCGGCCAGCACCGCCACCGTGACGAAACAGGCCTCCAGCGGCAGGTCCGCCCCGGCGAAGGCGCCGACCGCGGCCGCGCACCAGAGCGTGGCGGCCGTGTTGAGGCCGCGCACGTTCATGCCCTCCTTCATGATGACGCCCGCGCCCAGGAAGCCGATGCCGGAGACCACGTAGGCGACGACGCGGGTGGCTCCGTCGCCGCCGGTCAGCCGCATGCCGAGATCGACGAAGGCGGCGGCCCCCAAAGCCACCAGCACCGCCGTCCGCAGGCCCGCGGTGCGCTGCCGGTACTGCCGCTCGACCCCGATCAGGGTGCCGAGCCCGAAGGCGGTGGCGAGGCTGATCGCCGAGTTGAGGGCCTCGGGCGTGGGGAAGGGGAAGGGGCCGGGCATGGGTCGTCCGTGTCGGTGAGGCGCCCCCGCTGGCGGAGAAGCGTGACGCTGGCGTGACGCTTTTTCTCCAAGCCTCGCGCGCTGTTGAAGCCGCAAGCCCGGCGTCCCACGGGCAAATCGCCCTACCTCGCCGCCTGCGGCCTGCGCGGGATTGACGGAGCGCGGCGGCAGCGGGCACACCGGAACCAATGTGGGCACCTTAAGAATAAGCCCAAAGAATAAGATCAGCCTGAGGAGATGCTCATGAGGCAGGCCGCCCATCCTGCGAACGGCGGTTCGACCGTCGCGACCGCCCGCGCGGCCCTTTTCGCATGAGCGGTCAGGCCCTCGCCGCGGCGCCCCCGACGGCGCCCGTCCCCGCCGCCGCAAACGGCGTCCGCGACCGCCTGCTCCAGCTCCGCGACGGTCTCGCCCACGGGCTGATCGGCGCCGACAAGCTGGTCGAGCGCCTGCTGATCGGGCTCCTCACCGGCGGCCATCTGCTGATCGAGGGTGCGCCGGGGCTCGCCAAGACCCGCGCGGTCAAGCGCCTCTCGGACGGGCTCGACGGCTCCTTCGCCCGCGTGCAATGCACGCCCGACCTGATGCCCGCCGACCTCACCGGCACCACCGTCTGGCGCCAGGACCAGGGCGAGTTCGAGTTCCTGCCCGGCCCCCTGTTCCACTCGCTGATCCTCGTCGACGAGGTGAACCGCGCGCCGCCCAAGGTGCAGTCGGCGCTCCTCGAATCCATGGCCGAGGGCCAGATCACGGTGTCGGGCCACACCCACCGCCTGCCCGACCCGTTCATGGTGGTGGCCACGCAAAACCCGATCGAGCATGCCGGCACCTTCCCCCTGCCCGAGGCGCAGCTCGACCGCTTCCTGCTCCACGTCGTCGTCGAGATGCCGGACGAAGCGAGCGAGCGCCGCATCCTCGACCTCGTCGAGGGCGAGCTGAACCACCATGCCGAGGCGATGCCGGTGAAGCTCTCGGTGGCCGAGGTGATCGCCGCCCGCGAGGCCGCGCTCGCCACCTACGTCTCGCCCGCGCTCAAGGACTACCTCGTGCGGCTGGTCGCCGGCACCCGCACCGACGCGGTGGCGCCGGAGCTGCGCGCGGCGATCGAGCACCCGGCCTCGCCCCGCGGCACGCTGGCCCTGATGGTGGCCGGCAAGGCCCGCGCCTACCTGCACGGCCGCGACCACGTCGTCCCCGAGGACATTGCGGAGCTGGCCGCCGACGCGCTGGCCCACCGCATCGGCCTGACGTGGCGCGCCGCCGCCGAGGGGCGCACCACGCGGGGCATCGTCGCCGGACTGGTCGAGCGGACGCGGGCCCTCTGACATGGCGGGCTCCGCCGCCCCCGCGACCGAACTGCTGGACACCCCCGGCATCCACCTCTCGGGGGCCGGGCTGATGAGCCTGCGCCACCTCGCCCGGCGCGGCGTCTCGCCCTCGACCAAGACCATCGCGGGGCTCCCCGGCGGCATCGTCACGCGCAAGCGCGGACGCGGCTCCGAGCCCGACGACGTGCGGCTGTGGTCGGAGGGCGACGACCGCCGCTTCATCGACCGCAACGCCACTGCCCGCACCGGCACGCTGCACGTGCGCACCCACCACGACGAGCGCGACCGCGCCGTGGTGCTGCTGGCCGATTTCCGGCCCTCGATGCTGTTCGGCACGCGCCGGGCCCTTCGCTCGGTCGCTGGGGCGGAGGCGCTGGCGCTGCTCGGCTGGCGCATCGTCGGCGACGGCGGGCGCATCGGCCTGATCGTGGCCTCCGCGGGCGAGCCCGCCGTGGTGCGGCCAACGGGGGGCGAGCGGGCGATGACGGCGGTGACCGGCGCGCTCGCCCACGCCCACGCGGCGGCGCTGGCGAGCCCCGCCAAGGACGACCCGCCGCTGACCGACACGCTGGCGCTCGCCCGCTCGCTGCTGCCGTCCGGCGGCCACCTCGTGATCGCCACCGCCCTCGACGCGCCGGGCCCGGAACTGGAGAGCCTGCTCACGGCTCTCGCCGAGCGGCTGTCGATCCGCCTTCTGCTGGTCAGCGACGCCTTCGAGCGCACCCGCCCGCCGGGCTTCTACCCCTACGCCATGCCCGACGGCCGCCGCGGCACGGTCGAGGCCGGCCGTGCCGCCCCGCCCAGGGCGGACACGGAGGAGCGGCTGGCCCGCCTCCACGCCTGCGGCGTCGAGGGCCTACGCATCGATGTCGAGGGCGGGCCGGAGAGCTATGCGCCCCTGATGGAGCGGCTCGATGCGGTGCTGTGAGGACAAGGCACCCCCCTCTCCCCGCGCGCGGGGAGAGGGTCGCGACGACCTCGTCGTCGTCGCGACAAGCGGTAGCGGGGGTGAGGGGGCGTATCCGCCTGAGCCTCATCCGGTGCCGCCCCCTCACCTTCGGCTGCCGCCTCGCTTCGGCGACGACAGGGTCGCCGAAGCCCTCTCCCCGCGTGCGGGGAGAGGGGATGCAGCGGCGGCGTCGCAGCCATGAACGGCAGCCCCCCTCCCCTCGACCTCTCCACCCTGCGCCCCCTCCACCTCCCCACCGGCGGCGGCGGCGCGGTGCAGCCCGAGGTCGTGGCCGCCATCGCCCTTGGCTTCGGCCTCGCGCTGCTGGTCGGCCTCATCCGCATTGTCCGGGCACGGCGCGGCACCTCGGTGCGTCGGGCCGCCCTGCGGGAACTCGCGCTCGCGAAAAACCTCCCGCCCGAGCCCCGGCGGGTGGCGCAGGCGCGGCTGCTGCGGCGGCTGGTACGCACCCTCAAGGGCGAGGACGCCGCCCGAACCCGCGGCCCCGCCTGGGCCGAGACGCTGGACACCACCTTCGCCACCGATTTCTTTCGCAACGGCCCCGGACAGGCCCTTACGGACGGCCTCTACCGGCGCCCCGCCTCGACCGACCCGGAAAGAATCGATGACGGCCTGACCCGGCTCCTCTCGCGGATCAGGGCCTGACCCGATGCCCGCCTGGCTCACCGCCCTCGTCTCGGCCTTCGACTTCGCGAGCCCCCTCGCGCTGCTGCTGCTGCCCCTGCCGCTGCTGGCCGCCCGGCTGATCCCGCCTGAGAAGGAGGGCGGCAGCGGGGCGCTGCGGGTGCCGCCCTCGCTCGTCGGCGACACCGAGAGCGCCCGTTCCATCGCCGCGCGGGGAAAACGCCGGCTCTGGCTCACCGGCACCCTGTGGGCCGCCCTGGTGGTGGCGCTCAGCGGGCCCCGCCTCGTCCTGCCGGCGACCGCGCTGCCCGCCTCGGGGCGCGAGATCATCCTGGCGCTCGATCTCTCGGGCAGCATGGAGCGCCGCGACTTTACCCTCGACGGCGAGACCGTGAGCCGGCTCGCCGCGGTCAAGCGCGTCGGTGCCGACTTCATCCGCCGCCGGGCCGGCGACCGGATCGGCCTCGTCGAGTTCGCCGATCAGGCGTTCGTGGCCGCGGCCCCGACCTTCGACACCGCGAGCGTCGCCCGGACGCTCGAGGAGGCCACGATCGGCCTCGTCGGCCGCTCCACCGGCATCGGCGACGGGCTCGGGCTGGCGCTGAAGCGTCTCGCCCCGGCCCAGGTCGCGAGCGCGGAGGGCGGCGGCCCGCCGCCGTCGCGCGACAAGGTCGTGGTGCTGCTCTCGGACGGGGCCAACAATGCCGGCCAGACCGCGCCGAAGGACGTGGCGCAACTCGCCAAAGAGCTCGGCGTGCGGGTCTACACCATCGCGCTCGGGCCGATCGACATGGCCGACAACCCCAACAACGAGCAGGACGTGGTCGATGTCGAGACCCTGCGGGCGATGGCCGAGGCGAGCGGCGGCCGCGCCTTCCGGGTGAAGACCACCGACGACCTGGAAAGCGTCGCCGCCGCCATCGACGAGCTGGAGGGCGGGCGCGCCCAGGCCCCGCCGCTGCCGCTGCGCCGCGACCTCTGGCCCTGGCCCGCGGCGCTCGCCTTCCTCTGCGCCTGCGCGCTGCTGGCGACGAGGCGCCGCCTATGATCGAGAGCCTCACCCTGCTCCGCCCGCTCTGGTTCCTGGCGATCCCCATCGTCGCCCTCTTGGCCCTGCGGGCGGCGTGGCGCTCGGCCCCGCTCGGCGACTGGGCCAAGGCGGTCGATCCGGCCCTGATGGCGCTGCATGCCCGCCGCGGCGCGGTGCTCGGCGGGCGGCGGCAGGCCAATCTCGCGGCGGCTCTCACCGCCGGCATCCTGGCGCTGGCACTCACCGGCCCGGCGGTCGAGCGGCCCGAGGCCGCGACCTTCCGCAACCTCGACGCCACGGTGATCGTCCTCGACCTCTCCCGCTCGGTCACCGACGGCGGGCGCTTCAAGGAGGCGCGTCAGGCCGCGGAAGCCGTCGCGGAGGCCGCGGGCACCCGCTCGGTGGCGCTGGTGATCTACGCGGGCGACGCCTACACCGCCGTCTCGCCGACGACCGACCGCGAGGCCATCGGCACCACCCTGTTCGCCCTCGACGCCGACACCGTGCCGGACCGCGGCACCCATCCCGAGCGCGGCCTCGCGCTCGCCCGCCGGACGCTCGACGAGGCCAACGTCGTCGCCGCCGACGTGGTGCTGATCACCGACGGCGACGGCATCGGGCAGGCCGCCGAGCGCGAGGCGGCGGCGATCCGGGCCAAGGGCTGGCAGCTCCACGGCCTGTTCGTGCCCGCCGCCAAGGCGCTCCCGCCCGGCGCGCCGCCGACCGACCGCACGGCGCTGGACCGGCTCGCGTCCGCGGGCGGGGGCAAGGCCGCCGACATCGACGGCCCCCAGCCCGTGCTCGACCGGGTCGGCGCCTCGACGGCGCAGCACCTCGCCGCGGGCGGCTACGGCGTGCTCGCCTTCGCCGATCTGGGCCGCTGGCTGCTGCTGCTGGCGCTGGTGCCGGTCCTCCTCCTGTTCCGCCGGAGCGCGTGATGACGGCGCCGCTCGATCCCCGCACGCTGCTCGCCGCCCGCCCGCTGGGTCGGCTCGCCCCCGGCGCCTTCCCGCGCCATTGGCGCAAGGCCGCCCGGATCGGTGGGCTGGCGCTGGCGGGCCTCGGCATCCTCGGCCTGCTGCTGACCTCCGAGCCGCGTACCACCTTCGGCCGCGCCCTGCTGGCGGCGGGCTTGCCGAGTGCCGCCCTCTCGGTGTTCGACCAGCCGGCCTGGCGCGCCGCCGCTCTCTACGAGGCCGGGCGCTACGCGGAAGCGATCGCGATCTACAAGACGCAGGGCAAGCGCGGCGCCTACAATCTCGGCAACGCGCTCGCCCGCTCCGGCGATCTCAAGGGCGCCCTCGACGCCTACGACGAGGCGCTGGCCTACAACCCGCGCGACGCCGACGCCCAGGCCAACCGCTCGCTCGTCGCCAAGGCGCTGCAGGAGGAGCTGGATCGCGGCCAGGGCGGCGGCATCGCCAACGCCTCGGCCCAGTACGGCGCCCGCTACGGCAAGACCGCCAACCAGGACGAGAACGACGACGTGAAGGCCACCGCCAGCGGCGAGGGCTTGGCCGGCAACAAGGAGGCGGGCTCCTCCGCCTCGCTGCCCGGCACCAGCCCGGTGGCGCGGCGCGGCAAGTCCGAGCAGCAATCGATGGATTCCGGCAAGGGCCAGGCCCGCGGCTCGGCCAGCGACGCCGCCGGCCGCGGGCGCCAGGGCGCGGGCTCGGCCATGGTCGCCGCCGCGCCGGAAAAGGAGGCGCGCCGCGTGACGAAAAGCTTCGAGGCGCACGAGATCCACCCCGACCGGCTCTGGCTCCAGACCCTGCCGGACGAGCCGGGCCGCTTCCTCAAGCTGCGCCTCAAGGCCGAGCAGGCCCGCCGCCTCGAGGCCGGCACCGCGATCCCGGGAGGCAGCAACCCTTGGTGATTCTTTTCGGGTTTTTCCGCGGATTTCCCCTCCCCCTTGCGGGGAGGGGTAGGGGTGGGGGTCGGGCAGAAGGCACCGCGGCGCCGCATCCTGAACCACCCCCACCTCCGGCTCCTCCCCGCAAGGGGGAGGAGAGGCGCATCCTGGCGCTTCTTCTTCTCGCCTTCCTCGCCCTCACCACCCCCGCCCGCGCCATCGACCCCGGCGACCTCACCTTCACGGTCACCCCCGAACTCCCCGCGGGCGGCGCGGCTTACGCCCGCGAGATGGTGCTGCTGCGCCTGCGCGGGGTCTACCGCACGCAGATCCTGCTCGAGGAAGTGCGCCAGCCCGCGCTCGTGAATTTTTCCTGGACCCAGCTCGGCCGCGACCATTGGGGCCGCACCCGGATGCCCGACGGGCAGATGGCGCTGGAGTTCGAGCGCACCATCGCGGTGTTTCCGCAGCACACCGGCACCTTCACCATCGATCCGTTCATCCACCGCCTGACCATCAACGACAACGGCGAGCGCAAGCAGATCGACGTGCGGTCTGAGCCCGTGCCGTTCCCGGTCGCGACCTGGACCGGCCAGGGCGGGGGGCCGGACGTGGCCGAGCCGTGGTGGCTGCCCGCCCGCGACGTGGCGATCACCGACCACTGGGACCCCGACCCCGAGACGATCAAGATGGGCGAGACGGCCCGGCGCATCGTCGTCTTGGAGGCGCAGGGCATGCTCGCCGAGGGCCTGCCGCCGCGGCCCGTCATGCGCACCCGCGGCATCGCCACCTTCGCGGGTCCGGTGAAGCGCGAGACCATCATCACCCCCACCGGCCCGGTGGCGCGGGCGACCTACCAGTGGGACGTGAAGCCCGGCGTGCCCGAGGTGATCCCGCTGGACGCCATCAAGATCCCCTGGTTCGACACCGTGTCGCGCACCATGCGCGAGGCCGAGATCCCGGCTCGCCAGATCGGCGGCGGGCTGGCCGACCGCGAGGAGGACCTGAAGCCGCCCGCCCCCGCGGGCTGGCCGGTCCTGGCCGCGGCGGCGTTCGCTGCCTTCGGTCTCGGGATCGCCCTGCTCGGCACCAGCACCGGCCAGGGGCGCCTGCGCCTCGACCGGGGGCAGGTCCGCGCCCTGAAGCGCGCGGCCGCCGGAAACGGCGCCCGCGCCTTCCGCGCGGCGCTCGGCGAGGCGATGCGGGCGCATCCCGAACTCGCCGCCCTGTGGCGCGACGATCCGGAGATCGCCCAAAGCCTCGACGCCCTCGACACGCACCTGTTCGGAACCGGCACGGCGCCCGCGCCCGACCTCGCCGCGCTGGCCCAGGCGCTCACCCGGCCCCGACGCCCGACCATGGGACCGCTCGCGCCCGAGCCGCGGCTCGCGCCCCTCGACGGGCCGTTCGCGAAGGCGTGAGCGACGCGCCCGGCGGGCGGCAGGCGCGATCAGCGCTTGTCCGGCGCCAGCTCCGCGAGGGCGTCGGCGAGCGCATCGACCTGCGCCTCGCTGTGGGCCGCCGAGAAGGCGACCCGCAGGCGGGCGGTGCCCGGCGCCACCGTCGGCGGGCGGATCGCCACGACGAGAAAGCCGCGGGCCTCCAAGGCCTCGGACAGCGCGAGCGCGGCCTCCGCCGCGCCCACCAGCACCGGCACGACCGGGCTCTGCGCCTCGGGCAGGCCGAGGCGGGCGGTAAAGCGGCGGGCGAGCGCGAGCGGGCGGGCGGCGCGCTCCGGCTCGGTCTCGACGATGTCCAGCGCCGCGAGCGCGGCGGCGGCGGAAGCCGGGGGCAGGCCGGTGGTGTAGACGAGGCTGCGGGCGCGGCTCGTCAGCAGGTCGATGACGGGACGCGAGGCGCAGAGATAGCCGCCGTAGGAGCCGAGCGTCTTCGACAGCGTGCCCATCTCCAGCGGCGCCCGGGCGCCGGGCTCGACCACACCGAGGCCGTGGGCGTCGTCGACGAGCGTCCAGGCGTCGAACGCCTCGGCCAGCGCCAGGATCTCGGGGAGCGGCGCCCGGTCGCCGTCCATGCTGAAGACCCGCTCGGTGAGGATCAGGGCGCGGCGGACCGAGCCGCGATGCCTGCGCAAGCCTGCCCGAATCGGCTCGACCGCATTGTGCGAAAAGACCTCCACCCGCGCCCCCGACATCCGCGCCCCGGCGAACAGGCAGGAATGGCCGAGTTCGTCGATCAGGATCAGGTCGCCGGGGCCGACGAGCGCCGGGGCGATCCCGAGATTGGCCAGATACCCGGAGCCGAACACGAGGGCCGCCTCCTTGCCCTTGTGCCGGGCGAGCCGCTCCTCGAGGGCGACGAGCGGCGGGCCGTTGCCGGTGACGAGCCGCGAGGCGCCGGATCCGGCCCCGTAGCGCGCCAGAGCCTCGGCGGCGGCGGCGATCACGCGCGGATCGTGGGAGAGACCGAGATAGTCGTTGCAGGAGAACGACACGAGGGTGCGCCCCCCCCGCTCGGCGGCCGCCGCGGGGCCCCGCGCGGTCGGCACGAGGCGACGGCGGAGCGCCGCCGATTCGAGGCCGGCGAGCTTGTGGCGGGCGAAGGCGTCGAGGCTCTCGGACATGGCGCCTCAAGCGGCCGAGACCCGGGCGATGTCAAGCGCAGGGGCGCAGCATCGAGCGGCGAATGACGATACCGTGCCGCGGATCGCCGAAAACCGCACGAAACCGCCTCGCAGCCATCCACCCCGCAGCCGCCGTCGTTTGGCTCGACGGATCGCACGCCCTCGCTGCCGAGCGAGTGCGGCAGTGCGCAAGCGTGATCGGGTCCGGGGCGTTGCCGTTCAGACGATCCAGTTCGACACCAGGTCGATCTGCTGCTCGTCCATCAAGGCCGGGGCGTGGCCACATCCGGCGATCTCGACGAGCGTCGCGCCCGGGCCTCGGCGCGTCATTTCGTTGGCAGTCTGCGGTGACAGGAGATCCGATCGCTCGCCGCGAAGAAGCAAGGCCGGACAACGAATCCGATCCCAGTATCGCCACAGGCCGACATTGTAGACCAGCCCCGGACGGAAGTTGTGCGCGATCGCGGGATCGTAATGGGGGCGGACTCCGCCGGCCGGATCGGACACGAAGCTGTGAACCGCCATGTGACGCCACTGCGCGTCCGTCAACCGGCCGAACGGCGCATGGATCGTGCGCAGATAGGCTTCGGCAGCGTCCAGGTTCGGAAAGGCCCTCGGCGCGTGGAGCAGGTCGTTGCCGATGCGGCGCAGGGCGCTCCAGGGGAGAAACGGGCCGATGTCGTTGACCACGAGACGCCGGATCGGCGTGTCGCGTGTGGCGGCGAGCACCATCCCGATCAGCGCGCCGAGCGAGGTTCCGATCCAGTCGATCTGCCGCACGCCCAGATGCGCGATGAGCGTGGCCATGTCGGCCGCGTATTGCGGCAGGGCGTAGTGGTCCGGGTTCTCCAGGCGTCCGCTGCGGCCCCGGCCGACGAGGTCGGGGCAGACGACCCGGCAGCCGCGTTCCGCGAGCACCGCGGCCAGCGCGTCGAAGTCGCGCCCCTGGCGGCTCAGGCCGTGGACGCAGACGACGACGTGCGTGCTGCTCCGGTCTCCCCACTCGGTATAGGCGATCCGGTGGAACTGTTGCTCGGCGTAGCTGAGAAAGTCCCCCTGTCGGAAAACGGCTGGCGAGGATCGCATCGTCCGGCCTATCTCCTCGGCCCTTGCCGGATCTCGTCGTGGAACGACCGCATCAGGGCGCTCACGAGGGTCTCGACCTCCTTCGCCTGATGGACGAGGCGCTCCGACTGCTCCTGAACGAACCGGACCTGAAGGGCGCAGATCTCCGATGCCGATCGGGCCCGCACCTGCTGCTCGGCGAGGTCGAAGATCGCGCGGATGTTCACGTCCGAGTCCTGGCAGAGCCGGTAACCGATCTCGCGCAGGCCCAGCAGCCACTGCGCCGTCAGGCTCTCCCAATGAGCCAGGCTCTCCTGGCCCAGGGTGAGCGAGCGCTCGTAGGCGGCGCGCGCCTCCGCGATGCCGCGTTCGGCCAGGACGTAGGGCCGGTCCTCGCCCGAACCGACCTCGATCTGCTCCGCCATCCCCGACTTTCCCCAAAAACCATCACGAGAACGATCACTTGACGACGACGGATCGCTCGCGCGATCGCGTTCGAACGCGGTGAGGCCGGTCCACGCTCCGTCGTCGCGCGGAGCCGGTTTCGGTGTTCCTCACAGGCCGCCCAGCGAGATGTATTTGGTGTCGAGATAGTCCTCGATGCCCTGGCGGCCGCCTTCGCGGCCGAGGCCCGATTCCTTGACGCCGCCGAACGGCGCCACCTCCGTCGTGATGATGCCCTCGTTGACGCCGACCATGCCGTATTCGAGCGCCCGCGAGACCCGGAAGGCGCGGCCGAGGTCGCGCGTGTAGAAGTAGCAGGCGAGCCCGAACGCGGTGTCGTTGGCCATCCGCACCGCCTCGGCCTCGTCCTCGAACCGGAACAGCGCCGAGAGCGGGCCGAAGGTCTCCTCGCGCGCCACCGCCATGTCGGGCGTCGCCCCGGTGAGGACGGTCGGCTCGAAGAAGAGGCCGCCGCGCGCGTGCCGCCGGCCGCCCGCGACGATCCGCGCGCCCTTGTCGGTGGCATCGCGGATATGGGCCTCGGTCTTCTCGATCGCCGCCATGGTGATGAGGGGGCCCTGCATCACGCCCTCGTCGAGGCCGTTGCCGACCTTGAGGCTCGCCGCCGCCGCGGCCAATCGCTCGGCGAAGGCGTCGTGGATGCCGTCCTGGACCAGGAAGCGGTTGGTGCAGACGCAGGTCTGGCCCGAGTTGCGATACTTGGCGAGCATGGCGCCGGCCACGGCGCGATCGAGGTCGGCGTCGTCGAAGACGATGAAGGGGGCGTTGCCGCCAAGCTCCATCGAGACCTTCTTGACCGTCCCGGCGGCCTGGCCGAGCAGCAGCTTGCCCACCGCCGTCGAGCCGGTGAAGGTCACCTTCCGGACGCGCGGATCGCCGGTCATCTCGGCCCCGATGGCCTTGGCGTCGCCGGTCACGACGTTGACCACGCCGTCGGGCACGCCGGCCTCCTCGCAGAGGACGCCCCAGGCCAGACCCGAAAGCGGCGTCAGGTCGGAGGGCTTGATCACGATGGTGCAGCCGGCCGCGAGCGCCGGCGCCAGCTTGCGCGCGATCATCGAGGACGGGAAGTTCCAGGGCGTGATCGCCGCCACGACGCCGACCGGCTCCTTCGTCACCAGGATGCGCCGGTCCGGCCAGGGCGAGGGGATCGTCTCGCCGTAGACGCGCCGCGCCTCTTCGGCGAACCACAGCACGTAGGCCGCCGACATGGCGACCTCGGCGCGGGCCTCGGCCAGCGACTTGCCCTGCTCGCAGGTGACGAGGCGGGCGAGATCCTCCTGGTTCTCGCTGACGAGCGCGCTGAGCCGGCGCAGGATCGCGGCCCGGTCGGCGGCGGTCCTGTCCCGCCACGCCGGAAAGGCGGCGTACGCCGCATGGATCGCGGCCCGCGCCTCCGCGCCGCCCGCGTTCGGAACGCGGGCGATGCGCGCGCCCGTCGCCGGGTCGGTCACGGCGATGACGCCGTCGCCGGATCGCGACCACGCGCCGCCGATGCGGCAGGCCTCGACCAAGAGCTTCGGGTTCTTCAGGGACAGGGCCGTGTCAGACATCCAGCGGTTCCTTCGGCGAGGCCGCGTCGCGGCGGGTCGCGGCCGTACTGCGGGCCTGCGCCTCGGCGCGCGTCTCGAAGACGTGGGGGGCGAGGTCGCGCATCTGCAGCGAGGCACCGAGCTTCAGCCGCAGGAAGGCGCTCGTCGTGTAGCGCGAGGCGGTCTCGTAGTACCGGCCCTCGAGATAGGCGATGGTCGAGAAGTAGGCGTCGCTGACGCCCGGATCGACCTCGAAGCCGTCGTAGTTGACGATCAGGTGCACCTTGCGGCCGATCTCGCGGCAGGTGCGCTCGAACTCGCGGCGGACCAGCTCGACGTCCTCGATGCCGCGGACCCGGAAGCCCTCGAAATTGGCGAACAGCGTGTTCCGATCGGGGTCGTAGGCGATCCGCTCGGCGAGGCTCAGCCCGAGAAGCATCGGCTCCAGCCCCATCGCGACGTCGCGGAACAGGCGGGCGTCCATCGGCCGCGGATCGCTCACGATCGGCGCGAACGCCATCTGGCCGAGGATGTCGCGCGCGATGTCGATGCCGGGCGCGACCTCGACGAGTTCCATGCCGGCGGCCGTGCGCCGGAAGACGCAGCGCTCGGTCACGTAGAGCACCGGCTGGCCGCGCTCGGCCGCGTAGGCGCCGGAGAAGGTGATCTGCTCGACGGCGGGGACGAACTTGCGCGAGCGGCCCTCGCGCAGGATGCGGACCTCGCCGTCCCGGATCGCCACGTCGAGGCCGTCGGCGGTGAAGGTGCCCGCGAAGACGAGCGCCTTGGCGTTCTGCGAAATGTTGATGAAGCCGCCCGCCCCCGCGAGCCGCTTGCCGAAGCGGCTGACGTTGACGTTGCCCTCCGCGTCGACCTGCGCGAGGCCGAGGCAGGCGAGATCGAGGCCGCCGCCGTCGTAGAAGTCGAACTGCTGGTTCTGGTGCAGCACCGCGGCCGGGTTCAGCGCCGCGCCGAAATCGAGGCCGCCCTGGGGCAGGCCGCCGATCACGCCGGGCTCGGCCGTGAGGGTGAGATACTTGAGCACCTGCTCCTCGGCCGCGACCGCCGCGACGCCCTCCGGCATGCCGATGCCGAGATTGACCACGCCGCCGGGCGGCAGCTCGAAGGCGCAGCGGCGGGCGATGACCTTGCGGGCGTCGAGGGCCATCGGCGCGATCCGGTCGAGCGGCACGCGCTGGCGGCCCGTATAGGCGTGGTTGTAGGCCGTGCCGTAGGTCTGGCGGTGGTTCTCGGGCTCGCTCAGCACGACGCAGTCGACGAGCACGCCGGGGATCTGGACCTCGCGCGGGTTGAGCGAGCCGGCCTCGGCGATGCGCTCGACCTGGGCGATGACGAAGCCGCCGGAATTGTGCGCGGCCATGGCGGCGGCGAGGTTGTCCAGCGTCAGCGCCTCGCGTTCCATCGTGACGTTGCCGTGGGGATCGGCCGTGGTCCCGCGCACCAGCGCGACGTTCACGGGGAAGGGCCGGTAGTGCAGCCAGGGCTCGCCGTTCAGCTCGACCAGGGCGACGAGATCCTCCGTGGTCCGCGCGTTCAGCTTGCCCCCGCCGAGCCGCGGGTCGACGAAGGTTCTGAGCCCGACCTTGGTGACGTGGCCGGCCGTCCTGCCCGCGATCTCCCGATAGAGATGCGAGACGACCCCGAGCGGCAGGTTGTAGGCCTCGATCTGCCCCTCCAGCGCCATGGCGCCGAGCTTCGGCACGAGCGACCAGTGGCCGCCGACCACGCGCCGGACGAGGCCGGGCAGGGCGAGGCGGTTGAGGCCGCGCTCGCGGCCGTCGCCGGGCGCGGCGGCGAACATCAGGCCGAGATCCTTCGGCGCGCCGCCCGCCTCGAAGCGGCGGGCGAGCGCCAGGATCAGCTCGTCGGGCGTGCCGATCCCGACGAAGCCGGAGACGGCGACCATGTCGCCGTCGTGGATGATCGCCACGGCCTCGTCGGCGCTGACGATCTTGTTCTTCAGGCTGACCATCGCATGCGCCTCGCCGTCGTGATCGGGGTCATCCGCGGCGGCTCAGCCAGTCGGCGATGCCGGAGCCGAGCAGCTTCTGTGCCTTGCCGCCGACGAAGACGCCGACATGGCCGCCGGGCAGGCCGAGTTCGGTGTAGTCGTCGGTGCCGAGCCGGCCCTTGAGCGCCTTCGAGGTCTCGGGCGGGATGATGTGGTCGTCCTGCGCGAACACGTTCAGGACGGGGCAGGTGATGTCGGACAGCCTGACCGTGCGCCCGCCCAGCTCGAAGCGGTTCGCGACGAGCTTGTTCTCCTGGTACAGGTCCTTGAGCCACTGCTTGGCCGCCTCGCCCGGATGGTCGGGCCGGTCGGCGATCCACTTCTCCATGCGCAGGAAGTTCAGGAACTTCTTCTTGTCGTCGAGGGCGTCGAGCAGGTCGAGATTGTACTTCGTCAGGGTGCGCATCGGCGTCATCTGCGAGAAGATCGAGCCCATGAGGGCGCCGGGCAGCGACCCCTGCGCCTCGATCAGGCGGTCGACGTCCTCGGGCGCCAGCGCGCGCGTCCAGACGTTGATGAAGCCGTGGCCCGGCCGGTCCGAATCCTTGTCGGCGTGGAAGTCGATCGGGGTGATGGTCAGCACCATCGCGCTCACGCGCTCGGGATAGAGCGCCGCGTAGCAGGTGGTGAAGACGCCGCCCTCGCAGATGCCGAGCAGCGAGATCGTCTCGCGGCCCGAAAGCTCGCTGACGACATCCACGCAGGCGCCGACATAGCCGTCGACGTAGTCGTCCATGGTGACGAAGCGCTCGGCCCGGCCCGGATGGCCCCAATCGACCACGTAGAGGTCGAGCCCGAGGTTGAGCAGGTTGCGCACCAGCGAGCGGTCTTCCTGGAGGTCGGCCATCGTGTAGCGTCCGATCAGCCCGTAGACGATCAGGACGGGGGGCAGCCCCCTCGATTCGGCGAGCGGGCGGTAGCGGTAGAGCCGGACCTTGTCCTGGCTCCACACGAGGTCCTTCGGCGTCGTGCCGATCTGCACCGCCTCGTCGCGCACCTCGCCGAACAGCTTGGTGCCCTCGGCGATGCGCTTGCCGAGCGCCGAGACCTCGGCCAGCGCGTCGATGGGGGTGATGGCGACCGGGCTCGCCGGCGGGCTGGTCGGCTTGCTCATTCCGCTGTCCCTTCCGTCGTGGTCGCCGCGTCGCCCCCGCCCACCGGCTTCGCGCTCGCCCGGGTGTCGGCCCTCCCGCCGCCGTCGGTCCCGTTCTCGGCGGTCCTGTTCTCGGTGGTCCTGCGGGTACGCTCCGCGCGTTTGAGGGCGCGCACCTCGCGGCGCAGATCGGTCAGGCTGCGATGCACGTCGTCGATCTCGGAGCGGGAGGGCGCGCCGTACATCTCCGCGAAGACCTCCGCGACCGCCTGCTGCGCCAGCCGCAGGTCGGTCGCGGCCTTGAGGGTCTCGCGCTGGCTCCTGAGGAAGGCGTCCGAGCGCTGCGTCTCCACGAGCACGTCGTTGGCCGTCTCGATCCAGAGCGTCATCAGGGCGCGCGCCGATTCGAGCGGCTGGCCGGCCTCGGCCCGGGCGTTGACCGCCCGGGCGAAGGCGCCGGTCGCCCGGGTCCAGGCCTCCAGCATGATCGTGTTGTGCTCGAGGTTGCCCCGCCGCAGGGCCGTCCAGGCGGCGAACAGGGCCGCGAACTTGCGCTCGTTGGTCCAGAGGTCGGCGAGTTGAGGGCCCTGCGCCATCCGGTTCAGGGCCTCGTCGATCTCGTTCGAGGCCGAGAGCCAGCCGCGCGGGTCGAAGACCTTGGCGAGCACCTCGGCGGCGATCGGGTCCGCCCGCTCGCGCGCGACCTGTCCGGCCGCGTCGAATCCCTTGGTGACGTTCGCGGCGATCGCCTGCGCGCTCGCCCAGCTCTGCTCGAAGGCGGCCTGCGCCTTCTGCATCGCGGCGAGGTCGGGCATCGCGAGGTTGCCCGGCATCGCCGTGTTCATCGCGCCCGCCATGTTGCGCTGGGCTTCCCAGAAGGACTGGGCACCGCGTCCCCAGAGGTCTCCCATCGCCCGCATCGTCTCGAAGGGGTCCATCCCCGTCATCTCCCGTCCGGTTCGTGAAAGGTCTGCACGGCTTGGCGATCCGCGGTTTGGCGATCCTCGGCCGATCAGGCGGCTTGGCGATCCTTTCCGCCCAAGGCCTCGGAATAGATCGCGAGGGCATCCGCGTAGGTCACCTCGCGCGGGTTGTTCACGAGCAGCCGCGTCTGCTTCATCGCATCCGTGGCGAGGCGTTCGAGGTCGCCCTCGCCCACGCCGACCTCGGCCAGCGTCGCCGGCACCTTGCAGTCCCGGCAGAGGGCTTCGAGCGCGCGGACGAAGGACGCGGCGGCGTCCGGCCCCGGCAGCTCGGACGCCCGCGGATCGAGGATCGGCGCCAGTTCGGCGTAGAGCGCCTCGGCGTGGGAGAGGTTGAAGCGCATCACGCCGGTCAGCACGAGCGCGTTCGAGAGCCCGTGCGGGACGTGGAAGAGCGCGCCGACGGGGTAGGCCAGCGCGTGCACCGCCGCCACCGGCGCGTTGGCGAAGGCCATGCCCGCGAGCATCGAGCCGAGCAGCATGCCGGAGCGCGCCTCCAGGTTCGCGCCGTCGACGCAGGCGGTGCGGATGTTGGCCGAGAGCAGCGCCAGCGCCTGCTTGGCGAGCTGGTCGGAGATCGGGTTCTTCCGGTGCCGGCTGGTGAAGGCCTCGATCGCGTGCACCATCGCGTCGATGCCCGTCGCCGCGGTCACGTGCGCCGGCAGGCCGAGCGTCAGTTCCGGATCGAGCACCGCCCAGTCGGGCAGGAGCCGGGCCGAGACCACGCCCTTCTTCTCGGTGGTCGGCGTGGTGACGATCGAGATCGGCGTCACCTCCGAGCCGGTGCCGCTCGTGGTCGGCACGAGCACCAGCGGCAGGCGGGCTCCCTTGGCCAGCCCGACGCCGTAGAGGGCGTCGAGCGGTTCGTCGGATTTGGCGAGATAGGCCACGAGCTTGGCCGTATCCAGGGCCGAGCCGCCGCCGATCGCGAGCACGAGGTCGGCGCCGGCTTCGCGCGCGCGCCGGGCGGCGGCCTCGATCACGGTCGAGGGCGGGTCGGCCACGACCGCGTCGTAGATGTCGACCGCGATCCCGGCGGCGGCCAGCGCGTCCTCGGCGACCCCGGTGAGACCCGCGCCGCGCACGCCGGCGTCGGTCACCAGCATGATCCGGCGCGCGTCGAAGCCGGCCACGATGTCCGGGATCTTCTTCGAGGCGCCCGGCTCGAACAGGACGTTGGGCGTGGTCTGGAAGGTGAACGGATTCAGCGAGGTCATGGCACGGTCCCCTGAGCGCAATTCGTGCGGGTCCATGCCCCGGGGTCGCTCCCGGGGCGGTCGGCGGTCGGTCTCGGCCCGGAGCCGAAGCGGAGCCGGCTCGGCGAAGAAGGCAGCGGCGGAACGATGATCCGGAGATGGGCTCCGACCGGATCGCGTCGGGTCGGCGTCTCCGGTTTCCTGTCTTGCCGCGCCTTCCTTCGACGAACCGGTCTCCCTTCGTCGGACGGCGCCCTAGAGAATCGTCCTGGATCTCGGATCCAAGACGATTCTCTATGTTGTTGTGCCGTATCGGCTTTTTCCGAAAGCCGGTTCCCACCTTTCGGGCCGATGCTCTAGGCGGCCGGGGTGAGGTCCCTGACCTTCTCGCTCAGCTCGTCGACGAGCACGCGGGTGTTCTCCGAGTAGTCGATCGGCACGGCCACGAGGTGGACGCCGCCGGCGGCGAAGGCCCGGTCGAGGGTCGGCACGAGATCGTCCACGGCCTCGACCCTGTGCCCGGTGGCGCCGTAGGCCTTGGCGTACAGCACGAAATCCGGATTGTTGAAGGTCATGCCATAATCGGGGAACTGGTCCACCGCCTGCTTCCAGCGGATCATGCCGTAGGCGGAATCGTCGAGGATCAGCACCACGAGATTGAGCTTGAGCCGCACGGCGGTCTCCAGCTCCTGGCTGTTCATCATGAAACCGCCGTCGCCGCAGACCGCCATGACGCGGCGCTGCGGATACAGCAGGGCCGCCATCATCGCCGAGGGCAGGCCCGCGCCCATGGTGGCGAGCGCGTTGTCGAGGAGCAGCGTGTTGGCGACGTAGGTGCGGTAGTTGCGCGCGAACCAGATCTTGTACATCCCGTTGTCGAGGCAGACGATGCCGTCCTCGGGGATGACCCGGCGCACGTCGCGCACCAGCCGCTGCGGGGTGACGGGGAAGCGGTCCTCGCCGGCCCGGTCGGTGATGTGGTCGAGGATGCGCTGGCGCAGCGGCAGCAGCGCGCCCGCGTTCTCCAGCCGGCCCTCGACCCGCTCGGCGATGAGCTTCAGGCTCGGCCCGAGATCGCCCACCACCTCGGCGTCGGGATAGTAGACCTCCTCGACATTGGCCGGGATGTAGCTGACGTGCAGCACCTTCTGGCCGCTCTGGCCCATGAAGAAGGGCGGCTTCTCGACCGTGTCGTGGCCGATGGCGATGATGAGGTCGGCCTGGTCGATCGCCTCGTGGACGTAGTCGCGCTCCGACAGGGCGGCGGTGCCCATGTAGAGGTGGGCGCCGCCCGCCACGGTGCCCTTGCCCATCTGGGTGGTGAAGAACGGGATCTGGGTGCGCTGCACGAAGCCCGCGAGCTCGCCCGTGGCGCGGGGCCGGCTGGCGGCGGCCCCGAGCATGATCAGCGGGCGCTCGGCCGCCAGGATCATGCGCGCCGCATGCTCGATGGACCGCGGATGCGCGACCGGGATGTCGATGGGGTGCGAGGGCACGGCGAAGGCCTCCGCCTCCTCCGCCGCGATGTCCTCGGGCAGTTCCAGCAGCACCGGGCCGGGCCGCTCCTCCATGGCGACGCGGAAGGCGTCGCGCACGATGGTCGGGATCGAGGAGGCGGAGACGATCTGGCGGGCCATCTTGGTGATCGGCTTCATCGAGGCGATCACGTCGACGATCTGGAAGCGGGCTTGGCGGGCCTTCAGGATGCCCTTCTGGCCGGTGATGATGATCATCGGCATGGCGCCGAGATGGGCGTAGGCGGCGCCGGTCGTGAAGTTGAGCGCGCCCGGCCCGAGCGTGGAGAGGCAGACGCCGGGCTTGCCGGTGAGCCGGCCGTAGGTCGCCGCCATGAAGGCCGCGGCCTGCTCGTGGCGCGTGAGGACCAGTTCGATCTTCGAGGTGCGAAGGCTCTCGACGACGTCGAGGTTCTCCTCTCCGGGGATGCCGAAGATGCGCTCGACGCCTTCGTCTTCCAGTGCGCGGACGAGAAGATCGGATCCTTTGGGCATGGTCTGCTCCTGTTTGCGGTCGGTCGGGCGAGGGTCGGGCGAGGGTCGGGGCGGTCGCGCCGGGCGCCGCCGATCGGGGGCGGAGCCCGACTGTCGGCCGGGCTCGCGTGTCGGAAGGGTCGTTCAGGGACTGTTCGACTGAGAAAGATTCCGGGTTTCCGGAGGGCTGTGCCCCTTGGAGTGACTTCGGGGCGGGACCCCGAAGACCTGTCCGGGGCCCTATCTTGAATCCGCGAAAGGTCTCGACCTGTCGAAACCACGCGTCTCTGATCCTGCACATCCGACGATTTTTCCAGGCCGGTCGAACGGCTCTGGTACCAGACGGCGCGGAGTGAAACCCGTGGCCGCCTGCCCGCGCGAGGGCGCCGCGGCGGCCGTCCGCCGGATGCGCCGACGTCAGCCGCTCATCCGGCCGTTCCCGTCGAGGTAGCCGTACCTGCGGGTGTCCGGCATCCAGAGCGAGGCCGCGAAGGCCACCGCCGCCATCGGCACGTCGCCGTGCCCGGTGACGAGGAGGTCGATGGCGGCGACGTGCGACGTCCGCGCGATCGCCTCGAACTTCGCGTTGACGGCGGCCACGCGATGAGGCGCCTCGAGATCGCCGAGCAGGGCGCGCACCTCCGTGTCGAGGGCGAGGACGGCGGGGAGATACTGGTCGCGCTCGACCGCGGCGCGCAGCACGGCCTCGGCGATGATGAGCCGCTGCTGCGAGGCGTGCCTCAGATGTGCCTGCCCGGTATTGAGCGCAAGCGCGAAGGTCGTGAGCGTGAGCGTCAGCGTGACGATCGCGAGAACCCATCGCCACGCGTCGAATTCGTCGAGCAGAGCGCGCGCCTTGGCGATCGGCGGCGGTCGGGCCCCGCCGGCCGGACTTGGCGTTCTCACGGGTGCAAGGCGCCGAGACATCGTCTGTAGTTTCAAGGCATCGGTGCGGACGGCGGGAGACCCATCGTACCCGCACATTCCGTTGATTCTGCTCGCGTTTTTCAAGCGCGAACGGAGGGCTTTGTAGCGGCTTTTGGAGCGGTTGACGAGGGGCAGGGAGGTCGGCGGCCGGTAGGCTCGCCTTTCGGAGCGCATAGCATTACGAATTTGCGTGGACGTCTGGTCCGAACGGAAAGAAGGAGTTTCAAGTTGGCTTTTTCGCAGGATTCGTTGGTGTTGTACGGGTTTTTTCTAGTCGTCGGTGGGTTATTGCTGGCACTACGCGCGCGACGAGCTGACGAAAGTCCGCAAAGAAATAACTCTTTGATGCTTGCGGGTGTGATCGTAATGACAGGGCTCGGATTTTGGGCGGCTAGCTTGGTGATTGACCGATAGTGCGATTGAGATCGATGAAGGCGTCTTCAATTCAATCCAAATTCATGAATGACGAAGTGTGGGTGACGATGGATAAGCGACTTTTTTAACGTGCCCGGTTCACGGCCTGAACGCCCAAGATGGGCGGTCGCTCGGGGAGCTTGAACGCTGTCTTCGGTGGCATCGGTGCCCCCGCACCCACTGCCATGTCACCGACAGGTGCCGCGCTACGGCCAGTTCCAGAGCCTGCCACGGCTCGACGTTCAGGACGGGCTTCTTGTTCGATGCCTCCCAGCCTTTGGCCTTCCAGCCGGGGAGCCACTCGGTGAAGGCCTTGATGACGTACTGGCTGTCTCCGATCATGGTCACGAGGGCACCGGGACGGAGAGTGTTGAACCCTGCGATGGCGGCGGACAGTTCCATCCGGTTGTTGGTGGTCGATGCCTCGCGGCCCTGAACGATTTTCTCTGCGTTCGTGCGAGTGTTGAGGATGGCCCCTAGCCGCCTGGGCCAGGGTTGCCGCGACAGGCGCCGTCGAAGGCGATGGTGATTTCTCTGGTGCGTTCGATTGTCATGGTCATGGTTGCTTGAACGAAAAAGGAGGAGCCCCTTTCGAGACCCCTCCGGATGATCGTTGATGAGGGCCGGTCTGAGTGACTGGGCCGCGAGCGTCGATGAGGCTGCCTTCACGCTCCGAAGCACGAGCGAGAATGTGTCCGCCACAATGCTCCGACCAGGGCGACGTTGAGCAGGGCCAAGCCGGCGAGCAGGATGAACGTCGCATGCGCGCCCCCATGGGCGAGGGCGTAGGCTCCGAGCGGTGGGGCCAGCGCCTGGGCGACCAGACCCGGCCGCGCAAGCCGGCCGAGCAAGGGCGCGTAGCGCTCTGGGCCAAACAGCGTGAGGGGCACGGTGCCCCGCGCAATCGAGTAGATGCCGTTGCCGGCGCCGTAGAGGATCAGCGCCAGGGCGATCAGCGGCAGGCCGAGGGCCAGCAGCGTCACGCCGAGCGCGACCAGGCTCATTGCCGCCGTCAGGGTCCACAACGGGTGATGCCGACCCTTCAACGACATTTCCACGATGCGGGCCGCGACCTGGGACGGCCCGATCAGGGCGCCGAAGGTGACGGCCGAGGCGAGCGGCACACCCCGCGCCTGCAACAGCGTGAGCACGTGCGCCGAGAGCAGGCTCATCACCCCGCCGCCGAGGATCAGCACACCGGCCATCAGAAGGAACGGCCGGCGCTCCGCTGGCGCTAGAGTGACCACGGACGCAGGGCCGACGTTCGTCCCAGCCGCCCGGGCAGGTGCCGGCGGGATCAGGCCGAGGATCAGCGGCAGCGACATCACGAGCTGCAGGCCGGCGTAGACGAAGCAGGCCCAGCGCCAGCCGCCATGATCGAGCAGGAACGCCGACAGCGGCCAACTCACGGTGCTGGCGAACCCGCCCCACAGGGTCAGGGTCGTGATCGCCGGCCGCGCCTCGGCGCCGTAGAGCCGGCCGAGCGTGGCGAATGCCGGGTCATACAGGCCGCACCCCATGCCGAGGCCGATCAGCAGCCAAGCCGCAAGGTAGACCGGCAGGGACGGCGCGAGCCCGAGCACGAGGAGCCCTGCCGCGAGCAGGAGAGCCGAGACCGCCAGAACCGGCCGGCCGCCGCGTTCGCCGATGATGCGTCCGACCTGTGGCGACACCAGACCGGCGACCAGCAGGCCGAGGGTCAGGCCGCCGAACACCCAGGCGAGCGGCCAACCCGTGTCCGCCGCGATGGGGGCGGCAAGCACGCCGAGGAGGTAGAACGACGAGCCCCAGGCGAGGATCTGCACCACGCCCAGGGCAGAGATCACCGGCCAGCGTTTCGCCTGGTCCACGGGGCTACTGCGTCCCGAGCACGGGCAGCCAGGCCGCCAGCGCCAGCAGCGTGACCAGCAGCACGGGCGGCGTGATGACCAGCCCCACCTTCATGTACTGGCCCCAGGTGATGCGCTGGCCCTTGCTGGCCAGCACATGCAGCCAGAGCAGGGTCGCGAGGCTGCCGATCGGCGTGAACTTCGGCCCGAGATCGCAACCGATCACGTTGGCGTAGACCATCAGCTCGCGGGTCAGCGGTGTGACGTCCGGGGCCTGCTGGATCGACAGCGCCCCGATCAGCACGGACGGCATGTTGTTCATCACCGAGGACAGCAGCGCGGCGGCAATGCCAGTGCCGACGGTCGCCACCCACGGCCCTTGCCCGCCGAGCCAGACCAAGCCCTTGGCCAGCTCGTCGGTCAGGCCGGCGTTCCGCAGGCCGTAGACCACGAGGTACATGCCGAGGCTGAACAGCACGATCTGCCAGGGCGCACCGGTCAGCACCTTGCGGATCGGGATGACCCGCCCACGCAGCGCCAAGCCGAGCAGCACCGCCGCGCCAGCGCAAGTGACGACCGAGACCGGCACGCCGAACGGCGCGGTGACGAAGTAGGCGAGCAGCAGCACGCCGAGCAGCGGAAAGGCCGCCCGGAACACCACCGGGTCGCGGATTGCGTGGTAGGGCGGTTCCAACTCGCCGACCGGGTACGACGCCGGCAGATCGCGGCGGTAAAACACCCACAGCACCACCAGCGTGGCGAGGAGCGAGACGAGGTTCACCGGCACCATCACGGCGGCGTACCGGCCAAAGCTCACGTCGAAGAAGTTGGCCGAGACGATGTTGACCAGGTTGGAGATCACCAGCGGCAGGGAGGTCGAGTCGGCCACGAACCCGCAGGCGACGATGAACGCCAGCGCCGCCGCCGGAGGGAACTTGAGGCGCAGCAGGATCGCCAGGACAATCGGGGTCAGCAGCAACGCCGCGCCGTCGTTGGCGAACACCGCCGCGATGGCCGCGCCGAGCAGGATCACCAGCGGGAAGAGGAGCCGGCCCCGGCCGCCGCCCCAGCGGGCGATGTGCAGGGCCGCCCAGTGGAAGAACCCGGCCTCGTCGAGCAGCAGCGAGATGATGATGAGCGCCACGAACGTGAACGTGGCGTCCCAGACGATCCGCCAGACCACCGGAATGTCACCGGGGTGGATCACGCCCGTGGCGAGGGCAACCGCCGCGCCGGCCAGGGCGCTCCACCCGATCCCGAGGCCCTTGGGCTGCCAGATGACGCACACGAGGGTGACGAGGAAAATGGCGAGCGCGAGCATCGGGATCGTTTCTTGTTTTGGTCGAGAAAGAGGCTCAGGCGGTGGCGACGCGGCGCCCGTGTTCGTCCACGACCCGCTCGCCGTCTTCCTTGACGAACTCGCCCTGTTGCGCCGGTAGGAGATCCAGCACGGCTTCGGACGGCCGGCACAGACGCACGCCCCTGGGCGTGACCACCAGCGGGCGATTGAGCAGGACCGGGTGCGCCTCGACGGCATCGAGGAGCTGCGCGTCCGTCAGCGTCGGGTCGCTCAGGTTCAGCTCAGCGTAGGGTGTGCCCTTCTCGCGCAGCACGTCGCGCACCGACAGGCCGGCACGATCAAGCAGCGTGACCAGCAACGCCCGCGATGGTGGGGCTTTCAGGTACTCGATCACGTGCGGCTCGATGCCGGCGTTGCGGATCATCGCCAGGGTGTTGCGGGAGGTGCCGCAGGCCGGGTTGTGGTAGATCACGACCTCGAACGGCTCAGACATGATCGGTGTCTCCAGGGGGGCTGCAGCAGAGTGCGAGCGCAGCCACGGCCGGGGCGCAGACCTCCGGCCTTCCCTGGCAGCAGTCGCGCATCAGGAACTCGATCAGGTTGGACAGAGCCGGATAGGCAGCGGTGTAGATGACCGAGCGCCCTTCCCGCCGGGACTGGATCAGCCCAGCGTGGCTCAGCTCTTTCGCGTGAAACGATAGGTTGGTGCCGGACACGCCGACTTCGCCGGCCAGCGCTCCGGCCGCCAGACCATCCGGCCCAGCTGTGACGAGCGCCCGGACGATGCGCAGACGGTGTTCCTGTCCGAGGGCGGCGAAGGCCTCCACGGCTTGCAGGCTGTCTATCATTGATGCAGTATCTCAACGTTTATTGAAACGTAGAGGAAAATGCGGTCTTGGACAAGCCTCAGCAACCGTTCGCCGACGGCCTGCCGAACCTCTCAGAGGTGCACTTCGAGATGCCGACAGCGGAGCGGCTGCGCACGGCTACGCCGTTTGCACACGCCCCCCGGTTCCTGATCCTCTACGGCTCCCTGCGCGAGCGTTCGTTCAGCCGCTTCCTCGCCTACGAAGCTGCCCGGCTCCTTGAAGCCATGGGCGGCGAAGTTCGCATCTACGACGCCCACGGTCTGCCTCTGCCCGACGACACGACGGCGGACCACCCGAAGGTGCAGGAGTTACGGCAGCTCTCGATCTGGTCCGAGGGTCAGGTGTGGGTCTCGCCGGAGCGGCACGGAAACCTGACCGGCGTGATGAAGAGCCAGATTGACTGGCTACCGCTCAGCGAGGGCAGCGTGCGCCCGACCCAGGGCCGCACCCTCGCCGTGATGCAGGTGTCCGGCGGATCGCAGAGCTTCAACGCCGTGAACGCCCTGCGCGTGCTCGGCCGCTGGATGCGGATGATCACGATCCCGAACCAGTCGTCCGTGCCGATGGCGTTCAAGGCGTTTGACGACGCTGGCCGTATGAAGCCGGGACCGCTCTACGAGCGCGTAGTGGACGTGTGCGAGGAGCTTGTGAAGTTCACGTTGCTGACCCGTGAGAGGGCCGACTACTTGGTGGATCGGTACAGCGAACGTAAAGAGCGAGAGCCGGACCGGCTCAAGGCCGTGGCCGCCGATGTAGGCTTTGTGAAGCGCTAGAGCATCGTTCCGAAAGGTGGTTTCCGGCTTTCGGAAAAAGACGATGCGGCACAGAAACATAGAGCACCGTCCTGGATCCGATATCCAGGACGGTGCTCTAGGATCAATCCAAATCAGCTTGACAATGCAGAGGGCGGCCGAGGGTCAAAATGGCCCGTTACGGTCGCGTCCCAGTCCCGTAGCTCGGCCTTCGCAGCGCCTGTGGACAAGCTCCCAGGGCGACGGAAACGCTCCTCCTGAGCGACACCGAAGGCCGTCTTGTAGGCGGCACGCACGTCTTTCGGGACGCCCTTGCGGGCGAACCAGTCGCCGTTCGTGGCGCGGCTCAGGGAGGTCATCGGAACAGCCACTTTGTAACGCCCTTTGCAGCGAAGGGCGCCGAAAAACACCGTGCGGCCAGCATGTTACTGACGGCCCTTGCAATTTCAAGGGATTGGTGCGGACGGCGGGACTCGAACCCGCATGGCCGTGGGGCCGCAAGATTTTAAGTCTCGTGCGTCTACCGGTTCCGCCACGTCCGCGTGTCGCCAGCGGTAGCGGGGCGAGCGGGGCAGATCAAGCCGCGGGCGGGGTCCAGCCGTAGAGCCAGCCGTAGCGCGCGGCCATGCCCTCGGGGCCGAGGCGCGCCATCACCGCGTCGCGGGCGAGGCCGACGAGGCGGCCGGCGTGGTAGACGCGGCCGTTGCCCCGCGCCGCCCGCTGCACCGCCGCGACGCGGTTCGCACGGAGGCCGGCGTAGGCGGACAGCGCAACCGGCACGTCCGGATGCGCGGCGAGCTGCGCGGCCAGCACCGCCGCGTCCTCGATGGCGAGCGCGGCGCCTTGCGCCAGGAACGGCAGGACCGGGTGGGCGGCGTCGCCCAGGAGCGCGATCCGCCCCCGCGCCATCGGCCGGGCGGCGGGGCGATCGACCAGCGACCACACCACCCAGGCATCCGGCGTGCCCAGCAGCTCGGCGAGCGGCGCGGCGGCGTCGGGGAAGTGGTCGCGCAGAGCCGCCGGGTCGCCGATGCGGCCCCAATCCTCGTCGCCGTCCCGCTCGGGGGCGATGGCGACGACGTTGAGGCGTTTTCCCCCGCCGACCGGATAATGCACCACGTGCCGCCCGGCCCCGAGCCAGAGCCCGGTTTCGTCGCCCTGGAAGGCGTCGGGCGCCGCCTCGCGCGGGATCAGGGCGCGCCACGCCGCCTGCCGGTGCAGCCGCAGCGGCCGCGCGTCGAAGCGGGCCCGCAGTTTCGAGCGCACCCCGTCGGCCCCGACGACGAGGTCGGCCCGCAGGCGCTCGCTCCGGCCCCCGTCGATGCCGGAGACGGTGAGATCGATCCCGTCCGCTGTTTCCGTCAGATCGGTGATCTCGCGCCCGACGCCGAGCCGGATGCCGGGGCGCCCGCGCACGGCGTCGAGCAGCAGCGTCTGCAGGTCGGCCCGGTGGATGACGTAGTAGGGCGCGCCGTGCCGCTGGCGGATCGAGGCGCCCAGCCGAATGCCGCCGATGGTCCGGCCGGTACTGAGCGCCCGCACCCGCACGCCGGGGGGCTCGTCGGCGGCCCGGCGCAGGGCCGCGCCGAGGCCGAGCCCGATCAGCACCGCGCTGGCGTTCGGCGAGAGCTGGAGCCCCGCCCCCACCTCGGAAAAGCCGGTGCGCCGCTCGATCAGCGTCACGGCGTGTCCCGCGCCCGCGAGCGCCAGCGCCGCGGTGAGCCCGCCGATGCCGGCGCCGACGATCGTGACGGAAAGGCCGCCCACGGGCCGGTCAGGCGGCCTGCGTGCCCCGGCCGACGCCGTCCGCCGCCTCGGTCCAGACGCAACTAGCCGGCTCGGCCGCGCCGGGCTTCAGCCGGGCGTCGAAGCGGAACAGCGTCGAGCAGTACTGGCAGATGATCTCGGTGTCGGCGCCCATGTCGAGGAAGACGTGCGGATGGTCGAACGGCGGCAGCGCGCCGATGCACATGAACTCCTTCGAACCCACCGCGACCACCCGCAGGCCGGGCTGGTTGTGGAAGTGCGGAACGCCCTTGTCGGCCATCTCAGGTCCCTGCTCTCGCCCCGTCCCTCGCCTCTCGGGACGGTCGGGTGCCCGGTCTAACCCGCGCGCGCGCCGACGGCTAGCGCGTCCGGCCCTCGCCGCGGGACGCGCCGACGCTGTCGAGCACGCCGTCGAGCCGCAATGGTTCGGGAGCGCCGTGCGTGCGAGAGGGCCGGCGTCGGATAGGGCGGGGCGCCGACGATCCGGGCGCGCGGCGCGGGGGCTGCTACGGCACACGGATGCGGGGCCCCGGCGCCTCCCGCGCCGGCGCGAACCTCTCTTCGAAGGCCGCCTCGAACGCCCCTCCTTGCCCACTCCCTCGCCCGGCCCCGTCCCCGGCGTCGTCCCCGGCCCCTCGCACCACCTCCCCCACGGCCGCTGGCGCCGCCGGCTCGGGTCCGGCGATCCCCTCGCCCCACGGATCGCCCTTTTCCACGCGGCCGTGAGCCCGCTCCTGCGCCGCGTCCTCCGCTTCGGCCTGCGCCGCGAACATCTCGTAGCGCCGGGCGATGTCGGCGCGGATCGCCACGAGGTCGAGCGGCGCGGCGCCGGGCGCGGCGCCGTCCTCGGAGGACGCCTCGGAGGGCGGCTCGATCTCGTCCAGGAGCTTTTTCAGGCCGACGAGGTTGCGCAGCATCTTGGCGGTGTCGAGCCGGCCCGCCCGCTCCAGCCGGATCAGAACATCCTGGCGCCCGCGGGCGGTGAGCAGGGCGTCGAGTTCGCCGATCTGCCGGGCGACGTGGACGCGCAACGCCGCCCGCAAGCCCCCCTCGCGCTGCGCCCGCCCGAGCGCGGTCTGCGGCGCGACCGTCTCCGACAGGCCGCAGGCGCGAAACAGGGACTCGGCCCGGTCGCGCCGCGCGCCCAACGCCTCGGCGAGGTCGCCCGGATCGACGCCGGGCACCCGCGCCACCCGCGCGAGCGCGGCGACCCGCGCGTTCGACCATTTCTGGGGCCGATGCGCTTCGCGCGCCCGCAGCACCGCCGGCCGCCAGTTCTGCACGAGGTTCCACCGGCACACGGTGGAATAGGGCACGCCGGTGCGCGCCGCGATCTCCTGCGGGGTCAGATCGCTGCCGCGCATAAGATCGGCCACGTCGCGGCGCTGGGCCGGACCATGACGGGGAGCCCAGGCCATCTTTTTTGGCCCTCTTCGGAGTTTGGATTTTTGGGATGGTGTTGAGTTTAGGCGGAGGAGCGGCGCAATGTCAAGGATATTTTCCTATCCCGTATACTTTCGATACAGATCGTTTTCCTACCGACTTTGTAAGATCGCTGGGAAGTCACGAGTTGGCGTCACAGTGTACGGCGCCTAATCTCAGGTTCTCGGCGCCAGCTTAAGGCCGGCGCCGAGAACCTGCTATCTAGATTTCAACAGAGACAATGCCTCTAGGTTAGTTAGCTGGCCACTCGGATTTCAAATCGTCCCAAAAATTCTGAACTTGCTCTGGCACTTTTCCACTTTGAATTTGCCCCATAACAACCACCTCCGAAGGAACAGTTAGTCGGAGATGCGGCCTAGGTGCACCAGATTGAGCCGAAACTCTTTCCTGAACGACCAGACCGGACGATATCAAAATACCCATTAGCTTATCCCAATTTTCGTCCTGTGTTATGTTTCTATTTACATCATCAGTCGGCCAAAATACGTTCGATCTATCAAACTTTCTAAACAGTTTTTCAACTAAAGCCAATATGTTATCGTCAATTCTTATCGGTTCAGCATCGTTGATACCGGGAAACGAGCATTGCGACAGAACCTTCCTTACTTCGCTCAGCCTGAAGATAGGTCGAATGCGCCCTTCCTGACGTACCCGCAGTCCAAACACGTTAGAGTCTAGAGAAACTCCATTTATGTCTAGCGAAGTATAACTTGGATTTACAGTGATGTCTTGCAATATAAGATCTTTGCCTACACAGTTTTTTATTTCGCACTTGGATAAATCAGATCGCCTAAACTCAACATCCAAAAAACTCGAATTCACTATGGCAACTTGTGGAAATACGATCCCAGCAAAAACGATTCCACTGAATCGAAGGCCTTCATATTCATTACATTGTTCGTCAACTCCATCTTCTCGTATAAACTCGGCAATCAAAGCACCGGCGTTCTCCCTAAGATGTAAAGGACGTATACTGCCTCGTCTAGCCACGCCATTGCACTCGTTGACAATATCAGCTGCTGCTCTACCGGTCGCCACCAGCCTCCGTGCGGCAGAAGATGCTACTCCATCAGGTAGCGTCGCTCGAACAAGTGTCCGAAACAGTTCGTCCGAATTTGAAATTGCCAATGCAGCAATACTTTCACCAAGAAAGTATGAAAAAAATAATTGATGCTCAAACTCGACACCATCCCGGTGGGTACTATTCGTGAAGAACGCCATGGTGCTAGCCCGCTCCTGCAAGATTCGCGACACATCCGGGCCAATTTTATTTGCATCGAAAGCAAGATCTGCTATTTCTTTGATTGTTTCTCGGTCGAGGGACCGAACCTCTCCCGCCCACATTTCTTCACTTACCAACTGCAAAAATTGGCGAATCTGGTCGACTGAAAGCAGAGACTTCCCGTGCTTATCCAATAATTTTTCCGACCGCTCTCTTTCAATAAACCCTCCCACGAGCTGCTCGAGGAGATCATCTTCATTTATGCTTACACCACTCAAGAGGAGTGCCGCAGCAGCAGACAAAAAGAACGGTTTTGTTTTAAGCATTGCATTTTTGTCAGCAGAAAAAATCCTAACCATCGCCGACTTGAATGGTTCAAGCTTTAATTGAGGATTAGGTTCTTGGTGAAAACGTTTATCTAAAAAGTCATCCAATTCTTCATCCTGCCATGGCTGGATATCGATCTGACTAATCGTTATTCCACCTAACCCGGATGATGGCCTGTTTGCTCTTGAAAGAAATTCCTGTTGGAAGTATGTACTTCTTGCCGATGCTATAAGGCATCCCTGCCCATGCAGCTCTGCGAGGAAACGACGTAGTGAGCTGAACGAATCCTCGTAACCCATCACGCCGAGCAGTTCGTCAAATCCATCAATGATGGGCACTATAATGTTGTTACGAGTTAATGTCGGCACAACGTGATATGTAAGGTTTGAAGCACGAAGATCTTGTATTTCTGTCGCAAGCGCCTCATCAAGTTTTGCAAGTGCACGCCCTTGCGCATTTACATACAAGTACAAGAAATTCGCATCTCCCTTTATGTACTTGTCTGCCTGATCGAAAACGAGTTGCTTAAGAACCTCAGTCTTGCCAGCGCCAGCATCAGCGTTTACGAATAGTACGTTTGTTGACCCCTGTTCTTGATTAATAACTTCATCACTTAGCAACCGAATTGCAGACCGAGAATTGTCTACGGACTCCGGATTCTTAGCCTTTGTATCGACAAAGAAAGACTCTTCGTGCATTTGCAATATCATGCCCGCAATACCAAGCATATCGCTCATCGATGGCGACGCAAGGAACGATGAATAGCTCATAGATACCGATTCAAATGTAACATTTATTTTTTCTTCAACAATTCTAAACGACGCAGTGAGCTTCTTATTTCTTGCTACCCAAGTAACTATGAATTCGTCGCCATTTTCCAAACAATCGAGCTTCGTGTTCGAATTTGCAAAAGGCACAAGGTCTTTTCGTATTTTATCTTTCCAGTCGCTCATGACATCCTCACAACTCAGCGGTGACTACACGACAAACTTTATAATGATGATCATTTAGAGGTTCGGCTTTCTTTCTTTTGGGCCGGAGAACGATCAATGGGCTTTTGGACGATCTTAGGCAAGAGCCTGTGATTACTCCCGGAACAAAATCGTCGTCATCCGAAACCAATACGAGTGAAATTTCCTCGTCATTAGATAGGTGAATTAAGTCAGCTGTGATCATGCCATCGACCATCTTCTGCCCTCCATCGCGATATGTTCCGACCAAAGACAAATCAGTCTGTGCAATCAATTCTCTCGCTAATCGGCATTTCGCGCGAACTGATCCGTGTCGCCGATTGAACCTTCCCATTTCGCTCAGGAGCCAGACGCACTGTTGCGATGACTGGCCATCTCTTAGAGACCATCCGCCGTAAAGCCGAAAATTAACTTCCTCTACGTCGGGCACTAATGCCTGTATCTTAAAAACAAGGTGTGGTATCATTTCAGAAAGATTGGTGATTACATCGGTAATACTGCGTTCTTTCACGCTCATTATATTGTCATAATCTATGAGCGCGGTTGTCCGTTTCATGGTTACCCCTATCGCCGGCAACGCGGCGCCTTTGTGTTCCGGCGTAGTCAGCGGGCGCATTTTTCACGGGATTGTCTCCTCGCACAATTGTCTTTTGCTGGGGTGCAGAGCGGCTTCAGCGTTTGAGAGGCTGGTGAACTGAATATTGTCTAGGTTGACACAACGTCGATGCCGAGGGCATCGCCGCGCCATAGAATTAATCTAGTGCTAGCCCTATCAAAAAGTATGCGTAAATCTCGCTTGCTTTTTGGTCTAATCCGACGAAACAGCTCTTGAAGTCGCCATAGCAGAATGGCTGAACGAGGGCCGAAGACAATACACCCTAGGTCATGGCTCTCACACCACCCCCACCGCCTCCTCCGGAAACCGCATCAAAAACGTCGCCCCCGTCCCCGGCCCGTCGGAAAACGCTTCGGCCCGGCCGCCATGCAGTTCGGCGATGCGCTTGACGATGGAGAGGCCCAAGCCCGTCGAGCCCTCGCCGCCGGTGGGTTTGGCGGAGAGGCGTTGGAAGCGGCCGAACAGGCGGGCGGCGTCCTCCGGGGAGAGGCCGGGGCCGTCGTCGGTGACGGCGATCACGGTCGCGCCGTCCTCGCGGCGCACCGACACCGCGATCGCGCCGCCGGGCTGCGAATACTTGATCGCGTTCGAGACGAGGTTGTCGAGCGCCTCGCGCAGGCGCTCGGCGTCGCCGCTCATCGTGAGGGCGTCGGGGAGCTGCGTCGTCAGGCTTTGCCCCTTTGCCTCGGCCAGCGGGCGGTTGGCCTCGCACACCTCGCGGGCCAGCCCCGCGAGGTCCACGGCCTCGCGCCGCAGGGTGATGTCGAGGGCGTCGTTCATCGCATCCGCCATCAGGCTGTCGATCATGCCGATCAGCCGGGTGGCGGAGGCGCGCACGTGCTCGACCTGGGTGTTCATCGCGGCCCGCGGCGACCGCTCCCCCGAATCGGGTTTTTCCTCGGGCTCCAGGCCGATCAGGTCGGCCAGCATCTCGGAGCGGCCCAGGATCACCGCCAGCGGGTTTTTGAGATCGTGGGCGATCGTTCCCAAAATCTCGGTCTTGAGGCTGTTGGCCCGGCGCAGGTCCGAGCGCTGCAGGGCGAGGCGCCGGTTCGCCCGGATCAGCTCGGCGGTGCGCTCCGTCACCCGCTGCTCCAGGGTGACGTTGGCCCGCTGCAATTGCTCGTAGAGAATCACGTTGTCGAAGGCGATCGACAGCCGCCCGGTCAGCAGCGTGATCAGCGCCCGGTCGGTGTCGGAGAGCGGGCGGTCGGCGTCGATCAGCGCGACGATCTCGCGGCCGCTCGCGGTCCGGACGTAGAGCGTGGAAAAGTGCTCGCCGAAATTGTGTTGACGCGCCGCGAAGGCGGCCTCGACCACGGGGCGAATTTTCGGGTCAAGTGATTCGGGGGTGGAGCCGTAGAGCCCCGATCCGGCCAGCACGCTGAACGCGCCCCCGGTCGCGTCTGCGTTGCCCTCGCGCAACACCAGGATTCCGGCGCATTCGGCGTTCAGCAGCGAGGCGACCTGCGTCAGCACCCCTTCGGCGAGGCGTTGCATCGACTTCTGATCGAGCAGCATCGGGGCCGCGTCGATGATGATCTCGAGCCCGCGCCGGGTCTCGTCCAGCCGCTTGAGCTGCTGGTAGGCCCGGAGTGCCGCGGTCAGGCTGGTGAACAGCCGGTCGGCGGTCAGCTCGGTCTTCGCCTTGTAGTCGTTGATGTCGTAATCGACGATCACCCGCCGCTCCGGCGCCTGCCCCGGCTGCCCGGTGCGCAGGATGATGCGCACCGTCTCGTCCTTCAGCTCGCGCCGGATGTAGTCGACGAGCCGCAGGCCCGCATCGTCCGTCTCCATCACCACGTCGAGCAGGACGATGGCGATATCCCTTCGTTCCGCCAACAGCTTACGGGCTTCCGTCGCGGAGTGGGCGGACAGGATCTCGAGGCCCCGCCCGTCGAGTTCGTAGCCCGAGAGCGCGTAGCGGGTGCCCTCGTGCACCGCCGGGTCGTCGTCGACGAGCGCGATGGTCCAGGTGCCGGCACGGGGACCCGAAGGCGGCGCCTCGTCGGGCATCAGTTCGAGCAGGTCGTCGTCCATGGATCGCCCCTCGGCCGCGGAGAATCGCCGGCCTTTCGCCGTTTCTCGGGCTATCGCGGCCCCCGCGCGGTTCGATACCGCACCGAGCGGGAGGTACAGCGATCAGCGGAAGAAATCTCGGCGAAAGGTGAGCTGGCTCTACCGGTTTCACGCGACCGAAAGCCGCCGATCACTTGGCGGCAGGACGGGTCGCCCGCCGGTGGAGCGATCTTCTGTGCGGGGGAGGCCTCGGCGCGTCGCCAAGCGGGGTGGCTTCGGGCATTGTGGCCGAAGAGTTGCAGCGCCGGACTCTCGGCCGGGCGCGCGAGACCGACATTCGATCGAGGAAAGCTTCACGCCGATGGCGCAGGTCGTCTCTCCGGCTCACGGAATCTTGCCACGATGACCGGAACCTCCGGATCCGGCCCCCACGTCGTCGTGGTGGACGACGAGCCCGACGCCCGCGCCATGGTCGGCGACTACCTGCGCCTGCACGGCTTCGACGTGGCGCTCTGCGACGGCGGCCGCTCGCTGCGGGCGCATCTTCTGGCGCGCACGCCCGACCTGATCGTGCTCGACCTCAACATGCCGGAGGAGGACGGGCTGTCGATCGTGCGCGATCTGAAGGCGCGCAGCCGCATCCCGATCATCATGCTGACCGCGACCGCGAGCCCGATCGACCGGGTCGTGGGGCTCGAACTCGGCGCCGACGACTACTTGCCCAAGCCCTGCGAATTGCGCGAACTCGTCGCCCGGGTGCGCTCGGTGCTGCGCCGGGCGCAGAGCGCGCCCGCCCCGGCAAAGCCGCAGGAGCAGCACGCTGCGGAGGCGCCCGCCCGCCGGGTGCGGTTCGGGACGAAGTGGCTCGAGCTCGATGCCATGCGCCTGCGCGACGACCAGGGCGTCGAGCAGCCACTGACCCGCTCCGAGTTCGATCTGCTCAAGGCCTTCGCCGACCATCCCAAGCGCGCGCTCTCCCGCGAGCGCCTGCTCGACCTCGCCGATGCCCGCGATCCCGACGCCTTCGACCGGGCGATCGACGTGCGAATCAACCGCATCCGCAAGAAGGTCGAGCCGGACCCGGCCCACCCGCGGTTCATCCGAACGGTGCGCGGCCTCGGCTACGTCTTCCGCCCCGAGGGGGATTGATCGCGCCAGCGCCCCAATTGTTTCGTCGGAGCCGGGGCGACGCAACAATCGACCTCCGATCCCGTGATCCTGTGACGGGCGACGCAAAATCCCGGATACGCGGCCTTCCTAAAAGGTCCCTATCGACGACGGCCAAGCCGCGGGGGGATGTCATGAAGGGATGGGTTTCGATCATCGCCGCGAGTGCGGTGCTCTCCGGCGGCGTCGTGGCCGGTCTTGCCGCGACGGACGCGGTTTCGGCCCCCGCCGCCTGGAGCGACCCGCCGGCCCGGCCGGTCGCCGCGAAGGCCGTGCCCGCCGCTGCCGAGAAGGCCGGGCCGTCCTGCACTCCCGCCGCGTGGCCCCAGCTGCCGGCGGGCTGCCATGGGCAGGGCCGCCCCGTGCGGGTCATCGCCCTCACCCGGTCCTGAGGAGGAGGCGATGCCGCATTTCTCGAAGGAACTCCTCGACGCGTCGCCCGAAGCCCTCGCGACCCTGCGCGAGATCCTGCACGGCCCTCGCCAGAGCGGCGGACGCCCGGGCCGGATCACCTCCGCGCCGGCCGCGAAGGAGGGGCGCTTCGTCGGCGGCAATGCCGGCCGCGAGGCACCGGTGCGCAAGCGCCGCCACGCCTCCCTGATCGGAGCGTGACGCCGGACGGACGCCCCGGCCGAATCGTCCGCAGGTGAGGACGGCGTCGAGCGCGGCTCGCGCAACCCTTGTCGGGCCGCGCATTTGCGGCAACGATCCGCCGCGTCGGTCAATCGCTCCGCCAGGAGCGCTATGCGGGTCGAGGATGCGGGTCGGGCGGAAGATTGCCCTTGTCGGCGGGGTCCCGATCCTGGTGGCCGCGGCCATCGCGGCGGCCGGCTGGTTCCTGCTGGCCCAGGAGCAGCGCGCCCGCACCGGTGCCCTGCTCGCGGCCCGGATCTTCCACGACCTGACGGTCGCCCGCACCGAGCGCGAAGCCTACGTCGCGGCGCATCCGGACGAGCGCGCGGCGCGCGAGGCGCGCTTCTTCGGCCTGACCGGCGATGCCCGCCGCGGCCTCGACGCGCTCCAGGCCGAGGTCCGCACCAGGGGGCAGGCCGAACGGGTCGCCGCGGCCCGGCGGACGCTCGACCGATCCATCGAGCGGATGCAGGCGCTGACGGCGCTGACGCGCGAGAACGATGTCCTCGTCGCCGAGATGGGCCGCCGCGCGGGTCGCCTGATCGAACTCGCCGATCAGGCGCGGCTGCGCCAGCAGGGCTCGAATGCCGACCTCGCCCGGACCTTGGCGCAGAAGGTGGAGCGGCTGCGCACCGCCCGCGACGCGGTGGCGCGCATCAACGTCCTGGCGGCCGCGCTCGCGCGTCTCGACCTCGCGCAGGCGCGGGCCGCCGGGGGAGAGCCCGCCGCACCCTCCCCCGGACCCGCCGGTCTGGCGCAGGCCGGGGACGACCTCGCCGCTGCGCTGCGCGGATCGGGCCGGGACGGGGATGCGGAGGAGATCACCGCCCTGCTGGCCGCGCGGGAGGCGGGACGCGACGGCGGCGGGGCGCTCGCCGAGCGGATCGAGCGGCTGCTCAAGATCGTCTCGTCGGAGCAGCGGGCGCTCCACGACGAGGTGGCCCAGCTCCTCGCCTACGCGATCGCGGCCAACGAGACGGGGCAGGCGACCCAGAACATCGGCATCAGCGCGCTCAAGCTCGGCCAGCGCACCGCCGACGCCCTGGTCCGGCGCGATCCGCAAGGGGCGAGCGCCATGCTGGCGGAGGGCGAGCGGCTCTCCGCCAGCACGGCGAGCCTGCCGATCTCGCCGCTGATCCAGGGCGACATGGTCGACGCCATCGACGGCTGGCGCAGCCGCCTCGCCACGACGGTGGAGGGCCTGAAGCGCCAGAACGCGATGATCGCCGAGATGGACGCGCTCGCCGCCGCGATGAGCGAGACGGCCAGCGCCCTCAACGATGCCGCCCTGGAGGATGCCGACCGGCTCGGTGCGTTCCTGCGCCAGCTCCTGCTGGTCGGCGCAGCGGGAGGCCTGCTGCTCGGCGCGCTCGTCGCGCTCGCCGTCGCCCGCTCGATCCTGGTGCCGCTGCGCCAGCTCCAGGGCGACATGATCGCGCTCGCCGCCGACCCGAAGGCGGCCGGTCTCTCCGGCACGCAGCGGGCGGACGAACTCGGCGACATCGCCCGGGCCACCAACTTCTTCGTCACCGAGATCGGGCGCCGCGAGCGCGCCCTGCGCCGGGCCAAGGATCAGGCGGATGCCGCCCTGCATGATCTCCGTCAGGCGCAGGACGACCTGATCCGTGCGGAAAAACTCGCCTCGCTCGGCCAGCTCGTGGCGGGCGTCGCCCACGAGATCAACACGCCGCTCGGCATCGCGCTCACCACCGCGACGCTGGTGCGCGACGAGACGCGGGCCTTCCAGGCGGTGATGGCCTCCGGCACCCTGTCGCGCTCGCGCCTGACCCACTTCGTCGACCGCGTCGGCGAGGGCGCGCACCTGCTCTCCTCCAACCTGACCCGCGCGGCCGACCTCGTCCACGGATTCAAGCAGGTCGCGGTCGACCGGGCGAGCGACGAGCGCCGCAGCTTCACCCTCGACGTCTGGCTCGACGAGCTGCTCGCGAGCCTGCAGCCGTTGCTGCGCAAGGGCGGCCACCGCATTCGGTCCGACGGCCCGGCGGGCATCGCCGTCGATACCTATCCAGGGGTGCTGGCGCAGGTCGTCACCAACCTCGTGGCGAATGCCGTGGTGCACGGCTTCGCGCAGCGGCCGCAGGGCAGCCCCGGCACCATCGTGGTGCGGGCGGCGGCGGCGGGTCCGCTCGTGCGGATCGAGGTCGCCGACGACGGCGCCGGCATCCCCGCCGAGAACCTCCCCCGCATCTTCGATCCGTTCTTCACCACGGCCCGCTCCCGCGGCAGCACCGGGCTCGGCATGCACATCGTCCACAACCTCGTCACGGGAAAGCTCCAGGGGCGCATCGCCGTCGAGAGCGAGCCGGGCCGGGGCACCACGGTCCGGATCGAGTTCCCCCGCGAGCCCGCGGGCGGCGAGCGGCCGGCGGCGCGGGCCCCGGCGGGAGCGGGCGCATCGTGAGACGGGCCGGTTCGAAATTCGGCCTCGTGGCCAGCCTCGTGGCAAGCCTCTTGGCCAGCCTCATCCTCGGGCTCGCGGGGCCGGCGGCGGCGCGCACCCTGGTCTATTGCTCCGAGGGCAACCCGGAATCGCTCGATCCCGGCCGCGTCACGACGACGACCGCGATGAACGTCACGTGGCAGATGTTCAACAACCTCGTCGAGTTCGAGCCGGGCACCACCACCCTGCGCCCGGCCCTGGCCGAATCCTGGACCGTGTCCGACGAGGGCCGGACCTACGATTTCACCCTGCGCGAGGGCGTGCGCTTCCACGCCAACGCCCGGTTCGCGCCGAGCCGCACGCTCGATGCCGACGACGTGCTGTTCAGCTTCCTCCGGCAATGGCGGACGGACCATCCCTACCACCGGATCGGCGGGGCGGATTTCGGCTATTTCCGCGATCTCGGCCTCGCCGCGCTGATCCTCGGGATCGAGCGGCTCGACGCCCGGCGGGTGCGCTTCCGCCTGCGCGAGGCCGACGCCACCTTCCTGCCGAACCTCGCCCAGGCCTTCGGCGGCATCCTTTCCGCCGAATATGCCGAGCGCCTCGCCGAATCCGGCGACCGGGAGGAACTGGCCCGGTCCCCCATCGGCACAGGCCCGTTCCGCTTCGCCGGCTACCGCCCCGACCTCGCCATGCGCTATCGCGGCTTCCCGGACTACTGGCGCAAACCGGCCGGCGACCGGGCGGAGGGGTCCGCGCCGATCGACGGACTCGTCTTCTCGATCACCCCGAACGCGGCGGTGCGGCTGACCAAGCTCAAGGCCGGCGAGTGCCAGGTGGCGGCCTTCCCGAGCCCGGCCGATCTCGACGCCGTGCGGTCCGATCCCGACCTCGTGCTCCTGTCGGGCGAGGAACTCAACGTCGCCTACCTCGCCCTCAACACCACGCGGCCGCCGATGAGCGACGTGCGGGTGCGCCGGGCGATCAACCTCGCCATCGACCGTCAGGCCATCGTCGAGGCGGTCTACGGCGCGGCCGGGCGGCTCGCCCGCAACCCGCTGCCGCCGGGAAGCTGGGCCTTCCACGACGGCCTGCCCGAGATCGGCTTCGACCGCGAGGCCGCCGTTCGGCTGCTCGCCGAGGCCGGCCTTGCGGGAGGCTTCGAGACCGACCTGTGGTTCCTGCCGGTGAGCCGGCCCTACAACCCCAACGGCCGGCGCGTCGCCGACATGATCCAGGCCGACCTCGCCCGGATCGGCATCCGCGCCAACCTCGTCACGCGGGGCTGGGGCGAGTACCGGGCCGCGCTCTACGGCGGCGAGCCGACCGCGATGCTCTACGGCTGGACCAGCGACAACGGCGATCCGGACAACTTCATGAACGTCCTGCTCGGCTGCCAGGCCGCGGCCCCGGGCGGGGCCAACCTCGCCCGCTGGTGCGATCCCGCCTACGACGCGGCGATCCAGGCGGCGCGGCGGACCGACGACCGGGAGGCCCGGACGCGGCTCTACCGCGAGGCCCAGGAGCGGTTTCGCGCAGGCCTGCCCTGGGTGCCTCTCGCCCACACCGTCGTGCACATGGCGACGCGGCGGACGGTCGCGGGGTTCCGGATGGACCCGCTCGGACGCTACCTGTTCGAGGGCGTGACGCTGAGGGACTGAAGGGCCCGGTTTCGCGCCGTAGGCTCGGGAAACGAACAGATATTTTATCCACCGCCGAGTTCGCATGGAGGGCGCGCCCGCGCTATGGGTTGCGCGAGCACGCCTCGGCCTCCAGATGTTCGCGACTGTATGCTGCATGTGCGAGATCCGGCCCGTGCGTTGCAACAGAGCGAGGCCCGGCCGATGATCGGGCCGGACGATGGGCGCCCCGAGCGGAAGATGCGGAACGTGCGTCGGAAACGGACGAGAGGTAAGCTGAGGCCATGACCGACGCGGCCGAACACGAGGCGGATTTCCTGAACGAGCTGGGCCGGCGCGTGCGCCTCGCCCGGACGGTGCGCGGGCTCTCGCGCAAGCTGCTCTCCCAGACCTCGGGCCTGTCCGAGCGCTACATCGCCCAACTCGAGGGCGGCCAGGGCAACGTCTCGATCATCCTGCTGCGGCGCGTGGCCAACGCGATGGGCATGCGCCTCGACGATCTCGTGGCGGCGCAGGAGACCTCCTCCGACTGGCGGGTGGTCCGCGACCTTCTGGAGCAGGCCAATCCCGACCAGATCGCGCTCGCGAAGTCGGCGCTGGCCGGCTCGGCCAGCGTCGAGAGCCGGGTCGTGCGCCGCCGCGTGGCGGTCGTGGGCCTGCGCGGCGCCGGCAAGTCGACCCTCGGGCGGATGGCGGCGGCCCATCTCGGCTGGCGCTTCGTCGAGCTCAACACCGAGATCGAGCGCGAGAACGGACTGTCGGTCGGCGAGATCTTCGCGATCTACGGACAGGAGGGCTATCGCCGCCTGGAGCAGAAGGCCCTGCGCCAACTCGCCGAGCATCCGGGGCCGATGGTGCTGGCCACCGGCGGCTCCATCGTCGCCGAGCCGCTGACCTACGACCTGCTCCTGTCCTCGTTCTACACGATCTGGCTGAAGGCGCGTCCCGAGGAGCACCTCCAGCGGGTGCGCGACCAGGGCCATGTCGAGGGCAAGGGCGACCCGACCTGGGTGCTGGACGACCTGCGCGCGGTGCTGCTCAGCCGCGAGCCGCTCTACGCCCGTGCCTCCGCGGTGGTCGATACCTCCGACGTGCCCGTCGAGATCATGGCCGAGCGGCTGATCGAGGTGATCGAGTCCCGTTTCAGCGGCAACGACAACGGCGGCCGGCGCCCGGCCGCCTGATCGGCTCCTCGATCACGGCCCCTTGATACGGCGGGAGCCCGACCCAAGCTGTATGCCGTCGCGCGAAGCGGTAGAAGGCTCTCGCCGGCCACGCTCGCATCGCGGCATCCGCCGTCTCCGCGAGGGAAGCTTCGCAGCCGATCCGGTCTCCGGACCGACCTTGGGACGGATCGTTATCCGATGCCGCGATAGGGTATCGCGGCGGGCGGCTGGCCCGCCGGTCCATCCGTCGAGGAGGAATGCATGTCCGCCAGTCCTGCGCTCAGCCCGGTCGGGCGCGAGGCGATCGCCGGCATCGTCGATCCGCTCTGGACGCGGATACGGGGCGAGGCCGAATCGGTGCTGCGCGACGAGCCGTCCCTCGCCTCGTTCTTCGTCGCGACGATCCTCAACCACCCGACGCTCGAAGCGGCGGTGGGCCATCGCGTCGCCGCGCGCCTTGGTCACAGCGCGCTCCCGACTGAACTCGTCGCCCACGGCTTCCACGAGGCGGTCGCCGACGATCCCGCCATCGGCCAGAGCATGCGCGCCGACATCCTGGCCGTGATGGACCGCGACCCCGCGACCACGCGGGCGATCGAGCCGCTGCTCTACTTCAAGGGGTTTCACGCGCTCCAGGCGCACCGGCTGGCCCACTGGTACTGGCACCAGGGCCGGCGCGACCTCGCCCTCTACCTCCAGAGCCGGTCCTCGGAGGTGTTCCAGACCGACATCCACCCCGCCGCCCGCATCGGCCGCGGCGTGTTCTTCGACCACGCCACCGGCGTCGTCGTCGGCTCGACCGCGGTGATCGAGGACGACGTGTCGATCCTGCACGCCGTGACGCTCGGCGGCACCGGCAAGCACGGCGGCGACCGCCACCCTAAGATCCGCCGCGGCGTGATGATCGGCGCCGGCGCCAAGATCCTCGGCAACATCGAGGTCGGGGCCTGCGCCCGCGTCGCGGCCGGCTCCGTGGTCCTGCGCTCGGTGCCCGCCCACACCACCGTCGTCGGCGTGCCGGCCCGCGTCGTCGGCGCCGCCGGCTGCGCCGAGCCCGCCCGCTCGATGGACCAGCTCGTCGCGATGAGCGAGTTCGTCGACATCGCCGGCGGCATTTGAGGGCGGACCCGCGGCCCGGAGGCCGCGGGCCGCGGGGGTCAAGCCTCGTCGCGCAGAACCCGGATCGGGTTGCCCCGCTCCAGCGCATCGTGACGCCGTTGCGCCTCGTCCTGAAGCGCGCCGTGTTCCAGAGCCGACCGGATCTCGACGAGTTCGGCGAGCCGCTTCAGGGCGATGTCCCGGTTGCGGTGCTGCGAGCGCTCCTCCCGGGCGACGACCCTGAGGCCCGTCGGTCCGTGGGTGGCGCGCACGGCGCTGTCGGTCGTGTTCTGGTGCTGGCCGCCGGGGCCGCCCGCCCGGAACGCCTCGAACCGCACGTCCGCCTCCCGCACCGCCTCCGCCGTCGGAAGCGGCGGCAGTTGCGACACGGAGACGAACCAGTTCTTGCGCTTGTGGTGCGGGCGCACCGGGCTCTGGGCGATCCACTGGATCGTCCCGGACCAGGCGGCGGCGAGGCGCGCCGCCTCCGGCCCGTCGAGGACGAGCACGACCGAGGCCGGCCCGTGCCCCTGGGGGTGGGCCGGCCCGGCGATCTCGCAGAGGTCGAGGCCCGCCGCCTCGGCCTCCCGGCGCAGGAGCCGCACGACACGGCCCAGCGCGATCCGGCATTCCGCCGGCCCGCGCCCGCTGGTGATCAGGAGGCGCAGGCTCATCGGCCCCTCCCCTGTCCGCCCTCTCGCCGACCGATCGTACTCAGGCCCGTCTTGAAGGTGACGAGGGGCCGGAAGGTCGCCACCACCTCGGCCAGGCCGAAGCGCACGAGGTCGTCGATCACCTGGTCGATCGCCTTGTACGCGTCGCCCGCCTCCTCGATCAGCAGGTTGCGGTCCTCGCAGACCACAAGCCCGCCGAAGGGGTTGCGCTTGAGCCCCTCCCGCACCGAGCGCACCCGCTCGATGCGGCCGTGCATCGAGCCCCGGTCGTGCTTGCGGCCGGCGCCGTGGGCGAGGCAGGCGAGCGCGTCCGGGCTCGCGCCGGGGCTCGGCCGGACGAGGTAGGACAGCGTCTCGCGCGAGCCGGGGATCGGCACGAGCCCCCGGTCGGCAGGCGCCACCCCCTTGCGGTGGAGGATGCCGCGCTCCGTCGGTTCGAGGAAGTTGTGGGCCAAGTCGGCCACCGGCTCGACCGCGCCGCGCAGGGCCTCCCCGGCCCGCTCGGCGATGATCGCCCGGTTGATCCGGGCCCAGGCGACGGCATGGTCGTGGGCGGCGAGGTAGCGCCGCCCTTCCTCCGAGGCGCATGCGAGCGGCCCGGCCTCCGTCCGGACCAGGGCTTCCAGGCTCGAGGCCCCGAGCGCCCGCGAGCCCGAATGGACGAGGACATGGACCCGGTCGGGGTCGATGCCCGCCTCCCGGCAGGCCGCTTCGTCCCGCACCTCATGGACGGCCTGCACCTCGCAGAAGTGGTTGCCGGAGCCGATGCTGCCGAGGCCGACATCGTAGGGCGTCGGGGCGAGCCCGGCGGCCTCGGTCATTCCGCGCAGGTCACCGTCCCAGGGCGCATCGAGGACCTTGAGGCGCTCGGCCGCCTTGTCGACGCGCAGCTTCTTCAGCTTGAGATCGGTGCGGAACAGACCCATGCCGCAGCCGATATCCGACCCGACCAGCGGCGGATGGAGATCGGGCGCGAGCATGCCGATGCCGACCGGGCCGTACTTGCCCGGATGCAGGTCCGGCATCGCGGCGAGCGCGGCGATGTCCGGGATCGTGCGGGTGAGATGTTCGAGTTGAGCGAGGGCGCTGCCCTCGATCCAGGCGCTTTCCGAAAAGAAGCGGTGAATCGGTATGGTCGTCAAATCATCCGTGCTTTCATGTGGGAAGTCTCGGCGTGGCCGAGTGCCCGCGGAGCGGGCGCGCGGCGGCTCGGTCGGTCGTCTGCCGGATTGCCTGGGCCATGCTCCGCCTCCATGAAAGCGTGTCGGGTGGTGGGCGTCGGGACGGGCGTCCCGCGCCGCGCCGCCATAGCAGCTTCGTGCGCCACCGTCTGCCGGGTTGCCTGCCCCCCCGCGATCTGGCAAGCCGCCGTCATTCCCCGCGCCGCGCCTCGCGCGTTCCCGCGCGGCGCCCCGCAAGCCAGAAGGTTGACGGCGTGAACAAGACCGAGACCGCCAAGCTGCAGGATTACCTGCGCCGCAAGTTCGCCAACACCAACATCCGCGTGGTCGCGATGAAGACCGGCGATTCCGCCGAGGTGTTCATCGGCGACGAGTCGATCGGCGTGCTGGCCGACGACAAGGAGGACGGCGACGATTCCTTCACCTTCCGGATGGCGATCCTCGACATCGACCTCGAAGAGGACGCCTGAGCGGGCGCCGCCCTCGCTACCGTGCCTGTGGGCGGCGTTAACGTTGAGGAAAGGTCTTCCTTAACAAGGCGTAAACGATCGGTCAGAGTACGCGTCTCATCCTGAAAAGGAGCGTCGCGTCATGGCCCTGAGCCCGTCCTCGATCGAATCCCTTCAGGCGCTCGTCGTCGGGCTCGCGCTGGCGGGCCTGCTGGCGAGCGCCTTCGAGTTCGCCACCAACCGCCGGGCGAGCTTCCGCCTGCTGGAATCGGGCGGCGTCTCGACGCTGGCCGCCCTGCCGATGCTCGCCTTCGTCGCGCCCTTCATCATCCTGCGCAACACCCTGCGCGGACGGAAGCTGGAGCGCCGGCCGATCCCCTTCGTGATGATCGCCACGATGATCGCCTGCGGCTGGGGCCTGCTCTCGGGCCACATCGTGCTCGACGTCGCGCACCTGATCGCCGGGCAATGATCCCGAGAGGCGTCGCCTGTCGCCCCCGCGACGGCGGGGCGGCGGTCGTCCGCCGGGCGCCCGAGAAGCGACCGAAGGTCGGTCCTCGGGCAACACAGTAAATCCCTACTGCCGCACCCACATCACCCGCGCCATCCAGGCGATCTCGGCGAGCGGCACCGTGCGGTCTGCGTGCTCCGGGTTGAGCGAGATGAGTTCCACGGTGCGGGCGGTGCGGCGGCGCAGTTCCTTGGCGAGCACCTCGCCGTTGGCGAGCCGCGCCACGACCCGGTCGCCCTTGCGCACGCTGGCGGTGGGCGAGACGATCAGCACGTCGCCGTCACGGTAGAGCGGCCGCATCGAATCGCCCTGCACCTCCAGGGCGAAGGCCCGGTCCCCGCCGAGATCGGGAAACTCGATCTCGTCCCAGCCGGGTCCGCCCGCGGGCATGCCCTCGTCGGTGAACAGGCGGCCGGAGCCCGCCTGGGTCAGGCCGATCAGCGGCACCATGGTGCGGGCCGGCCCCTCGCGGGACTCGATCAACCGCAAGAAGTCGTCGAGGCTGGCGCCGGTGGCGGCGAGCACCTTCGAGACCGATTCGGTCGAGGGCCAGCGCTTGCGCCCGTCCGGCCCGATCCGCTTCGAGCGGTTGAAGCTGGTGGCGTCGAGGCCGGCGCGGCGGGCGAGGCCCGAGGCGGAATAGCCGTAGCGCTCGGCCAGACGGTCGATGGCAGCCCAGATCTGCTCGTGCGACAGCATGACGGCCCCAGCCCAGCGCGCCTGCCGATGGGACAGACGGCCTAGTCATAGGAAACTAGAACCAGCCGGGACCGAATGCAATCGCGGCCGCAGGAGCTGGGCAGTCTCGCACCGCGCGGCGTCCGGGTGAAGGCCGGATGCGATGCGCCTCCGCCCTGTTGCGGCGCACGCGCCCGGGCCCTATCGCTCCACCCTCCGAAGGAGCGGGAAGGAAGCCCATGCCCCTCGTCTACAAGATCTGCCCGCGCCCGCTCTGGCGGGAGGCGGAGGCGCACGGGGTGTTTCGCGGCGCGCCGATCGATTGCGCCGACGGCTTCATCCACTTCTCGACCGCGGAGCAGGCGCCCGAGACCGCCGCGCGTCACTTCGCGGCCCAGGACGATCTGCTGCTGATCGCCGTCGAGACGGACGCGCTCGGCGAGGCCCTGCGGTTCGAGCCCTCCCGCGGCGGCGCGCTGTTCCCCCACCTCTACGGCGAGTTGCCTTTGAGCGCCGTGCGCTCGGTCGCCGAACTGCCGCTCGGCGCGGACGGGCGCCACATCTTCCCGGCGGAGGTCGTGTCGCCATGATCGAGGCGCTGTTTCCCCTCGCCCGGCCGGTCCTGCACGGCCTCGATGCCGAGACCGCCCACGACCTGACCCTGCGGGGTCTGAGCCTGCTGCCGCCGCGCAGCCCAGCCCCGGATGACGCCGCCCTCGCGGTCGAGCTGTTCGGCCGCCGCTTCCCCAACCCGGTCGGGCTGGCCGCGGGCTTCGACAAGGGCGCGCGGGTCGCCGACGCAATGCTGGGCCTCGGCTTCGGCTTCGTCGAGGTCGGCGGCGTGGTGCCGCTGCCCCAGCCCGGCAATCCGCGTCCGCGTGTCTTTCGGCTGACCCGCGACCGGGCGGTGATCAACCGCTTCGGCCTCAACAGCGAGGGCCTCGACGCGGTCGCCGACCGGCTGAAGGCGCGGGCCGGACGGCCGGGCATCGTCGGCGTCAACATCGGCGCCAACAAGGAATCATCGGATCGCCTCGCCGACTACGTCGCCTGCACCGCGCGGCTCGCGCCGCATGTGGCCTTCCTCACCGTCAACGTCTCCTCGCCCAACACACCGGGCCTGCGCGACCTCCAGGGCGAGGCTTTCTTGGACGACCTGCTCGCCCGCGTCGTCGACGCCCGCGACGCCTCCGGCGCGCGCCCGGCGGTGCTGCTCAAGATCGCTCCCGACATTGCCCTCGACGGCCTCGACGCCATGACCGGCACCGCGCTCCGCCGCGGCATCGACGGGCTCGTCGTGTCGAACACCACGATCGCGCGGCCTTCGACGCTCGCCGAGACGGCGCTCGCGACCGAGACCGGCGGCCTCTCGGGCCGCCCGCTCTTCACCGCCTCGACCCGACTTCTGGCCGAAACGTTTTTGCGCGTCGGCGACCGCATTCCGCTGATCGGCGTCGGCGGCATCGACTCGGCCGAGACCGCCTGGACCAAGATCCGCGCGGGCGCACGCCTGCTCCAGATCTACTCGGCGCTGGTCTACGAGGGGCCGGGGCTCGTCGGCACGATCAAGCGGGGGCTGGTCGATCGGCTCCGGGCGGAGGGCTTGAAAAATCTCGCGCCGGTCGTCGGGCGGGATGCGGCGAGTCTGTCACGGCTCGATTGAGGCATAAGCCCCGCGCCAGCGCGGGCGGGTCGAGCGCGCGGAGAGCGGACGTCAGACGGCGGCCCTCTGCGCCTCGGGAAGGCAACCGCGCAGAACATCCAGAACGTTGCGCAGAAAAAGAAGGTCGTTCCGGAGGACGTCGTCTTCGTCCTCGCTATAGTCGAACGAGCGCTGCATCTCCTCGACACGCTGTTCCACCGCGGACAGCAGAACCCGCGCCACCGGATCGGGCACCTCGACGGTTCCACCAGGCGGCGCGGCATCCAAGGCGCGCTCCTCGCGCCAACGGTCCCAGACGATCCTCGGCGGATCGTTGCGATCGGCAGTCTCGGGCCGGGTGCGGACGGCATCCTCGGCGAAGCGAAGAGCCTTCGGGGAGAGTCTGACCATGGGTGCGTCGTCCCGCTCGTTGTCCGCTCAACGGAAATGACGGTTCGCCGTGTCGAGCAACGACCTGTAGTCGCTCAGCGGCATATCAATGCTCGGTTCCCAGGACCAGTGGTTCCCCACATCGTTCCAGACGAGCAGGAGTGGTCCGTAATCGTAGCCGGCTGCCAGCCTCCACCAGCGCCCCTTCCCCGGAGCCGGGGCCCAGAAGGTCGATACGCCCCCGGTCCCGGCCCGCACCCAATCGACGCCCGCGACGACGGCATGCTCCACATCCGCGGGACGAACATGATCGAGACGGGCGCTCGTCGCGTTGCCCATCCGATAGAGATTGCACGTCGTCCGGCCCACCCTCCGAATCCTTCCCCGACCGGACGCCGCTTCGACCGGCGACAGGCGCGCCGGCTACTTCCGGTTGCACAGCTCAAAGCCAAGCTCGGAAGAAGGTCGGAGGATGCTCGACCGTGCCTTCCGCGAACGGTCGGCGAAGTCGTTCATGCACCCCTGCGACGGCACCGTGGAAGCTGCAGGATTGTGCCTAGCGCATATCGAAGCGATTCAAATCTCCAGCCAAGCGCCAGAGTCATGAGAGGACTGCGCAGAGTCGGAATTGTGAGGCTTCCCGGAAGCCGCTTATCTGGCGTTGCACAATCGCTTTTTCCGGGATTTCGGCATGGACCGTTCAGACGGGTCCCTCAAGCGCTCCTCCGCCGCGGGCGGCTGGGGTGCTCTGAAGAGCTGCGGCAAGCACCTGCTCGGCAGCCGGGCGCCGCTCTCCGGGGCGCGGGCCCTGCTCTCGGCCAACCAGCCCGACGGGTTCGACTGCCCCGGCTGCGCCTGGGGCGATCCGGCCCACGGCTCGTCGTTCGAGTTCTGCGAGAACGGCGTGAAGGCGGTCTCCTGGGAGGCCACCGACAAGCGCGCCGCCCCGCGCTTCTTCGCGCGTCACACCGTCTCGGAACTGCGCGGCTGGACCGACTACGCTCTTGAGAGCGAGGGCCGCCTGACGCATCCGATGCGCTACGACGCGGCCACCGACACCTACCGCCCGGTGGAGTGGACGGAAGCCTTCGCCGAGATCGGCGCGACGTTGCGCGGCCTCGGCAACCCGGACGCCGCCGAGTTCTACACCTCCGGCCGCGCCTCGAACGAGGCGGCCTACCTCTACCAGCTCTTCGCTAGGTCTTACGGCACCAACAACTTCCCCGACTGCTCGAACATGTGCCACGAGGCCAGCGGCATCGCGCTCGTCCAGGCCATCGGCATCGGCAAGGGCACGGTGCTGCTCGAAGACTTCGAGAAGGCCGACGCGGTCTTCGTCGTCGGCCAGAACCCCGGCACCAACCATCCGCGCATGCTGGGCGACCTGCGCCGCGCCGCCGAGCGGGGTGCGCAGATCGTCGTGCTCAACCCCGTGCGCGAGCGGGGCCTGGAGCGCTTCGCCGACCCGCAGAACAGCGTCGAGATGCTGCGCGGTGCGAGCCGCCCCATCGCCAGCCACTATCTCCAGCCCAAGCCCGGCGGCGACATGGCGGCCTTCCGCGGGATCGCCAAGGTGGTCTTCGCCCGCGACGCGGCGGCGCTCAGCGAGGGCAAGCCCTCGCTCCTCGACCACGCGTTCCTCTCCACCCACACGCTGGCGTTCGAGGAATACCGCGCGGCGGTCGAGGCGACGGAGTGGAGCGCGATCCTCGACCAGTCGGGGCTGACCCGCGAGGAGATCGAGGCGGCGGCCGAGGTCTATCTCGGGGCCGACAAGGTGATCGCCACCTGGGCGATGGGCGTGACCCAGCACCGCCACTCGGTGGCGACGATCCGCGAGATCGCCAACGTGCTGTTCCTGCGCGGCCATGTCGGGCGGCCCGGCACCGGCCTGTGCCCCGTGCGCGGCCATTCCAACGTGCAGGGCGACCGCACGGTCGGCATCAACGAGAAGCCGCCCATGGCCCTCATCGAGGCGCTGGAGCGCGAGTTCGGCTTGCGGATGCCGCGCAAGCACGGCCACAACGTGCTCGGGGCCATCGGCGCGATGCTCGACGGCTCGTCGAAGGCCTTCATCGGCCTGGGCGGCAATTTTTTACGTGCGACCCCCGATACGCCGCTGGTGGCCAAGGCGCTCGCCGGCTGCGAGCTCACCGTCCACATCGCGACCAAGCTCAACCACTCGCACCTCGTGCCCGGCCGCGTCTCCTACGTGCTGCCCTGCCTCGGCCGCACCGAGGTCGATCGCAACAGCCGGGGCAAGGTCCAGATCGTGACCGTCGAGGATTCGATGAGCATGGTCCACGGCTCGGGCGGCATCAACAAGCCGGCCTCCCCGCATCTGCGCTCCGAGGTCGCCATCATCGCCGGCATGGCCGCCGCGACCGTCGGTTCCGAGCGGATCGACTGGGAAAACCTCGCCGACGACCACGACCGCATCCGCGACCTCATCGAGCGCACGATTCCCGGTTTCACGGGCTTCAACACTCGTGTGCGAAAACCCCGCGGCTTCATGCTGCGCAACCTCGCCTCCGAGCGTGTGTTCGAGACGGCGACGGGCCGGGCCAACTTTTCCAGCGGGCCGCTGCCGGTGGCGACCGAGCACCAGCGCGCGAGCGTTTCGGCTGAGACCTTCGTGCTCCAGACGTTCCGCAGCCACGATCAGTACAATACGACCGTCTACGGCCTGGATGATCGCTACCGCGGCGTCTACGGCGAGCGCCGCGTGGTCTTCGCCCATCCGGACGACCTCGCGGAGTTGAAAAACCGGTTCGGCGAGCGGGTCGATCTCGTCGGCGCTGGCACCGACGACGGCATCGAACGGCGGGCGGAAGACTTCCGCCTCGTGCCGTTCGACATGCCGCGCGGGTCGCTCGCCGGCTACTACCCGGAACTCAACGTGCTGGTGCCGCTCTCGGCCTTCGGCGAGTTCTCGGACACCCCGACCTCGAAATCAGTGCTGGTGCAGGTCAGGGCCCGCGGCGCCGCGGCGAAGGCCGCGTGAGCGAGCCCCCCGCCGACGCCGAGACGTTCCTGGCGACCACCGACACCATCGCGGCGCTTCGCCCCGAACTGAGCCTCTTGGAATCCGGCATCCTCGCCGGGCTCCATCTCGGGCTGGCCGAGGACAGCCGCAGCTTCGCCCGCGTCTTCGGCATTGAGCACGCCCTGGTGCTGCGGGCCGTGGACACGCTCGCGGGCGAGACACTGGTGAGCGTGACCGCGCGCGACGCCCGGACGCAACGCACCCGCTACGCCGCCAGCGAGGTCGGGCGCAGCGTGCTGGCGGTGCTGGCGGCCTAAAAACTCGGTTCGTTTTCTTCCATCCCCCCCTCATCCTGAGGTGCCCGCGCGAGCGGGCCTCGAAGGAGGGCTCCAGCTCGCGCGCGACTTCTGGAGCCCTCCTTCGAGGCTGCGCTTCGCTCCGCACCTCAGGATGAGGGGATGGGTTGGAATGAGCGGCTCAAAGGTACTCTGAGGAAATCCTGCCGCATTGCCGCGCGACTGCGCCGCCGCCACCCTGCTCGGGTGGAGAGTGCCCGAATGTCATCCCGTGAAGCGCTCGATCAATTCGGGCGCACCGAGAAGAACAGGCCAAGCCTGCTGACCCGGCGCTGGCGCGTCGGCCTGTTCACCGGCCTCTACCTCTATCAGGGCACGGTCGCGGGCTTCGCGACGCTGGCGCTCGCCAACCATCTCGCCGCCAACGGTCACGGCGCGGGTGCGGTCGGTTCGCTGCTGGCGCTCGTCGGCCTGCCGTGGGTGTTGCAGCCGCTGCTGTGGGGGCCGCTGCTCGACGGGTCCGCGCCGCATCCGATGGGCGCGCATCGCGTCTGGCTCGTGCGCGGGCTGTTCGGGGGCCAGATCGCGCTGTGCCTGCTGCCGTTCCTCGGCGCGCGGCCCGACCCGACGACGCTCGGCGCGGTGCTCCTGCTCCACAGCCTCTGCGCCTCGCTCGCCGACACGGCGACCGACCGGATGATCGTGGCCAACGTGCCGGAGGGCGAACTCGGCCGCGTCAGCGCCTGCACCCGCGCCGGCTTCGTCACCGGCTCCGCCCTCGGAGCCGCGCTGTTCGGCTGGCTGCTGCCGGAGATCGGCCTCCCCGCCGCCGCCGGATTGCTGCTCATCCTCACAGCCGTCCTTGTGGTCACGGCCAGCCTCGTGCGCGAGCGGCCGGGCGACGCGCTGCTGCGGGTCGGGTTGCCTTCGGGCTCGATCATCTCCGGCGCGCCGCGGGCGCTGGCGGCGCATGGGCGGGGCGTCGCCCGAGTCTTTGCCGCCTTCCGCCATCGCGAGGCGCTTCTGCTGCTGGCTTTGTGCTTCGGGATCGATTTCGCGTTGGCGCTGCTCCAGGTGCCCTTCGCCGTGGCGATGGTGCGCGACCACGGCTGGGAGGCCGGGGCGCTGTCGCAGGTGCAGGCGCTGTTGGCGTTCCTCGGGGGCACCCTCGGGGCCGGGCTCGTCGGCTTCGCCGTCGATCGGGCCGGGCCTGCCCCCGCCCTGCGTCGGCTGTGCCTCGCCTGCGCGGCGGCCTTCGCCGTCATCGCGCTGCTGGTTCTCGGCGGGTTCGAGGCGCGGGGCGGCCCCCTCATCCTCGGGCTGGCGAGCGTGGTGCCGGCGCTCCTCTACGTCGCGCTGCAGCCGACCGTGGTGCTGGCGAGCCGGACGCAGGGCGTGTCGGCGACGCAGTTCCAGATCTTCATGGCGGCGATGAATCTCGGCGACGTCGCCGGCGCCTCGCTCGCCGGCGCCGTCGAGCGCTGGGCGTCCCCGACTGCAACGGCCTGCGGGGTCGCCCTGGTCTTCCTGCTGGCGTCGATGCGGGGGCGCTGATCCGGCTCAGTAGTCCTGCGCCTCGGGCTCCACGAGGATCTCGCGCTTGCCCGCATGGTTGGCGGGGCCGACGAGGCCTTCGGTCTCCATCCGCTCCATCAGCGAGGCGGCGCGGTTGTAGCCGATCTGGAGGCGGCGCTGGATGTAGGAGGTGGAGGCCTTCTTGTCCCGCATCACCACCGCGACCGCCTGCTCGTAGAGGTCGCCGCCCTCGGAGCCGCCGAACTGGCCGGCATCGAACACCGCGCCGTCCGAAGAGGCGGCCGCCGCGCCACCCGACGGCAATTCGCCCTCGTCCGCCGTGACCGCTTCGAGATAGGCGGGCCGGCCCTGGCGCTTGAGATGCGCCACCACGCTCTCGACTTCCGAATCCGAGCAGAACGGCCCATGGACGCGGGTCGTGCGCCCGCCGCCGGCCATGAACAGCATGTCGCCCTGACCGAGCAGTTGCTCGGCGCCCATCTCTCCGAGGATCGTGCGCGAGTCGATTTTTGAGGTCACCTGGAAGGAGATGCGGGTGGGGAAGTTCGCCTTGATCGTGCCGGTGATGACGTCGACCGAGGGGCGCTGCGTCGCCATGATCAGATGGATGCCGGCGGCGCGCGCCATCTGGGCGAGCCGCTGGATCGCGCCCTCGATGTCCTTGCCGGCCACCATCATCAGGTCGGCCATCTCGTCGACCACGATGACGATGTAGGGCAGCGGGTTGAGGTCCATGACCTCGTCCTCGTAGACCGCCTCGCCGGTCGAGCGGTCGAAGCCGGTCTGGACCGTGCGGGTCAGGGTCTCGCCGCGGGTGCGGGCCTCTTCCAGGCGGGCATTGAAGCCGTCGATGTTGCGCACACCGACCTTGGACATCTTCTTGTAGCGCTCCTCCATCTCGCGCACGGCCCATTTCAGCGCGATGACCGCCTTCTTCGGATCGGTGACGACCGGCGAGAGGAGGTGCGGGATGCCGTCGTAGACCGACAGCTCCAGCATCTTGGGATCGACCATGATCAGGCGGCACTCTTCGGGCTTGAGCCGGTAGAGCAGGCTGAGGATCATGGTGTTGATGGCGACGGACTTGCCCGAGCCGGTGGTGCCGGCGACCAGCAGGTGCGGCATCCGCGCGAGGTCGGCGATGATCGGCTCGCCGCCGATGTTCTTGCCCAGACACAGCGCGAGCTTGTGCTTGGTCTCGGCGAAATCGGCGGACGCCAGCAGTTCGCGCAGGAACACGGTCTCGCGCTTCATGTTCGGCAGCTCGATGCCGATGGCGTTGCGGCCCGGCACCACCGCGACGCGGGCCGAGACCGCCGCCATCGAGCGGGCGATGTCGTCGGCCAGCGCGATGACGCGGCTCGACTTGGTGCCGGGCGCCGGCTCCAGCTCGTAGAGGGTCACGACCGGGCCGGGGCGCACGGCCAGGATATCGCCGCGGACGCCGAAATCCTGAAGGGTGGCCTCCAGCATGGTGGCGTTCTGCTCCAGCGCCTCAGCCGAGACCTCGGAGCCGGGTGCGGCCTCGCGCGGGCGGGCGAGCAGTTCGAGGGCCGGGTGCTGGTAGGCGCCGGGCTCGGGGCGGAATTCGGGGGCCAGACGGGGCCGGGCCGGCTGCGGCTGCGGCGTGGGCCGCGACACGCGGGAGACGGGCGGCTCGGCCTCGGGCTCCTCGTCGTCCTCGATGACGGCGGCAGGGCGCGGCGCGGCGGCGCGCGCGGGGGCCGAGGCGGGCGCGGGCGGCGCCTCGGCCTCGTCGTCTTCCTCGCCGTCGAAGACCGGCTCGCGGCGGCCCGCAGTCGGACGCGCGGGGGCATGCGCCGCCCAGGGCGCATCCTCGCCCTCGAAGGCGCGGCGGGCAGCGAGCGCGGGCGAGGCGCCGGCATAGGCGAGCCCGTCGCGCTCGTCGGCGGGAGCCTTCCAGGCCTCGACCCGGTCGCGGAGCGAGGCGCGGCCGCGCATCACGGCGTGGGCGAGCGCGCCGAGCGACAGGATGCCGAGGCTCGGCTCGTCGGTGTCGTAGCGCTCCTCGTAAGCGCGGGCCGGCGCGTGGGGCGCCGGGCGGGCGGGGGTGTAGGCGACCTCCTCCTCGTCCTCCGGGGCCGGCTTGGCGACGCGGCAGGCGGCGGTGAGGCTCAGGATCGCGATGGCCGCGAAGACGAAACCCGCGAAGGCCGCGAACGGCCCGACCATCATGCGGCTTCCGGCGAGCAGGGCATCGCCCGCGACGCCCCCCATGCCGGTCGGCAGCGGCCAGCGCGCGGTCGGCGGTAGCGCACTCGCGACCGCGCTCGTGCCGAGCACGCCGATGCACCACAGGACGAGACGCATGCCGCCATGCGGCAGCTCGCGCTCCCGCATCAGCCGCATCCCCCACAGGATGGGCGGCAGGGCCAGCATGATCGAGCCGAGGCCGAGGAGCTGCATCGCGAGGTCGGCCACCACCGCACCCGGACGCCCGAGCACGTTGTGCGCCCGATGGTCGGTGGCGTGGTTGAGGCTCGGATCGTCGATCGACCACGTTGCGAGCGCAACGATCAGGGCGACGGCGCCGGCGAACAGGATGAGGCCGCCGCACTCCGTCAGCCTTTTGGCCAGGAACGGCCGCAGGCTGTCGACGAACGTGTCGTAGGGCGACGCGGAGCGGCGAAGGGAACGCATGGGATACCGGACCGATGACAACGGTGCGGTAAGGCTAACGCCTGCGTCTTAACGGGGGGCTAAGCATCGAGGCCCGGGAACGAAAGAAGCCCCGGACATGATCCGGGGCTTCGATCTTCTGGCAAGTCCGCGCCTTCCGGCGCGGGGGGCGATGTCGGCTTTCTCAGAAGGTGAAGCCGGTCTCGATCAGGTAGCGCTCCTGCGAGTTCTTGAGGCCGTTGCGGCCGAAGCCCGAGCCGAAGCCCAGCGCGAAGTCCTTGGCGACGTCATAGGCCTGCACCGTCGCGAACTCGCCGCGGATGAAGTAGCGGTCCCAGGTGAAGGTCGGGGTGATGGTGAACGAGAAGGCCGAGCTGCCCGGGCCGTAGAGCACGTTGGTGGCGCTGATGCCCGCGAAGTCGCCGCGGGTGCCCGACTGAGCGATGTACTCGACGCGGCCGGCGAGGCCGAAATTCTCGTTGAAGGCGTAGCCGGCGAGCAGCGCGCCGCCGTAGGTCTCGGCGCCGACGATCGGCGAGAAGTAGTTCGGCTTGGAGGCGACGTTGGTGTACTGGAAGTACGGGGTCACGATCCACGGGCCGTTGGCGTAGGTCCAGTTGACGCTGATGATGCTGCTGTTCTGCAGCGAGTTGATCGTCGCGAACTGGAATCGCGGGCTGCGGGTCGACGAGTCGAAATCGCTGAAATGCGTGCCGCCGTTGATGCCGATCGTGTTCGAGTCGTCGATCTTGTAGGTGATGAGGCCGGTGATCCAGTTCAGCTCACCCGAGTAGAAGCCGTCGTTGACCGAGAGCGAGGCCGCCCACGGGCCGCTGGCGTAGTTCACCTGGACGCCCTGGTTGATGAAGTTCTCCTGGTTGAACACCAGACCGCGGGTGATGTTCAGGTTCTGGTAGGAGAACAGCAGCTCGGAGCCGATGTTGGTGAACATCCGGCCGGCCTGGAACGACCACTCGTCGTTGAACTGCCACTTGCCGTAGGCAACCGGGACCGGGCCGAATAGCGACTCGGTCTGCTCGAACGAGGAGTAGAGCGGCAGGCCGAGCGCAGGGATCGAGTACAGGCCGGTATGCACATAGAACTGGAACGGGCCGTCGGCCTTCTGGACCCAGGCCTGGAGGTTCGTGAAGTCGACGCGGCCGAAGCGGTCCACCTCGCCGCCGGGGGAGACGATGCCGAAGGCGTTGGTCTGGGTGTAGGCGAAGCCGGTCACCGCGCCGCCGACATAGATGTCGCCGATGCCGGTGGTGAAGCAGGCCGGGTTCGGGTTCGCCTTGATCAGACCGGCGAAGGCCGGGGTGGAGATCGCGGCCTTGCAATGCTCGATGGCGATCACCGGAGGCGACTTCATCGGAAGGTCGGCGGCGAGCGCCGGGCCGGCCGTCAGGGCGGCCAGTGCGGCCACGGAGGCCTTCAGTGTCAGTCGGATGGTCATCGAGCTCTGCCCCGGTTGTTTGATACGGCCAAGGTGCCGGAGCGGCTCGTGCATCGCAAAATGAAGATTGAGGCAACTGCCTAAAACGTAGGCAAATACGGCCGAGCTTCGGCGATGCCGCGGAACTGTTGCCGAAGGAACACATTTGTGGCAGCCGCCGGAACAACAGATCGGAGCGATCCCGCGGTCCGTCCGGGGACGTTCCTGCATCCGTCGGCCCCGTCGCGGTCCTTCGCCGGCCAAGCCGGCATGGGCCGAATCACGAAGGGCCGCGGCGCATCGCGCCGCGGCCCTTCGCATGTCGCTCACAGAACCGTCCCGGACGCGAGGTCCGGGACGGCGATCGAGGGGTCAGTAGTTGTAGGCGCGCTCGCCGTGATCGGCGATGTCGAGGCCCTCGCGCTCCTCTTCCTGCGTGACGCGCAGGCCGATCGTCAGGTCGACGAGCTTGTAGAGGATCGCCGAGCCGATGCCCGACCACAGCAGGGTGAAGCCGACCGCCTTGGCCTGGGTGATGAGCTGGGCGGTCATGTCGTAGGCGCCGAGCACGAGCTCGCCGGGCTTCGTCGTGTAGTCCGGGATGCCGGCACCGCCGAGATCGGGCGAGACCAGGATACCGGTGGCGAGCGCCCCGAGGATGCCGCCGACGCAGTGGACGCCGAACACGTCGAGCGAGTCGTCGTAGCCAAGCGCGTTCTTCACGGTCGAGCACATCACGAAGCAGACGGCGCCGGCGGCGAGCCCGAGCACGATCGAACCCATCGGTCCGGCGAAGCCGGAGGCCGGCGTCACGGCGACGAGGCCGGCGATGGCGCCCGAGAGCATGCCGAGCAGCGAGGGCTTACCCTTGGCAGCCCACTCGACGAAGAGCCAGGAGACCGCCGCCGCCGCCGTGGCGACGAAGGTGTTGATCATGGCGAGCGCGGTGGTGCCGTTGGCCTCGAGGTTCGATCCGGCGTTGAAGCCGAACCAGCCGACCCAGAGCAGCGAGGCGCCGATCGTGGTCATGGTCAGCGAGTGCGGGGCGAGCAGGTCGCGGCCGTAGCCGATGCGCTTGCCGAGCATCAGGCAGCCGACGAGGCCGGCGATGCCCGCGTTGATGTGCACGACGGTGCCGCCGGCGAAGTCGAGGGCCCCCCACTTGAACAGCAGACCGGCGTCGGCGAGCACGGCGTCGTAATCGGCCTGGGCCGCAGCCTTGTCGGTGGCCTCGGCGAGCTTCTTGGCGGCGTCGGCGAAGATGTCCGGGCCGCCCCAGTACCAGACCATGTGCGCCATCGGGAAGTAGATCAGCGTGACCCACAGGATGGAGAACACGACCAGCGCCGAGAACTTCATCCGCTCGGCGAAGGCGCCGACGATGAGCGCCGGGGTGATCATCGCGAACGTCATCTGGAAGCAGATATAGACGTATTCGGGGATCACCACGCCGTTGGAGAAGGTCGCAGCCACGGTGGTGGCGTCGACGCCCTTGAGGAAGGCCTTGCCGAAGCCGCCGACGAAGTCGTTGAGGCCGCCGCCGTTGGTGAAGGCGAGGCTGTAGCCGTAGAAGACCCACAGCAGACAGACGATCGAGGCGATGGCCATGACCTGGGTGAGCACCGAGAGCATGTTCTTAGTGCGCACGAGGCCGCCGTAGAACAGACCGAGGCCCGGCACCGTCATCATCAGCACCAGGGCTGAGGAGATCAGCATCCAGGACGTGTCGCCCTTGTTCGGGACCGGCGTCGCGGCCGCCGGCGCGGCCTCGGGGGCGGGGGTCTGGGCCAGCGACGGCTCGACGAGGAGGAGGCCGAGCGCGGCACCTCCCAGCCCGAGCGCGAGAAGAGTACGAAGTTTCATGGGACGGGAAGCTCCTGATCGCGTTCTGCGAGAGCGTTGCGAAATCTTTTCTCGGGCGGCCGGGCGGGCCGTCGAAACGCGTGAGGCTTAGAGGGCGTCGACGTCGGTCTCGCCGGTGCGGATGCGGACGGCCTTCTCCAGCGGCATGACGAAAATCTTGCCGTCGCCGATCTGGCCGGTGCGCGCGGCGCCCGCGATGGCGTCGATGACGCTGGTGACGAGGTCGGCGGCCACCGCCACCTCGATCTTCAGCTTCGGCAGGAAGCTCACGGCGTACTCGGCGCCGCGGTAGATCTCGGTGTGGCCCTTCTGCCGGCCGTAGCCCTTGACCTCGGTCACGGTCAGGCCGTGAACCCCGATGCCGGTCAGGGCGTCGCGGACCTCCTCCAACTTGAACGGCTTGATGATCGCCATCACGATTTTCATGGGCGGCGCCCCCTGATTGTTCGTTCGTGCCGGCCGCGCACCGGCCGAGACCCAGCGGCTCGCAGACGTCGGGATGACCCTGCGACCGGGCGCCTTCATTCAAGGACTATGCCAAGCGGAACCATTTTCAGGCTCGCATTTCTGCCCAAGGGCTAAGCGCCGGTCGCGCGCCGGGCGGGCAGCACCCGGATCGAAGATGCATACAGTTTAATCAAATTGGCGATCTCAGCGGCAATTTTGATCGCGAAACGCGCGGCCAAGCTCCGTCGAGACCTGAAACGCCTCCGAGATGGGCGTCTTCAGCGGCGCGGGCGGATCAGCCCTTCCTGGGCGACCGAGGCGATTAGGTTTCCCGCCTCGTCGTGCAGGGTGCCGCGGGCGAAGCCGCGGGCGCCGGAGGCGCTGGGGGCGTCCTGCGCGTAGAGCAGCCAGGAATCGGCCCGGAACGGGCGGTGGAACCACAGGGCGTGGTCGAGGCTCGCCGACTGGATGTCGGAATCGAACACGGTGCGGCCGTGCGGAATCAGCGCGGCGTCGAGCAGCGTCATGTCCGAGGCGTAGGCGAGCACGGCCCGATGCAGCGCCGGATCGTCCGGCAGGGTCTTCGTCGTGCGCATCCAGACGTGGTAGCGGCCCGGCCGCGGGGTGCGGTCGCGGTAGCGGTCGGTCTCGACCGGGCGCAGCTCGATCGGCCAGGCCTGCGTGAAGTAGGCCAGCATCGGCGCGGGCACGATGCTGCCCTCGGCGTGCGCGAGCGTCCGGGCGTCGGTGAGCGCGTCGGGGGCCGGCACGTCGGGCGGCTCGGCGGCGTGGTCGAAGCCGGCTTCCGGCTCGTGGAACGAGACCGACATGGCGAAGATCGCCCGGCCCTTCTGGATCGCCTTGACGCGGCGCGTGGTGAAGCTGCCGCCGTCGCGGATGCGCTCGACCTCGTAGACGATCGGCACCGCCGGATCGCCGCCGAGCAGGAAGTAGGCGTGCAGCGAGTGGGGCGCCCGCGCCGACACCACCGTGCGCGAGGCGGCCATCAGGCTTTGCGCCACCACCTGCCCGCCGAACACCCGCGGCCAGCCGATCGGCGGGCTGATCCCGCGAAACAGGTCGGTCTCCAGGCGCTCCAGGTCGAGGATCGCGAGGAGTCCGTCGACGGGATCGGGCATGGCGGCTTCCGGAGCGATGACAGAACGGACCGCGGCGCGGCTATCACTCGACGCGGGCGCCCGGCAAGGGCATGAGCACGGCATGAGATCTGTGGAGACGTCGATGGGCGAGACCGGTCGCCGTTCCGGGAGCCGCAGCCTGCTGGTGGCGGGCGCGGGCCTGCCCGGCCTGACGCTCGCGGTGGCGCTGAAGCGGGCGCACGGACCGGCCCTCGACGTGGCGGTCTGCGACCCCGGTCTGCAAGCGGGCGCCGCGCGCCATCGCGGGCGCGCCTACGCGGTGGCGGCGGGGCCGCGGCGGATGCTGGAGCGGCTCGGGCTGTGGGAGGCCATCGCCCCCGCGGCGGAGCCGATGCGCCGCCTCGTCATCAGCGACAGCCGGGTCGGCGATCCGGTGCGGCCGGTCTTCCTCACCTTCGGCGATGCGGAGGCGAGCGCGGACGGCGAGCCGTTCGCCCACATGGTCGAGGCCGAGCCGATGGCCGCCGCCCTGCTCGACGCCACCCGCGAGGCCGGGGTGCGGCTCGTGCCGCAGGGCGTGCGCGCGGCCGTGCCGGAGGCCGGCGGCATCCGTGCGGAACTCAGTGACGGCCAATCCGAAAAAGTTTCGCTGGTGGTGGCCGCGGACGGCGCCCGCTCGGCCCTGCGGGAGGCTGCCGGGATCGGCTGGGTCGGCTGGTCGTATCCGCAATCGGGCATCGTCGCGACGGTCCGGCACGCGCGCGACCACGAGGGCCGGGCCTTCGAGCACTTCCTGCCGAGCGGCCCCTTCGCGATCCTGCCGCTCAGGGCCGGCGGCGACCTCGGCCACCGCTCCTCGATCGTCTGGACCGAGCGGAGCGCCGATGTGCCGGCCCTGCTCGGCGGCGACGAAGCCGAGACGCTGGCCGAGATCGAGCGGCGGTTCGGGGCGGAACTCGGCCGGATCGCCCTGGAGCACGGCCCCTCGGCGCATCCGCTGGCCTTCGGCCTCGCCCGCAGCTTCCGGGGGAGGCGCCTCGCGCTCTTGGGCGACGCGGCCCACGTGATCCATCCGGTGGCGGGCCAGGGGCTCAATCTCGGGCTCGCCGGGGCGGCGGCTCTGGCGGAGGCCGTGACGGAGGCGCTGCGGCTCGGGCTCGATCCGGGCACCGACGACGTGCTGAAGGCCTACGAGCGGGCACGCCGGTTCGACACGGTGGCGATGGCGGCGGCGACCGACGGGCTCAACCGGCTGTTCTCGAACGACAGCCTGCCCCTGCGGCTCACCCGCGACCTCGGCCTCGGCCTTGTCGATCGCCTGCCGGGCCTCAAAGACTTCTTCATCGGCCAAGCCGCGGGCCGACGCGCCCAAGGCCCCCGCCTGCTCCGCGGCGAAGCACTGTAGAAGTCCGGGATCGCAAAGGGATCATCCCTTTGCCGGGGTCTCGGGGCAGAGCCCCGAGATTGGCTTCGCCGACCAGGGCTTTGCCCTGGACCCACGAAAGGACGTAGTCCTTTCGAAACCTCTGACTCACTTGGCCTTGTTGGCCTTCTCGCGCTCGATGCCTTCGAGGATCAGGCGATGAGCCTCCTCCTTGTCGCCCCAGCGGACGACCTTGACCCACTTGCCGGGCTCCAGATCCTTGTAGTGCTCGAAGAAGTGCTGGATCTGGTGCAGCGTGATGTCGGGCAGGTCGGTGTAGTTCTCGATCCGGTCGTAGCGCATGGTCAGGTGGCGCGAGGGGACGGCGATGATCTTCTCGTCCTCGCCGGCATTGTCCTCCATCACCAGCACGCCGACGGGACGCACGCTGATGATCGCGCCCGGCGCGATGGCGCGGGTGTTGGCCACCAGCACGTCGCAGGGGTCGCCGTCGCCCGACAGCGTGTGCGGGATGAAGCCGTAATTGCCCGGATAATGCATCGCCGTGTACAGGAACCGATCGACGACGAGCGCGCCGGCCTCCTTGTCCATCTCGTACTTGATCGGCTCGCCGCCGATCGGCACCTCGACGATCACGTTGACGTCGTGCGGCGGGGTCTTGCCGATCGAGATGGCGTTGATGTCCATGGCGTCTGCTTTCTTGATATCGGCCGCTTCGGCGCGACCCTGTCGGGCTGCGGCGACCGTTCGCTGTCTTAGGGTGTGTGCGCGCGAAAGAAAATCGGCCCTTCGGACAGGAATCGCCGAGTGTTGCCGCCGCGCAAAGCCTCTCAGGTGAACAGGTAGGCGGTCTTGGGCAGACTGAAGCCCGAGACGCGCTCGAACCCCTCCGGCCCCGGCACGCCGCCGAGCCGCTCGTAGAAGGCGCAGGCGCGGGCGTTGTCGGCGAGCGTCCAGACGCCGATGCGGGTCAGACCGCGGTCGATCAGGTCGTTGCGCACCGCCCGGAACAGGCGCGTGCCGAAGCCGAGCCCCTGGAACTCGGGGGCGATGTAGAGTTCGTCGATCTCGCCGTCCGCCCGCATCGTCCGCTCGCGCGCCCGGCCGTAGGCGGCGTAACCCGCGATCCGCTCGCCGAACTCGACCACGGCGAGCCCGCGCCCGCCGCCGATCATCGCCCGCCACGCCATCCCGCCGCGTCGCGCCAGGAAGCGCTCCAGGGCGACGCCCGGAATCACCCCCTGATAGGCCTCGCGCCACGACGCGTCGAACACCCCCGCGAGGCCGGCCGCGTCCGCGGGGCGGGCTCGGCGGATGCTCACGGTGTTCGTCGTCATGGCCGGCTCCGCTGAGGGGTTCGCCTCTATGATGCCGGCAAACGCGGCGGCCGAGCAACGGGGAAAGCGGGCAGCCGGCCTTCAGCAGCAACTTGCGCGTCAGAAGGGATCGGCTACGCTCGAATGGCCCGAAGGCGCCTGTAGATTGCGGCAACACGATCACGAGCGAGTCGATTGTCACGTCGCGTCATCTGGGATCGCACCGGAGGCAATCCGATCCCGCATGTGAGCAAGGAATTGAGGATCGACCCTTACGTCTGCAGCGGTGCCCTGCACACGATCAAACAATCGGCAGGCCTCCGTCCGAACGACGACGTGATGATCTACGACAACGGCGATGTGACCGGCAGGCTCAACGGCGACGAGATCGGGAATCTGTACGATGAGCACTGATCCAAGACCGCTTCCCGTGACCTACGCGGCGATCGTGCTCAAGGGCGAGCATCTTGACCCCGATCTCGTCTCGGCCATCATGGAGCGCGAGCCCACCCTCTCGTACCGGCGCGGCGACACCTACAGTGTCAAAGGCCGAGAGCAGGAAAGGCGGTTCGGCCTGTGGGTCTACAGCACCCGCAACATCGTGGCCTCGGGCAGCCTGAAGAAGCATCTGGAGGCCCTGGAAATCGCGATTCTCGGCCTGCGATCCGCATGGTCCGAGAAACGATGGCTCAAGATGAAGGCTCTGGTCGAGGATCAGGGCGTCGAGTTACGCATCGACGTGTTCTGGTACGGCCCCGCGCAGTCCGAATTTCCGCATATCAGCCTGTCGTTCCAGCATCTGATCGACGAGGCCGGGGGCAGCATCCAGACCGACTTCCATCGGGACGAGGATGCAACGCAGGTCGCATAGCCGGCCGTGACGCCGATCTTGCCCGCACCGCCCGCGTTGTCGCCCGAATCATGGGCTGCTAGACGGACATTCCTTCCGGCCAGCCCGCGCGTCCCCTTGTTCAACCGCTTCCTTCCCCCCGAGACGCGCTACGCGCGGCGCATGGCGCGCATCGCGAAGTTCGAGAAGCCGATCGCCGGTCCGGTCTCCCGCGCCAAGGCGTGGGCGAACATGCTGCTGGTCGATCACGGCGTGTTCCGGCTGGCCTATCTCAACCGCCATCGCATCGGCACCGGCCTCGTCTGGCGCTCGGCCCAGCCGAGCCCGCACCAGCTCGCGTGGTTCAAGCGCCGGGGGGTGCGCACCGTAGTCTCCCTGCGGGGCGGGCGCGAGCACGGCTCCTGGCCGCTGCAGCGGGAGGCTTGCGAGCGGCAGGGCCTGCGGCTCGTCGAGTTCGTGCTGCGCTCCCGCGAGGCGCCCTCGCGCGAGACCCTGATGGCCGCCAAGGCGTTCTTCGCCGGCATCGAGTACCCGGCGGTGATGCACTGCAAGTCCGGTGCGGACCGGGCCGGGCTCGCCGCCGCCCTGTTCCTGATCCTGCACGAGGACCGCCCGGTGCGGGAGGCGCTGCGCCAGCTCTCGCCGCGCTACGGCCATTTCCGCTTCGCCAAGACCGGCATCCTCGATGCCTTCTTCGCCGCCTATCTCCGCGAGGGCGAGCCGCGCGGCCAGAGTTTTTCGGACTGGGTCGAGCACAGCTACGACCCCGAGGCGCTGAAGCGCGATTTCCGCGCGGGCTTCTGGTCCGACCTCGTCGTCGACCGCCTGCTGCGGCGGGAATAGCCGGCCGTTGCCCCTGTCGTTCCGCAGGCTCTTCGCGCGCCGCCCGCGGGAAGAGGAGGCCGGGGCGGGCCCGCGCATCGCGGTCGTCGGCGACGAACAGGCCCGCGGCGTCGCCGAGGCCATGCGCATCCTGGCAGCCGGAGCGCGCGTGCGGTTCATCGCGACGGGCGATCTCGGACGGGGGGCGCTTACCGGGTTCGACCACGTCTTCACCCAGCCGCGCCTCCCGGAGCCACCGCGGGCGAGATTGTTTCCAAAGGTCGTCTTCACCGCCTTCCATCCGGACGCCGTGCGCATCGACGGCGTCCCCTCCCCTCTCGGGGCCGATCACTCGGCCATCGCCCTGTTCGGCCATCGCCGGGGCCTGGATGCGGAGGCGATCGTCCGGCTCTACCGCGAGGATGTCTTTTCGCGGCTGGGGTATCTCGACGCCTGGGACGGGGCCGCCGCCGCGCTCGTCGCATCCGGCCGCGCCGTCGGCCTCGACTTCGCCGACGATCTGTTGCGCTGGGCGCGCCGGGGCCTGTTCATGCACGGCATCGACCGCCCGCGCGGCTTCGTGCTCGCAGACATCGCCGCCCGGTTGCTGCGCGAGGCCGGCCTCCCGATCCGCGGCGTCCCGGTGGAGGCCTACGGGCCGGACCCGCTCGTCGACGGGCCGGTCTGGCCGGTCTACCCGCCCCTCGCGACGCTCTACGGCGTTCCCGGTTCCACGTCGTTCAAGCGCGGGCAGCGGCGCGGCGAACCGCCCGTCGTGCTCGATCTCGACGCCTTCGTGGCCGAGAGCCTCGCGCTCTATCGGACGCGGCGGCCGGAGGCGTTGCATTGCCTGCGGCTCGTGGAATGGGAGGCGTCGCCGGATATCCGCGCGCTGTTCTGAACCGAAGCCGCAGGGGCGCCGCCCCTGCACCCCGCCGAAGGACTTGTCCTTCGGGAACCTTATTTTTCGTCGCTGCCCGAGCGTTCGGCAAGCCGGGCCAGGGTCGTGAGTTCGCGAAACCATGCCCGCACGGGTTTCGCCGGCGTGCCGCCCCAGCGCGAGCCGGGCGGCACGTCGCGGTTGACGTTGGAGGAGCCGGCGATCTGCGAGCCCATGCCGATGCGCAGGTGGCCGACCACGCCGACCTGCCCGCCCAGCACCACGTAATCCTCCAGCGTGGTCGAGCCGGAGATGCCGACCCCGGAGACGATCACGCAGTGGCGGCCGATCACCACGTTGTGGGCGATCTGCACGAGGTTGTCGATCTTGGTCCCCTCCCCGATCACCGTGTCGCGCGAGGCGCCCCGGTCGATCGTGGTGTTGGCGCCGATCTCGACATCGTCCTGGACGATGACCCGGCCGATCTGCGGCACCTTGAGATGCCCGCCCGGCCCCATGGCGAATCCGAATCCGTCCTGGCCGAGGCGGGCGCCGGGATGGACGATGACGCGGTTGCCGACCAGCGCGTGAGTGAGCGTGCTGCCGGCCCCGATCGAGCTATCGCGTCCGATCCGCACGTTCGGCCCGATCACGGCGTTCGGCCCGATCACCGTGCCGGAGCCGATCTCGGCGCCGGGCCCGACCACCGCGCCGGGATCGACGCGCACATTGTCCTCGAGGCGGGCCTGGGAATGCACGTGGGCGCCGGGGGAGACGCCGCTCGCCCCGAACAGCGAGCCCGGCCGCATCGCCTCGCCGTAGAGGCGGGCCAGCAGGCCGGCATAGGCGCGGTAGGGATCGCGCAGCACCAGCGCCACCGTGCCCTCGGGCACGCGGGCGGAAAAGCGCGGCGAGACCAGGCAGGCGAGCGCCCGCGTGCCGGACAGCGCCTCGCCGTAGCGGGCGTTGTCCATGTAGGCGATCTCGGACGGACCCGCCGATTCGAGCGGAGCCGCACCGGTGACGGGGCGGGCCGGGTCGGCGCCCTCCGGCAGGGAAACGCCGCAAGCCTCGGCGACCGCACCGAGGCTCAGGCCGCCCTGCGGCGTGATGAAGACGGGGTCTGACATGGAGGGACAACGCACCGACCCGCGTCGGGTCGGTGCGTCACGGGGTCAGAAGCGCGAGCCGCCGGAGAAGCGGAAGGCCTGGAGCTGGTCCTTGCCGACCTTGCCGAAGCCGTTGCTCACGCCCTCGTCCTTGGTCAGGGCGTAGGCGTAGTCGAAGCGGATCGGGCCGAGCGGCGAGTTCCACAGGATCGAGGCACCGACCGAGGAACGGATCGTGGCGCTGTCGCGGACGTTCACGCATTCCGGCTCGACGGTGATCGCGCCGGCCCCGATGCTGCGGTAGTTGCAGCCCGTCGGGCCGAGGCCGTTGATGAAGGCGTCGCCGTTCACGTTGAAGGTGCGCCGACCGGAATAGCCGAACAGCGTACCGGCATCGGCGAACACGGCGCCCTTCAGGCCGAGATCCTTCGGGATGCCCCAGATCGGGAACTGAACCTCGACCGTGGCGCCGAAATAGGTCGTGCCGCCGATGGCGTTGGAGCGGGCGTCGGCGATGCCGACGTCGCGGGGTCCGAGGCCGTTCGGCGCGAAGCCGCGGACCAGCGACGGGCCGAGGAAGAACTGGTCGGTGATGCGCAGCGGGTTGCCGTCGAGCGCCGAGATGTGACCGCCCTGCAGGCGGACGAAGCCGATCACGTCCTCCCAGATCTCCTTGTAGTAGCGGGCGTCGCCCGTCACACGGAAGAACTTGGAGTCGCCGCCGATGCCGGCCACGTCGGGCTTCAGCTCGCCGTAGAAGCCGTTGGTCGGCCGCTGCAGGTTGTCGAGGGTCGAGTAGGCCAGCGTCACACCGGCGAGAGAGGTCAGGGTCGAGCCCTGCGATCCCTTGAGCGCGATCGACGCCTCGCCGTCATAGGCGCAGTTCGGATAGGTCGGCAGCCCGGCGACATTCTGGCCGGTCGTCGGATCGACCGTTCCGGCCGGGTTGAGCTGCGTGTAGCCGGGGATCGGAACCGAGCAGTCGTTGTAGGGCCGCTTGATCGTGTTCGGCACCTTCAGCTCGGTGTTGTAGAGCGAGTAGCGGAAGGTGACGCCGAAATCCTCGGTGATCGGCAGGCCGACGCGGAGCTGGCCGCCGTAGACGGTCGTCTCGTAGCGCGAGTAGCGGGTCAGGTCCGAGTACTTGTAGAAGGCGTCGAAGCCGGCCGCCATGCGGTAGCCGAGGAAGTACGGCTCGGTGAACGAGAAGTCGAAGCCCTTGGCGTACTGGCCGCCCTGGCCGGCGACGCGCACGTACTGGCCCCGTCCCAGGAAGTTCGACTCGGAGACCGAGACCTCGCCGATGATGCCGTCCTGGGTGGAGTAGCCGCCCGCCACCGAGAACGAGCCCGTGGGCTGATCCTCGACGTCGATGTTCACGATCACGCGGTCCGGCGAGGTGCCCGGCTCGTTGGAGAACCGCACCTTCTTGAAGAAGCCCAGGCCGTTGAGACGGCGCTCGGCGCGGTCGACCAGGACGCGGTTGTAGGCGTCGCCCTCGGTCAGGTCGAGCTCGCGGCGGATGACGTAGTCGCGTGTGCGGGTGTTGCCGCGGATGTTGATGCGCTCGACGTAGACGCGCGGGCCGTCCTCGACCACGAAGCCGAGGGAGACCTGCCGGGAAGCACGGTCGCGCTGGCCGGTCGGGCGCACCTGCGCGAAGGGATGGCCCTGGCGGTTGACCTCGGTGGTCACGCCGACCAGCGACTTCTCCACGTCCTCGGCATTGTAGACATCGCCGACGCGGGCGCGGATCTGGCCGTCGAGGGCCTCGCGGTCGACACCGGGAATGCGCGGATCCACGGCGACGGCGCCGACGGTGTACTGCTCGCCCTCGTCGACCGTGACGGTGACGACCCAGCCGGAATCGTCGGCGGCCTCGACGTAGCGGGCGTCGGCGTTGACGACGCGGAAATCGGCATAGCCGTTCTTGAGGTAGTAGCGGCGCACGAGTTCGACATCGGCCGCGATCCGGTCCGGATCGTAGACGTCGGAGGTCTTGATGAACGACAGGAAGTTCATCTCCGTCGAGGTCATGAGGCCGCGCAGCGTCGACTCGGAATAGGCGCGGTTGCCGACGAAGTTGATCGCGCGGATGCCGGTCTTGTCGCCCTCGTCGATGGTGAAGACGACGTCGGAGCGGCCGTTGGGCAGGTCGACGAGGCGGTAGCTGATCTTGGCGGTGCCGCGACCGAAGCGCTTGTAGACCTCGCGGATGCGCTCGACGTCGGCCGCGACGACCGCCTGGCTGAGCGCACCGCGCTCCTTGGACTCGACGACGCCCTCAAGCGTCGACTTCTCGACCTTCTTGTTGCCCTCGAAGAAGACGCGGCCGACGACACTGTTCTCGCGCACCCGCACCACGGTGGTGCCGCCGCGCGCCGAGACCTGCACGTCGGAGAAGAGGCCGGTGGAGAGGAGGTTGCGCCGGGCCTCCTCGGGGGAGCCGGAGGCGGTGCCGGTGACGTAGGAGCGGATCGTGCCGGAATCGACCCGCTTGTTGCCTTCAACGACGATCTGCTGGGCGTGAGCGACCTCGCCGCCGAGGATCACACCGGCGGCGGTGGCGACCAGAACGATGGCCCGCTCCGCCGACTTGCGCCGGCGCTTTCCCGTCATCGACATCATGTAATCGCCCGTCTCTTTTTATCTCAGCACGGGTTCGCACCCGCGGGCCGCCGTCCGGTTAGAGACAGGCCGCCCTCTGGTCCCAGCCACGCTTGTATCGGGATTCCCCTGCGACGCAACGCGGGGGAGGTCCGCCGTTAAGGGATTTTGGGGGGTCGTGGCCTTCGCGCCACTTAACGGCTCGGCACTTGCCCACAGGATCGCGGATCAGGGTGAATGGGGCGTAAATGCGGCTCCCACCACGGCTTTTCGGATCGGGATCCGATCGCCGCAACACCCCGTTAACCACGGCTCCGAATCGGAATCGTGGCGCTCATCCACGAAAAAGGCCCGGCCGAAAGGGCCGGGCCACCGCTCGAAGTCGCGCGGGCGGCGTCGCGGCGCGAAGGGCGCCGCGCGCAGCGGGCCTCGGCATCGGCCGAGGCATCCAGGAGCAAACCTGAAGCCCGCGGAGGCGGGCGCCGGCGACGGAGGCCGGGAAAATCAGGTGCCGCGGCTGAAGGAGGCGCCGAGGTTGAGGATGTCGTTCCAGGCGGCGAACAGCATCAGCATCAGCACGAAGGCCAGACCGATGCGGAAGCCGATCTCCTGGGCGCGCTCGCTCAGGGGTTTCCCGCGCACCACTTCGAAGGCGTAGAACAGGAGGTGGCCGCCGTCGAGCAGCGGGATCGGGAAGAGGTTGAGCAGGCCGATCGAGACAGAGAGCAGCGCGATCAGCCCGATCAGCCCGCCGACGCCGCCGACGCGGGCGACCTCGCCGGAGACCCGGGCGATGCCGATCGGCCCGGAGAGCTGGTCGGCGGATTCGCGGCCCGTCACCAGCTTGCCGATGTAGTCGAAGGTGCGCTCGACCACGAAGTAGGTCTCGCTGACGCCGAGCTTGAGCGACTCGTAGGGGCCGTAATGCACGAGCTTGGCCGCGTCGCCCCGCGGCCCGTTGATGCCGAGCCGGCCGAAGCGGTGGCGGCCGAACGGGGTGCGGTCCTCGATCTTCTCGGGCACCGCGGTCAGCGTCTTCGCCTCACCGCCGCGATCGACCGTGACCGAGAGGGACGAGCCGGCCGCCCCCGAGACGACGCGCTGCATCTCGCCGAAGGTCGCGATGGTCTGCCCGTCGATGGAGCGGATCACGTCGCCGGGCTGGAAGCCGGCGCGCTCGGCGGCGCTGCCGGGCTGCACCGCCTCGACGCGGGCCGGCGTCTCGTAACGGCCGTTGACGTAGATCGCGCCCGCGAACACCGCGATCGCCAGGATGAAGTTGGCGATCGGCCCCGCGGCGACGATCGCCGCGCGCTTGGCCACGGGCTGGGTCGGGAAGCTGATCGCGCGCTCGTGCGGGTTCATCCGGGCGACCGCTTGCGGATCGGGCACGCTGGCGCCGTTGGCGTCGCCCACGAACTTGACGTAGCCGCCGAGCGGGATCGCGCAGAGTTTCCAGCGGGTGCCGCGCCGATCGGTGAAGCCGACGAGTTCCGGCCCGAAGCCGATCGAGAAGGCGTTGACGCCGACGCCGCACCAGCGGCCGACGAGGAAGTGCCCCATCTCGTGGACGAAGACCACGATGGTCAGCACGATCAGGAACGGGATCACCGCGCCGAAGAAACCGGCCGCGTTGCCGCCCATGCTGCTGAGGAAATCCATTCCGGCACCCTTTTGCCGCGCTCGTCTCGTGGTCCGCCCTGACAGGGCGGCCCCCCAAGCCGCAAGTCGCGGATCGTCGCACGCCGCGCGGCCCGGCGCGAGACCTTTCGATTGTTTCGATTCGCGCGCGGTGAGCCGGTCCCCGTCAAGCCTGTCCTAGGGTTAACCGGCGGCGCGGGCCTGCGGCACCGCCTCCAGGCTCCAGGCCCGTACCTCGGCGTCGATGGCGAGCGCCTCCTCGACGTCCTCGGGCGCGCGGGTGTGGACAGTGGCGAAGCGCTCGCAGGCGCGCTCGACCAGTTCGGCGATGCCGTAGAAGGGGATCGCGCCGCGGATGAAGGCGGCGACCGCGATCTCGTTGGCGGCGTTCATCACGGTGGGCGCCGCCCCGCCCTCGGTCAGCGCCGCGCGAGCGACGCGCAGGCAGGGGAAGCGCGCCTCGTCGGCCGGCTCGAAGGTGAGGCTGCCCGTCGTCGCGAGATCGAGCGGGCGCCCGCGGGCGATCTCCAGGCGGTCGCCGAGGCCGAGGCAATGGGCGATCGGCACCCGCATGTCCGGCATCGCGAGCCCTGCGGTGACGGCGCCGTCGCGCCACGCGATCAGCCCGTGCACGATCGATTGCGGATGGACGATCACGTCGAGCCGGGCCGCCTCGATGGCGAAGAGGTGACGGGCCTCGATCAGCTCCAGCCCCTTGTTCATCAGCGAGGCGGAATCGATGTTGATCTTCATGCCCATCGACCAGGTCGGGTGGGCGGCGGCCTCGGCCGGCGATGCGGCGGCGATGCGCTCCCGCGTCCAGGTGCGGAACGGGCCGCCGGACGCCGTGAGCGTCATCTTGGCGATGTCGGAAACGCGACCGTCGCCCATGGCCTGGGCCAGTGCGTTGTGCTCGGAATCGACCGGCAGGATCGTTGCGCCGTAGCGGGCGGCGTCGCGCATGAAGGCGTCGCCGGCGCAGACGAGGCTCTCCTTGTTGGCGAGCGCGATGGTGCGCCCGAGCCGGAGCGCCGCGTGGGTCGGCTTCAGGCCCGCCGCCCCGCTCACCGCGGCGACGACGATGTCCGCCTCGCGGGCGACCGCCTCCAGCACCGCACTCTCCCCCGCCCCGTTCGGGATGCCGGAGCCGGACAAAGCCTCGGCCAGAGCTGGCCCGGCGGACTCGTCGGCGAGGGCGGCGAAGTCGGGCCGCATCTCCAGGGCGAGCTTGGCGAGCGCGGCCGCGTCCTTGCCACCGACGAGCGCGCCGACGCGGAAGCGGCCGGCATGCTGGGTCAGGAGGTCGGTGGTCGAGCGGCCGATCGATCCGGTGGCGCCGAGGACGGTGACGGTGAGGCTCACGACGAAACTTCCCTAACAGGCGCTCAAGCGGTGAGCCGCAGCGCGGCAAAGCACAGGCCGGCGAGCAGCGCCACGGCGAAGAAGCCGTCGAGCCGGTCCATGACGCCGCCATGGCCGGGAATCGAGCGGCCGGAATCCTTCACGCCGTAGCGCCGCTTGAGCGAGGATTCGACGAGGTCGCCGCCTTGGCTAAGCACCGAGGCGATCCCGCTGAACAGCGCGACCACGGGCAGCGAGACGGCGGGCAGCGCCTCCCAGCCGTGGCTGCGGGCGATGGCCGCCGTCACGGTGCCGGCGACGATGCCGGCGGTGAGCCCGCCGAGCGCGCCCGACCACGTCTTGTTGGGGCTCACCCGCGGCATCAGCTTCGGCCCGCCGATCAGGCGGCCGGTGATGTAGGCCAGGATGTCGGTCGACCAGACCACGGCGAACATCCAGGCCGGCCCGACGAGGCCGATGGCGGGATCGATGCGCAGAAGCGTCGGCACCAGCGCGACGACGGCGCCGCCGAGGAGGCCGCTCACGGCCTTGCGCCGGGTGATGCCGCGCGCCAGCGCGACGAGGCCGACGCTGCCGGCGAGCAGGATGAGCAGGAAGCTCCACGCCGGCGCGCCGAGGAGCGCGGCGGCGGCGAGCCCGGCGAGCGTCGCGCCGGTGACGCCGAGCAGCGGCAGCAGCGGCTCCGAGCGGGTCATGGCGAGCCATTCGGCGGCGCCGACCGTGCCGGCGATGAGCCAGACCAGGGCGAAGGCCCAGCCGCCGAGGAGCAGCGTGCCGACCACCGCCGTGCCGAGCACGATCGCCGAGACGGTGCGCAGCCGGAACTCGCGGGTGGCGAAGGGGGAGCGCACGGCCCGGACGGGTGGGGACTGCGCCATCAGCCGGCCGTCGTCCCGAGGCCGCCGAAGCGGCGGTCGCGGCGGTGGTACTCGGCGAGCGCCGCCTCGAAGGCCGCGTGGTCGAAATCCGGCCAGAAGCCCGGCTCGATCACGTACTCGGCATAGGCCGTCTGCCATGTCAGGAAGTTCGACAGGCGCTGCTCGCCGGAGGTGCGGATCACGAGGTCGGGATCGGGGATGCCGGCGGTGTCGAGGGCGCCCGCGATCGTCGGCAGGTCGATCTCTTCCGGCCGCAGCCGGCCCGCGGCGACCGATGCGGCGATCCGCCGAACCGCGCTCAGAATCTCCTGGCGGCCGCCGTAGTTGAAGGCGACCACCAGCGTCAGGCCGGTATTGGCGCGGGTGCGCGCCTCGGCCTCGTCGAGGAGCGCTGCGATATCGGCGGAGAGGTTTTGGCGCTCTCCGATCACCCGAATGCGCACGTTGTTGGCGTGGAGGTCGGCCAGATCCCCGCGCACGAACAGGCGCAGCAGGCCCATCAGCTCGGTGATCTCGGAGGGCGGACGGCGCCAGTTCTCGGACGAGAAGCTGTAGACGGTGAGGTAGGCCACACCGAGATCGATCGCCGAGCGCACCGCGCGGCGCACCGCCTCGACGCCGCGGCGATGCCCCTCGAAGCGGGGCAGCCCCTTCCGGGCGGCCCAGCGGCCGTTGCCGTCCATGATGATCGCGACGTGCCGGGGAGCCGGGCGCGCCGCTCCATCGGGGGCGGTGTCCGCCCCGATCTGCCGCGCGCCCTCCGAGCGAACCAACCGCCTCTCCCCGTCAGGCAAAAAGTCATGGTTTCGAAAGGACACGTCCTTTCGCGGGTCAAGGGCAGCGCCCTGGAACGATGCCGGGGCTCTGCCCCGGCGCCCCGCCAAAGGGCTTGCCCTTTGGGAACCCTTCACGAAAAACCAAACAAATCCTCAGACCTGCATGATTTCCTTTTCCTTCGAGGCCAGCACCTGATCGACTTCGGCGATGGCGTCGTCGGTGGCCTTCTGCACGTCGCCGGCCTGACGCTTCTCGTCGTCCTGGCTGATGGCGCCGTCCTTCTCCAGCTTCTTGAGGATGTCGAGCCCGTCGCGGCGCACGTGGCGCACGGCGACGCGGGCCTCCTCGGCGTATTTGTGGGCGACCTTGACCATCTCCTTGCGGCGCTGCTCGTTCATCTCGGGGATGCGCAGGCGGATGGTCTGCCCCTCGGTCATCGGGTTGAGGCCGAGATCGGATTCGCGGATCGCCTTCTCGACGGCGGTGACCATCGAGCGGTCCCACACCGAGATCGAGAGCAGGCGCGGCTCGGGCACGCTGACGGTGGCGACGCCGGCCATCGGCATCATCGAGCCGTAGGCCTCGACATTGATCGGCTCGACCAGGCTCGGCGTCGCCCGCCCCGTGCGCAGCGAGCCCAGATCCTTGCTGAGCGAGGCGATAGCGCCCTGCATGCGGCGCTTGATGTCGCCGAGATCGAAATCCGGTGTGGCCATGGTTTTGAAAATCCCGACGCGTTCGGGTGGCAGATCGGCGCGAAGGCGCGAAGCCTCCGTCGCGGTGGCGCTACATGAACGAAAAACCCTGGAGCCGCAAATAGCGTGGCGCGGCGTTTCGCCTACGGCACCACGCGGGTCGAGACCGATTGCCCGGTCAGGATCGCCGTGACCGAACTCGGCGCATGGACCGAGCCGACCACGAGGGTGAGCCGGCTCTCGCGGGCCAGCGCGAAGGCGGCGGTGTCCATCACCTTGAGGTCGCGGGCGATGGCCTCGTCGTGGGTGATCGAATCGTAGCGGATCGCCTCCGGATCGCGCTTCGGGTCCGCCGAGTAGACGCCGTCCACCTGGGTCGCCTTGAGCACCGCGTCGCAGCGCAGTTCCGCCGCGCGCAGAACCGCGGCCGTGTCGGTGGTGAAGTAGGGGTTGCCGGTGCCGCCCGCGAGCACCACGACCTGCCCCTTGTCGAGATGGTGCAGCGCCGGCTGGCGCGCATAGGTCTCGCAGATCGTCGGCATCGACACCGCCGACATGGTGCGCGCCTGGACGCCGGCCGCGTTGAGCGCGGTCTCGATGGCGAGCGAGTTCATCACGGTGGCCATCATGCCGAGCGAGTCGCCGGTCGCCCGGTCGATCCAGCCGGCCTGGGAGATGCGCGCCCCGCGGATCAGGTTGCCGCCGCCGACCACGATGGCGATCTCGATGCCGTGGCCGATGGCCTCGCGGATGTCCTCGGCCAGAGCGGCCAGCATCGGCGGATGCAGCCAGAACCCGTCGGGGGCGGCGAGCGCCTCGCCCGAGAGCTTGACCAGGACACGGCGGTAGGGCGTCGTCTCCGGCATCGGATCCTCGTCGGCTTGGCTGCTGGCGCCGGCTTCTAGCAAGACGGGGACCCGAACGTCGAGGGGCGGCGGCATTCCTGCTGCCAATCGAGCAGGATGGGAGAAGCAGCGGATTCACCGCTCCGCCTGCCGGCCCTGGGCGGGCCAAGCCAACCCTGGTCCAAGACGATCTATTCTTTGAAGAAACTACCCTTACGCGCCTCGATGATCCTTGCCAAAGTGATCAAAATGCTTTCGCCACTTTCATTCAACAGATCAAAATAACGATCGTCCAAATCATCGAATACCTTCGAGCACTTTTTAAATATTTCTGATACGGCCTCCATATCTTCAGAATCATGCGGCTGCATGCCAGCCATTTTCTCGAGCAATCTCCAGCGCTCTTCGCGGTCAATTGGTACAGGTCTGGCGAATCTGTCGTAAGCCTCTTCCAAAATATCGGCCAGTCGGTTCAGCCCAAAACGCCGAGCCCCCTGCAAGGCGTCTTCAGCCAGCTCTCCAAAGCTATTATAAAATACCTGCGTAATCCCACCGTTTTCGATTTGCCCCGCTACATTCCAAATCGCAAAAAGTCCGATCTGGTCCTCGTTCAAGCGCGGCTGATTTACGCGACGCCACTCCGGCTCCTCGAATTCCCAGCCGGACGCGACCGATCCGATCGCCGCGAAAACGTAATTCTCTTCATTACACGCTTCATTCTTGCCGCCGCTCTCCGAAAAACAGGGGCCGGGCCAAGCGTTTCGTTCAGTAATGTCAGGTGGATACATAAGACGATCCGAATGCATCGAAGTTCGACCATTGGGCTACTGGAGCTATCCGATGGCACAAAAATGGCGGCGGCTCTGTTCGAACCGCCGCCATGGATCTGAGATTGCCATCGATCGCGGACGCGATCCGGCACCAGCCTTGGCCGAGCCGGATCGTGCCGTGAACGTTCCTCGGATCAGCGCGACATGCTCGCGACTTCCGCCGCGAAGTCCGGCCCCTCTTCCTTCTCGATGCCCTCGCCGAGCGCGTAGCGGACGAAGCCCTTGATGGCGACGTCGCCGCCGACCTTGCCCGCGGCTTCCTTGAGCACCTGGGAGATGGTCTTGGAGCCGTCGTGGACGAAGGGCTGCTCCAGGAGGGTGACCTCCTTGTAGTAGCTCTTCAGGCCGCTCTCGACGATCTTGGCCATCACGTGGTCCGGCTTGCCGGCGTTCTTCTCGCGCAGGATGTTGCTCTCGCGCTCGACCACGGCCGGATCGATGCCCGAGGCGTCGAGCGCCACCGGGTTGGTCGCCGCGATGTGCATGGCGATCTGGCGGCCCAGCGTCGAGAGGACCTCCACGTCGCCCTCGGACTCGAGCGCGACGAGCACGCCGATCTTGCCGAGGCCCTCGCTGATCTGGCCGTGGACGTAGGACGCGATCACGCCCTTGGCGACTTCGAGCTTGGCGACGCGGCGCAGCGTCATGTTCTCGCCGATGGTGGCGATGAGGTTCGAGAGCTTCTCCTGAACCGTCTCGGACGCGCCCGGGAAATGCGCGGCCTGGAGGCCTTCGAGCGTGCCGTCGGTGTTCAGGGCGATCTTGGCGGACTCGCGGGCGAAGGCCTGGAAGCCGTCGTTGCGGGCGACGAAGTCGGTCTCGGAGTTCACCTCGACCAGAGCGGCGTGGCGGCCGGCGGACTCGACGGCGACGAGGCCTTCCGCCGCGACGCGGCCGGCCTTCTTGGCGGCCTTGGCGAGCCCCTTCTTGCGCAGCCAGTCGACCGCGGCCTCGAGGTCGCCGTCCGTCTCGTTGAGCGCGCCCTTGCAATCCATCATGCCGGCGCCGGTCTTTTCGCGAAGCTCCTTCACGAGTGCGGCGGTGATGTTGGCCATGGCGATCCTCTCGGGTCTGGAAGTGCAGGTCTTGAAGTGAACGAGCCCGGCGCTCGTTGAAAGCACCGGGCTTTGCAGGTTTATGACGGTGCCGCCGCCGGGAAGGCCCCGGCGGCGAAAACGATCGAGAATTAAGCCGCGGCGGCCTCGACGAAGCCGCGGGACTGGGCGATCCAGCCGTCGCGCTCGATGCGGCCGTTGAGCTTCAGGTCGGCGTCGAGCTTGGCCACGTCCTCGGGCTGCATCGCGGCGATCTGCCAGTAGTGCCACACGCCGGCGTCGTTGAGCTTCTGCACCAGCTGCGGGCCGACGCCGTTGAGCTTGGTCAGGTCGTCGGGCGCGCCGCGGGGGGCGGCGAGCTGCTCGAAATGCTCGGTCGACTCGGCGAGCGCGGCGACATCGGCCGGGGCGATCGCGTCGGAGGCCACGGAGGCCGCGACGTCGTCGTTGGCCGGCGGCAGCTCCTCGGCGGTCGGCTCCTCGGAGGCGCCGACATCGATGCCGAGCGCGCCTTGGCCGCGGCCGATGCCCTCGATCGCCGCGCGGGCGATCAGATCGCAGTAGAGCGCGATGGCGCGGCCGGCGTCGTCGTTGGCCGGGACGATGTAGGAGATGCCGTCCGGGTTGCAGTTCGTGTCGACGATGGCCGCGACCGGGATGCCGAGGCGCTGGGCCTCCTTGATGGCGAGCTGCTCCTTGTTGGTGTCGATCACGAACAGGAGGTCGGGCACGCCGCCCATGTCCTTGATGCCGCCGAGCGCCTTCTCGAGCTTGTCCTTCTCACGGGTCAGCATGAGGCGCTCCTTCTTGGTGAGGCCGACGGCCCCGCCCTCGAGCGTCTCGTCGACCTTGCGCAGGCGCTGGATCGAGCCGGAGATGGTCTTCCAGTTGGTCAGCATGCCGCCGAGCCAGCGGGAGTTGACGTAGTACTGGGCCGAGCGCTTGGCGGCCTCGGCGATGGAATCGGCCGCCTGGCGCTTGGTGCCGACGAACAGCACGCGACCGCCGCGGGCGACGGTGTCGCTCACCGCCTGCAGCGCGGCGTGGAGCGCCGGCACGGTCTGGGCGAGGTCGATGATGTGGATGTTGTTGCGGGTGCCGAAGATGTAGGGCTGCATCTTCGGGTTCCAGCGGTGCGACTGGTGCCCGAAATGGGCGCCGGCCTCGAGGAGCTGGCGCATGGAAAAATCGACGGCCATGGTCTTTGGTCTCTCCGGTTATACCGCCGCGGAGGGTGCAGCCGGCTTCAGTGCCGGCCACCGGAAACGCCTCATTCAGGCATGAGGCCACTCCGCGTGTGGAATGGGCGGGGGCGTTAGCAGAGAGCAGCGGATCGCGCAAGGCGAAGCCGGAATGCGGATCGATCCGCATCCCGGCTTGGCCCACGCTCGCTGATGGCTTGGAGATGGCCCCCGACCCAGGGAGCCGGGCGCGGCTCTACGCGGCCCGCACCGTGGCGAGGAAGCGGGACATCTCCATGCTCAGGCGGTCGGCCTGCTGCGCCAGCTCGGAGGCCGCCCCCAGGACCTGGGAGGCCGCCGCCCCCGTCTCCTCCGCCGCCTGGGCGACGCCCGCGACGTTGCCCGTCACCTCGGACGTGCCGGCGGAGGCCTGTGCCACGTTGCGCACGATCTCCTGCGTCGCCGCCCCCTGCTCCTCCACCGCCGCGGCGATGCCGGTGGCCACAGTGCTGATCTCGCGGATGCGGCCTGCGATCCCGTCGATCGCCGTGACCGCCCCGCCGGTCGCGGCCTGGATCCGGGCGATCTGCGCCGAAATCTCGTCGGTGGCCCGCGCCGTCTGGTTGGCGAGTTCCTTCACCTCCGCCGCCACGACCGCGAAGCCGCGGCCCGCCTCGCCGGCGCGGGCCGCCTCGATGGTGGCGTTCAGCGCCAGCAGGTTGGTCTGGCCGGCGATGGTCGAGATCAGCGCCACCACGTCGCCGATGCGCGAGGCCGCCTCGGAGAGGTCGCGCACCAGGGAGACGGTCTGCCCCGCCTCGCCGGCCGCGATCCCGGCGAGTTCGGCCGAGCCCGCGACCTGCCGGCCGATCTCGCTCACCGAGGAACCGAGTTCTTCGCTGGCGGCAGCGACCATGCCGACATTGCCGGCCGCCTGTTCGGCCGCCGCCGCGACCGCGGTGGAGCGGCCGGCCGTTTCCGAGGCGATGGCCGTCATGCTCTGCGCCGTCGTCTGAAGCTCGGTCGCGGCGGCGGTGACGGTGGCGAGGATGCCGCCCACGGCGTGCTCGAAGCCATCGGCCATCTGGCGCATCCCGGCCTTGCGCAGCACTTCCGCCGAGGCGCGGGCGAGCGCGGTCTCCTCCTCGAGCTGGCGGGTGCGGATCAGGTTGTCCTTGAACACCTGCACCGCCCCGGCCATCGCGCCGATCTCGTCGCGGCGCCGGCCGAAGGGGATCGGCGCGTCGGCGTCGCCGCCGGCGAGGCGCCGCATCGCGTCCGTCATCCGCTCGATCGGGCGCGAGACGCCGAGAAGGGAGAAGATCATGGCGCCGATCGCGGTCAGGGTCGTGATGCAGAGCGCGATCAGCGTGACCTGAACGGCCGTGCTCTGCTCGGCCCGGAGGGCGGCGTCGATCGTCTTGCTCGCGGCCAGGTTGACGCCGACGAGCGCCTGCGCCGCCTCGGAGACAGCGAAGTAATGCGTGGCCATTTGACCGCGGAAAAAGGTGAGCACCTCGTCCTGGCGCTCCGGCGGAATGGAGCGGAGCTGTTCCCAGGTCGGCTTGAGCAGTTCCAGATTTGCCCGCAGATTGTCGTAGATCCGACGCTCCTCCGGCGAGGAGACGAGCGCGCGGTACTCTTCGATCTTGGCATTGCGCGCGCGTGCGAAGCTCTCGACCTTCTCGATGCTTTCGGTGCGTGCGGCCGCATTCTCGGCCGCCACGTAGCGGAACTGCCAGAGCCGTGTCCGGATCACCAGGGCGTTGATGGCGTGAGCCTCGTTGATCGACGGGATGGTGTTGTCGAGCAGGCTCGCCGTCCGCGTGCCGATCGCGTCGAGCTTCATCAGGGCGAGCGTGCCCTGCCCGGCGGCCAGGAGCAGCATGAGCGTGAACAGGCCGAGGAGAGTCCGTTTGAGCGTCATCGTCATTGGATGAATCCGTCTTCGATCCACGAATGAATCGACGCCCAACCTTAACAAACCGCAAAAACAGCGAGGCGAACTCGGCAAATTTCGTGAAATATTCAGTACATCGTCACAGTATCGGAACTATATTTATAGCGCCTGATAAGCAGAACCGGATTTCGGCGGCAGAGTGTGCTCCTTGCGGGGTCGTTGGCATCCCATCCGACACGGCGAGGCCGGCCCTCAAGGCAGCCCTCCCGCAAGAGAGGACTTCAGAGCCAGACGCGCTGCTCGATCTCCTCCGGGCTGTAGCGGTTCACGTACTGCACCATGCGCGGACGCGTGGCGGTGTTGGGGCTCGCCCCGTGCGGCAGTTCGTGGCGCCAGATCACGAGGTCGCCGGCTCGGGCCGGAATCGGCACCGCCTCGGCGCTGAGATCGACCGTCCGCGGGTCGGCGTCGCCGATCTCGGCGAGCCAGCCGTCGAGCCGGTGGTGGAAGCCGGGCACCACCTGCAGCGCGCCCTGGTTCGCGTCCGTGTCGGTGAGATACAGGATACCGCCGGTCGAGAGCGGGCGGGGGCTCGCGAGGCTCATGTCCCAGTGCAGGTGGGGCCCGGGGAAGCGGTAGCCCGCGTGCTCGGGCGGGTTGAAGCCCATGCGGTCGGTCGAGGCCCACAGGTCGCCGGTGCCGTGGAGCTGAGCGAAGGCCTTGTAGATGCGCTTTGAGCGCCGCGCCACCTCCAGCACCGGGTCCTGGAAGTGCTGGATCATGATGCCGTTGGTGCGCGGGCCGTACCAACCGGACGGATCGTCGGGGCGCGCGTCGAGCAGGCGCCACAGCAGCGCCTCGGCCGCGGCGGCTTCGTCCGGCTCGATCGCCCGGCGCAAAACCACGTAGCCGAGCCGGTCCCACTGCGCGAGGTCGTCTGCGTCGAGGACCGGCGCCATCGCGTCGATGGCGGCGAATTCCCGCGCGGTCGCCTCCGGCACCGGATCGCCCGCGACCCAGGCGTTGTAGCGCGCGATCTTCTCCGGGTCGGGCGGCCCGGCGGTGGCCACCACCCAGGCCGCGAAGGCGTCGAAATCGGGCCGCGTCTGCCCGAGATGCTGAAGCGCCTGCTCGATCCCGAGGCCGAGCAGGTCGAGGAGGATGCGGTCGGCCATGGCGCTCGGCGCGGGCCTCCGGGAGCGCATCGTCCTGCGCTCCCAGTAATCCTCGATCCCGGCGATGCCGTGCAGGGCGTTCCCGGCCATCGCAGCCCCGATCAGGCCGCCACGGCGGGCGAGATCTTCTTGCGGGCGCGCTTGTCCTCGGTGGTGCCGACGAAGGCCTGGGCTTCCTCCTTGCGCTCGAACACGTGGGGGGCGACGCCGCGCTTGGTCAGGGCCTCCTCCATCTTCAGGCGCAGGAACGCGCTGGTCGCGTAGCGGGTCGTCGTCGCGTAGTAGTTCGCCTGGAGATACTGGATCATCCCGGCATAGTCGTCGTAGAGGTTCTCGTTGAGGCGGAAGCCGTCGTGGTTGATCACCGCGTTGACGCGCTGTCCGGCTTTGCGGCACGCCTCGACGATGGTCATGCGCAGCTCGTCCATGTCGCTCTTCACGCGGCAGTACCAGCCCTCCAGATTGATGAAGAGGATGTTGCGCTCGGCATCCAGGCTGACGCGCGACTTGAGGTCGAGGTTGAGCAGGTCCGAGAGCAGCTCCATCGGGTCTTCGCGGAAGATGCGGGCGTCCATCGGCACGGGGTTCCGCACGATCGGGGCGAAATCCATGTGGGCGAGGATGTCGCGCTCGACGTCGATGCCCGGCGCCACCTCGATCAGTTCGAGCCCGTCCTTGGTGAGCTGGAACACGCAGCGCTCGGTCACGTAGATCACCGGCTGCGAGCGCTCGACCGCGTAGGGCCCCGAGAAGGTGTTCTGCTGGACCGCGGTGACGAACTTGCGGGCACGCCCCTCCTTGACGATCTTCACCTGACCGTCCTGCACGGCGATCTCCAGGCCGCCCGCGGTGAAGGTGCCGGCGAAGACCACCGAGCGGGCGTTCTGCGAGATGTTGATGAAGCCGCCGCAGCCGTTGAGCTTGCCGCCGAACTTCGAGGTGTTGACGTTGCCGGCCTCGTCGCACTCGGCCATGCCGAGGCAGGTCATGTCGAGGCCGCCGCCGTCGTAGAAGTCGAACATCTGGTTCTGGTCGATGATGCAGTCGGCGTTGGTCGCCGCGCCGAAGCTCGACCCCGAGGCCAGCACGCCGCCCACCGCGCCGGCTTCCGTCGTCAGCGTGATGTAGGGGGTGATCTTTTCCTCATTGGCGACGGAAGAAATGCCCTCGGGGGCCCCGACGCCGAGATTGACCACGCCGTTCGGCGGCAGCTCGAAGGCGGCGCGGCGCGCGATGATCTTGCGCTCGTTTAGCGGCATCCGCTTGATGCCGGTGACGGGCACGCGGATCTGCCCGGCGAGCGCGGGGTCGTGCATCACGCCGTAATTCATGCGGTGCATCTCGGGCTCGGCCAGCACCACGCAGTCCACGAGGATGCCGGGCACCCGCACGTCCTTGGGCAGCAGGAAGCCGTCGTCGACGATGCGCTCGACCTGGGCGATGACGATGCCGCCGTTGTTGCGCGCCGCCATCGCCTGGGCGAGGCAGTCGAGGGTCAGCGCCTCCTTCTCGAAGGAGAGGTTGCCCGACGGGTCGGACGAGGTGGCGCGGATGAAGGCCACGTCGATCTTGGTGGCGGTGTAGAACAGCCACTCCTCGCCATCGACCTCGACGAGCTTGACGATGTCTTCCGTCGTCAGGTCGTTGACCTTGGCGCCGCCGTGGCGCGGATCGACGTAGGTCTTGAGGCCGACCTTCGAGAACAGCCCCGGCTGGCCCGCGGCGCAGGCGCGGTAGAGCTGCGAGATCACGCCCTGAGGCAGGTTGTAGCCGCGGATCAGGTTGTTCTGCGCGGCCTGCGCGACCTTCGGCATGCGCCCGAAATTGGCGGCGATGACCCGCGAGAGCAGGCCGTCATGGCCCAGGCGCCCGGTGCCGAGGCCCTTCGAGTCGCCCGCGCCCGCGGTCATGATCAGGGTGAGGCCACGCGGGCTTCCGGTCTCGACGAAGCGCTTCTCCAGGGCGGCGTGCAGGGCCTCCGGGATGCAGCTCTGGACGAAGCCCGTGGTGGTCACGACGTCGTTCTCGCGGATCAGCGCGATCGCCTCTTCCGCCGTGATGACCTTGTTCTTCTTCATGGAGCCCGCGATCCTCCCTCCGGTCCGGTGCGGGCCGTCCCGTGCGGCGGTCCTCGCATCCGACCATGACATCGGCCGGCCGCACGACGCCGGCAAGTCCCGGCGGCGCGGTCGGTTGAATTTTGCATGCAATCATTCTTGCACTGCACCGAACATTCGCGGCAGCGCAAGAAACAGCATGACTCTATTCGCGAAGATAACGCAGAACCGCCCGAAGGCACTCCTGAAAAACTCTTCCACGCAGATTGAGAAAAATTGCGCCGCGGCGAAGCTCCGCCGCGATGCCGCGCCGGCATCGACGCGCGGGCCATGCCCGTCATCCGTGATCTGTGTCACGGTCCCGCTCGGGCGGATAGGCTCCGGTCGAGCCGGCGATTCGCCGACGCGGCGAGACGGGCTTCGGGCGGGACGATGCGGATGGACAGACACGGGGCATGGCCCCTTCCGCCACCGAGGGCCGGCGCATGAGTGGGCCCGCGAGCCCGCCGCGCGACCTCGCGCGGCTCCTCTCCGCCAACCCCTTCTTCGCCAGCCTCGGCGAGGAGGCGGTGGCGGCGCTCGCGGGCCTGTGCGTGACGCGCAGCCTGGAGGCCGGCCGCACCCTGTTCTGCCAGGGCGATCCCGGCGACGCGCTCTACGCGGTGCGGCGCGGGCAGGTCCGCATCCTCACCGAGACCGGGGACGGGCGCAGCACCACCCTCAACCTGCTCGGCTCCGGCGACGTCTTCGGCGAGGTGGCGCTCCTCGACGGGCAGCCGCGCACCGCGACCGCCGTCGCGGTGGAGCCGACCGAGCTGTTCGCGATCCTGCGGCGCGATCTGCTGGCCCTCATCGAGCGGCAGCCGGCCATCGCAGTGCGCCTCATCGCCTTCCTCTGCGCGCGCATCCGCTGGCTGAGCCGGCGGGCCGAGGAGGCCGCGTTCCTGTCCCTGGAGGATCGCCTCCTGCGAAGGCTCGCGGGCCTGTGCGAGGATTACGGCAGCGAGATCACCGTCTCGCAGGAGGAACTGGCGCGGTTCGTCGGCGCGGCCCGCGAGAGCGTCAACCGCCAGCTCCAGATCTGGCGGCGCGAGGGCCTGCTGACCCTGGGCCGCGGGCGCATCACCATCCTCGATCCCGACGCGCTGATGCGCCGGGCGAGCGACAGCGACGACAGGGCGGGAGCGTAGTCATGCGGGTACGGACGGGTTCGAGACCCTCGACGATCGGTCTCCCGATCGCCGTCCTGGCTTTGTCCTGGGCGGCCGCGGCGAGCGCCCAGACCCGCGACGGCTGCCGGGTCAGCACCTTCACCGACCCGCCGCGGGAGGTGCTCGACTGTCCCGGCGGCGTGACCCTGAGCGCCGAGAAGGGCGCGGCCTACCGCCTGATCGACGCCGACCGGAACGGGCGGCCGGAGGCGGTGGAACTCGACGGCAAGGCACTGCTGATCGAGGTCGCCCCCCGCGGCTCCGGCTTCCAGGTCCGCACGCCCCACGCCGTCGCCTCGGTGCGCGGCACGACCTGGGCGGTGGATGCGGGAGCGGGGGCCACCGCCATCTTCGTCGAGGACGGCGCGGTGCGGGTGACGCGCCGGGATGCGCCCTCGAGCGGACCGGCGGCGGTGCTGCTGCGGGCCGGCGACGGGGTCGATGTCGCCCCCGACGGCGCGGCGCTCGCGGTGAAGCGGTGGGCGCGGGAGCGGCGCCTGCACCTCCTGGCGCGCTTCGGCCGCTGATGCGGAACGGGGCGGCCCCGCGGCTCGCTCTGGCGGCGCTCGCGGTCGCGGCCTCGCTCGGCGTCGGCCTGTCGCTCGCCCTGCCGCACCTGTCGGGCGAGGCCTCCGTCCTCGACCGGGCCGAGGCGACGCTGGCCGACCTGCGCTTCCTGATCGCCGGCCCGCGCCCGGTGCCGGAAGGCGTGGTCATCGTCGCCATCGACGAGCGCACGATCGCCGCGGCCGGCGGCTACCCGCTGCCGCGGGCCTCGCTCGCGCGGCTGATGGAGGCGCTCCGCGCGGCCCGGCCGCGGGCGGTCGCCCTCGACATGCTGCTCCTCGATCCCGGCCCGGCGGAGGCCGACGCAGGCCTCGCCGCCGCCCTGGCCGGCCTGCCCGCGGTGGTCGGGATGGCGGCGACCTTCGCCCGGACCGGGTCCGAGCGGCGGGCGCGCCTCGGTTCCGTCGACGGCCTGCCGGTGGCCGAGACCCTCGCCCGCCCGACCGAGCGCCTGAGGACGGCGGCGCAGGGCGGGCTCGTCAACGTCGCGACCGATGCGGGTGGCACGCCCCGGCACGTGCCGCTGCTCGTCGCGCACGAGGGCGCCGTCCTGCCGAGCCTGCCCCTGCGGGCGGCGATGCTGGCGGCCGGCGGCCGGCCCGCCTTCGAGGCCGATGCCGTGCGCCTCGGCGGGACGCGCACGCCGCTCGATCTCGGCGCGGCCCTGGCGCTGCGCTTCTACGGCCCGCAGGGCAGCGTGCCGACGGTGAGCGCCGCCGCCGTGATGGCGGGCGAAGCCGATGCGGCGATCCGCGAGAAGATCCTCGTCGTCGGCGCCACCGCGCTCGGCAGCGGCGACAGCTTCGCCACGCCGTTCGATCCGGTCCTGCCCGGCGCGGAGGTTCTGGCGACGGGCCTGTCCCACCTGATCCACGGCGACGCCCTCGACCGGGGCGCCGCCGTGCGCCGGGCGGACGCGGCGGCCGCGCTCGTCCTGCCGCTCCTGATGCTCGCCGCCCTCTCCCTGCGGCGGGTCGGCCTCGGCCTCGCGCTGGCGGCGCTTCCGCTGGCGGGCTTCCTCGTCGGCGCAACGCTGCTGTTCGCCCACGGGATCTGGCTGTCGATGGCCCTGCCGCTGGCGGCGCTCGCCCCGCTCGCCCCCGCGCTCGCGGCCCGCCTCTGGCTCGACCGGGCGGCCGAACGGCGGCTCGCCGCCTCCCGCGACGCGCTGCTGCGCTTCCTGCCGCCCGCCGTCGCGGATCGGCTCGCCGAGGCGCCGGACTTCCTCGCCGAGCCGGTGGAGCAGCGGGCCGCCGTCCTGTTCCTCGATCTCTCCGGCTTCACCGCCGCGAGCGAGGGGCTCGGCCCCGTCCGGACGCGGGCGATGCTGAAGGCGATGCACGACCGGGTCGAGGAAGCCGTGACCGCCCGCGGCGGCGCGGTGACGAGCTTCATGGGCGACGGGGCGATGGTCCTGTTCGGCCTGCCCGAGGCGCGGCCCGACGACGCCGACCGGGCGGTCGCGGCGGCGTTCGACCTCGCGGACGCCCTGCGCGCGTGGCTCGCGGGGCTGACACCCGGCGAGGCGCCGGCGGGCGTGCGGATCGGCGCCCATGCCGGGCCGGTGGTGCTGTCGCGCCTCGGCGGGGCGCGCAACCAGCACATCACCGCGACCGGGGACACCGTGAACACCACCGCGCGCCTCCTCGACGTGGCGAAGGCGGAGGGCGTGCCCCTGGTGCTCTCCGCCGCGCTGCTGGCCGCGCGCCTGGAGGCCGTGCCCCTGCCCCATCGGTCCCGCCCCGCCCGCGCGGCGCTCCGCGGCCGGCGGGCCTCCCTCGACGTCGTGCTCGTCGAGGCGTGAGCCAGGCTCCGCGAGAGGTTCCGGGCTTGTGTGATCCGCATCACGGAAGTCCGCCGCCGACGGGGTCATGGTCCCTCTCACGGGCCCGGCGCTTCGGGCACCGACGACGAAGGAGGCGACCATGGCCACGATCCGCGGCGATCAGAACTGGTTCTTCAAGGACGACGAATTGACCGGCACGAGCCGCCAGGACTTCATCTACGGCCTGGACGGCAACGACCTGATCCTCGGCGGCGGCGGCAACGACCGGCTGTTCGGCGGCAACGGCGACGACCGCCTGCACGGCGGTGACGGCGCCGACATCCTCGACGGCGGCAACCACAACGACGTGCTGTACGGCGGCGCGAACAACGACACCCTGCTCGGCGGCTGGGGCAACGACCGGATGTATGGCGGGGACAACAACGACACGTTCCGCGACCTCAACGGCAACGACCGGATGGACGGCGGCGCCGGCACCGACACGGTCGATTACTCGGGCTTCTACGGTCAGGTGGTCGCGAACCTCGCCCGCGGCACCGCCACGCAGGAAGAGGGCATCTACCGGGTCGGCTCCGGCATGGAGTTCCACTCCATCGGCACCGACACCCTGGTCTCGATCGAGAACATCAGCGGCGGCCGGTTCAACGACCGCATCACCGGATCGAGCGCCAACAACCGGATCGAGGGCGGCGAGGGCAACGACACCCTCAGCGGAGCGAGCGGCCACGACGTGATCGTCGGCGGGCTGGGCCGGGACATCCTGTCCGGCGGCACCGGCTCGGACACCTTCGTGTTCAACACCCGGCCGACCGACACCATCAACCTCGACCAGATCACCGACTTCCGCCCCGTCGACGACGTGATCCATCTCGACGATGCGATCTTCACCGCGCTGGAGCGCGGCGCCCTCGATGCGGACGCCTTCAGGATCGTCGACACCCAGAGACCCTCGGGCCTCGACGCCGACGACCGCATCGTCGTCTCGTCCTGGAACGGCATCGTCTTCTACGATGCCGACGGCTCCGGCGCGCGGGAGGCCGTCGCGGTCGCCGATCTCGACATCGGCCAGCCCGGCGTGCTGAGCAGCCTGTCGGCTTCGGACTTCTTCGTGGTGTGAAAAATGCCAGGATCGGGGACGGCGATCCGCTCCCCGGTCTTGTGGCTCCGGCACGGCGGGACTACGAGGGCCGCGCAATCCGGGCCGACACCCGGAGCCCGGCCCCAACCGTCAGAATCCTCGGAGTTTTCCCATGGGCTTTCTCGCCGACGCCCTCTCGCGCGTGAAACCGTCCGCGACCATCGCGATGACGCAGAAGGCCCGCGAGCTGAAAGCCAAGGGCGTCGACGTGATCAGCCTCTCGGTCGGCGAGCCGGACTTCGACACGCCCGACCACATCAAGGAGGCGGCGATCGACGCGATCCGCCGCGGCGAGACCAAGTACCCGCCCGTCTCCGGCATCGTCCCCTTGCGCGATGCCATCGTGAAGAAGTTCAAGCGCGAGAACGGCCTCGACTACAAGGCCTCGCAGACCATCGTCGGCACCGGCGGCAAGCACGTCATCTACAACGCCCTGCTCGCCACCCTGAACCCCGGCGACGAGGTGGTGATCCCGCGCCCCTACTGGGTGTCCTACCCGGAGATGGTGGTGCTGTGCGGCGGCACGCCGGTCTTCGTCGAGACCGACATGGCGCACGACTTCAAGCTCCAGCCGGAGGATCTGGAGCGGGCGATCACGCCGAAAACGAAGTGGATCATCCTCAACTCGCCCTCGAACCCCTCGGGCGCCGCCTATAGCCGCGACGAGCTGAAGCAGGTGACCGACGTGCTGATGCGGCACCCGCATGTCTGGGTGCTGACCGACGACATGTACGAGCACCTGACCTACGGCGCCTTCGAATTCGTCACCCCGGCCCAGGTCGAGCCCGGCCTCTATGACCGCACGCTCACCATGAACGGCGTGTCAAAAGCCTACGCCATGACCGGCTGGCGCATCGGCTACGCCGCGGGTCCCGAGCCGCTGATCAAGGCGATGGACTTCGTCCAGGGCCAGCAGACCTCGGGCGCCTCCTCGATCTCGCAATGGGCGGCGGTGGCGGCGCTGGACGGCACGCAGGAGCACCTCGCCCGCTTCAAGGCGGCGTTCCAGGAGCGGCGCGACCTCGTGGTCTCGATGCTCAACCAGACGAGCGGCCTGAAATGCCCGACGCCGGAGGGCGCCTTCTACGTCTACCCGTCCTGCGCCGAACTGATCGGCCGCAGGACCGAGACCGGCAAGACCCTCGAGACCGACGAGGATTTCGTCACCGAACTCCTTCAGGCGGAAGGGGTCGCCGCGGTCCACGGCTCGGCCTTCGGCCTCGGCCCGAACCTGCGCATCTCCTACGCCACCTCGAACACGGCGCTGGAAGAGGCCTGCCGCCGCATCCAGCGGTTCTGCGGCTCGCTGCGGTAACTTTTTGATTGATGCCGCGGGCGTGGTGATGCCCGCGGCACCGCTCAAGGAGTGTGGGTTGCAAGCCAAGGATTCATGACGGCGACCTGCGCTCTGCGATAGTCATTCACGTCCCGGGTCACCACGGTCAGATCGTGCTGGATCGCCGTAGCGGCGATGATCAGATCGGGCTGCGTGAACGTGTGGCGGGCCTTCCTGCCTTCCTCGAAGAGAAGCCGCCAGCGCAGCATCACATCCTCCGTGATTGCCAGCGTACGCCCTTCGAACATCGGTCTGATCCGCGCATCGAGCCAGTGATGGAGGGCCGTGCGCTGCTCGCTCTCGCCGAGGCGTTCGATGCCGAAGCGGATCTCGGCCAGAGTCACGGTGCTGATATGCAGGCTGTCGAGCGGCTGGTCTCGAACGAAGGCCACGACCTTCGGTTCCGGCCGCGGACGGCGCAACTCGGGACAAGACGTTGGTGTCGAGCAGCCAAGCGGTCACGGCGCCGGGTCGCGAACCGGCATGGCAAACCGCTCCGGCTCAATTTCGACGTCGCGATAGGGCGAGGCCTGGAGCGCGGCAATCAGCGCCTCACCGGTCGCCTTCCGATCCGCCTGAGCCATCGTGAGGCGGCGAAATTCTTCGGCCGCGATGACCACGACCTCGTCCTGGCCGTGGACCGTCACGTGCTGCGGCCCCTCGCTGCGGACCCGGCGCACGAGTTCGGCGAAACGAGCTTCGGCCTCCGCCAGTCGCCAGGGCACGGGGGTCTCGGTTCGATCGGACGAGGGAAAGGCGTCACTCATATCGACAGGGTAGCAGGTCGGACCACACCAACAAGCGGGGCGGAAGCCGCAGGCGCTTGGCGCCGCCGACCGGACGAAGCGCCGCAACAGGCCAATGGTCGCCGCGCCGACGGTTGCTCCGAGCGGCGCGGCCCTCTACATCGGCCCTCCCCGCGGCCGATGCGCCCGATGGTTTCGCGAGCCCTCTCGGGCCGGCGTGGCAGCGGGGTCGGCAGTGACGGGACGGTGCGGACCAGTTCTCTGCATCGCACCTGTGAGGCTCAGTGGGCCGAGCAGCTGCAGGCGTGTCGGAGGCGCGGGGAACAGGAACCGCGATTCCGGCGCATGGCCCACCTGAAATCCGACGGCCCGAGAGGCGACGTCGAGGGGCGATGTCCCGGCACGTACTTCAAAAATCCGGCATCGGGGGCGCGCCGGAAACGAAGTGATGACGCCTGCCGGTTAACCTGCATCCTTCGATCGCAGGAAGGCCGCCTCCCCATGTCCCGTATCGGTCACCGCAGCGCGGCCCGCAACTACCTGCCCGAGTCGAAACTCGAGGATCTCGCGATCCGGCTGCGGCGGCTGGCCAACCATCGGGGCCTCGTGCGCAAGGAGATCGCCAGCCCGATGCTGCTGCGCCTCCTGCCCGGCCCCCTGCGCGGCGAGGCGCATGTTTACGAGAGCGACCTGCGCCGCAAGCTGCAGGAGGCCAATCTCGATGCCGAGCGCGTCGCCTACCTGATGGCCCATGCCGAGCAGGAGATCGACATCGCCCATGCCCGCCTCGCGGGCTGACGGCTACGGCGCCTGAGCCGGGAACGGGGCGAGCCGCACCGTCTCGACCTCGACCGGCCGGCCGCGCGCGGTCGCGACCTCGATGCGCACGCGCAGCGGCAGCCAGCGCGGCCCCTCTTGGGCGGGCTGCTGCGGCGGCGCTCCGTCCGCCGGCTCAGGCGGGCTCGGCAGCGGCAGGTCGAGAGACTGGAGGCCGACGCGCCAGCGGCGCCCGTCGGTGACGCCTTCGCGCCCGCCGGCGGCGACGGCGGCGGGGGTCAGGGGTTCTTCGAGCAGGGAGCGGGCGAGGCGCTCGGCCCCGGTGCGGTCCTCGACCGCCGCCCAGCCGACGCGCGACTGGATCAGCCCGCGCTGCACGACGAGGCTCAAGGCCGCCACGATCGCGAAGGCGACCAGCGCCTCGATCAGGGTGAAGCCGTCCTCGGACCGCCTGGCCGGCATCCCCGCAAAAAACCTATTCCTTGCCGATCATCCCGGCGCCGCGCTGGCCGTCGGCGCCGAGCGAGACGATGGCGTAGGGGCCGGACTTGCCCGGCGCGCGGTACTCGTAGGCGCGGCCCCAGGGGTCGGCCGGCACGTTCGACTGCTTGAGGTAGGGCCCGCTCCAGGCCTCCGCCGCGGGCGGGCGCTTCACCAGGGCGTCGAGCCCCTCGCTGGTGGAGGGGTAGCGGCCGTTGTCGAGGAAGTAGAGGTCGAGCGCCGAGGAGAACGACTCGATCTGGAGCCGTGCGGTCTTCTCGCGCGAGCTGCCGAGATAGCCGAGCACGCGCGGTCCCGCGAGGCCCATCACGAGGCCGAGGATCACCAGCACGACGAGGAGTTCGACCAGGGTGAAGCCGCCGCTCGTGTCGCGGGCGGCGCGCCGGTCCCGGCGCAGTGCGGTGAGGAAACGGGACATGGAACGAACCTCGACCATCACATCAGCATGTCGTTGATGCTCATCAGCGCGGTCATCACCGAGATGATCAGCCACGCGATCAGCACGCTCACCACCACCATCACCGCCGGGCCGACCACCGCGATGACCCGGCCCAGCGCCGCGTCGAGCTTGGCCTCGTAGAACACCGCGACCCGGCTGGCGCTGTCGGCGAGATCGCCCGCCTCCTCGCCGACCCGCAGCATCTGCACCACGTGGCGCGGAAACAGCTTTCCGCGGGTCAGCGCCTCGGACAGGCGTTTGCCCTGGCGCACGTCCGCCGTCACCCGGTCGATCTCGGCGGCCGCGCCCGGCAGGCGCACGACGCCGCGGATCAGGCGCAAGCCCGTCGAGATGTCGACTCCGTTGCGCACCAGGATGGCGAGCGTGCGGCAGAAGGTGACGGTGAGTTCGTGCGCCAGCACCGTCTTGGAGAGCGGGAGCGCCGCCACCAGCCGCAGCCACAGGCCACGCTCGCGCCCGAGGCGGTTGACCAGCATCGCCCCCCCGAGGATCGCCGCCATGCCGATCACCACGGCATCGAGGTTGCGGTTGAGGAAGGCCGACATGTTGAACACGACGAGCGCGCTCGGATCGATCCGCTCGCGGAATCCCTGGAGCGCCACCTCGAATTTCGGGATCAGGTAGATCAGCACGAAGAACAACACCGCGATCGCGGCGCCGACGAGGAAGAGCGGGTAGGAGATCGCCGAGACAAAGCGTTTTTTCAGCCGCTCGCCGCGCTGGCGCTCGGCGGCGAGCGCCGTCAGCGCCTCCTCCAACCGGCCCGCGGTCTCGGCGACCTCGACCATCTTGACGTAGATCGGCGGAAACAACCTCGGATGCGCGGCGAGCGCCTGCGACAGGCTCTTGCCGTGGGAGAGCGCAACGTTGAGTTCGCGCATCACCGCCACGAGCCAGCGCTTGCTCTCCATCTGGACCAGGATCGCCAGAGCCTCGTTGAGCGCCACGCCGCCCTTCAGCAGCATGGCGAGGTCGAGGGTCATGGCGGTGATCTCGTCCGGGCGCGGCTCCGGGGTGAGGAGATCGCGCCAGGAACGGCCGGCGCTCACCGCCTTCGGCTTGGCGGCAATCGGCGTCCAGCCGCTGCGGTCGAGCTGCGCCATCACCTCGGCGCGCGACTCCGCCTCCATGGTGCCGGAGAGGAGCTTTCCGGCCGCGTCGAGCGCCTGATACTCGAAGGCGGGCATCAGCCGGCCGGGATCGCGGCGACGAGCCAGCCGAGCGCGAGCGCCGGGGCCAGCACAGCGCCGAAGGCGAGCCGCGGCTCGGGCGTACCGCCCTGTGTCGCCAGCGCCCGGCGCCCGACGAGCAGCAAGATCCCAAGAAAGCTGGCGCCGAACAGGCACCACGCGAAGCCGCCGGTGCCGACGAGAAGCCCGCCCGCGGCGGCGAGCTTCACGTCGCCGAGCCCGATCCCGTCATGGCCGCGGCGGCGGAAATAGGCCTCGCGCAGGACCAGAAGCGCGCCGCCGCAGAGCAGGCCGTCGAGGGCGACGAGGGCGAGTTCTGCGGACAGCTCCTCGCCCGCCTCGCTGGCCGCCGCCACGCGCCACGCGAGGCCGAGGATCGCCAGCGCCAGGGTCGCGCCGTCGGGAATCGTGAAATCGGTCAGGTCCTGCCAAGCGATGCGCGCGGTCAGCAGCGCGAGCGCCGCCCCAGCGGCGGCGAGCCCGAGCGACCCGGTGCCGAGGGCGAGGACGGCGAGCGTCGCGGCGGCGGCCAGGATCAGGCAGGCCGGGCCGTGATCGTCGGCGCTGACGGGCCGGGCCACCCTGGCCTCACGGCTTCACGACCACGGGCCGCGCCGCGGCGGGCACGCGGCCGCCGCGGCGGGCGGCGGCGTCGTAAAGCTGGCCGCGGTAATCCTCGGCGACGCGCTGCGCGTCGCGGCCCGTGCGTACCACCACGGGGCGGATGAATACGACGAGTTCGGTCCGGTCGGCGGCGTTGTCGGTGGAGGAGAACAGCTCGCCGACATTGGCCAGACGGCTCAGGAAGGGAATGCCGTCGCGCCCGCGAAGATTCTTCTCCTGGATCAGGCCGGCGAGCAGCACGGTCTGGCCGTTGGGCACCGAGATCATGCTGGCCACGCGCCGCTTCGAGATCGTGGGGGTGAGCGTCTTGGTCGTGTCGACGACCGCCGAGATCTCCTGCTCGATCTGCATCGTCACCGCGCCGTTCTGGCCGATGCGCGGGATGACGTTGAGGATGATGCCGGTGTCGCGCATCTCGACCTGGTTGACGAGCGGCGCGCCGGGCACCGTCACGCTGGTCGCCTGCGTCGTGGTGATCGGCACGGAATCGCCCACCTGCAGGGTGGCGGGCTGGTTCTCCAGCACCACGAGCGAGGGCGAGGACAGGATCTTGACGTCGGTGAAGCCGTCGAGCGCCGAGATCACGATGTCGGGGCCGGAATAGCCGCCGACGAGGAAGTTGAAGCCGGCGCCGCCCGGCGTCAGCTTGTTCATCACGCCGCCGGAGGCCCCCGCGGCGGCGCTGAGCAGGCCGAACGAGCCCTTGTTGCCGCCGATGCCGATCCGGCTCGAATCGAGGAAGTACTGCACGCCGTACTTGAGCTGATCGGTCAGCCGCACCTCGGCGATGGTGACGTTGATGGCGACCTGCACCGGGGTGGCGTCGAGGCGCTGGAGCGCCGCGTGGATCTTTCGGTAGGTCTCGCCGTCGGTGTAGGTGACGACCGCGTTCTGGGCCGGGTCGGCGCTGATCGAGACGCGCTTGGCGTTCGAGCGCTGCGTCAGGTCGAGGCTGCCGCCGCCCATCATCCCGCCGCCGTCGCCGTAGCCGGCTGCCCCGCCCTGCCCGGCCTGATCGCCGAAGGCCGAGGCGAAGCGGGCCTTGAGGAGGTCGGCGCCGTTGCCGCCGTTCTGGTTGAGGCCGCCGCCGGAGCCGTTGCCGCCCCCCGTGCCGCCGAGGCCGGAGCCGCCCGAGGACATCCCTCCCGAGGACATTCCGCCGCCGCCCATGCCGCCGCCCATGCCGCCGTCGCCGCCGCCGAGGCCGGAGCCGGCTTGATTCGACAGGCCCGAGCGGGCGCCGCCGAGACCGCCGCCGCCGGGCAGGCCGGAGCCGAGCCCGCTCATCATCCCGGAATTGCCGCCGCCGAACAGGCCGTTGACGACGCGGGCGAGTTCGACCGCGTTGCGGTAGCGCGCCTTGTAGACGAACACCGTCTCCTCGGCGGATTCGGCCGTGCCGTCGAGTTCGCGCACGAAGCCCTCGGCCCGGCGCAGCAGGCCCGCGTTCTTCGAGGTCGCCAGCACGGCGCGCAGGCGCCCGATCGGCTTGAACTGGATCAGGCCCTGGCCCGAGCCGTTCTCGCCGGTGTCGAAGAGCTGGGTCAGCTCGGCCACCACCGCCTCGGGCCGCGCCCGCTTCAGCTCGAACAGGCTGACCGTCTGGCCGCGCATCCAGTCGGCGTCGAAGGCCAGGATCGCGCTCACCGCCTCCTGCCGCTTCGGGCCGGGGCCCTTGACGATCATGGTGTTGCGGGTCGCATCGAACCGCAGGCCGTCGGCATCGGCGACGAAGCCGGAGACGAGCTTCGACATCGTCGCTGCCGAGACGTAGCGCAGCGGCACGACCGAGACGCCGTAGCCGGGGCCGCCCGCGCCGAGATTGACCGTGCCGAGGCCGGCCGCGGCCGGGACGATGCGGTAGCCGGCGCCGGCCTTGCTCATGGAGAAGCCCTGGCCGGCCAGCACGCTCTCCAGCGAGGCCAGAAGCTCGTTGCGCGAGAGCGGCCGGGGCGAGGAGATGGTGATCTGGCCCGAGACGTCGGCGCCCATGGTGTAGTTGAGGCCGAGCGTGTCGGAGAGGATGGCGTGGACGACGTCCTTGATCTCGGCCCGCTCGAAGTTGAGGCGAAAACCCCCGCCGTTGGCCGCATCCTGTGCCGGGCCGCCGCCGATCTCGATGGCTTCCGCCTGCTCGGACAGCCCGCCGAGGCCGGTGCCCGCGGTGCGATCGACGTCCTCGGGCCCGAAATAGCGGCTGCGCCCGACGCCCCGGGCCGGCTGGGTCACCGCGTCCGCCGCCGGGCGGGCGGCCCCGCCGCCGCGGATCGGCTTGGCCGAGAGGTCCATGCCGACCTCCGGCCCGGTCAGGCCGGTGCGCGGCACGGTCTGTGCGGCGGCGGGCGCGAGCGAGGCCAGCACCAGCAGCAGGGAGGGGAGCAGGGCACGCCGGAGCGAGAGCATCGAGTTCTCTTGATGAGGCCGATCCGAGCTTACCGGCGAGGGGCGCCCCTGCCCATGAGGGCGTGCACCCGGACCACCGCTTTCAACCGCGCAGTGCTCGATATGACACACAATTTGGTAAATTTTGGTTAATGCGTTGAGGATTGATTAACCAAGACGAACCCCCGCCCGAGCCGCCGGGACAGCTGACGACGCGCGTGCGCTGCACAATCGAGGGGCGGGTCACTCGGGGGCGCGGACGACCGCGCCGGCGGGCAGGCGGGTGCCCGGCGCGGCGGACGGCGGCAGGGCGAACAGGCGATAGGTCTGCTCGCGCTCGCCCTCGCGCAGCACGACCCGGTCCGGCGCGATCCGGTCCACCCGCCACGCATCGACCTGATCGCCGACCCGCAGGCTGAGCGAGGCGCCTTCCTGTCGACTCACCAGCGCGACCGCCCGGTCGACGCCGGCCACGATCCCGACGAGGCGCAAGTCAGGCGGCGGAGTCTCCGGCGCCTCGGAGGGCGAAGGCGGGGCCGCGTAGACCACGGGCTGATCCGGGCGTCGGCGCGAGGGTGCGAAGAGCGGGCGCTGCCGGAACGCGCCGAGATCCTTGAACGCCATCCGGCTCAAGGGATTGGCGGTCGGCGCGATCTGCGGGAGCGGGAGTTCGGGTTCGGGCGGCGGCTCCACCTGGGCGATCGCGGCGGGAGCGGACGCCTCCGGCTCGGGCTGCGGCGCCCCGGCCGTCACCGGATCGGGCGCGACGGGCTCGGAGGCCGGAGGCGGGGCGGGTTTGCGCCCGCGCTGGCGCGCATCCTCGGCCTGCCGCAGGGCCTCCTGCTCGCGGACCCAGGCGGGCGAGCCGAACGGGCTCTCGGCGTAACCCGGACCCGCCAGCCCGAGGAACACGATCGAGGCGAACAGGGCGCGCGGCGCAGAAGCCATCACGAGCGGCCCTCCCGGCGATGCCCGCGGAGCGCGAGCGCCACGCGCAGGGTCGGCTGCGGGTCGTCCGCCGCGGCGGCGCGGCCGGCCTGGGTGCGGATGTTGATCGATTCGACCGTGAGCAGCGGCATCCCGGCCTCGATCCTCGCCAGGAGGTCGAACAGGCCGTCGTTGCCGATGTCGAGGCTCGCTCGCAGCAGCACGGTGCGGCCGTCGTCCGCCTCGTCCTCGCCGCGCACCTCGATCAGCCGCCCGCCCGCGGCATCGACGAGCGCGCTCAGGCGGCGCTGCATCTCGGCCCGCGCGAGGCCCGGCGCGGCGGCGTCGAGGAAGACCGAACGGGTCCGCGCCACGTCGCCCTCCCCTCCGCCCTCCCCTCTGCCCTCGCGCAGCCTGGCCTGCTCGACGGCGAGCCGCCGGATGCGCGCCTCGATCTGACCGATGCGGGTACGGCTCTCCTCTACGGCGTCGCTCGCGTCCCACCACGCCGCGAGGCGGTCGAGGGTGAGGGCGGCGAGCAGCAACGGCAGGCCGACGAAGACGGCGACCGCGATCGGCCCGAGCCAGCGGCGCAGGGGCGGGGAGACGCGCGGATCGGCGCTCATCGGCCGGCCTCCGCCTGCGGCGCGGCGCGGCTCGCCACGATGTCGAAGGCCTCGCGGCGCTCGGCATCGCGGATCACGGGAGCCGCGAAGCGCACGGCCGTGAGGCCCGCCTGCCCTTCGAGCAGGCCGATCAGCGCGGCGGCATCGTCCGAACGGCCGACGAGGCGAACCTTTCCGCCGTCCGCATCGAGTTCCCGCAGCACCGTGCCGTCGGGGAGCGCCGCGCTGAGGCGGTCGATCAGCAGGATGACGCTGGCCTCGGGGCGCTTGGCGGCGAGAAGCCCCGCCTCCCGCGTCCCGCCGGTGCCGGTCCGCGCCGCGAGCCGCGCGCGCAGCGCCGCGAGATGCGCCCCGGTCTCGGCCTGCTCGGTCTCGGCGGAGGCGGCGAGCAACACGGCCGCGAGGCAGGCCGGGATCAGGAGGCCGAAGGCGAGTGCCGCGGCGCGTGCGACCGGCCGGCGCAGCGGGCTCGCGCCCACGGAACCGGGACGGCCGCGGTAGAGGTCGATCGCGAGCGCCGCGTCCAGCGGCGCGGCCGCGCTGCCGAGCGCCGTGACCTTGAGGCCCGCCGCCGCCAGCGCGTCGAGATGGGGCGCGACGAGGTCGGACGAGGTGGCCAGCAGATCGACCGCGATGGTGCCGTCGGGGCCGGCGGGCTCGGGGATGTCGTAGCCGTAGAGCACCCGGTCGGGCCGCCAGGGCGTCAGGCGCTCCAGGCGGTGGGCCAGGATCGGCCCGAGATAGTCGCGCCCGGCATCCGGCAGGCGCAGGGTGCGGGCGAGGAAGAGGTTGGGCGGCAGCCGCAGTTCGAGGCCGCGCCCGGAAAAATTCTGGGGCGCCGCGCCGTCGAAGAGGCCGCGCGGGGTCACGCGGCCCTCGCGCACCTCGTAGAGCGCGAGCCCATCGCCCTCGACCACCGCGACGCGGCGGCTGCGGTCGAGGAAGCGGCCGAGCCGCGGCTCGATCGCCGCCACGAAGGCGTCGAGCAGAAGCGAGACCGCGCCGCCCGCCTTGGCGACGAGCGGCGAGGCGCCGAGGCGCGCCTTGAGCGCGGCGGCTTGAGCGGAAAACCCTGCCATGCGGGCCGAGGCCGTCATCGCCGCCCCGCTAGCCGGTGATCCGCATCACCTCGTCGAGGGAGGTGAGACCCTGCCCCGCCTTGGTGATGCCGTCGTCGAGCATGGTGGTCATGCCGCGCGCCCGCGCGGCGTCGAGGATGCGGGAGGGGTCGGGCTCGCGCCGCACCAGCGGCTCGATCTCGGCGTCGATGGTCAGCACCTCGAACACGCCGACCCGGCCGCGATAGCCGGTGCCGCCGCAATGCGGGCAGCCGACCGCCTTGAAGTAGTCGCGCCGCTCCGGGGCCGGCGTGCCGCGCCGGGCGCAGATGTCGAGGGCCGCGTCCGCCGCGCGCGGATCCGGCTGCTTGCACTTCTCGCACAGCCGCCGCACCAGCCGCTGGCCGAGCACGCCGCGCAAGGATGCCGCGATCAGGTACGGCTCGACGCCCATGTCGGCGAGCCGCACCACCGCGTCGGCGGCGGTGTTGGTGTGGAGCGTGGTGAGCACGAGGTGGCCGGTGAGCGCGGCCTGGATGCCGATCGCCGCGGTCTCCCGGTCGCGCATCTCGCCGACCATGATGACGTCGGGGTCGTGGCGCAGGAACGAGCGGAGCGCGGTGGCGAAGGTCAGCCCGATCTGCGGCTTGACCTGGGTCTGGTGGATGCCGGGCAACTGGTACTCGACCGGGTCCTCCACCGTCACGATCTTTCGCGAGGGGTCGTTGAGCATCGAGATCGCGGTGGCGAGGGTCGTCGTCTTGCCGGAGCCCGTCGGACCGGTGACGATCAGGATGCCGTGCGGCTCGGCGAGCAGGCGCTCCATCGCGGCTTGATCGCGCAGCGACATGCCGATGCGCTTGAATTCGAGGAGGCGCGTGTCCTTGAGCAGGATGCGCAGCACCGCGGTCTCGCCGTAGAGCGTCGGCATCACGGCGACGCGGAGATCCGCCTCTTGGCTGCCGACCTTGACGTTGGTGCGCCCGTCCTGCGGCAGGCGCCGCTCGGCGATGTCGAGCCCGGCCAGGATCTTCACCCGCGAGAGGATCGCCGGGGCCATGTGCTTGGCCAGCGTCTGCTGGGCGCGCAGATGCCCGTCGATGCGGAAGCGGACCCGCAGATCCTCGCGGCCGGTCTCGATGTGGATGTCGGTGGCGCCCTGCTCGACGGCGCGCTCCAGCATCGCGTCGATGGCCCGCACGATCGGAGCGCCGCGGGCGAGGTCCTGCAGCGTCTCGACATCGTCGGAGAAGGCGATCTCGGCCGGGATCTCTTCCGGCTCCGGCGCGGCCTCGCCGCCGCCGCGCTCGAACAGGGCCTCGATCTCCTCGAACGAGAGCACCGCGAGCGCCACCGGCCCGCCGAGCGCGAGGCTCGCGGCCTGGATCGACTCGGAAAGCGACGGGTCGGCGACGCACAGCAGCGGGCGGCCGGATTCGGAGACCGGATAGAGGAAGGCCTCGCGCAGGAAGCGCCGCGACAGGCCGTCGAGGAGATGCGGCCATTCGACGATCCGCTTGATGTCGGCCCGCGGCAAGTGGTGGAAGGCCGCGATGGCATCCGCGAGGTCGCCCGGCGGCAGCCGGCCCTCGCGCCAGATCGCTTCCGCCGCGCCGGCCCCCGCCCGCGTGCCCCGCGCCTCGCCGGATTCGGCGCCGTGGCGGGCGCGCAGGAAGGCGAGCAGGTCGCCGCCCCCGCCCTCGTCCGTGCTGTGCGCCCCTGCCTGCACCGTCGGAGACTTTTCCGCTTGGGCGCTCAGGCCCGGCCGCGATCCAAGAAGCGCGAATGGGCGGGACCCGTCCAGCACCCGGCCGCCGCGGCGGGCGGCCGGGCGTCAGGAAGCGGTGGAGATGTGGCGGATTGACGACAGGGGCCGGCTCAGTGGCGCCGCAGCGCGGCCTCCCGCCGGGCGAAACCGTCGCGGCGGTCGTCCAGCATGGCCGAAGCGCCCGTTTCGAGCTTCACGGCCAACGCCTCGAACTCGGCCGCCAGGGCCTCCAATTCGGCCACCGCCGGGACCGCCTCCCCGCCCAGGGAGCGTGCGAGGCGGCGGCAGGTCCGCGCCTTGGCACGGAAATACGCGACCGTCTTCTTCATGGCGTCACGGTGCCGGTGGCGCGGCGGAGCGCGTCCTGCCGCATCGGCGTGGTTCCGAAAGCCGGAGGCCACCGTTCGGGCCGGTGCCCTCGACGCGTGCAGTCCGGCGCAGGTCCCCCGATGACATGCGTCGACATCGCCCAACCCCTTCGGCACCGGTGGCGAAGCGCGTTTGTTGCGCCGCACTCATCAAGTCGGATGAACTTATGTCCACCATTCTTGACGATTCAACAACTACCGAAATCTCCCAGCCGCGCGCGGCGTCGGCGCGGACCTTCAGGCCTGCGATGACAACAACTGCGAATATTGCAGGAAGCAGGCCGTCACAACCTCAGGCACTCCGAACTGATCGCCTCATACAGATCCCGATCGATGCGGCGATACGCTCCGTCGCGGTCGAGATAGAGTGGATCGGCGGTGCGGGCCGGGTCGAAACCTTCCTCGGCGAGCGCCGCCTTCTTCTGCTTGAAGGTCTCGGTGTGGCCGAGTTCTTCCGTCAACCGGACGAACAGCGGCCGGGCATAGGCGGGCAGCCGCTCGGCCAGCTCGGCGTGCAGCCGCGCGAGGTCGAAGCCGGGGCCGACGGTCAGCGCCGCCATGCCGGCGCGGCCGTCGGCGCCCGGCACCGCGACGCCGTAGACGCAGGCCTCCGCGACGCCCTCGGTGCGGGCCAGCGCCTCGGCGACCTCGGTGGTGGCGACGTTCTCGCCCTTCCAGCGGAAGGTGTCGCCGATGCGGTCGACGAAGTAGAAGTAACCTTGGGCATCGCGCCGCATCAGGTCGCCGGTGCGCATCCAGGCGTCACCCGGTTTGAGAACGTCGCGCAGCACCTTGCGGTCGCTCTCGGAGGCGCTGGTATAGCCCTCGAAGGTGTATTCCGCCTTGTCCGACAGGCGGCCCAGCAGCTCGCCCGCCTCGCCGAACGCGGCGGTGACGCAGCGCCCGTCCGCGTCGCGCAAGGGGAGCCCGGTGGCGACGTCGTGCTTGACGATCAGCGCGGGCGAGCGCCGCGCCATGAAGCTCGGCACGCGGCCGACGGCGCCGACCTTGCCCTCGACGTTGTAGAGCGAGAGCGTGCCCTCGGTGGCGGCGTAGAATTCGAGGATGCGGGGAATGGCGAAGCGCTCCTGGAAGCGTTCCCACACCTCCGGGCGCAGGCCGTTGCCGGTGCAGAGGCGCAAGCGATGCGCGCGCTCCTGCGGGTCCGGGGGGGCGAGCGTCAGGTAGCGGCACAGCTCGCCGATATACTGGAACAGGGTCGCGCCGGACTCGGTCACGTCCGACCAGAACCGGCTCGCCGAGAATTTTTCGCGGATCACGACGGAGCCGCCGCCCAGCAGCACGCTGCCCGGCGCCACGACGCCGCCGACGCTGTGGTAGAGCGGCAGGCAATCGTACATGCGGTCGTCCGGGCCCGGATCGGCGAGGCCTGCGAACCAGTGGGTCCACATCATGATGCGGTGATGGCTCACGCGGGCGGCCTTGGGCAGGCCGGTGGTGCCGGAGGTGTAGATCAAGAGCGCCGGGTCGCGCAGGCTCACCGCGGGCGCCTCCTCCGGTGCCAGCGGCTCGCCGCCGAACCGCGCGGCCTGCGCCGCGAGCGAGGCCTCGGCGCCCTCCCCCTGCCAGCAGAGTTCGGGCGGGCTCGCGAGATGCGGCCACGCCCCCTCGACCGCCTCGGCGAGGTCGGTCGCGGCGATCAGGATGCGGGGTGCGGCCGCCTCGATGCAGTGGGCGAGCCCGCGCTCGCGCAGGTTGGTGTTGAGCAGGGCCACCCGCACGCCGACGCGGGTCAGCCCGAGCCAGATCGCGAGATAGTCGGGCCGGTTGCGCATCATCAGCGCGACGGTGTCGCCCTTGGCGAGCCCTCGAGCCAGCGCCCAGCGGGCGTAGCGATGGCGGCGCGCGGCGAGATCGCCGTGGGTCAGGGTCTCGTCGGTGCCGATGAGCGCCGGGGCGCCGGCCCGCTCGGCGGCGACCGCGTCGAGGACCAGCGGGAAGATGCGATCGGGGTCGGCGTCGATGCGCGCGGTGCGCTCCAGCGCGCCGATCCAGCCGGCGGTGGAGGAGGCGCGCGGCGGGGAAGCCGTGGGCGCCATATCGGATTGCAGGGTCGTCATGACGATGTCCGTTCGATCGCGTCGATGGCCGCCGGGCCTCTCCTCCCCCTTGCGGGGAGGAGGTAGGAGGTGGGGGTGGTGCAGTGGGAACCAGGGCGCTCGATCCTGCCCGACCCCCACCCCTGACCCCTCCCCGCAAGGGGGAGGGGACGAGCGTCAGGCGACCGCCATCCGCAAGGCGCGGTTGGCCGCCACCAGCGCGAGCCAGTTCCGGAACAGCCGGGCCGCACCGTCCTGCCAGGCGGCGGGACGGGGCGGGGTGGCGTCCATGGCGGGGAAATCGGCGTGGAGGGCGGGCGCGCGCTCGGCCTGGGCGAGCGCCGCAAAGGCCTCCAGCCGCTCGGCCGCGTCGTCGGTATAGTAGTTCTCCGGCAAAGCCGGGCAGGTGTCGCGGCTGCCGTCGAGGAAGCGGCCGATGTCGCGGCGGTACTCGCGGGCGAGCGTATCGGTCTCGTATTCCGGATGCCCCTGGAGGAACACCATGAGGCTCGCGCCCTCGCGCACGAACAGGTCGACGCCGATGTCCTCCGAGCGGCGCAAGACCGTGTAGCCCTTCGCGGCGAGCTCGAACTCGGGCAGGTCGTTCCAGCGGGAATGCGGCACCGGCATCACCGGAGCCATGCCGGCCAGCAGCGGATGCACGCCGGAGGCCGCGCAGGCATAGACGCCCGAATATTTGGTCGCCATCGGCCGGCGCTCGATCCGGTCGAGATGCAGCACCGCGGCGTGCGCGGCCAGGCACGAGAACAGGGTCGAGACCGTGCCCTGCGCCGCCCAATCCACCACTTCGGTGAAGTCGGCATAGTACGGCTCTTCGTCGAGGCGGGCGGCCTTCGGCTCCGAGCCGGTGATCACGAGGGCGTCGAGCCCGGCCGCCGCAAGCGCGGTGTGAGGCGCGTAGAACCGGTCGAGATGGGCGCGGGCGAGCGGACCCCGCGGCACCGAGGCGAGGCTGAAGAAGCTCAGATCCACCTCGGTGCCGATGAGGCGCCGGAACTGCCGTTCGGTCTGGACCAGGGCCGTGTCCGGCATGTTGTTGAGGAGCCCGATCCGCAGGCGCGGCGCGGGGTTCGCCGCCTCGGAACGGGGCGGCGGGACGGTCTCGGCGAGGCTGGCCTCGCCGTAGGCCGCAGCGGAGGAACCGTGTTCCAGCATGCGCTCTCTCCTCTCGAAACGGGCGGGGCCGGGCACGCCCGGCTGACGGTCAGGCCGCGAGCGCCAGGGGCCGGGCGGCGGCGAGCGCCTGATCGAGGTCGGCGACGATGTCGTCGATGTGCTCGATGCCGACGCTGATCCGGATGGTCTCGGGCAGGACGCCCGCGATGCGCTGCTCGTCCGGCGTCATCTGGCGATGGGTGGTCGAGGCCGGGTGGCAGGCGAGCGACTTCGCGTCGCCGATGTTGACCAGCCGCTTCACCAGTTTCAGCGCGTCGTAGACCGTCTTGCCGGCCTCGAACCCGCCCTTGACGCCGAAGGTCAGAAGCGAGGAGCCCTCGCCGCCGAGATACTTCTTCGCCATCGCGTGGTTGGGGCTGTCGGGGAAGCCCGCGTAGTTGACCCACTCGATGCCCGGATGGGCGCGCAGATATTCCGCGACCTTGCGGGCGTTCTGGACGTGGCGCTCGACGCGGAGCGCCACCGTCTCGATGCCCTGGAGCAGCAGGAAGGCGGACATCGCCGGCAGCACCGCGCCGGTGGTGCGCTGGTAGACGCTGCGGGCGCGGGCCGCGTACGCGCCGCGGCCGAACCGCTCGGCGTAGACGAGGCCGTGATAGGACACGTCCGGCGTCGAGAATTGCGGGAAGCGCTCGGAGTGCGCCGCCCAGTCGAAATTGCCCGAATCGACGACGATGCCGCCGAGCGTGGTGCCGTGCCCGCCCATGAACTTGGTGAGCGAGGCGATGACGATGTCGGCCCCGTAATCGATCGGCCGCATCAGGATCGGCGTCGGCACGGTGTTGTCGACGACGAGCGGCACGCCGTGGGCGTGGGCGACCTTCGCCAAAGCTTCGATGTCGCAGATGTTGCCGGCCGGGTTGCCGATCGATTCGCAGTAGACCGCCCGCGTCTCGCCATCGATCAGCCGCTCGATGTCCTCGGGCCGGTCGCTCGCGGCGAAGCGGGTGACGATGCCCTGGCGCGGCAGCACATGGGCGAGCAGCGTGTGCGTCGTGCCGTAGAGCTGGGGCACGCAGACGATGTTGCCGCCGTGGTCGGCCAGCGTCGCGATGGCGTAGTGCAGCGCCGCCTGCCCCGTGGCGACGGCGAGCGCCGAATGGCCGCCCTCCAGCTCCGCCACGCGCCGCTCCAGCACGTTCACGGTCGGGTTGGCGATTCGGCTGTAGCGGAAACCCTCTTCCTCGAGGTTGAACAGGGCGGCGCCGTGATCGGCGCTGTCGAATGCGTAGGCGACGCTCTGGTAGATCGGCACGGCGACCGCGTGGGTGGTCGGATCGTGGTCGAAGCCGGCGTGAACGGCGATCGTTTCGCTGCGCATGGTGGTGTGTCGTCCCTGGAACCCGAGGGTCGGCGGGCCTGCCGCAAGGCCGGGACCACGCCGGAATGTGCCGAAACGGCACGCGATCCGCGGCGCCCGGCGAGGTCCGCACCCTCGCCACGGCCGGTTGATTTTGATGAAAGATCAGGGGGATGGCCGCGGAGCCCACAGCCGCGGGTCCGACTTTCCCGCCGCATGGTTGCGGAATTCTACGTAGAAAGGCTGTCTCGCCGTGAACCGGGCGTGCCGTTTCGGGCACTGTACTTCACAGCCAAGTCACGATTTGGCCTGAATTCCAGTCCTCGCCGTCTCGACGTTAGCCATATCTGACGGAGCATCTTGCAAGCTCAAGACGTTTGTGGTGGAGCTGCCTCGGGGCGCCTCCGGAGTGGTCCTGGACGCCCCACCCGATCTCCAGCGAGGAAGACGTGTCTACCACCCCGATGATTGCGTCCGTGACGACGGGCGACTTGCGGCCGGCTCCGATCGAGCAGAGCTGGGTTCACGAGGGGATGCCCATCGCGCGCAACACCATGCTGTCGCGCAGCGCCGACCGCCTGGCCTGGACGCTCGTCTGGGACTGCACCGCCGGCAAGTTCGAGTGGCACTACGACATCGACGAGACGATCCACTTCCTCGAAGGCTCGGCCACGATCAGCGACGGCATCAACCCGGCCAAGACCTTCGTGGCCGGCGACGTGCTGTTCATCCCCCGCGGCGCGGTCTGCCACTGGCACGTCGAGACTTACGTGCGGAAGGTCGCCTTCTGCCGCCAGACCCAGCCGAAGTACCTCGCGCTGGCGATGCGGGCGTTTGCCAAGGTCAAGAAGATGCTGCGCCGCAAGTCCGCGTCGTCCGTCGGCGGCGGCCTGCTCGAAGCGGCCTGACGTCTCCTTCATCCGACACCTCCCCCTCATCCTGAGGTGCCCGCCAAGGCGGGCACCTCAGGATGAGGGGGAGGGAAGGAAGACGCCTGAAAATCGTGGGACCGCTGCCGAACGGCCCCGCTTCCCCTTCCATCGAGGCTCGCGCCATGACGACGTCCGAGAACGACACCTGGACCTTCTTCGAGGGCGCGTGGCATCCGGGCAATGTCCGGATCATGGGGCCGCGCAGCCACGGCGCGTGGCTCGGCTCGACGGTGTTCGACGGTGCCCGCGCCTTCGAGGGCGTGACGCCCGACCTCGACCTGCATCTCGCCCGCGTCAACCGCTCGGCGGTTGCGCTCGGCCTGGAGCCGAAGGTGCCGGTCTCCGCCTGGAGCGACCTCGTCGCGCAGGGCCTCTCCCGCTTCGCGCCGGACGCCGAACTCTACATCCGGCCGATGTACTGGGCCGAGAGCGGCTTCGCCGGCGGCGTCCGGTTCGATCCCGCTTCCACCAACTGGTGCCTGTCGATCTACACCGCGCCGATGCCGCTGCCGTCCGGCGTGCGCGCGACGCTCTCCCCCTTCCGCCGCCCCTCGATCGAGGTCGCCCCGGTCGATGCCAAGGCGGGCTGCCTCTACCCGAACGGCGCCCGGGCCCTGACCGAGGCGCTGTCGCGCGGCTTCGGCAACTGCCTGATGCTCGACGGGCTGGGCAACGTCGCCGAATTCGCCAACGCCAACGCCTTTTTCGCCCGCGACGGCGTGGTCTACACCCCCGTGCCGAACGGCGTGTTCCTGGCCGGCATCACCCGCGCGCGGGTCATCGCGCTGCTGAGGGGCGCGGGCGTCGCGGTGGTGGAGAAGACGCTGCGCTACGACGATTTTCTGAGTGCCGACGAGGTGTTCACCGCGGGCAACTTCGCCAAGGTGGCGCCGGTGACGGGGCTCGACGACAGGCGGTTCGAGCCGGGGCCGATCTTTCGGCAGGCGCGGCAGCTGTATTGGGATTTCGCGCACGGGCGGTTGGGTTAAGCGCGGAAACAAGCCCTCCCCCCTCCGCGGGGGAGGGTGGCCCCCGAAGGGGGTCGGGAGAGGGGAACCACGCTTCCGCTTGGCCGCGTTCGACCAGTTATCTCCGGAAACGTCGCTCCCCTCTCCCGCCTCGCATCCGCGAGGCACCCTCCCCCGCAGAGGGGGGAGGGTTATTGCGAGGCCAGCGCCTTCTCCCGGATCGCCGTCAGCGTCGCGCCGGGCGCGATCGCATCGACCGCGATCTTCACGTGGATGATCGCCGGCTGCTTCGCGGCCAGCGCCGCGTCGAGCGCGGCCGAAAAATCCTCCGTTCGCTCCACCGTGAAACCGACGCCCCCGAAAGCGCGGGCGTAGGCCGCAAAATCCGGGTTCACGAGATCGGTGGCGCAGACGCGGCCCGGAAAATCCCGCTCCTGATGCATCCGGATCGTGCCGTAGCTGGCGTTGTCGGCGACGATGCAGACGATGTTGAGCCCGTACTGCACGGCGGTCGCGAACTCCTGGCCGTTCATCAGGAAGTCGCCGTCGCCGTTGAGCGAGATGACGATGCGCTCAGGATAGAGCCGCTTCATCGCCACCGCCGCCGGTACGCCGTAGCCCATCGAGCCCGAAGTCGGCGCCATGTGGGTGGAAAGGCGCCGGAAGCGGTAGAAGCGGTGGATCCAGGCGGCGTAGTTGCCCGCGCCGTTGCACAGGATCGCGTCGGACGGCAGCGCGTCGCGCAACTGAATCATTACCTCGCCGAAGTTCACGGCGCCGGGCTGCGGCGTCGCCGTCTCGCTCCAGGCGAGGTACTCGCCGTGGCCCGCCCGCGCGCCCTCCGACCACGGCGTCGCGGCGGGCGCGGGCAGGCGCGCGAGCGCGGCGGCCGTGCGGGTGGGGCCGGCATTGATGGCAAGATGCGGGACGTAGACCCGGCCGAGTTCCTCCGGGCCCGGATGGATGTGGACGAGTCGCGTGCGGGGGCTCGGGATGTCGAGGAGCGAGTACATCTGGCTCGCCACCTCGCCGAGCCGCCCGCCGAGCACGATCAGCAGGTCGGCGGCCTTCACCCGCGCGACGAGCTTCGGGTTGGCGGCCAACCCGAGGTCGCCCGCGTAGTTCGGGTGCAGCGGGTCGAACAGCGGCAGGCGGCGGTAGCTCGTCGCCACCGGCAGGTCGAACGCCTCCACGAACGTGCGGATGTCGGCGTAGGCGCGCTCGTCCCAGCGGCTGCCGCCGAGCACGAGGAAGGGGTTTTCCGCCTCGCCCAAGAGCTGGCTCAGCCGCTCCAGGTCCTCGATTCCGGGCGCGGCCTCGACCGGCACGAAGGCCGGCGCGGTCGGGCCGGAGACGGGGTCCTTCAGCATGTCCTTGGGCAGCGCTATCACCACCGGGCCGGGGCGACCGCCGCAGGCGGTGTGGAAGGCGCGGGAGACGTATTCGGGCACCCGCGCCCCGGTCTCGATCTCGGTCGCCCATTTCGAGATCGGCCCGAAGGCCGCGCGATAATCTACCTCCTGCCACGCCTCGCGATCACGCAGCCCCCGCTCGATCTGGCCGACGAACAGGATCATCGGCGTCGAATCCTGCTGGGCGATGTGGATGCCTGCCGAGGCGTTGGTGGCGCCGGGCCCGCGGGTGACGAAGCAGATGCCCGGCCGGCCCGTCGCCTTGCCGTGGGCCTCCGCCATCATCGCGGCGCCCCCCTCCTGGCGGCAGACGGTGATCGGGATGCCGGACTCGTGCAGCGCGTCGAGCACCGGCAGGTAGCTCTCGCCCGGCACCGCGAAGACGTGGCCGACGCCGTTGGCGACGAGCTGGTCCACGAGCGCCTGCGCGGCGGTACGGGAGATCGGATCGGACATCGCGCGCACCTCAAGGTTTGGGCGGCACCCGCCCGAAACACTGTCCCGGATCGGGACCGACCCTCCGCCCGAACCCCGGATCGTGTCGCGGGCGGACAGATTTCGGCCCCTCCGCTCGGGCCTCTCCTTTGCAGAAGAGCCCGCGAGGACCGGATCGGGCATAGGCGCCAACCGATAACGTCCGGTTTCGAACCGGACCTGAGGCAGGCGTCACCGGGTCGGACCTCGAACGAAATCCCCGTTCTTTCGGATGGTCGATGCCATGGCCGCGTACCGAAGCTCCCTTGCCACCACCGTCCGGCTCGATCCGCTGGAGGCCGCAGCGATGAGCCTCACGCCCGACTTGCCCCCTCCGCCGGTGGCGGATGCCGGCCTGTTGAAGCAGGCGATGCGCCGCCTCGTCGGCGGGGTCGTCGTGGTCACGGCCGGCAGCGGCGAGGATCGGGTCGGGCTCACCGCCACCTCGGCGGTGTCGCTCTCGGTCGATCCGCCGACCATGCTGGTCTGCGTCAACCGCGCCTCCTCGACCTGGCCGGTGATCGTCAAGCGCCAGCATTTCTGCGTCAGCATCCTGGCCTCCGGGCACCGTCCCGTCGCCGAGCGCTTCGCCGGGATCGGGGCGCTGCGCGGCCCCGCCCGCTATGCCGGCGCGGACTGGACCACGATGGCGTCCGGGGCGTCGGGCCTCACGGAGGCGCAGGCGATCATCGATTGCGACCTCGAAGAGGTCATCGAGCGGCACAGCCACGCCATCCTGCTCGGGGCCGTGCGCGAGGTGCGCCTCGGCGGCGGCGAGACCGGCGCGCTGGTCTACGGCGGCGGCAGCTTCATCGACCTGTCGCCGCCGTGACGGCAAGAATGTTCGATTAACTGAACAAATACTTAAAAACCGAATTCAGATTGATTCGAACATCCGGAAGAGACCTTATCGCGGCGATGATTGTATCGCCGCCGGACAGGTCGCAGCCCACCAACAGACTGCAACAGACAAGAGGCGCGAGACACATGTCGGAGATGATGACTGAGACCGTGGCGAACCGGACGATGGGCCTCGCCTACGAGATCGCCGGGCGGCACGCGATCAAGCCGGAATTCGGCGCGGGCGACGCGCTGGTCGATGTCGGCCTGTCCTCGCTCGACTTGGTGAACCTGATGATCGCGGTCGAGGCCGAGTTCGACATCATGATCCCGCCCGCAGCACTCACCCCGAAGAACTTCTACTCGATCGAGACCATCGCCCGGATGGTCGAGACCGTGAAGGCGGCCCCGTCCGCCTGACCTGACTGAAACCAAAAAGACTGCCGGCGCGGCCGGCTTCAGACCTTGGGAGCCAAGCCATGACCATCCAGCCGATGACCGGCCCCGACGACACCCTCGCCACCGACCTGACCGCCCGCGCCGCAGTTGTGGCCGCCGTCGCCGCACTCCACGCCGAGGCGGTGGACCGCGACGGGCGCTTCCCCGAGGAGGCGGTCGCCGCGCTGAAATCCCAGCGCCTGCTGGGTGCCGCGGTGCCGATCGAGCTCGGCGGCGAGGGCGCCTCGATCCGGGCGCTCGCCGACATCTGCTATGCGCTCGGCCGCGCCTGCGCCTCGACGGCGATGATCTACGCCATGCACCAGACCAAGGTCGCCTGCCTGACCCGGCACGGCCGCGGCGACGTGTGGCGCGACGGCCTGATCCGCCGCATCGCCGACGAGCAACTGCTGATGGCCTCCTCGACCACGGAAGGGCAAGGCGGCGGCAACGTCCGCTCGTCCTCCGCCGCGGTCGAGACCGACGGCGAGAGCGTCGGCCTGGAGCGGGCCGCCACCGTGATCTCCTACGGCGCCCAGGCCGACGGCGTCGTCACCGTCGCCCGCCGCAACGCGGAGGCCGCCGCCTCCGATCAGGTGCTCTGCGTCTTCCTCAAGGAGGATTACACGCTGGAGCGCCTCAGCGGCTGGGAGACGCTCGGGATGCGCGGCACCTGCAGCAGCGGCTTCCGCCTCGTCGCCAAGGGCCGGCCCGAGCAGGTGCTCTCCGCCCGCTACGGCGACGTCCACAACCAGACCATGACGCCGGTCTCGCACATCCTGTGGTCGAGCGCCTGGGCCGGCATCGCCGCGTCCGCCGTCGACCGCGCCCAGGCCTTCACCCGCACCGCCATGCGGGGTGCCGGCGGCGTCGCGCCTCCCGGCGCGCTCCACTACGCCCGCGCCGTGTCGAGCCTGAAGCAGGCCCGCGCGCTGATCGTCCAGGGGCTCGACCGGTTCGAGGCCGCGGGCGACGACGCGGCGGCGCTCGCCGCCCTCGATTTCCAGACCGCGATCACGATGCTCAAGGTCGAGGTGTCCGAACTCGCCGTCGCCGCGGTGTCGAGCGCCATGCGGGCCAACGGGCTCGCCGGCTACCGCCAGGACGGCGCCTTCAGCGTCGGCCGCGCGCTGCGCGACATCCTCTCGGCGCCGATCATGATCCACAACGACCGCATCGTCGCCAACCTCGCCACCGCGACCCTGATGTCCCCGGTCGCCGCCTCGCTCAGCGCCTGATCCCGTCCTTTCCGCCCTCTTTACTTCGAGAGACCACCCGCCATGAACATGCCCGTGATGAACGCGCCGGCCGCCCCGCCCGCGACCGATCCGCTCGACTCCCTGTTCGACGCGATGTTCAAGCCGATGAACGCGCAGGGCGTCTACGCCCGCACCGGCGCCTACGAGTCGGTGGTCGAGGCGCTCGCCGCCTTCATCTCGGCCCGCCGCGACGAGAGCACCGAGATTTTTCGCTTCCCGCCGGTGATGAGCCGCGCCCATCTCGAGCGCCACGGCTACCTCAAGAGTTTTCCGAATCTTCTGGGCTGCGTTTCGTGCCTGGAAGGCTCGGAGTCCGAGATCCGCGGCTATGCCGACCGTCACCTCGCGGGCGGCGACTGGACCGAGGGCCTGGAGACCGCCGACCTCGTCCTGACCCCGGCCGCCTGCTACCCGGTCTATCCGATCGCCGCCGCCCGTGGGCCGGTGCCGGAGGCCGGCTACCGCTTCGACGTCGCCTGCGACTGCTTCCGCCGCGAGCCCTCGCGCCATCTCGACCGGCTGCAATCCTTCCGGATGCGCGAATACGTCCGCATCGGCACGCCGGAGCAGATCGTCGCTTTCCGCGAAGCCTGGATCAAGACCGCCACCGCCATGGCCGACGAGCTCGGCCTGACCTACACGGTCGAGACCGCGAGCGATCCGTTCTTCGGGCGGCTGGGCCAGATCATGGCCTTCAGCCAGCTGGAGCAGGCGCTGAAGTTCGAGCTGCTGATCCCGCTGCGGGGCGCGGCCGCCGGCACCGCCTGCATGAGCTTCAACTATCACCGCGAGCATTTCGGCACGACCTGGGGCCTCAACCTCGCCGACGGCGAGCCGGCGCATACCGGCTGCGTCGCCTTCGGCATGGACCGCCTCGCGGTCGCGATGTTCGCCACCCACGGCGAGACCATCGCCGACTGGCCGGCCGCCATCCGCGCCGCGCTGAAGCTCTGAGCGAGCCGCCGCGATGGCCCTCGACCCGCATGTCAGCCGCTTCCTCGACATGATGGCGCTCGGGGGTACGGGCGGCATCGATCTCGCCGCCCGGCGCGAGGGCCTTCGCGGTCTCTCGAAGCTCGCCGCCGCCGGTCTCGCGACCGGCCAGGTCGAGGTGCGCGACTTCACGATGCCCGGCCCCGGCGGCGCGCTGTCGCTTCGCCTCTACGCGCCGGAGGGCGAGGCGCCAGAGAGCGAGACATCCGGCCCCGGCCTCGTTTTCCTGCACGGCGGCGGCCTCGTCACCGGCGATCTCGACACCCACGACGCCCTATGCCGGACGCTCTGCGATGCCGGCCGGATGCGGGTGGTCGCGGTCGAATACCGGCTCGCCCCCGAGCATCCGTTTCCGGCGGGCCTCGACGACGCGCTCGCCGCGACCCGCTGGGTGATGGAGCACGCGGCCGACCTCGGCATCGATCCGGCGCGGCTGGCCGTCGGCGGCGAGTCGGCCGGCGCCGGCCTTGCCGCCCGCGTCTGCCAGGAATTTTTGGGAGTTGGCAAAGCACTCGCCGCGCAGCTCCTGATCTGCCCGGTCCTCGACGTCCACGGCACGGGCCCCTCGCGTCGCGACTTCGCCCGCGGCTACTTCCTCGACGAGGCGACGATCCAGGGCGACATTTTCGCCTGCGGACCCGACGCCCTGCCGAACCCGCGCTTCTGCCCGTTGCGCGAAACCGAGCTGGCGGGCCTGCCGCCGGCCCACATCCACACCGCCGAGTACGATCCCGTGCGCGACGACGGCGAGACTTACGCCGAGCGCCTGACCCGTGCGGGCGTGCCGGTCGTCCACGCTCGCCACGCCGGCATGATCCATTTCTTCTACGGCCTCGGGCGGCTCGTCCCCCGCTCCCGGCCCATCCTGTCTCAAATCGCGCGCGACTTCGCCGACCTTCTGCGAAATCCCGCGCCGACCGCCTGACCTGTTCTTGTTGCCAGTGGAGTCCCCCATGTCCCTGCGTTCCACCGTCCACGCCGAGATCGCCGCCGTCGCCGCCGAGCAGGAGAAGCGGATGCCGCCGATCACCGACGACCTCGTGATGCTGGAGACCGAGTTCGACTCGCTCTGCTTCGCCCTGCTGGTCGCCCGGATGGAGGACCTGACCGGGGCCGACCCGTTCTCCGAGATGGAGGCCGACGACCTGCCCGTCACCGTCGGCGACCTCGTCGCCCTCTACGACCGCGCCGCAGCCCGGAAGGCGGCGTAAGCGCCATGATCCTGCGCGAGAAACTTTTGGCAGCGGGCGGGCTGGACGGCCTGTTCCTGTCCGACCATCGCGAGCGAAGAAATCTCGCCGGGATCGTCGGCGGCCCGCGCGACGCGTCGGTGAGCGACGCGCTTGCCGGCAAACGCGTGCTGCTCGCGGTCGGCGGGCAGATGGCGGCGGCCCGCGCGATGCTGGCCCTCGACGGCCTCGTCGCGCGCCTCGCTCTGGTACCCCCCGGCCTCGCGCCGGAGCATGTCGCCCGCATCGCCGCGGATTCGGAAAGCCAGATCGTCGTCTGCGACGCGGAAGGCCTGCCCGAGGGCGATCTGCCCGGCCTACCGCGCATCGACATCGAGGCCGCCGCGAAGGCTTCGGCGGAGACCGGGCAAGAGACGGAATGGGCGCTCGCCACCTCCGGCACCACCGGCGCCCCAAAACTCGTCGCCCACTCCCTCGAAGGGCTGGCCGGAGGCATCAACACCGCGGCCGCGCCGGAGCCCGGCACGGTCTGGTCGACCTTCTACGACATCCGCCGCTACGGCGGCCTCCAGGTGTTTTTGCGCGCGATGCTGGCGCCCGCATCGCTGGTGCTATCCGACCGGCACGAGCCGGTGCGCGACTATCTGATCCGCGCAGGGGAAGCGGGTGTCACCCACATCCTCGGCACGCCCTCGCACTGGCGCCTCGCCCTGATGAGCAACGCACTCGGCCGGCTCGCGCCGCGCTACGTCCGGCTGTCCGGCGAGATCGCCGACCAGACCGTGCTCGACCTGCTGCGCGCCGCCTTCCCGGAGGCCCGCATGGCGCATGCCTACGCCTCGACCGAGGGCGGCGTCGGCTTCACCGTCGAGGATGGGCGCGAGGGCTTTCCGGCCTCGCTGATCGGCGCGCGCGCCGGCATCGAGATCGCGGTGCGCGACGACGCGCTCTACGTCCGCTCCGGCCGTACCGGCCGGCGCTATCTCGGCACGCACCCTGAGCCGCTGATGGCGGACGACGGCTTCGTCGACACCGGCGACCTCGTCGAGCGCCGGGGCGAGCGCTTCCACTTCCTGGGGCGGCGCAGCGGCGTCATCAATGTCGGCGGCGCCAAGGTGCAGCCGGAAGAGGTCGAGGCCGTCGTCAACCTGCATTCCAGCGTGTCGATGTCCCGCGTGCGGGCGCGGCCCAACCCCATCCTCGGCGCCGTGGTCGAGGCCGAAGTCGTGCTGCGCGCCGGCACCGACGCCGCCGATCCGGTGGCGCTGAAGAAGGCGATCATCGCCCATTGCCGCCCGCGGCTCTCCGGCCACAAGGTGCCGGCGAGCGTGCGCTTCGTCGACGACCTGCCGCTCACCTCGGGCGGCAAGCTGGTGCGGAGGATGCCGTGACCGAGATCCGTGAAGGCCGCCTCGTCGTCGTCACCGGGGCGAGCCGGGGCCTCGGCCTCGCCATGGCCTCGACGCTCGCCAGCGAAGGGTTTCGCGTCGTCGCCCTGGCGCGGCGCCCGACCGAAGCCTTGGAGGCGGCCTGCGAGGTCGCCCCGTTCGGCGCGATCCAGTTCATGGCCGCCGATCTCGGCGAGATCGATGCGCTTCAAGCCTTGGTCCAGCGGATCAAGGCCGAGCACGGACCGGTCTACGGCCTCGTGAACAACGCGGCCTTGGGCACGCCGGGCCTGCTCGCCACCATGTCGGCGAAAAAAATCACCGAACTCGTCCACCTCAACACGGTCGCCCCGATGGTGCTCACCAAGTACCTCGCCCGCGGCATGATGAGCGCGGGCGCGGGGCGCATCGTCAACGTCAGCTCGATCATCGCCTTCACCGGCTACAACGCGCTCTCGGTCTACGCCGCCACCAAGGCGTCGATGATCGGCTTCACCAAGTCCCTCGCTCGCGAGGTCGGTCGCCTCGGGGTCACGGTGAACGCGGTGGCGCCGGGCTTCATCGAGACGTCGCTGACGGAGGGGATGGACGAGGCCGAGCGTGGCCGTGTCGCCAACCGCAGCGCCCTCAAGCGCCTGGCCGAGCCGCAGGATGTCGCCGACGCCGTCGCCTACCTGATGTCGGACAAGGCCCGCAACATCACCGGCACGGTGCTGACCATCGACGCCGGCAGCACCGCCTGATCTTTTTCCACACTTCTCCCACCCATCCCCCTCATCCTGAGGTGCCCGCGAAAGCGGGCCTCGAAGGAGGGCTCCAGAAAGCGCTGCGATCCCTGGAGCCCTCCTTCGAGGCCGCTCACGCGGCACCTCAGGATGAGGGGGTGGGTAGGACGGACCCACCCTTCCCTGTCACCCGAACCCACCGCCGACCTGACTCCCGATCCGAACGGACGCGGCCCACGCATCCGCCCCGGGCCCCAAGCTCAGCGAAGCTCCGAGAGTGTCGCCGATGTTCGCCCTGTCCGACGCCGATGATGTCCCCGTCTTCTCCGTGCCCGATCCGGCCCCGGCCGCGCCGAAGCCCCAACGCGCCAAGACGCGCTGCCGCACCATCGAGGAAGATGACCTCGACGCGGTGATCGGCCTCCTGCGCGCGGGCTTTGCCAACCGTTCGGAAGCCTATTGGCGCCGGGGCCTCGCCCGCCATCGCGCGCAGGACCTGCCCGACGGCGTGCCGCGCTACGGCTATCTCGTGGAGCGGGACGGCGAGGCGGTCGGCGTGCTGCTGGCGCTCTACCGCGTCGTCGAGGATGCCGCCGGCACGCACCTGCGCTGCAATCTGTCGAGCTGGTACGTGAAGCCGGAATTCCGCTCGCTCGGGACGCTGCTGGACGGCTTCGCCATGCGCGACAAGGCGGTGACCTACGTCAACGTCTCGCCCGCGCCGCAGACCTGGGCGATGCACAAGGCCCGCGGCTTCAAGACGATCTGCGCCGGCCAGATGCTGACCCTGCCGATACTGGGCCGCCATCGCGGCCGGGCGCGGGCCGCCTCGCCCGAGACCTTGGCGCTGCTGCCCGAGGCCGAAGCCCGGCTGGTCGCCGACCACGTGTCCTACGGCTGCCTCGGCCTCGTCTGGTCGCACGGCACGACGGCGGGTGCGCTGCTGTTCCAGCGCCGGGCCATCAGGGTGCTGCCGGGCCGGCTCGGCTGGCTGCGCTTCCCCGGCCTCCAGCTCGTCTATCACTCGCCGGGCCTCGACCTGCCCGCCTGCCTCGGCGCGGTCGGCCGGCATCTCCTGCTGCGCCGGGGCATGCCGTGGTTCGTCCTCGACGCCCTGGAGCGCCGCGCCGACCTCCCCGGCCGCTACTTCCCCGGCCGCGCCCCCAAATTCGCCCGCGGCCCCCACCCGCCGATGGCGGGCGATCTGTCCTATACGGAGATCGTTCTGTTCGGGGCGTGAGGCGGCCTTCGATCAGCTCTCAAGCGTTCGAGCGCGTACCCCTCTCTCCGCAAGCGGGGCGAGGGGGTGGCGCGGCGGCCGAAGCGAACATCCGGAAGCTTACGAGAGCCGCCATGCCGAGTTCGACGCCGATCCTCGACCGCCGCCGCTTCGGCCTGGGTCTCCTCGCGGCCGGCGTCGCCGGGCGGGCCGAGGCCGCGCCCGTGCCGATCGTCTGCTGGGGCGACAGCCTCACCTTCGGCGCCGGGGTGCAGACCAATGGCGGGCGCTACCCGACAGTCCTGAGTCGGCTCTTCACTCCAGCGCGCCCCGTGCGCAATGCCGGGGTCGGCGGGGAATCGTCGACGCAGGTGGCGGCCCGGATGCTCGCCGATCCGCGCTCGCGCGAGGGCGTGGCGGTGATCTGGGCGGGGCGCAACAATTACGACGACCCAAACCGGGTCAGGGCCGACCTGCGGGCGATGGCGGCGCGGTGCGGGCGCAGCCTCGTCCTGTCGATCCTCAACGCCGACGTGCCGGAAGAGCATCGGGGCCGGCCCGGCCACCGGGCGATCCGCGCGCTCAACGATGCGCTCCGCGACGAGCACGGCCACCGCTTCCTCGACGTCCGCGGTCCCCTGGTCGAGCGCGGTCTCGCGATGTCCGGGCTCAAGCCGACGGCGCAGGATCGGGCCGACATCGTGGACGACGTGCCGGCCCAACCGCTGCGGGCCGACCACATCCACCTCAACGACGCCGGTCAGGCCGTGATCGCCACGCTGGTGCGCGACGCGCTGCTCCTCCGCGGCTGGTGAGCCGGCGTCAGCGGGCGGAGGCAGCCAGCGCCGCCCCTCGAACCGGCGCGCCGGCCCCGGGCGCGTCGAGGCGGCGACGCAGCCGCGCGAACGGGCGCTCGACGAGGCGGTGCATCAGCGCGGCGAAGGCGAGCGTCAGGGCGGCGCCCACGACGCCCTGAACGAGGTGGGACCCTGAGAAACCCGCCACCGCCTCGATCATCGCCGCGTGCACGAGGTAGATCGTGTAGGAATAGAGGCCGATCCGGGTCAGCACCGGCGCCGAGAGCAGCCGCGCCGCGCCGGCACAGGCGCTGCCGCGGGCCGGCTGGAGAATGCAGGCGAACAACACGAACAGGGCGCCGCCCTGGATCGTGTAGCGCAGGGTCTGCCGGAAGGTTTCGTCCCGCACCACGAGGGTGGCGGCGATCACGCCGAGGGCGGCCAAAGCCTGCCATCCGCCGGGGCGATAGCCGGCCGCGCCGTCGAGGAGCGGATTGCGCCAGAGCGCGAGGCAGCAGCCGAACAGGATCGAATCCGCCCGCGTATGCGTCCAGATATAGGTGTCGGAGGCGTCCGCCAGCGTCAGCACCGCGGCGACCCGGAAGGACAGCACGACGAGGCAGGCGATCAGGCAGTAGAGGGCGAGCCGCGCCGCCGAGACGCGACCGACCGCCATCAGGAAGACGAGCGGGAAGAGCAGATAGAAATGCTCCTCCACGGCGAGCGACCACAACGGCAGCGGCAGCGCCCGCATGATGTCGCCGCCCAAAACCGTGACGTAGTTGCCGGCAAACGCCGCCTGCATCAGCACCACGACTCCGTCGTAGGGCCCCTTGAGCAGGCCCGCGGCGTAGAGTCCGCCGACGAAGAGAAGTGTCAGGTAGAGCGGCGGGAAGATGCGGAAGACGCGGCGCAGGTAGAAATTCCGCAGGCTGACGCCGCCGGTGTTGAGCGCCTCGAACCGCAGCAGCGTGGTGATGAGGTAGCCGCTGAGGAAGAAGAAGATCGTGACCCCGAGCCCGCCCGGCACGATGTGGCCGAGCCCGGCATGGGACAGGAACACGAGCCCGACCGCCAGCGCGCGGATGCCGTCGAGCTGGGGCAGATGCGGCATCGAGGTCGGGCTCGTTGTCGGACTCATGCCGGCTTCCTGCGCGTCGAGGCGGCGCGGCCGAGAAGGCCGTCGCGAGGCTGGAGATGGCGGTCGATCAGGCCGCGGAGGCGACGGCGCAGAACCGGCTCGATCCAGCCGGAGACGGCGAGCGCCGCCAGCACCGCGGCCGCGATCCCGGCAGCGAGGCTCGCCAGCGGGTCGAGGCCGAGGGCCAGCATCGCCCGCATGGCCAGCACGCCGACGAAGGTGTGTAGGAGGTAGAGCGGATAGGTCGAGAGCCCGATTGCCCGGAGCGCCGGAGCGCCGCGGCCGAGCATCCGCAGCAGGTGCTCGTTGGTGCGCACCGAGAGCAGGAACAGGCCGAGGAAGCCGAGATAGAGCCCCAGCGGCACGGCGAGCGGCGCCCACGCCGCCGGGTCGAGCCCGAGGCTGTGGCGGGTGAAGCGCGCGTCGTAGCCGATCTGGAGCAGCGAGCCGGTCAGGCACAGGGCCGCGACCGCGAGGCGCCGGCCGGTCCAGCCGCGCCGCGACGCGGCCCAGATCACGACGCCGAGGGCGAATTCGCAGCCATGGGTGACGAGCAGCAGCTTGGCGATCCGCGTCGAGATCAGCACGTCCAGGCCCGACACGAGCGGCGTGGCGGCGAGGCACCACGCCAGGGCGCTGGCGAGGCCGAGGCAGGCGACCGCCGGCTCGAGCCGGTCGGTCCGGCCGAGGGCGAGGAGCGCGAAGACGAAGGCGTAGAAGCTGATCTCGATCCCCAGCGTCCAGTAGACGCCGTCGATCCAGCGGGGCGCGGGGAACAGCAGCAGGGTCTTGAGGTAGCGGCCCGTCAGCTCGGCGACGCCCTCGGGAGCGAAGCCGAGCGCGAGGACGAAGGTGACGCTGGCGCAGAACCATGCGCAGGGCAGGAGCCGCAGGGCCCGGCTCTCCAGGAAGCGCCGGGGCGTGGCCCCGGTCGCCGTGTAGGCGATGACGAAGCCGGAGATGACAAAGAAGATCGGCACGCCGATCCAGCCCGAAGCGCTGAGCGGCAGCAGGGCGGGCAATGGACCGGGCAATGGACCGGGCAACGGACCGGGGAAACCGACCGGCGCGGCGAGCAGGCCCGCCGCCTCGCTCGACGGCACAAGCCAGGCGGTGCAGGCGAGGTGATAGAGCATCACGAGGCCGGCGGCGGCGAAGCGCAGGGCGTCGAGGCCGATCACCTGACCGGCCTGCGCCCCCGGCGAGGCCTTGTGAGAAAGCATCACCGGACGACTCCGTGGGGCACGCCGCCCGTGCGCGGGAACGGCACGCTCGGCCGGTAGCTGCGGCACAGCACGAACAGGCAGTAGAACTGGAAGATCGCCGACATCCGATTGTGCGCCAGGAAGAGGAAGCCGGTGGCGCTGTTGAGGATGAACACGATCAGGATCGCCGAGAGCAGGAAGGCGCAGCGGCGCTCCAGGCTCGGATGGGCGAAGATGGCGGCCGAGGTGAACAGCAGGACGAGGTAGAGGACGCCGCCGACGATCCCGAGCCCGACCATGATGTCGAGGAAGGAATTGTGGAAGTCGGGCGTGAAGAAGTACAGCTCCTGCTCCCACAGCCGCCACGCCTTCGAGAACGGGTCGGTGTTGAAGAAGCTCAGGTAGCCGTAGCCGAACAGCGGACGCTCCTTGATGGCGTCGATGGCGTAGGGCCAGAAGGTGCTGCGGCCGGTGAAGTCGGCGCTGCGGCCGATGGACGTGGCGAGCTCGCCGATGCCGATGAAGGGCAGGCTCAGCGCCAACAGGATCGAGAAGCCGGTGGCCACCGTGAAGATCGGGCGGCCGAACCCCGGCAGCACGCGGGCGGCGAACAGCGTCATCCCGGCGACCACCGTGCCGCTCACCGAGGACATCGAGTTCGCCAGGATCAGGCCGAGCGTCAGGATGCCGAGCGCCGGCCAGCGCAGGCCGCGGGGGCTCGACCCCGGCAGGAACAGGAGCACGAGGATGGCGATCGAGGCCGACATGCCGTGGACGGTCTTGTTGGCGTAGGCGCCGAACAACTCGCCCGACATCAGCAGGCCCGGCCGGTTGATGTCGGTGCGCACGGTGTCGGGGGTGATCAGCACCAGGGCCAGCGAGATGCCGACCAGGACGACGTTGGTCCAGGCGAAGATGCGCAGGAACCGCGCCGGGTGGACGACCGAGGCGAGCGCCGCGGCGATGACGATGTTGAGGACGAGCATCCCGGCCGGCACGATCGAGGCCAGGGGGGCGGGCGACCACGTCGCGGAGAGCAGGATGTAGCCGGCCAGCGGCGCGATCCCGACGAGGCACAGGTCGAGCCCGTTGCGCAGGAAATCGCGAAAGACCACCCAGCAGGAGCAGGCGTAGAGGCCGAGCCAGAGGCCGACATAGAGCAGGTTGCCGCGGTTCGACGGCACGTGGGACTTGGCGTTGCCGAGCTCGTCGCTCCCGCCCGCGAAGGTCGCGTAGAAGGCGTTCACGCACATCAGCACCGCGAAGACCACGAAGACCGTCCGCCACAGGTCGCGGCGCGCGGCGCGCGGCCCGGCCCATGCGGGCGCGGCGGAGAACGGAAGGGCCGTGTCGCTCATGGCAGCACGCTCGGGCAAGGATGCTCAGGACAGGACGGTCGGGGATCAGGCTCCCACGAAACCCCTGCCGCTCCGTCGCTTCCGACAGGGAAACGGCGGGGGCGGGGCGCTTCGTGGAGAGTTTCGCGCGGCAGGCTTAACCGGACGGATTCAGCGGAAATCCCGCAGGGCCCAGGCGCCGGCCGGCCGCGACGGCGGCTCCGTCGGCGACGGACGGGCGGCGTCCGCCTCGGACTCCCGGTCGGTCTCCGCACGCGCCTCGCCGCGCAGCACGCCGAGAAGGATCGCGAGGAGGAGGCCGAGAACGCCGCCGATGATCGTCCCGAGGGCGAGGATGACGGCCTTGCTCAGGTTGGTCGACTGGTCCGGCGGGATCGCCGCGCTGATGGCGCGGATGTTGTTGAGGTCGACTTGGGTCTGCTCGGTCAGCTCGCGGGAGCGCACGAGGTATTGCGAGAACAGCGTGCGGCGCGCCTCGGCCTCGCGCTCCAGTTCGCGCAGCTCGGTCAGCGCCCGACTGTCGGCGAAGGAGGCGCGCGACATCGACTCGACGGTGCGGCGCAGCTCCTCCTCGGTCTGCTTGGCGCGGCGATAGTCGTTGCGGGCGGCGTCGCCGATCCGGCGCAGCTCCTGATCGAGCTGCTCCTGGAGGGCGTCGATCTCGCGGCCGGCGGAGGCGAGGTCGGGATGGCGCGGCCCGAGCACGTTGGCGAGGTTGGCCCGGCGGCGGCGCGTCTCGGCGATCTGGCCGCGCAGCTGCATCACGGCCTGCGACTGCACCGCCTCGCTCAGGCCGTCGAGCTTGCCGTTGAGCGCGCTCGCCTGCTCCATCCGGGCCTGCGCCTCGGTCGAGCGGGCCCGCGCCGTGACGAGCTGGGCGTTGAGGTCGCGCAGGCGCCGGTCGCGGGTGAGCGTGCCGTCGGCACTGACGAGGTCGTGCGCGCTCTTGAAGGTCTCGACCTTGTCCTCGGCCTTGCGCACGGCGGCGCGCAGCTCCGCGAGCCTGTCGTCGAGGGAGGCGCCGGAGCGGCGGGCGAGGTCGGCGCGGGTCTTGTTCGCCTGCTCGGTGTAGATCGCGACGAGGTCGTTGGCGATCCGGGCCGACTTGTCGGGGTCGCGGGTGGCGACCGTCACCTCGATGACGAAGCTGCGCTCGGCGCGGCGCACCGCGATCTTGCGCTCCAGGGCCTGGAGCGCGGACCGCTGCGGGTCCGGTGCGCGGGCCGAGGCGGCGCCGAAGAGATCGGCGATCGCGGTGCGCGCCCGGCGCAGCAGGCCGGGCGGGTTGCCGACGAATTCGGGGTCCCGATCGAGGCGCTCGCGGGTGATCAGGGCGTCGAGCACCGCGCTGGAGCGCAGCACCCGCATCTCGTTCTCGACCGTGGCGACCTGGGCGTCGGCGTTGTCGACGTTGGGCGTCACCTCCCGCTCGACGACGCGCAGGCCGCGCGGATCGATGATGACCTGGGCGGTGGCGACGTAGCGCGGCTCCATCGTCGCGACGAACAGGCCGGCGCCGAGCAGGCCGAGGACGAGGGCGAGGCCGACGAGCCAGCGCCGCCGCCCGATCATCCCGATCACCTGCCGCGGGCTGACGGAGCGCGACCGCCCGGCGGCCTCGTCGCGCCAGTCGAAGGAGGAGAGCGGCACGGCTCCGCGCATGCTGAGGTGGCTCGTCATTCCACAAAACCGGCCCTGAGTCCGGTTCCTCTCGTCTCGGCGGCCTCGCGACCGCCCATCCGCTCCGCCCGGGACGGGCCCGGACGTTGGACGGAGGGAGTGCAAGGGCGCTGCCGCGCGGGGTGTGTCGCGGAGGGACAGGAATCGGGGTGGCGGAGGGTTGGGCTGAGGGAGTCGGGGGCCGTTGCGGGCCTCGCCGAACTGGGCTGTGCCGATCCGGGAGAATAGGCGGGGTTACGCCTCGATCATGCTCGACGTCGCGAGGATGAAGCGCCTCTCCTCCCCCTTGCGGGGAGGAGGGAGGAGGTGGGGGTCGGGCAGAAGGCACCGGAGCGGTTCCTCCTGAACCACCCCCACCCCTGACCCCTCCCCGCAAGGGGGAGGGGAATCCGCCTCAGCGCCGCGGGCTCGGCGCCATCGGCAGCCCCGAGCGCAGCATCCGCGCCGTGTCGAGGCGAAAGTTCCCGCCCTGGACCGGCGGGGCCGCGAAGGCGGCCGGGTCCGAGCCGCCGGCGAGCGGTCGCGTCCGCGCCGCCTCGACATTGCGGGCGACGATCTGGTCCCCCGGGCGCGCGGGCGGCTCGTAGCGGAACGGCGCGCTCCACCAGAACACGTTGTCGGTCAGCCGATTGTCCCGCGCCGAGCCGGGCTCGCGGGCCAGGATGGCGGCGAGCGGCGGGTAGCGGCGGCGCCACAGGGCGGAGCCTGTCGGCATCGCGGCAAGCGCCGTGCGGATCTCCGAGGTCGAATCGGCGACGGAGGGGGCGGCCCAGTTCAGGCCCCGCGCATCGACGTGGATCGCCGGGCTCGCATCCGCGAAGACGTTGCCGGACACCACGTTGTCGCGCCCGCCGCCGATGAAGACCGGCTGGTCGACCCGCAGGAACAGGTTGCCCTCGACGGTGAGGCCGCTCGCCATGTCGTCGAGATAGACGCCCTTGACCTCCAAGCCCGGCTTCGTCCGGATGTCGTGCAGGAAGTTGCCGCGGATCACAGAGCCCCGCGCGGTCCAGTCCCGGCCCGCATAGATCGCGCCGGAATCGGTGGCGCCGTCGAGCAGCCGCGTAATCTCGTTGTCGGCCACGAGATGGTCGTTGCCGCGCAGGTACACCGCGTAGTCGACCGCATCGTGGAAGTAGTTGCCGACGACCCGGTTGCCGACGCCGTCGACCTCGACCGCCGGGCTCTGGGTCCACGACAGGCGGGCATGCCGGGTCAGGCGCGTGTCCTTCAGGACGAGGCCGCCGGGGGTCAGGCTCGGCCGGTCGCCGGCCACGAGCCGCACCGCGCCGAAGCCGGTATCCGCGATGGCGCAGGCCTCCAGGCCGCCGCCCTGCACGCCTTCGAACACGGCCGCGCGCAGACCCGACCAGCCGAGCGCGCTGTTGCGCACGAGGATGTCGCCGCCGCCGCGCGCCGCCAGCAGGTCGCCGCGGGTCCGCTCCAGCCGCAGCGACTCGATGCGGACATGCGAGGCGCCCTCCAGGCTGATCAGCGTGTCGGAGACCGACACCTCGACAGCGCCGGCCCCGTCGCGCGGCCAGACCAGCAGGAGATTGCGCTTGGCGTCCCGCCACCACTCGCCGGGCGTGTCGAGTTCCGCGAGCGCGTGGACGATGCGGGCGCGGGCGATCGGGCGGATGCCCTCGTAGGGCTTCGCGCCGAGCCGCACCAGCGCCGGGCCGGTCGACGGCACCTCGGCGGGAATCGTCTCGAACAGCCAGCCCCAGCTCCAGTAGCCCTCGACCCAGAGATCGGCCTCGCCGCGCCACGCCTCGGACTTGGCCTCGGACTTGGCTCCCTCCTTGGCTCCCTCCTTGGCGCCTTCGAGCCGGATGCTCGGGCGGGCCGCCTCGGGCCCGGCGGTGACGCGGGCGAAACCGTCGTTGGGCCAGCGCGCCGGCGCCAGCGCGCCGCGCGCGTCGAAGACCTCGAAGGTGAGCGGCGGCGGCGGCGGCCCGAGCAGGCGCGGCGGGCGGATGCGCGGGCGCGCGGACAGGCTCTCGGGCAGCCGGAACGCCTTCACCCGGCCCCGCGCGGCGGCCGGAAGGCGCGCGGCCAGGTCCCTGGGCAGCGCCACGGCCTCGACCGGAACGCTGCCGACCACGCGGGTCGTGCCGTCCGCGCCCCCCCGGATCACCAGGGGCGCGCCCTCTCGGCCGCCATGCTCGGGACCGATGCGGGCGTAGCGGGCGAGCCGGTGCAGCCCGGAGGACAGCTCGATCGCGACCGGTCGTCCCGGATCGCGGGCGCGCAGGGAAGCGGCCTCGTCGAGCGCCCGATGCAGGTCCATCGGCGGCCGCACGCGGATCACGCGCTCCGTCCCCGCGGCGGAGGCCGGCGCGCAGAGCAGGGCGAAGCCGAGCATCGGCAGCGCGAGGCCTCGCATCGTCATGGCCTTCTCATGGATTGGCCGCGAGGATCGACCGCAAACCGTCGAGATAGCCGCGCACCGCCGCCTCCGGCGTGTAGTCCGTGAGCGCCCGGGACGCGGCCTCGCGCAGGGCGCGGCGGCGGGGCACGTCGTCGAGCAGGTCGAGCGTCGCGGCGATCCAAGACTCGGCGTCGAGGTCGTGCACCGCGCCGCAGCCCGCGACAGCGACGAGGTCGCGGGCGATGCCGGAATGGGGCGAGGCCAGGACCGGGGTCCCGCTCTGGAGCGCCTCGTGCACGACGACGCCCCAGACGTCGCCCCGGCTCGGGAACAGGAACAGGCGCGCCGAGGCGTAGACCGCCGGCAGCGCGCCCTGCGTCAGGTAGCCGTCGAACCGCGCCGCGATGCCGGCTTGCGCGAAGCGCGCCTCCATCTCGTCCCGCAGCGGCCCGTCGCCCGCGACCCGCACGGACAGGCGCCGCCCCCGCGCGGCGCAGCCGAGCACGACGTCGGTGAAGAAACGCGCCCCCTTCACCTCCTCGTTGAGGATGCCGCAGAACAGGACATCGTAGGGCCGCTCGGCATCCGGCGGCGGCGGCCCCGCGGGCGACCAAGCCGGAAACAGCGGGCTCGTCGCGAAGCGCTCCGGCGCGATCCCGTAGAGGGCGAGCAGCCGGGCGCTGCCCGCGCTCGGGCCGATGCCGGCATGCGCGCCCGAGACGATGGCCCGGCGCAGCCAGCGATGCGGCGCGGAGCGCTGCCCCGGATCGGTCTCCGGCACCCCGTCGGTGCGGATCAGGTAGGGGATGCGCGCGAGCCGGGCGTAGCCGGAGGCCATCAGCATCGTCGGCGAGAAGTCGTTGAGCACGATCGCCGCGGGCTTCAGGGCGGCCAGCCGCGTCACGACCGCGGGATTGACGTAGAGGTTGCGCACCGCGTCCCGGTGCCAGCGCAGGCCCGGCAGCACCGCGTGCCGGAACAGGCGCGGCGCCTCCACGACCCATTGCCGGGCGGCCTCCCGCGGCGTGCAGGACAGGACGTGGAGCGGCCGGTCGAGCCGCTCGGCCAGCCGCTCGTAGAGAACGTGGGTGTAGGGCGCGAGCGCCCCCGTCACGACGACGACCGGACGCCGCTCGGACATGTCCGCCCGGGAAACCGTCGGCACGCGCTCAGGCCGTCCCATCGCTGCGCCTCCTGAGCCGCGATCCCCCGAGCAAGGCCTCGAACTCGAAGGCCGACCAGTGCGGCTCGACCACGTGGCGCGGCATCAGGAAGGCGTCTTCGGCGCGGCTCGTATGACCGCGGCGGGTGGTGAAGAAGGTGCGATAGCCCGCCTCCCGGGCGAGCGCCGGATCGCGGACGGGGTCGAAATCGTGGACGGCCACGCCCCAGGGACAGGCGAAGTGATCGACCGGCCGGCCGGCGAGCGCCGCGAGGTCGCGGCGCGAGCGGGTGAATTCCGAGACGATCTCGTCCCGGGCGAGGCCGCTCAGCCGCAGGTGACGCGCCCCGTGGGAGCCGATCTGCAGCCCCGCCGCGAGCCACGCCGCCACGTCGGCGCGGTCCATGTAGCGGCGCTCGCCCGGGGCCTGGGGCGGCGCGTCGAGCCAGTCACTGACGAGGAAGACGATGGCCGGCAGCCCGAGGCTGGTCAGGACCGGCATCGCCACGTCGCGGTTGTCGGCGTAGCCGTCGTCGAAGCTGATCAGGAAGGCGCGGTCCCGCGCCGGCCAGCCCGCGGCGAGCCGCTCATAGGCGGTGTCGGCGTCGATGAAGTCGCCGTGGCGGCCGAGATGGCGGAGCTGGTCGGCGAAGCGTTCCTGGAGCGCCTCCGGCACCTGATGGTAGCAGAGCGTGTACAGGCCCGGCTCCGCGCAGGCGAGCGAGCGCAGCAGCGAGCCGCCCCGTAGGGTCAGCTCACGCAGGACCGGAGTGTCGCGCAACGCGGTCTTGACCCAATGATACATGCCCACCTCGTCGTACCATCTCCCTTACATTGTTTCGGTTCATTTCTGTAGTCCGCCAGAATCGACTTTGATGGACGGTGGTTAATTCTGAAATAAGGCCCTGCATTGCGCGATGCGGATGCGGATTACTGGTTCGGCTGGCCCGTGGCTTGCGCCCGATCGGCCACGTGCGCAGCATCTGTCCCCCGCCGGGACAGGCCAAGAGAAGCGGTGTTCATGACGGGTCATCTGACGATCTCGACGCCGGGGCCCGCTCCCGGATGGCACAGGCCGGCGCGGCCGCGGGGCACCGCATGGCCACGGGGGGGCACGCGGACGACGTTTCTCCTCCCGATCTCGCTTTGAGCGGACCGCATCCGATGCAAGACGCCGCTTCTCCCCCGCTCGCCGAACGCTTGCGCCTGCGCGCGAAAAAGCTCGTCCGCCGTCCGCCCGCCGCCCTGGTCTCGCTGGCCGATCAGGGCGTCGTCAGCGGCTTCGGCTTCGTCAGCGGCATCGCCGCCGCGCGCCTGCTCGGCATCGTCGAGTTCGGCCATTTCGCGATGATCCTCATCGTGATCTCGTTCGCGCAGGGGCTGCACAACGCCCTCATCACCGCGCCGATGATGACGCTGGCGGGCGCCCGCGGCTCCATCTCGCGCATCTACGGCGCCAACATCCTGATCGCCGCCTTCCTGCTCTCGGTTCCCGGGGCGGTGTTCGTGGTCTTCGCCCTGACGCTCAGTGGCCAGATGTCGCCCGCGGCGTTCACCGCCGCCTGCGCCCTGATGCTGGCGCAGAACCTCCAGTTCACCCTGCGCCGCCTCCTGTTCGCCCGGGGCAAGGGCATGCGGGCGCTCGGCATGGATCTCGCCCGCGCGGCGAGCTTCCCGCTCGCGGCCGGGCTGATCTGGCTCGAACACGGCACGGTCGGGGTCAACGGCTTCGTCGGGATGCTGGCGCTCACCTCCCTGCTGACCAGCCTGCCGTTCATGATCGCGGTCGGGCGCCCGCTCCTGAGGGATTCGGCCTCGATCCAGCTCGGGGCGCTGAGCCGGCGCCATACGCCGATCGCCCGCTGGCTCCTGCCGATCGTGTTCGTGACCTTCGCCCAGGAACAGCTCGTTTGGATGGTCGCGGGCTCCTCGCTCGGCCTCGACGCCCTCGGGGGTCTGAGGGCGGCGCAGTACCTCGTCGGCACCGTGCTGATCCTGCTCAGCGCGACCGAGAACGTCCTGCCGGTCCGGGCCGCCCGCGCCCACGCGGAAGGCGGCGAGGAGGCGTTGCGGCGCTACATGATGACGGCCGGCATCCGCCTCGGCGCGCCGATCGTGGCGATCCTGGCGCTCCTCGCCGGCCCGTCTGAGCTGTGGCTGACCTTGATCTTCGGCCCGGACTACGCGGCCTATGCCGGCTGCCTGCGCGTCCTCTCGATCGGCGTGCTGGTGATCCTCGTGCGCGACCTCGTCGGGCATTACTTCCGCGCCAAGCAGAACACCCGGGTGATCTTCGAATCCCTCGGGATCAGCATGATGGTCTCGCTCGCCGTGGTCATCCCGCTGATGCAGCATGCCGGCGTGACGGGCGCGGCGGCGGCGGTCACGGCCGGCCACTTCGCCTCGCTCGTCTATCTCCTGGCGGCGGCGCGCTGGCAGTCGCGGCCCATGATGGCCTGGCTCGCCCGGGCCCGCTGACGGCAGGAAGCCCCGGAGCCCCCTCCCCCCGCCGTGGATGCCGCATCGAGCCTCCACGGCGGGCCTCGTGCCCTGCCGAAGTTCGGCGTCGGGCGGCGGTCGGTGTCGGCGAGTTCGAGGATCGGGAACCGCCGGCGCTTCAGGGCGCGGTCCGGAGCGACGGCCGGATTCGATCGACAGCCGGTGTGTCGACCGCCCGGGGCCGAAGGTGCCGCACGCGATCTCGCCGCCCCGCCCCTATCGCGAGATCGATCCCGTTGGCACGATGGCACGTCCGCCCGACGCCCGGAGAGCGCATCGTATGTCCAACCCGGTCCGATCGGCCGTCCGCGCCGTGGCGGAGCGCGGCGTCGCGCTGGTGGCGGCCTGCAACCGGTGGCGTCTGCCGAGGGCCCCGAGTCCGTTCACGGTCGGCATCCACGCGCCGATGCGCGAGGAGCTGACGCTCACCGACCTGACCGTCACCGGATCGATCCCGGCGGGGCTCGACGGCCGGTATCTCAAGATGGGGGCCAACCCCGTTCGTCCCGCGGCGCGGGCCCACGAATGGTTCCTCGGCGACGGCATGGTGCACGGTCTGGCGCTGACCGACGGCCGCGCCCGGTGGTACCGCAACCGCTGGATCGGTTCGCGCCTCGCCGCCGCTGCGCTCGGCCGGCCCGCGGCGCCCGGACCGCGACGGGGCCGCAACGACACCGTCAACACGAACGTCGTCGAGATCGGCGGGCGCGCCTTCGCCGTGGTGGAGGCCGGCAGCTTCCCCGTCGCGCTGTCCGAGACCCTGGAGGCGCAGAACTACAACCCGTTCGACGGCACGCTGGCCGGGTCCTTCTCGGGTCACCCGCATCGCGACCCGCTCACGGCCGAGACCCACGCGATCGCCTATGACGGCGCCGTCTGGGACAGCGTCCGTCACGTGGTCCTCTCGCCCGCCGGCCGCGTCGTGCGCGACGTGGCGATCCCGGTCGAGCACGGCCCCTGCATCCACGATTGCGCGCTGACTGCGCGCTTCGCCATCGTGCTGGACCTGCCGCTGACCTTCTCGATGCGGGCCCTGCTCGCGGGCTACCGCCTGCCGTTCCGCTGGAACCCGTCCCACCGCGCCCGCGTGGGCCTGCTCCCGCGGCACGGCACGGCAGCCGAGATCGCGTGGTGCGACGTGGAGCCGTGCTACGTCTTCCATGTCGCCAACGCCTTCGACGAGGCGGACGGCCGGGTGATCCTCGACGTGATCGCCTACCCGAGAGTGTTCGCCTCGGCCGGCGGCGGCTTCGACGAACCGGGCCGGCTGGAGCGCTGGACCGCGGACCCGGCGACGCGGCGGGTCGAGCGGCGGGTGATAGACCCGACGCCGCAGGAGTTTCCCCGCATCGACGAGCGCCGTTTCGGGCAGCGCCACCGCTACGCCTACGCGGTCTCGGTCCCGCCCGACGGCGATCCGCAACTCACAGGCGCGACGCAGATCTACAAGCACGATTGCCGGACGGGCGAGCGCCGGGTGCACGATTTCGGCGGCGACCGCGTCCCCGGCGAGTTCGTGTTCGTGCCCGCCGCCCCCGACGCGGGCGAGGACGAGGGGTGGCTCCTGGGGCTCGTCGTCGACAGGGGAACCGAGACGACGGACTTCGCCATCCTCGACGCGCGCGCCTTCGAGGCTCCGCCGGTCGCCACGATCCGGCTGCCGCACCGGATCCCGCCGGGCTTTCACGGCAACTGGTTTCCGACGCGCCGAGAGCCCGTCTGACCTGGGGGTCTCCTCCTATACCAAGCTGCACGGATCAGGACCGATGGGCCTGCTCCATGCGTCCGGCGTACGATCGCCGCCGCGCCGTCGCGCGGGCCATCGGCGCTGAATCATGGACCTGGCCGATCGGTATCACCCCCTTCCATCTCGAGGTGCCGCCAAGCGGTCTCGAAGGAGGGGTCCCATCGTCGCACGGCATTCGGAGCCCTTCTTCGAGGGCAACGCTCTTTTCGGCCCGCAGCCGGAGGCCCGCCCGTCGGACCTCACCTCTACAGGCGGAAGCGGTCCACTTCGCCGAGCAGGGTCACGAAGGCGCGCGCCCCGTGATCCAGGGCGGCCCGGCCCTTCTCCACGCTGCCGAGGCGCGCGTCGCCGAGCGCGCCCGAGGCGTGGAGGTCCTGCGTCTTCCAGGCGAAGGCCGCCGGGCGGCCGGCGCGCAGCAGCGAAAACTCCCCCTCCATCGCCACCGTGCGCGGCGGGAAGTCCGCGATCGCATCGCTGCGCACGAGGTCGGGCCGCAGCGCCAGCATCAGGGCGGTCTCGATCCCGCCCGCATGGATGCCGTGGCGGATCTCGCCGTCCGGAAACAGCCCCTCCGGCAGGCCGAGCCGGCTCCACGAGGTCGTCACCGCCAGCATCCCGAGCCGCCCGCGCAGCTCGCCCGCCACGAGGTCGATCAGCGCGCTGTTGCCGCCGTGCGAGGAGACGATGACCAGCTTCTGGCAGCCCGCCCGGTGCAGGCCGGCGCCGATCTCGGTCCAGGCGGCGAGCGCGGTCGCGGCGGTCAGCGTCAGCGTGCCGGGAAAGGCGTCGTGCTCGTCGGACTTGCCGACCGCCTGCACCGGCAGGAGCCACACGTCGAGCGCCTCGGGCACGAGCGCCGCGACCCGCTCCAGATAGCCCTGCGCGATGACGGTGTCGGTGCCGAGCGGCAGGTGCGGCCCGTGCTGCTCCACCGCCGCCACCGGCAGAACCGCGATGGCGCGGCTCATGTCGCGGCTGCGGACCTCTTCGGTCGTCAGATCGAGCCAGGATCGTGCCGGCATCTTGTTTGGGTTCGCCTTTGCCCGCGTTGCCGTCCCTTCGGACGGCAAGACGGCAGCGGCGTCAACGCCCCGCGTACGAGACGCGCGGGGCGCGCCGGGGCCTACGCTCAGCGTCCGCGGCTGACGAGCCAGCCGAGGCCGAAAGCCGCCGCCGCCACGAGGGCGAGCGTCGTGCCGCGGTTGTCCTCGGCGCGGGCGACCAGGGCGCGGCCCTGGCGGCGCGCCTCGCTGCCATAACGGCGGCCACGGTGAGTGGCCTCGTCGCGCAGCGAGCGCCCACGCTCGTAGGCCTCGTCCCGAAGCGAGCGTCCGCGGCTCACGGCCTCGTCGGCGAAGTGGCGCCCGTCGCGGTGCAGATCCTCGGCCTGGGCGTGGATGCGGCCATAGGCCGATTGCGCGACGCCGGCCACCTGCTCGTAGGCGCCCTCGACCTGCGGCCGGGCGCGGCCCGTCACGGCGCCGAGCGCGGTGCGCCCGCGGCCCTTGATGTTGCGGATACCGCCTTCGATCTGGTCACGGTTCATGGATTTGTCTCCGATGCGAGAGCGCATTCCGACGAAGTGGACACCGGCTCGTCGCAGGAATGCGCGGGCCGAGCCGACGACGCTCGGATCGGCGCCGGAACAGAAAGAGCCGCACCCGGCACGGGTGCGGCTCCGGTGGTCAGAACCTGAAGCCCGTTCGGATCAGATGCTGCGCTTGATCTTGTCGGCGGCGTTCTTCACGCCGTCCTTGGCCTCGCCGACGGTGCGCTGGGTCTTGCCCTCGACTTCCTGCGCCTTGCCCTCGGCCTGCAGGCGCTCGTTGCCGGTCACCTTGCCGACCGTCTGCTTGACGTTGCCGGCGGCTTCGTTGGCGAGGCCCTTGAGCTTGTCGGTGGTGCTGCTCATCGGTTGTCTCCCTTCAGCTTGTGTGCGCCGGATCGCGGCGCCCTCGGCAAGCGGAACGGTGAGCGCGAGCGTTGGTTCCCAGCATAGGTTATGGGCATTGGTTCGGGCATCCCTGGCCTGCACCGCCCGCATCGGCCCAAGCCCCGCCCTCTGCTTCAAAAAATTTCTGCGCGCCGGCCAAATATTTTCCAGTCAACCTTCGCGGCTCGATGGGTCAAGGATGCTGTATCCAAAATACCTGCCGGCATAGCGTTCGGCCGTTCACGACAAAGCGGCGCCCGCGCCGAAACGAGAGGATCAGAGACTGTCCATGGCCGTCGAGACCGCCCCGCTTCCTTCCGTCGCCGCTCCCGCGGCACGCGGGCGATGAGCGCCGCCATGGATCACGGCGTGACCCGCTGGATCGGCTTCCGCCACGACGGCGCGGCCGGCTTCGGCCGCCTCGACGGCGAGACCGTGGCGGTGTTCGAGGGCGACCTGTTCGACGCGCCGACGGCGACGGGCCGCACCCTGCCGCTGGCGGACGTGACGATCGACCTGCCGTGCCGGCCTTCGAAGATGATCGCCCTGTGGAACAATTTCGGCGCACTCGCCGAGAAGCTGGAACTGGCCCGGCCCGAGGCGCCCCTGTTCCTGATCAAGCCGGCCAACACCTACCGCCCGTCGGGCGCGACCGTCACCGTGCCGGAGGCCGCGGGCCGGGCGCTCTACGAGGGCGAACTCGGCATCGTCATCGGCAAGACGGCGCGGGACGTGTCGGAGGCGCAGGCCCCGGACCACGTCTTCGGCTTCACCTGCATCAACGACGTGACCTCGGCCCCCATCCTGAAGGCGGATGCGAGCTTCACCCAGTGGGCGCGGGCCAAGGGCCTCGACGGGTTCGGGCCGTTCGGCCCGGTGATCGCCACCGGCCTCGCTCCCGAAAGCTTGACCGTGCGCACCCTGGTCAACGGGCGCGAGCGCCAGAACTTTCCGATCTCGGACATGCTGATGCCGGTGCCGCGGCTCGTGGCGCTGATCTCGCAGGGGATGACCCTGGAGCCCGGCGACGTCATCGCCTGCGGCACCTCGGTCGGCTCCGGCCCGATCCCGAAGGGGGCGATTGTCGAGGTCGTGATCGAGGGCATCGGCACGCTCGCCAACCGCTTCGCGTGAGGCGCCCGGCAACGCGCCGAGGGTGACGAGACTTATGAGGGCGGGCCGAAAGCGGAGCGACGAACCCGCCGCGGCCCGGAACGTGAGAGACCGCGCGGCCCCCGACGGGACCCCGCGCAACACAGGTGAGTGAGGGACATGAGCATCGCGATCGTCGGCGCCGGCGCCATCGGCGGCTTTCTCGGGGTCAGGCTGGCGGAGGCCGGCGAGGACGTGACCTTCATCGCCCGCTCCAACGCGGACGCGATCCGCGCGGACGGCATGCGCCTGATCGAGGAGGACGGCACCGAGATCCACTCGAAATCCGTCAAGGCGACCCGCTCGATGCAGGAGGCGGGCGCCCACGACATCGTGCTGCTCACCGTCAAGGCGCATCAGGTCGGCCCCATCGCCGCCGACCTGAAGCACCTGATCGGCCCCGACACCGTCGTGGTGACGATGCAGAACGGGATTCCCTGGTGGTACTTCATGGGCGGGCACGGTGGTGAGCACGCGGGCACGCGGCTCGAGAGCGCCGATCCGGGCGGGCTGATCGCCGACAACCTCGACCCGAAGCACGTCATCGGCTCGGTGGTCTATCCGGCCACCGTGCTCACCGATCCCGGCACCGTGAAGGTGATCGAGGGCAACCGCTTCGGCCTCGGCGAACTCGACGGCTCGAAGTCCGAGCGGGTGCTGGCCCTGTCGCAGCGCCTCGGCAAAGCGGGGTTCCGCGCGCCGGTCACCAGCGACATCCGCGCCGAACTCTGGCTCAAGCTCTGGGGCAACCTCAGCTTCAACCCGATCTCCGCGCTGACCCACGCCACGCTGGAGGACATCTGCCGCTTCCCCGACACGCGGGCGATCGCGGCCGAGATGATGCGCGAGGCCGAGACCATCGCGAACCGCCTCGGCGTCACCTTCCGGCTCGGCATCGAGAAGCGCATCGCGGGCGCCGAGAAGGTCGGCCCGCACAAGACCTCGATGCTGCAGGACGTGGAGGCCGGCCGGCCGATCGAGCTGGAGGCGCTGGTCGGCTCGGTGATCGAGCTCGGCCGCCTCACCGGCACGCCGACCCCGCATATCGACACCGTCTTCGCCCTGATGCGCCTGCTCGCCCAGAGCCTGGAGCGCGCCAACGGGCGCCTCGCGATCCAGGGAGCGTGACCGATGCTTCTGCCCGATAACGCCGCCTCTTCCCCCGATTCGACCGCCAAGGAGACCCCCGTGGCCGCCACGACCCTGTACGACCTGATCCGGGCCGGCGACGACGCGGCCACCGCCCTGTCGAGCCCCGGCGGCGTTCCGCTGACCTTCCAGGCGCTCCGTGCGCTCGTCGACCGCACGGTCGCCGAACTCAACGCCCGCGGCATCGGCCGCGGCGACCGGGTCGCCATCGTGCTGCCGAACGGGCCGGAGATGGCCGCCGCCTTCATCGCGGTGGCCGCCGGCACCACCTCGGCGCCGCTCAACCCGAGCTACAAGGCCGACGAGTTCGAGTTCTACCTCACCGACCTGAAGGCCAAGCTGCTGATCGCCGCCGACGGCTCGGCGACGCCCGCCGCCGCGGTGGCGGAAAAACTCGGCCTGCCGGTCGCGCGGCTGAAGCCGACGCCCGAAGAAGGTGCCGGCAGTTTTTCGCTGCACTTCGCCGACGAGGCCGCCGAGCCCGCCGCCAATGGCGGCCCGGCCAGTTCGGAAGAAATCGCGCTGGTGCTGCACACCTCCGGCACCACCTCGCGGCCCAAGATCGTGCCGCTGACGCAGAGGAACGTCTGCGCCTCGGCGCGCAACATCCGCAACGCAGTGCAGTTCACGGCGGAGGATCGCGGCCTCAACATCATGCCGCTGTTCCACATCCACGGCCTGATCGCGGGCATCCTGGCCCCGCTCTCGGCGGGCGGTCAGGTCTCCTGCACGCCGGGCTTCAACGCGCTGAAGTTCTTCGCCTGGATGGATGAGACCCGCCCGACCTGGTACACCGGCGTGCCGACGATGCATCAGGCAATCCTGGGCCGCGCCGCCCGCAACGCCGAGATCATCGCCCGGAACCCGCTGCGCTTCATCCGCTCCTCGTCCTCGTCGCTGCCGCCGCAGGTGATGAAGGAGTTGGAGGAGACCTTTTCCGCGCCGGTGATCGAGGCCTACGGCATGACCGAGGCCGCCCACCAGATGGCCTCGAACCCGCTGCCGCCCAAGCCCCATTACCCCGGCTCGGTCGGCCTCGCGGCGGGCCCGGAGATCGCGGTGGTCGATTCCGACGGCGAGCCGCTGCCCGCGGGCGAGACCGGCGAGATCGTCATCCGCGGCGACAACGTGATGACGGGCTACGAAAACAACGACAAGGCCAACGCCGAGGCGTTCACGAAGCAGGGCTGGTTCCGCACCGGCGACCAGGGCACGCTCTCCCCCGAGGGCTACCTGACGATCACCGGGCGCCTCAAGGAGATCATCAACCGCGGCGGGGAAAAAATCTCGCCGCGCGAGGTGGACGAGATCCTCATGGACCACCCGGCGGTGTCGCAATGCGTCACCTTCGCGATGCCGCACGACAAGCTCGGCGAGGATGTCTGCGCCGCGATCGTGCTGCGCGAGGGCGTCCATGCCGCCGAGAAGGACATCAAGGGCTTCGCCTCCGAGCGGCTGGCCGCCTTCAAGGTCCCGGCCAAGATCCTGATCCTCGACGAGATCCCCAAGGGCGCCACCGGCAAGCTCCAGCGCATTGGTCTCGCGCAGAAGCTCGGGCTGGCGTAGTATTCTGGCATTCCCCGCGGCCAGACCGGCCGCGGGGGTTTTTGCTCGTTGACGGGCGCCGCGGCGCCCATGAACCCGCCGCCGCCCTTGCCGTGGATGTTCGGCAATTTGTCGATCGCGGCGGGGTGGTCAGGAATGCCTTCGGGATGCCGCCGAGGCCCTGATGCGGGCGCATCTCGGTGCAGGCGATCATGTATCGCAGCCGCTCGCGCGAGACATGATCGAGGCTTTCGAAGGTGGTGCCCTCGGCGCGGCGGTCGAGGCCCTGACGCTCGAGGGCGCGATGATCGCCGAGGGTGAGGGCGGATCGGTCCGGCGCTCGGCGGCGACCTCCGCTTCGACCGCGGCCGTCATCCGCGGGGACGCCCGGCGCGGGCCGCGCCTCTGTGGCGGACGCCGACATGATCACCCGGACACGGTGTGATTTCGCCCGCTCCCTTTTCCGCCGCCCACGCGTTCCTGCTCCGCTTGAACGAAACGCCGCCCTGCGCCAATGCGGTCGCCAAGCGTCGGAACGGGCAGGAGACGGACACGATGGCCGAGGCAGCCGGCAACCACCTGTTCGACCTCGTGCGCGCCCATCTCCCGGCCGATCCGGGCGGGCGCACGGTCATCGAATCCGTCCCCGACGGCCGGCACCACAGCTACGCCGACCTCCTCGCCCGCTCCGCCGCCTATGCCGACGCCCTGACCCGCCTCGGCGTGAAGACCGGCGACCGGGTTGCGGTGCAGGTCGAGAAGAGCGCGGAGGTGATCTTCCTCTATCTCGGCGCGGTGCGGGCCGGGGCGGTCTTCCTGCCGCTCAACACCGCCTATACGGGCGCCGAGATCGCCTACTTCCTCGGCGACGCCGAGCCGGCCCTGTTCGTCTGCGACCCCGCCCGCGAGTCCGATTTCTTGGGTGTTGCCCGTGAGGCAGGGGTGACGCAGGTGCGCACCCTCGGCGGCGACGGGCGCGGCAGCATGGCCGAGGCCGCGGACTCGGCCGCGACCGACTTCACCGACGTGGCGCGCGGGCCCGACGACCTCGCCGCGATCCTCTACACCTCGGGCACGACCGGGCGCTCGAAGGGCGCCATGCTGAGCCACGACAACCTCGTCTCCAACGCGCTCACGCTTGCAGGGTACTGGCACTTCACCGCCCGGGACGTGCTGATCCACGCGCTGCCGGTGTTCCACACTCACGGCCTGTTCGTGGCCACCAACATCGTGCTCGCCACCGGCGGCACCATGCTGTTCCTCCCCCGCCTCGACGCGAAGAAGATCCTGGAACTGCTGCCGCGGGCGACCGCGATGATGGGGGTGCCGACCTTCTACACCCGCCTGCTCAAGGAGCCGGGCCTGACCCGCGAGGCGACCGCGCATATCCGCCTGTTCGTCTCCGGCTCGGCGCCGCTCTTGGCCGAGACGCATCGCGAATGGTCGGAGCGCACCGGCCACGCGATCCTCGAGCGCTACGGCATGACCGAGACCAACATGAACACCTCGAACCCCTACGAGGGCGCGCGCCGGGCCGGCACCGTCGGCTTCCCGCTGCCGGGGGTGACCCTGCGGGTCGTCGAGCCCGAGACCGGCGCCCCGCTCGGGGCGGAAGAGGTCGGGATGATCGAGGTGAAGGGGCCCAACGTGTTCCAGGGCTACTGGCGCATGCCGGAGAAGACGGCGGCCGAGTTCAAGCCCGACGGCTTCTTCGTCACCGGCGATCTCGGCAAGGTCGACCGCGACGGCTACGTCCACATCGTCGGACGCGGCAAGGACCTCATCATCACCGGCGGCTACAACGTCTACCCGAAGGAGATCGAGACCGAGATCGACGCGCTGCCGGGCGTCGTCGAATCGGCGGTGATCGGGCTGGCGCATCCGGATTTCGGCGAGGGCGTCACCGCCGTGGTGGTGGCGGGCGAGGGCGCGCCCGACGAGGCCGGCATCCTCGCGGCGCTGGAGGGGCGGCTCGCCAAGTACAAGTGCCCCAAGCGCGTGCTCTTCGCCGAGGATCTCCCCCGCAACGCCATGGGCAAGGTGCAGAAGAACGTTTTGCGCGAGACCCATGCCGGGCTCTACGCAGCGCCTGCGAAGGGATGATCGGCGGCGCAGGCAAATCGTTCGAAGCCGCATCGGCGGCTTCGCGGCGCGAAGAGCGCCGCGCGGAGCGGGCCTCGGCAAAGCCGAGGCGTCTAGCGAAGCGAAAGCCTAAGCCCGCGGACGCGGGCGCCGGCGACTGAGGCCAGGAAGGAACCCCTCGCGAAGCGTCGGGTTGACCGGCGCCCGGCGTCCTGCGAAGCCCCGGCGAGCGGTGGAACTCTCGCGTCTGTGATGCGAGTGTAGGACCTGAGATGATATGGGGGCAGCCTGTCCGCAGGCGTGGGGGCCGCCTGTTCGACTGCTTCGAGGAACCGTCGGGACAACGCTGACCGTGACCAGCCGCCAGGAGCACGACCGGATCGACGCTGAACTCCACCGCGTCGCCAAGAGCAACGATCCCTTCGCCGCCGCTGTGCGGGCGACGCGGATGCCGATGCTGATCACCGATCCGAGCCAGCCCGACAACCCGATCGTCTTCGTCAACGACGCCTTCACCAAGCTCACCGGCTACAGTCGCGACGAGATCCTGGGCCGCAACTGCCGCTTCCTGCAGGGACCGGAGACGAGCCGCGAGGATGTCGCGAAGATCCGCGACGCCATCGAGCGCCGCATCCCGATCGAGATCGACCTTCAGAACCACAAGAAGAGCGGTGAGGTATTCTGGAACCGGCTGCTGATCTCGCCGGTCTTCGATTCCGACGGCCAGCTCACCTACTTCTTCGCCTCGCAGTTCGACGTGACGCTGGAGCGCGATCGGCTGGTGCGGCTCCAGCGCGACCGCGACGCCCTGGAGCAGGAGGTCGAGCGCCGCAACGACGACCTGAACCGCAGCGAGAGCCGCCTGCACTTCATGCTCGCCGCCGGCCGCCTCGGCGCCTGGAGCCTCGATCTCGGAGATCGCCGCCTCGTCGCCTCGGAGCTGTGCAAGCACAATTTCGGCCGCCCGCCGGGCGAGCCCTTCACCTACGGCGACCTCGTCGCGGCGGTCGTGCCCGAAGACCGGCCGAAGCTGGAGGCCGCGATGCAGGCGGCGATCGATCGACGGGCCGATTACGACGTCGAGCACCGCGTCACCGCGCCGGGCGGCGAGGTGCGCTGGGTGCAGTTGCGCGGCCGGGCCTATTACCGGGCCGACGGCGCGCCGCTCTCAATGGCCGGTATCTCGCTCGACGTGACCGAGCGCAAGCGCGCCGACGAGCAGCGCGCGCTGCTCGCCGCCGAGATGAAGCACCGGGTCAAGAACTCGATCGCCACGGTGCAGTCGATCGCCCACCAGACCCTGCGCAACGCCGCCTCGATCCAGGACGCGCAGACGACGCTCGACGCCCGCCTCAACTCGCTGGCCGGCGCCCACGACATCCTCACCTCCGAGAGCGATGTCGGCGCGACTTTGGCCGAGGCGGTGGAGACGGCGCTGAGCCCGTTCCGGGTCAGCCCGCGCGGCCGCATCCGGGTCGGCGGGCCGGAGGTGCGGCTCTCCCCGCGCCTGACGCTCGCCGTGGTGATGGCGCTCCACGAACTCGCCACCAACGCCTCCAAATACGGCGGCCTCTCCAACGACTCGGGGCGGGTGATCCTGAACTGGGAGGTCGACGGCAAGCGTCCCGACGCCCGCCCGACGAAGGACTTCGCCGACGGCCAGGGCGCGACGCCCGCCCTGCTGCGCCTGCGCTGGGAGGAACTCGACGGCCCCACGGTGGAGAAGCCGAGCCGGGTCGGCTTCGGCACCCGCATGATCGAGCGCGTGCTGGCGGCCGAGTTCGGCGGCCGCGCCGCCATCGACTACCGCCCCCGCGGCCTCGTCTTCACCGTCGAGGCACCGCTGCCGGATTGAGAGGCGCTGACACCTCGCCGAAACGTTCCCTCCGGCGCGATCCCGTTTCGAACCGCTCCATGGTAAGGACGGGCCGAGCCGGGCCCCGTTCTTGCGGGTGACCCGCAAACGAACGAGGCTTGATCCGCCATGCCGGAGCTTCACCCGGACGTCGCCGCGGTCACCGAGCGCGTGATCGCCCGCTCCCGCGACAGCCGCCGCGCCTATCTCGACCTGATCGGGCGCGAGCGCGAGGCCGGCGTCCACCGCCCCAAGCTCGCCTGCGGCAACCTCGCCCACGGCTTCGCGGCGTCGGGCGAGGACAAGCCGGCGATCATCGCGGGCGGCGCCATGAACATCGGCATCGTCACCGCCTACAACGACATGCTCTCGGCGCATCAGCCCTACGGGCGCTACCCTGAGCAGATCAAGCTTTTCGCCCGCGAAGTGGGGGCGACCGCGCAGGTGGCCGGCGGCACGCCCGCCATGTGCGACGGCGTCACGCAAGGGCAGCGCGGCATGGAGCTGTCGCTGTTCTCCCGCGACACCATCGCGATGTCGACCGCCGTCGCCTTGAGCCACGGCATGTTCGAGGGCGCGGCTTTGCTCGGCATCTGCGACAAGATCGTGCCGGGCCTCATCATCGGGGCCCTGCGCTTCGGACACCTGCCGATGATCCTGATCCCGGCCGGTCCCATGCCCTCGGGGCTCGCCAACAAGGAGAAGCAGCGCATCCGCCAGCTCTTCGCCGAGGGCAAGGTCGGGCGGAAGGAACTCTTGGAGAGCGAGTCCGCCTCCTATCACGGGGCCGGCACCTGCACCTTCTACGGCACGGCCAATTCCAACCAGATGATGATGGACGTGATGGGCCTGCACATGCCAGGCGCCTCCTTCATCAATCCGGGCACGCGGCTGCGGCAGGCGGTGACCCGCGCGGCGATCCACCGGCTCACCGAGATCGGCTGGAGCGGCAACGACTACCGCCCGCTCGGGCGCTGCATCGACGAGAAGGCGATCGTCAACGCCATCGTCGGCCTGCTCGCCACCGGCGGTTCGACCAACCACGCGATCCACATCCCGGCCATGGCGCGCGCCGCCGGCATCGTCGTCGACTGGGAGGATTTCGACCGGCTCTCGGGCGCCGTGCCGCTGATCGCCCGCGTCTACCCGAACGGCGCGGGCGACGTGAACCACTTCCACGCCGCCGGCGGCATGTCCTACGTCATCGCCTCGCTGATCGATGCCGGGCTCCTGCACGACGACATCGTCACGGTCGCCGGCACCCGCCTGCGCGACCACGCCCGCGACCCGAAGCTCACGGGTGAGGACGACGGCCTCACCTTCGAGGACGCGCCCGCCGAGCCCCTCGACGACACGATGCTGCGCCCGCCCGCGCGGCCCTTCCAGCCGGACGGCGGGATGCGGCTGGTGAAGGGCAACCTCGGGCGCGCCACCTTCAAGACCAGCGCGGTCGAGCCGCAGCGGCGCACCATCGAAGCCCCGGCCCGCGTCTTCTCCGATCAGGACGACGTCATCGCCGCCTTCAAGGCCGGCGAGCTGGATGGCGACGTGGTGGTGGTGGTCCGCTTCCAGGGCCCGCGGGCCAACGGCATGCCGGAGTTGCACAAGCTGACCCCGCCGCTCGGCGTGCTGCAGGACCGCGGCCACAAGGTCGCGCTGGTGACCGACGGGCGGATGTCCGGCGCCTCCGGCAAGGTGCCGGCCGCGATCCACTTGAGCCCCGAGGCGGTCGGCGGCGGCCCGATCGGCCGCATCCGCGACGGCGACGTCATCCGCCTTTCCGCCGAGGACGGCATCCTGGAGGTGCTGGTCGATCCGGCCGAGTGGGAATCGCGCGAAGACGCCACCCGGCCGCCCGACGGCCTCGGCACCGGCCGCGAACTCTTCGCCTTCATGCGCCAGGGCGCCGACGACGCCGAGCGCGGCGGCTCGGCGATGCTGGCGGCCGCCGGGCTTTGAGAGAACACGCCGCGCACAGTTAAAGCGCGGGTCTCTCCTCCCCCTTGCGGGGAGGAGGACAGGAGGTGGGGGTCGGGCAGAAGGCACCGCCCCGCTTCATCCTGAACCACCCCCACCCCTACCCCTCCCCGCAAGGGGGAGGGGACACGCGTCAGGGCAGGAGACCATCATGAGCACCATCGACGCGCTGATGCGCTCCGTCCCCGTCATCCCCGTCCTCGTCGTCGAGGACGCGAACGACGCCGTGCCGATCGCCGAGGCGCTGGTCGCGGGCGGCCTCACCGCGCTGGAGGTCACCCTGCGCACCCCCGCGGCTTTGGACGTGATCCGGGCGATGTCGTCGGTCGAGGGGGCCGTGGTCGGCGCCGGCACCGTGCTGAACGCCCGCGACCTCGACGCCGGCATCGGTGCGGGCGCGAAGTTCATCGTCAGCCCCGGCCTCACCGCGCCGCTGACGGAGGCGGCGCTGGCCTCCGGCGTGCCCTACCTGCCGGGTGTCGCGACCTCGGCCGACATCATGCGCGGCCTCGACCACGGGCTCGACCGCTTCAAGTTCTTCCCGGCCGAAGCCGCGGGCGGGCTCAAGGCGCTCAAGGCGCTGGCCGCCCCGTTCCATCGAGTCCGCTTCTGCCCCACCGGCGGCATCACCGAGGCCACCGCCCCGGATTGGCTCGCCCATCCGTCGGTGCTCTGCGTCGGCGGAAGCTGGGTCGTGCCCGCGGGCAAGCCCGATCCGAGTGCAATCCGGCGGTTGGCGGAGGCTGCGGGACAACTCCGCAAGGCGTGAGATCAAGCGGGGCTCTGCCCCGCCCCCCGCCGAAGGGATGATCCCTTCGGAATCTCCGGACTTCAGACCGCCTTCAGCGGGCCTTCGAGGACACCCAGCACGCGGGCGAGGTCGTGGCCGCGCTTCAGCACGAGGCCGCTCGCCGCGATCACCGCGTAGGCGCCCTGGCGGCGGGCGAGCTTCGGGTCCTTCTCGACCCGGTAGAGCGGCATCTCGGAAGCGCGGCGGTAGATCGAGAACACCGCCTTGTCGCGCCTGAAATCCACCGCGTAGTCGCGCCACTCGCCCTCCGCGACGCGGCGTCCGTAGAGGTTGAACAGGATCCGCAATTCGTCGCGCTGGAAGGCGACCTGCGGCGTGGCGTTCGATGGAAACGGGATCACCTGCGAATCCCGCGGTTCGGCGCTTGGCCCCTCGCTCATCGTCGCTCCCTGGAGCATCGGTCTGAAAAGGTGGGCACCGGCTCGTCGGAATAAGCCGATGCGGCACGAAAATGGGGAGTATCGGCCCGGACGGGCCGCCGTTTCTTCTCGAGGGAATGATGGGCCGCCGGGTCCGTGCCGGCAAGGTGCTTCGCCGGCCATGCATGGCCGGGGCGCTTTCCGCCCGCCGCCGCAACCGACGTGAATGCATCATGTGCGCCGTCGCACCGTCGGGTGTTGCGGCCACGGTCTCGCCGCGATCTTGCCTTGCCAAGGTCACCGGGACGCGATCAAGTGTGACCTGAAACCTCGTCGGCGCGTCCCCAGGGTGGTGCCTGAAACCCGAGCTCCCCAGCCCTCGGGCGTCATTCCGGACCCGGCTCGCCGACACCCGGAGGTTTCGAGACCCAAGGACTTCAGGCGGCCTCTTCGGAGCGCCGCCCTTTTTTCGTCCGGGCTCCGGCCGTTGCCATTGATCCGCAACGACGCCAGAAGCCGTCACGATGCCCGACGCCCCCTCCCCGCCTGAGATCGGCCCGCCCGTCTTCGACGCCGCCTTCCGGGCGCGGCTCGGCGACCTGTTCGCGTGGCGCCGCGACGTGCGTCGCTTCCGCGCCGACCCGGTGGACGAGGCCAGCCTGCGGGCCTGCCTCGCGCTCGCGGCGCTCGCGCCCTCCGTCGGCAACAGCCAGCCCTGGCGCTTCGTGCGGGTCTCCGACCCCGCCCGCCGCGATGCCGTGACCAACGATTTCGAGCGCTGCAACGCGCAGGCGCGCGACGGCTACGCCGACGAGCGCCGCGCCCTCTACGCCAGCCTGAAGCTCGCGGGGCTCCGGGAAGCCCCGGTCCACCTCGCCGTGTTCTGCGACGGCGCGACGGAGGCCGGCCACGGGCTCGGTCGCGCCACCATGCCGGAGATGCTGCGCTATTCGGCGGTCGCCGCGGTCCACGCCTTCTGGCTCGCCGCCCGCGCCCACGGGCTCGGCGTCGGCTGGGTCTCGATCCTCGAGCCGGCGCGCATCGCCCGCCTCCTCGACGTGCCGGAGGCCTGGGACCTCGTCGCCTATCTCTGCGTCGGCCATCCGCAGGAGGAGCACGCCGACCCGGAACTCGTCCGCCACGGCTGGCAGGCCCGCACGCCGGACGCCGCGCGCCTGCACGAGCGCTGAGCAGGGCGCTTCTTACCCCGACACTTAAAATGCACCGGATCCCGCGAGCCGGGGATTCGCCGTGACTTCAGCCGGCGGTGCACGGCGCCGCGAATCCGAGTCCGCGTGAAGCAATGCGGCAAGACGGAACGGCCCAAGCTCTTCCGAGTTACGCTCAAGCTCGGAAAGGCGGACTTCGATGTTGGGATCAGGCAAGTACAGGGCGGCCCTGGCGGGCGCGCTCGCGGCGGGGCTGTGCCTGGGCGGCACTTGCGTCGGGACCGCGCAGGCCCGTGAGATCGTGCCCTTCGCCGATGGCATGGGCCGCGGCAGCATCGTGGTGCGCACCAGCGAGCGCCGGCTCTACCTCGTCAACGGCGACGGCACGGCGATCCGCTACGCGGTCGCGGTCGGCAAGCCGGGCAAGCAGTGGAGCGGCGCCACCGAGATCGACGGCAAGTATTACCAGCCCGACTGGTCGCCGCCCCGCGAGGTGAAACGCGACAAGCCCTGGCTGCCGAACCTCATCCGCGGCGGCTCGCCGGGCAACCCGATGGGCGTGGCGGCGATGACGCTGCGCGGCGGCGAATACGCGATCCACGGCACCAACCGCCCCAGCTCGATCGGCACCTTCGCGTCCTACGGCTGCATCCGCATGTACAACCACGACATCGCCGACCTGATCGAGCGGGTGTCGGTGGGCACGCAGGTCTACGTGGTGCGGTGAGACGCCGAGCACGCTCCCGGCCGAAGCGTGACCGGGAGCGTGAGGACAAGGCCATCGTTCGAAGCCGCGTGAGCGGCTTCACGGCGCGAAGAGCGCAGCGGGCCTCGGCTCTCAGCCGAGGCGTTGAGCGGAGCGGAAGCCCAAGCCCGCGGAGGCGGGCGCCGGCGCCTGAGGCCGACCAAGAAACCGGTTTGATCGAAGATCAGACCGGGCGCGGCAGCTTGCAGCTGTCGAGGGCGGTCAGCGCCTTGGCGGTGGCGGTGTCGTTGAAGTAGCCGGTGGCCCGGTAGGAGGCGACTTCGTCCTTGTCCAGCGCGGCCAGCGTGCGGTCGGCGTAGCAGCCGCACGGCGCGGTCAGCGTCGATTGCTCGACCTTCTGCAGGCGGGACTGGACGATGGCGCAGGCGTTGCGCACGCGGCCGGTCAGGTTGGACTTCGAAGCCGTCTTGAGCGTCGGATCGGGCGTGTAGCCTTCGAGCGCGGCGTACTGGCCGGGGCGGCTCGCGGTGTTGCAGGCGGCGAGCAGCGAGACGAGGCCGGCCGCGAGCACGAGGCGGCCGGTGCGCGGAAGCGATGAGCGCATGAACAGGAATCCGTATGACGGGAAATCGTCGGAATCCTGTTTCCGGCCAAGCTTGGCCATGGCGCTAGCGCAGGAGAGTCACACCGCTCCCGAATGCGCCGCGCGCCGCACGATTGTCGCGCGGGTGAGTCCGCCGGGCGACGCCCGCCCGGCGAAGGATGCCGTTCCATCGACCTCGAAGAGGTCGCCCGCGCGGCGGCGCGGCGGCGGTCGTCCGCCGAACCTCGTCGCATCCGTTCGGATGCGACGAGACCGAGATTAAGCCGCGATCTGGTCGTCGGTGAAGAACTGGGCGATCTCGGCCTTGGCGTTGTCCACGCTATCCGAACCGTGGACGGTGTTCTCGCCCACGGATTCGGCGAACTGCTTGCGGATCGTGCCCTCGGCGGCCTGGGCCGGGTTCGTGGCGCCCATGACTTCGCGGTACTTGGCCACCGCGTTCTCGCCCTCCAGCACCTGCACGACGACCGGGCCCGAGGTCATGAACTCGACGAGTTCGCCGAAGAACGGGCGCTCCTTGTGCACCTCGTAGAACTTTTCCGCCTGCTCGCGGCTCATGCGGATGCGGCGCTGGCCGACGATGCGCAGGCCCGCGGCCTCGATCACGGCGTTGACCGCGCCGGTGAGGTTGCGCCGGGTGGCGTCGGGCTTGAGGATCGAGAAGGTGCGCTCGGTGGCCATGGGTGTCGTCCGGTGCTGAGGAAAGAGGATCGCGCGACGCGCGGAGCAGCCGGCGCGGGCGGCTTATAGCGGCGGGTTCGGCTGGCCTCAACCGAAGGGAGGCAAGGGGCGGGGCAAGGGGCAGGGCAAGCGGCGAGACAAGGCTTCAGGCAATGGCTCGGAACGGGTGGTGGCGTGGAAAGCGGAGCCGTTTCCGGCTTCGCCATGGCTTTTGCGCAACACCGCCGAAAATTCGCCCGAATGCGGGGGCCTTTTGCCGGGCGAACGATCCGCCTTCCATCCAGGGCGGGTCCGCCGATCTCCGTAAAGCCCCCGCCCCGTTCCGGGGCACAGCCTCAGGAGCCTGCCATGCGTCTTTCCGCCCGCCTCGGCCTCGCCGCCGCCGCACTCCTGGTCTCGACCGCCGCCGAGGCAGCCCCCAAGGACCTCTCCGGCACGTGGCTGACGGGCGACGGACGCGCCAAGATCCGGATCGACCGCTGCGGGCCCGGCGGCTCCAACGCCTGCGGCAAGGTGGTGTGGCTCAAATCGCCGATCGACGATGCCGGCGCGCCGCGCACCGACGCCAAGAACCCCGATCCGAAGAAGCGCGCCCGCCCGATCATCGGCCTGACGCTGCTCGACAACCTCAAGCCCGACGACGCGTCCTTCGCGGGCGAGATCTACAACGCCGACGAGGGCAAGATCTATCAGGTCAGCCTGGAGCGCGAGAGCGAGGCCGAGCTGAACGTGCAGGGCTGCATGCTCAAGGTGCTGTGCGGTTCGCAGACCTGGACCCGCGTGCCGGACGTGAACCAGCAGGCCGCGATCCAGCCGGAAGCCCCGAAGGCCGCCCCGAAGCCGGCGGCCAAGCCCGCCGCCGCGAAGGCCGCCGCGGAGTGAGCGGCCGCGCTCCAAGGCGCAGCGACCTATCATAAGAATCCTGGCCGTCATTCCGGGGCGCCGAAGGCGAACCCGGAATCCATATGTGGACGGCCCCCTTCTCGCAAGGTTTGGAGCGGTGATCTGGTTGCGCTGACCTGCATCCATATGTCCGGCCTGTGATG
>NZ_JACHOP010000010.1 GCF_014199935.1 Methylorubrum rhodinum
ATCACAGGCCGGACATATGGATGCAGGTCAGCGCAACCAGATCACCGCTCCAAACCTTGCGAGAAGGGGGCCGTCCACATATGGATTCCGGGTTCCGCTGCGCGGCCCCGGAATGACGGTGTAGTTTTTGATTTGAGACGCTTCTGAACGGCTTGGGCGTGCTCACCAGCCCGATCCGTGTCTCAAGCCGCTTCCGGCCGCTCTTGTGGTGCCGGGGGCGTTGCGGCAAAGCGGGCCCCGTTCGAGCCCCGAGAGCCGCCCATGCACGACATCCGCGCCATCCGCGAGAACCCGCAAGGCTTCGACCACGATCTGAAGAGACGCGACCTCGCGCCCCTGTCGGCCGAGCTGATCGCCCTCGACGACGCCCGCAAGGGCGCGGTCTCGGCGGCGCAGGCCAATCAGGAGCGGCGCAACGCGCTGTCGAAGGAGATCGGCGGCGCCAAGAAGGCGAAGGACGAGGCCCGCGCCGCGGAACTGATGGCCGAGGTCGCCCGCCTCAAGGACGAGGCGCCGGGCCTGGAGGCCGCGCAAGCGGAAGCCGCCCAAACCCTCGACGCGCGGCTGGCCGCGATCCCGAACCGGCCAAAGGACGACGTGCCCGAGGGCGCCGACGAGCACGGCAACGTCCTGTATCGCGAGTTCAGTTCGTCGCGCGAAAAACTCACGGAAGGCCGCCAGCATTTCGAGCTGGGCGAGGCCACCGGCCTGATGGATTTCGAGGCCGCCGCCAAGCTCTCGGGCTCGCGCTTCGTGGTGCTGAAGGGGCAGCTCGCCCGGCTGGAGCGGGCGCTCGGGCAGTTCATGCTCGACCTCCACACGGGTGAGCATGGGTATACGGAGGTTGCGCCGCCGATTCTGGTGCGCGACGAGGCGATGTTCGGCACGGCGCAGCTGCCGAAATTTCGAGAAGATCAGTATGCAGCTGTTGACGGCGTAACACTGAATCAGCTTCAGCAAAATCTGGAAGATACCCAAGACCCGTCCACAATCTACAATACCCCAAAAGGCACTCCTAGTTTAGCACGAGACAACGCACGGGATGTGCTAGAATGGCTCCCTAAAGGCCGTCGATGGCTGATCCCCACCGCCGAAGTTCCCCTCACCAACCTCGTGCGCGAGTCGATCCTCACCGAGGACGCGTTGCCGCTGCGCCTCACCGCCCTCACCCCCTGCTTCCGCGCCGAGGCCGGCGCGGCGGGGCGCGACACCCGCGGCATGCTGCGTCAGCACCAGTTCAACAAGGTCGAACTCGTCTCGATCACGACTCCCGAAAAGTCGGCGGAGGAGCACGAGCGCATGCTCGATTGCGCCGAGGCGGTCCTGAAAAAGCTCGACTTGAGCTACCGGGTGATGACGCTCTGCACCGGCGACATGGGATTCGCCTCCCAAAAGACCTACGACATCGAGGTCTGGGTGCCGGGCCAGCAGACGTATCGGGAAATTTCCTCGTGCTCGGTCTGCGGCGATTTCCAGGCGCGGCGCATGGGCGCGCGCTTCCGGGGCAAGGAAGGCAAGGCCGTCAACTTCGTCCACACCCTCAACGGCTCGGGCGTCGCGGTCGGCCGCGCGCTCATCGCCGTGATGGAGAACTACCAGAACTCCGACGGCAGCATCACGGTCCCGTCGGCGCTCGCGCCCTACATGGGCGGCCTCACCCGGATCGAGGGACCGAACACCTGATGCGCATCCTGGTCACCAACGACGACGGCATCCACGCGCCGGGCCTGGAGACGCTGGAGGGCATCGCCCGCGCCTTGAGCGACGACGTCTGGGTCGTCGCGCCCGAGACCGACCAGTCGGGCGTGTCGCACTCGCTCTCGCTCAACGATCCGCTGCGCCTGCGCCAGATCTCGGAAAAACGGTTCGCCGTGAAGGGCACGCCGTCGGACTGCATCATCATGGGCGTGGCCCACCTGCTCAAGGACCATAAGCCCGACCTCGTGCTGTCGGGGGTCAACCGCGGCCAGAACGTCGCCGAGGACGTGACCTATTCGGGCACCATCGCGGGCGCCATGGAGGGCACCATCCTCGGCATCCGCTCGATCGCGATGAGCCAGGCCTACGGCGCGGGCGGGCGCACCGCCATCAAATGGGCCTGCGCCGCCGCGCACGGGCCACGGGTGATCCGAAAGATCCTGGAGACGGGAATCGAGCCCGGCATCGTCGTCAACGTCAACTTCCCCGATTGCGAGCCGGACGCGGTCGCCGGGGTCGCGGTGTCGGCCCAGGGGCGGCGCAACCAGGAACTCCTGCGCATCGACGCCCGCCAGGACGGGCGCGGCAACCCGTATTTCTGGCTCGCCTTCGCCAAGGCGCGGTTCGAGCCGGGCAACGGCACCGACCTGAAGGCGATCGCGGAGAACCGCATCTCGGTGACGCCGCTACGGCTCGACCTCACCGACGAGCCGGAGCTGACCCGCTTCGCCAAGGCGTTCGAGGAATAGCAGGATGGCCGGGCCCGACGTGGTCTCGGATGGCGCGCGTAACCCGACCGGTGGTCGGCTTCCGCGCGTTCGGCGGACGCCCGCCGCCCCGCATGTGCGGGGGCCATCGACGATGAGGCATCGTCGATGGGACGTCTGCCGAGGATGAACACGAGCGAAGACACGGCCGGCCTCAGCCGGGCGATCGGCAGCGCCGCCTTCGTGCTGGCGCTCCGCGAGCGCGGGGTGCGCGACACCGCCGTGCTGCGGGCGATGGAGCAGGTGCCGCGCGAACATTTCGCGCCGCCCCACCTGCGGGAGCATGCCCGGCGCGACATCGCCCTGCCGCTGCCGCACGGGCAGACCATGACGGCGCCCTCCGTCGCCGCCGCCATGCTCGGCGCCCTCGACGTGCAGGCAGGCGCCCGCGTGCTGGAGGTCGGCACCGGGTCGGGCTACGTCACCGCCCTGCTGGTGCGGCTGGGCGCCGGCCACGTGCGCAGCCTGGAGCGCTACGCCACCCTCGCCCGCGCCGCCCGCGACCGGCTGGGAGCCAATCTCAACGACGCCACGGTGGAGGCCGCCGACGGGCTCGGCCCCGGCGGCAGCGAGCGGCAGCGTTTCGACCGCATCCTGATCAACGGCGCCGTGGCGACCGTGCCGCCGCATTGCCTCGCGGCGCTGAACCCCGGCGGGCGGCTGGTCGCGGGGCTGTGGAGCGGCAGCACCTGCCGCCTCGTGACGCTCAATCGCGACGGCGAGGGCGCGCCGACGCGCCTCGACGGTCCCGTCCTGCGGCTCGGGCCGATGACGCCGGGCCGGGCGCGCGTGTCCTGAAGGCCGCAACCCGTCCCGCCAGCGCACGAAACCGACGCACGCCGCGCCCAAGGGAACGGATGCTTAACCTGAATCCCGTTTGAATAGTCGCATCAAGTTGCGTCAGGTGGAACGGGTGCGTCGATGCGGGTTCGGGGTTCGGTTCTGGGCTTGAGGACGGTGTCGCGCTTCGCCCTCATCGCCGTCATCGGTGGCGGTCTCGCCGCCTGTTCGTCGGACGCCTCGCGTCTGGGCGATCCCTTCGGCAACCCGTTCTCGGGGCTGATGGGCGGTGAGCCCGCCGCCACGGGCAGCCTCGGCGGCGAGGGGGAGGCCGACATCGCGCCGGCCCCCGCGATCCGCACGCCGCGGGTCCAGTCGCAGGCGCTGCCCGCGCCGAACCTCTCGCCCCGTCCGATGGCGATCGGCCCGGCCCCGGCCGCCACCGCCGCCCGCGTGGCCTCGGCCGAGGCCATGAGCGCGACGTCCGGTGTCGTCTCCGGCATGAACCCGTCGGCCGCGGGCCTGAACCCGGATGCGGGCCGCGCCATGACCCCGCGCGCCGCCTCGCCGGTGCCCGCGCCGAAACTCCAGTTCGGCAAGCCGGCCGACAAGGCCGAGGAGAAGCTCGCCGAGAAGAAGGCCGCCGAGGCCGCCGCCCGCGAGGCCGCCACCAAGGCCGCCGAGGCGAAGGCGGTGGAAGCCCGCCGCGAGGCCGAGCGGCAGGCCGCCGCGGCCAAGATCGCCGAGGCCAAGGCCGCCGAGAAGGCCGCCGCCGCCAAGGCCGCGGAGTCGAAGAAACTCGCCGACGTGAAGAAGGCGGTCGAGGCCAAGAAGGCGGCAGAGGCCGAAGCCAAGAAGCTCGAGGACAAGAAGTCCGAGGGCAAGCTCGCGGACGCCAAGAAGCGCGTCCGTCCGGGCCAGACCGACAAGGCCGAGACCAAGGAAGCCAAGGCGGACGCGAAGACCGCCGACCCCAAAGCCGAGGCCAAGCGCAGTGCCGAGGCCGAGGCCGCCCGCAAGGCGGAAGCCGAGGCGAAGCTCGCCAAGGCGGACGCCGCCCGGAAGCTCGCCGAGGCCAAGGCCGCGGAGACCGCCGCGAAGGCCGCCGCCGCCAAGGAGGCGAAGGAAGCCAAGGAGACCAAGCAGGCCGCCGCAGCCCCGGTGAAGGTCGCGAGCGCCGACGCCGCCGCCCCGGTGGCGGCTCCGGCCGCGAGCGAATCCGCCGAGTCGTTCCGCTGGCCGGCCAAGGGCCGCGTCATCAACGGCTACGGCTCGGCCGGCAACGAGGGCATCAACATCGCGGTGCCCGAGGGCACGCCGGTCAAGGCGGCCGAGGACGGCACGGTGGCCTATGCGGGCTCGGACGTGAAGGGCTACGGCAAGCTGGTGCTGGTGCGGCACAACAACGGCTACGTCTCGGCCTACGCCCATAACGGCGAGCTCGACGTGCGCCCCGGCGAGAAGGTGAAGCGCGGCCAGACCATCGCCAAGTCGGGCGCGACCGGCAACGTCACCTCGCCCCAGCTCCACTTCGAGATCCGGAAAGGCGCGACCCCGGTCGACCCGATGCCGCACCTCGCCAGCAACTGATTTTTGGGTTTCGGGACAGAGGCGGCGGCTCCGGGAGGGGCCGCCGCCTTTCGCTTGCGCGGGCACAAGCGTTGCGTGAGGGAACGGCTCGGGCCATCCTATCGGCGAACCTCGATCCGCCGCCGCAATGCCTCCCCCCCGCCTTTCCGACCTTCCGCACGCCAACCGCATCTTCGTCGATCGTGAAGAGCCGCAGCGCGTCTTCGAGACGGCGGCCTTCGCGATTCCCGCCGACCGCGCCGCCTTGCGCGTGTTCTACGGCATCGGCGGCCAGGGCAAGACCGCGCTCTGCCGCGAGTTGATCCGCAAGACCGGGCCGGGGGGCGACCCGTCCTACGGCTTCCTGCGCTGCGCGCTGCTCGACCTCCACGGGCGCCCCAAAACCGATCCCGACCTGTTGCTCGTCTGGATCCGCAACGGCTTCGCCGAGGCCGGGATCGACCTGCCGGCCTTCGATCTCGCCCTGGCGCTGGCCTGGGAGGCGTCGCGCGGGGAGGCGCCCTTCCCGACGCTGACGAAGCCCTGGCTGGCGCGCGCGACCGGCACGGCGCGCAACGCGGTGGACGAGGGCGGCAACTGGCTCGGCAGCGACACCGCCAAGGAGATGATCGGCGAGGCGGTCGGCGAGATTCCCGGCGTCGGCTTCCTCGCCCGGCGCCTCGGCAACTGGGCGATCGACCGGGGGAAGCGCGCCTATCTCGACCGCACCCGCGACTCGCTCAAGCGGCTCTATGACGACACCGGGGCGCTGAGGCCGCCGCACGAGCTGTCGGCTTTGCTGCCGTGGATGCTGGCGCAGGACCTCAACCATTACGTCGCGCGGCACCCGGACGAGCGGCTGGTGCTGTTCATCGACGAGTACGAGCGGGTCTTCGAGCAGGGCGGCGCGGGTGCGCGCTGGGTCGAGAACCCGTTCGACCGCCACATGCGCGCGCTGCTGGGCGAGACGAACGGGCTCTTGGCCGTGTTCTTCTCCCGCGAGCGCCTGCCCTGGGAAGCGAACTCGGACTGGCGCGACGACCTCGCCGGCCACCAGCATCTTTTGGGCGGCCTCGCCGACGCGGATGCCGACGCCTTCCTCGCGGCGATCCCGATTGAGGACGCGGCGATCCGCGCAGCGATCATCGACGGCGCGCGGGAGCGCGCGGGCGCGGAGGCCCCGGTCTACCCACTGATGCTCGACCTCCAGGTCGAACACTGGCGCAACCTCTCGGCCAAGGGACAGGCGGCACCCGAGCGCTTTACCGTCGAGGCGGAGACCTCCGACGACCGCTGCATCAAGATGATCAAGCAGGTTCTGCGAGATTACGGCGATCCGCTCCAGACGACGATCGAGCGCCTGTCGGTCGCGCAACGCTTTGACCGTGCCGCCTTCGCTTGCGTGGTAAAAACCTTCGGCACGGCCGTGCCACAGGACAGCTTCGAGCGGATTGCAGACCTATCCTTCGTCACCCGCGCGCCCGACGGGTTCCTTAGCCTGCACGACGTGGTCGCCGTGGCGATCCGCAGCCAGTTGGACGAGGACAAACGGCGTACGTCGATCGATGCCTTGCTCGACCACTACACGGCACGGGCCCGCGTCGAGTCGCATTTCGATCTGACGGACGCGCACGTGCTCGCGCTGTTCGAGGCAGCGTCCTTAAGATGGGCACAGGGCGCCGAAGGGTACGTCACTTGGCTTTTCGAAATCGTGGAGCCATTACAAATTTCCGCTCGATATGCCGAAGCTACGGCACTCTGGCGCAATGCCCTGACCCTGATCGAGACAGCACTTTACTCCAATCACCCGGACACAATCAAAAGCCTCAACAACCTCGCCTTCCTCCTCAACGTACAAGGCGACTATGCTGGAGCTAGGCCCTTCTACGAACGCGCTCTGGCTATGCGCGAGGAAGCGCTTGAACCTAACCATCTCGACACGGCCTTAAGTCTCAATAACCTTGCCGGCCTGCTCAGGGATCAGGGCGATTATGCTGGAGCCAAGCCACTTTGCGAGCGTGCCCTCGCTATCCACGAGATGGTGCTCGGACCCAACCACCCCGACACGGCCATAAGCCTCAACAATCTTGCCGACCTACTCAATAATCAAGGCGACTATGCCCGAGCCAAGCCTCTTTACGAGCGCGCCCTCGCTATCCAAGAAATGGCGTTCGGACCCGACCACCCCGGCACAGCCATAAGCCTCAACAACCTTGCCGGCCTACTCAGCAATCAAGGCGATTATGCAGGGGCCAAGCCCCTCTGCGAGCGCGCCCTAATTATTACAGAGGAAGCATTTGGACCTAACCACCCCCAAGTTGCCAGAATTCTCAACAACTTCGCGGGGCTTCTTATTGCGCAAGGCGACTGTGCAGGGGCTAAACCCCTCTACGAGCGCGCCCTACTCATCACAGAGGAATCACTCGGACCTAGCCATCCCAACACGGTCACGAGCCTCAACAACCTCGCCAAGTTGCTCAGTGCACAGCGCGAATATGAGAAAGCCAAACCTCTCTACGAACGCGCCCTGGCCATCGCTGAGAAAACACTCGGACACGACCATCCCAACACGGCCACGAGCCTCAACAACCTCGCTGGGCTGCTCGACAACGCTGGAGCTGAACCCCTCTACAAGCGCGCCCTAGCCATCTGCGAGAAAGCGCTCGGACTAAATCATCCAACCACGCGGATCGTCAGAGAAAATCTCGAAAGCGTTCTTTCGGGTCGTCCAATAATCTCTTTCGCCACAGGCTCATACACCTTCAAGCCGCTGCCCCAGCCGCCCCGCTAAATCCTGGATGAACTGGAACGCCGTGCGGCCCGAGCGCGAGCCCCGCGTGGTGGCCCATTCGAGCGCCTCGGCGCGCAGCCGCTCCGGCTCCGCGGTCAGGCCGTAGCGCTCCGCGTAGGCGGAAATCATCGCCAGATATTCGTCCTGGCTGCATTTGTGGAAGCCGAGCCAGAGGCCGAAGCGGTCGGAGAGCGAGACCTTCTCCTCCACCGCCTCGCCGGGATTGATCGCGGTGGAGCGCTCGTTCTCGACCATCTCGCGGGCGAGCAGGTGGCGGCGATTGGAGGTGGCGTAGAACAGGACGTTTTCGGGCCGGCCCTCGATGCCGCCGTCGAGCGCGGTCTTGAGCGACTTGTAGGAGGTGTCGTCGGCGTCGAACGACAGGTCGTCGCAGAACACCAGCCAGCGGTGGGGATCGTCGCGCAGCAGGCTCATCAGCTCGGGCAGCGCCTCGATGTCCTCGCGGTGGATCTCGACGAGCTTCATCGCGAGATTTGTCCCATCGGTGCCCTCGGCGCGGCGCCCGTTGATCTCGGCCTGCGCCGCCTTGACCAGCGACGACTTGCCCATGCCGCGGGCACCCCACAGCAGGGCGTTGTTGGCCGGGAGCCCCTTCGCGAAGCGCTCGGTGTTCTCCACCAGCGTGTCGCGGGCGCGGTCGATGCCGGTCAGCAGGCCGATCTCGACGCGGTTGACCTTGGGCACCGGGATCAGCCGGCGCTCGGGCCCCCACAGGAAGGCGTCGGCCGCCGAGGTGTCGACCTTCGAGACGGAAGGGGGCGCGGCGCGCTCAAGCGCGGTGGCGATCCGTTCCAAGAGCGGCAGCAGGTCGGCGGGCGTCGGCGCAGCGGCCATGGCGATGTCCGGTTCTCAGGGGAGGGCACCCGCCCTCGTGTCGCCCGGCTGTGTAGGCGCTTCGCACGCAAATGGGGAGGCAGGATGCATGCACGGCCTCGGACCCGACCGACGGGACCACGCGACGCCTCGCTGTCAGGAGGATTTCGCCGAGGAGGGCAGCGCCCTGGAGCCGCGACAGGACTCGTCCTCTCGCAACCTCGACGGATCCCTCACCCGTAGGCCGCCAGCGCCCGCACCCCGCCCGGCTCGGCCACCGGCACACCGGCATCGACATATTCGTTGAGCTTGTTGCGCAGCGTGCGGATCGAGATGCCGAGGATGCGGGCGGCATGCGTGCGGTTGCCGAGGCAATGGTCGAGGGTGTCGAGGATCAGGTCGCGCTCGACGTCGGCGACGGTGCGGCCGACGAGGCCGCGGGTGGCGGCCTCCGCCAGGGTCGCGGCGCGCTCGACCGGGCCGGAGGGAGCAGCATGAGCCAGGGATTCGCCCTCCGGGCTCAGGATCGCGTCGGGACCGATCTCGGCGCCCTGCGCCAGCAGCACGGCGCGGTGGATCGTGTTCTCCAGTTCGCGCACGTTGCCGCGCCACGGGTTGCGGGCGACGAGGCTCTGGCCCTCGCGGGCGAGCGCGCGGACCGGCACGCCGTTGATCTCGGCGTATTTGCGGGCGAAGTGGGCGGCGAGTTCGAGGATGTCGGCGGGGCGCTCGCGCAGCGGCGGCAGGCGCAGGTGCACGACGTTGAGGCGGTAGAACAGGTCCTCGCGGAACGTCCCCTTCTTGACCTCCTCGGCGAGGTTGCGGTTCGAGGTGGCGAGCACGCGGATATCGACCTTCACGGGGGCTGCGCCGCCGACCCGGTCGATCACCCGCTCCTGCAGGGCGCGCAGGAGCTTGGATTGCAGCCGCACGTCCATCTCGGAAATCTCGTCGAGGAGCAGCGTGCCGCCGTTGGCCTCCTCGAACCGGCCGATGCGCCGGGCGACCGCCCCGGTGAACGCACCCTTCTCGTGGCCGAACAGCTCGGATTCGAGCAGGGCCTCGGGGATCGCCGCGCAGTTGACGCAGACGAAGGGCCGGCTGCCGCGGTTCGACTTGGCGTGGACGTGGCGGGCCAGCACCTCCTTGCCGGTGCCGCTCTCGCCGGTGATGAGCACCGAGGCCTCCGAGCGGGCGACCTGCTCGGCGAGCTTGACCACCCGCTCCATCGACGGATCGCGCCAGACGAAGCTGCGGGCATCCGCCGCCACCGCCTCCAGCACCGCCGCGATCAGCTCGGGATCGGGCGGCAGGGGGATGTACTCCTTGGCGCCGGCCTGGATCGCGGCGACCGCGGCGCGGGCGTCGGAGGCGATGCCGCAGGCGACCACGGGGGTGCGGATGCGCTCCTCGGCGAGCGCCCGCACGAGCCGGGCGATGTCGAGCCCGACATCGGCCATGACGAGGTCGCCGCCCTTGGCGCGCAGCACCGCGAGCCCCTGCTCGATGCCTTCCGCATGGGTCACCGAGGCGCCCCGGTGCATGGCGATCTTCGAGGCGGTGACCAGCTCGCCCGAGAGCCGTCCGACGATGAGGAGCCGCATGACGTCGTCCTGTTCCTGATCCCGTCGGCGAGTGACCGCCTCGGTTGAGCGTGCATCCCCTCTCCCCGCACGCGGGGAGAGGGCCGCGACGACCCTGTCGTCGGCGCGGCGAGGCGGCAGCCGAAGGTGAGGGGGCGGTTCCGGAGAGGCACATCCTGAGACGCCCCCTCACCGTCGCTCCGGCTTCGCCTTCGCTTCCCGTAGGCACGACAAGGTGCCTACGGGCCTCTCCCCGCGTGCGGGGAGAGGGGGGCCCGGCGGAGCCGGGCACGAAAAAAACGGCTAGTGATCGTTCTTGATGATCTCGGTCATGGTGACGCCGAGGCGTTCCTCGACGAGGACGACCTCGCCGCGGGCGACGAGGCGGTTGTTGACGAAGACGTCGATGGCCTCGCCGACCTTGCGGTCGAGCTCCAGCACGGCGCCGGGGCCGAGGCGCAAGAGGTCGCCGATCGGCATGCGCGAGGAGCCGAGCACCGCCGAGACCACCACCGGCACGTCGAAGACCTGCTCGAGGTCGGCGGCGCTCTTGGGCGTGGTCGGCACGTCGCGCACCGAGCCGGGGCCGCCCTCGTCGTAGGCGAGGTCGGTGTCGTTGAGCTGGGGCAGGCTGAAATCGTCGCGGGGCATCGGGGCCTCAGGGCTCGGAAGGGATGCAGGGCGTCAGGGCGTCGGCGACGGCGGCCTCGATGCGGGCGCGCGTGCGCACCACGCCGCCGTCGGCCCATTCGAGGCGGGCGTCGCCCGGCGGCATGTCGGGCTCGCCGAGCACGACGAGGCGGCCCTCGAAGCCGTGCTCGCGGGCCAGCCGCCGCATCAGCGTCTCGGCCTCCTCGACGAGGCTCTCGTTGAGCCGCAGCACGAGATGGGGCACGCCGCGCAGGTGGCGGAGCGCGGCGCGGGCCGCCTCCTCGACGCCGGCGAGCGGCTTCGCGTCGATGGCCTCGCCCGCGATGCGTTTCGCCAGCGCGGCGGCGAAGGCCAGCGCCTGCGCCTCGCGCTCGGCGTCGCGGGCATCCGACTGGTGGATCAGTCCGGCGGCGGCGAGGCCGACGCGGGTGAGGGCGTCGGCGAGCCGCGCCTGCCCCTGGGCGGCGGCCTCGGCGCGGCCCTCCTGCAGGCCGCGGGCATGCGCCGTGGCCGCCGCCGCATCGCGCTCGGCGGCGGCCTGGGCGGCGGCTTCGGCCTCGGCCGGGGAGGGGCCGCGGGCGCGGCCGAAATCGGTGTCGAACAGGAACGGGCGGGAGGCGCGCATCAATAGACCAGCTCCTCCTCGCCGCCGTTCTTGGCGATCATGATCTCACCCTTCTCGGCCAAATCCTTGGCGAGCTCGGTCATCTTGGCCTGGGCCTCGTCGACCTCCTTGAGGCGGATCGGGCCCATCGAGCCCATCTCGTCGTTGAGGTTCTTGGCCGCCCGGCTCGACATCTGGCCCATGAAGAAGCCCCGCACCCGCTCGTCGGCGCCCTTCAGCGCCCGGCACAGGGTGTCGTTGTCGACCTTGCGCATCAGGGTCTGGACCGAGCCCGGATCGAGCTTGAGCAGGTCCTCGAAGGTGAACATCAGCTGCCGGATCTTCTTGGCCGAGCCGCGGTTGGCCTGGTCGATCGCGGCGAGGAAGCGCGTCTCGGTCTGGCGGTCGAAGGCGTTGAACACCTCGGCCATCAGCTCGTGCGCGTCGCGGCGCGTGGTCTGGGCGATGGTGGAGACGAATTCGACCCGCAGGGTCTCCTCGATGTGGCGCAGGGCCTCCTTCTGCACCGTCTCCATCCGCAGCATCCGGTTGAGCACGTCGATGGCGAATTCTTCCGGCAGGATGGTGAGGACCTTGGCGGCGTAGTCGGCCCGCACCTTCGAGAGCACGACGGCGACCGTCTGCGGGTACTCGTTGCGCAGGAAGTTCGCGAGGATCTCGGGGTCGATCTGGACGATCGAGCCCCAGACGCGCTTGCCCGACGCGCCCTTGATCTCCGCCATGATCGAGGAGACCTGCTCGGGCGGGAAGATCTTGAGCAGCAGTGCCTCGGTGCGCTCGAAGTTCGAGGTCATGCCGCCGCCCGAGGAGAGGCGCGAGACGAAGTCGACGATCAGCTTCTCGACGGTGCCGGCCTCCAGCGAGCCGAGCTGCACCATCGCGTGGGAGACGATCTTGATCTCCTCCTCCTCCAGGCGCTGCCAGATCGGCGCGCCCTCCTCCTCGCCGAGCAGCAGCAGCAGGGCGGCGGCGCGCTGCGGCCCCGGCATCTGCGCGAAGGCGGCCGACGAGTCGATGCTCTCCATCGCGGCGGTGAAGTTGACGCCCGCGGACGGATTGACGCCTGCCGACATGGTGCTGCTCCCTCCTCAGGCGTCTCAGGTGTCGTGGATCCAGTTGCGCAGCACCTCGACGGTCTCGGTCGGGCTCGCCCGCACCATGTCGACCACGCGCTCCACCGTCTCGGCCTGGATCTGGCCGTTGATCTTGGCCGATTCCAGGAAGCGGTTGGTGCTGCTCGTGCGCGCCGGCTCGGACCCGCCCTCGCCCGCGGCGGCCTCGCCCCCGCCGGCCAGCGCCAGCGCGCCGGCCGGCCCCATGATCGCGGCCATCGGCGTCTCGGATTCGAGCACGCGCCGGAGGAGCGGGCGCACCACCGCCATCAGCACGATCAGGGTGAGGAGGCTCAGCACGGCGAGCTCGACCATGCGCATCACCTCCTCCTTGCTCGGGCTCATGAGCGACTGGAGCAGGCTCGGCTCGGCGAGGTCGCCCACTGCCGGCACCTCGGCGAAGCGCAGGTTGACCACCTCGACCTGATCGCCCCGCGCCTTGTCGAAGCCGACCGCGGTGCGCACCAGCGCGGCGATCCGCTCGATCTCGGCCGGGGGGCGCGGCTGGTAGGTCGCCTTGCCGTCGGCGCCGGGCACGTAGAGCCCGTCGACCACCACGGCGACCGAGAGGCGCTTGAGGCGCCCGCCCTCCAGGGTCTCGACCCGGGTGACGCGGGAGATCTCGTAGTTCGTGGTCTCCTCGTTCTTCTGGCTCTGGTCCTTCTGGGCCTGCTGGCCCTGCCCCTGGCCGGCGCCGGGCAATTCGTTGCCGACGGTGACCTGCCCCTCGCCGCCTCCACTCTGCGAGTTCTCGGAGCGGGTCTGGGTCGAGCGCACGACGCGGCTCTCGGGATCGAAGCTCTCCGAGCGGCTCTCGACCCGGTTGAGGTCCATCTCGGCGGCGACCTGCACCCGCGCGCGGCCCTGGCCGACGATGCCGGCGACGATCTCCTCGATCTGCGCGCGCAGGCGCCGCTCGATGCCGCCCTGGCGCTCCTCCATCAGGCCCGCGCCCTCGGCCTCGGCGCCCCGCGCCCCGTCGGCGAGCAGCCTTCCGCGCTCGTCGACGATCGAGACCCGCTCGGGCTTCAGGCCCTCGACCGCCGAGGCCGCGAGATGGCGGATGGCGCGCACCTGGCCCGGATCGAGGTCGCCCATCAGCTTGACCACGATGGCGGCGGACGGGGCCTCGCGGTCGCGCTCGAACAGGCGCCGCTCCGGGATGACGAGGTGGACGCGGGCCGCCTGGACCCGGCCGATGGCGCGGATCGAGCGGGCGAGCTCGCCCTCCATCGCCCGCAGGTGGTTCACGTTCTGGACGAAGCTGGTGGAGGAGAAGGCGTCGCCCTTGTCGAAGATCTCGTAGCCGACGCCGCCCTGGCTCGGCAGGCCCTTGCCGGCGAGATCCATGCGCAGCTTGGCCAGATCGGCGCGGGGCGCCATCACGGTCTGGCCGGAATCGCCCTTGGTCTCGTAGGCGATGCCCCGCGCATCGAGTTCCCGGACGACGGCGGAGGAATCCTGCATCGACAGGTCGGAGAACAGCACGCCCATGTCGGGGCGCGAGACCCGCAGGATCACGAAGGCGAAGAAGCCGACGAGCGTCAGCGTCACGGCCGCCATCGCGGCGATGCGCGCGGGGCCCAGCTTCGTCACCAGTTCGAGGATCGGCTTCACGGTCGGTCGCGGCCCACGGCGAGAGGCGCGGGCGCATGTCCGGCGCCCACCCGGCAAGAATTGCCCAGGCGGTGGTTAGCGGGGGGTTAATGCGGGGCGGCGGGACCGTTCAGAAACGCGAAAGCCGCCTTGCGTCTCCGCGAGGCGGCTTCCCGATGAGCTGGGCGAGACAAGCCTCGCACCAGACTGATCCGTTTGAAGAAGGATCAGTGCCGGTAGTGCTGGATGCGCGTGGTGCGCAGGCCCGCGAGTCCGTGCTGATCGATGGAGTACTGCCAGCTGAGGAATTCCTCGGTGGTGAGGGTGTAGCGCTGGCAGGCCTCCTCCAGGCTGAGGAGACCACCGCGCACCGCGGCGACGACTTCGGCCTTGCGGCGGATGACCCAACGGCGGGTGGAAACGGGGGGGAGATCGGCGATCGTCAGGGGGCTGCCGTCGGGCCCGATCACATACTTCACGCGGGGCCGGGGGGTCTCGGTCATGATACGCTCTACACTCGACTGACCTGTCGAGAGCCAAGCTACTTGCGCCCGCTTAAAAGTTCTTGAAGTGGGTCGATCGAATGTGATTCGTCGTTTTGGGGCAGGTGTGGAAAACGCTTGCTGCACCGCATCAAGTCGCTGATGCCACGAGCGATTTGACCGCCGACGCCGGAACGCGCGCCGAACCGATGGTCAGCACCGGCTCCGTGCCGCTGAGGTCCACCCCGTCGACCTTGCCGCTCACCTTGGTGTCGACCGCGACCTTGGCGCCGGTGGCGTCGATGGCGTCGACCGTGATCGTGTACTGCCCGTCCTTGACGGTGAGGCCGGAGGCGGCGGCGCCGTTCCAGTCGAAGGTTTGGCTGCCGGCCTTGAGCGTCGTCGTCTTGGTGGCGACGACGCTCCCGTCCGCACCCTTGATCGTGACGATCGCGCGGGCCGCGGCGCGGGCCGGGTTGAGGCTCCAGCTTGCCTTGCCGCCGGTCAGGTCGGTGGTGGCGCCCTCGGCCACGACCGAGCGGCCGATCAGGCTCGAGGTCGAGGCCGCGGCCGAGGCCTTCGAATTGGCCATGATCGTGCCGAGCTGGTCGTTGGTCTTGAGCTGCTGCTCGACGCCCGCGAACTGCACCAGCTGCTGGGTGAACTGGTTGGTGTCCATCGGGTCGAGGGGGTTCTGGTTCCGGAGCTGCGTGGTCAGCAGCGTGAGGAACTGGGTGAAGTTGCCCGCGATCGCCTTGGTGTCGACCGTCGTGGTGGCCGTCGCGTTCGTGATGCTGGTGCTGCTGCCGATGCCCGCGGCCATGGTCTTTATATCCTAGATGCGGATGTCGAGGCCGCCCGTCGCGCGCAGGCGGCGGAGGGCGGAGGGATCGAGGGCGAGGGCTTCCGCCTCGCGGCCGGTCGCGGCGCCGGTGCGCGCGCCGGGGGCGCTGGCCTGCTCGGGGGTGCGCCCGGAATTCTGGCCGTCCTGGCCGCCCGTCTCGCCGCGCAGCGACAGGCCGATGCCGTCCGTGGCCTCGAAGCCGGCCTGCGCCAGCGCCTGCTGCAGGGCGCCCGCGTCGCGCTGGAGCAGCGCCAGGGTCTCGGGCCGCTCGACGGTGAGATGGGCCCGCGCCCGCCCGGCCTCCCGGTCGAGGTCGAGCGACACCTCGATCGCGCCGAGTTCGACCGGATCGAGCCGGATCGCGAAGCGGGCGGCCCCGGCGAGCGTGCGCAGGCCGATCGTCATCGGCACGGCGCCCAGCGGGATCGGGGCGGGCAGGGCAGGGGTGTTCCCCGCGGCAGGCGCGGCTTCCGCTGCGGCCGCAGCGGCGGGGCCGCCCGGCGCGGCGGTGTTTTGTAAGGGGGAGGAGAGAGCAGGCGCGGCGCCGGCATCGCTTCCGCTCGCGGCCGCGGCCAGCGCGGCCTCGAAGGCCTTAGCGCCGCCGAGCGCGTCGCCGTTGGCCCCATCGCCCGCGGCCACCTCAACCTTGGCCACCTCACTCTTGGCCACCTCACTCTTGGCAACATCGTCCCCGGTCGTTCCGGCTTCGGCCGTACCGGCCGGCTCGGCCCCGGCCGCAGCCTCTCCGACGGGCACGGCCGCGAAGGCTTGGCTTCCCGGCGCGACGACCGGCTCCGCCGACACCGCATGGCCGGGCTGCCCCTCCCATGCCGTCCCGGAGGCCGACGCGACCGGTGCCGCCGCAGGGGCGGGAACCGGCATCGGCGCGGGGCCGGCGACGCCTTCGGGCGTCGGATCGGTTGCCGCAGCCTCATCCTCCCGCGCCGCGCGCTCTTCGGCGGAGCCTTCGCCCGTCGCAGCGGCGACCGCACCCGCCGCGCCTTCCGGCGCAGGGGCCGCCTCGCCCGCCGCACCGGCCCGCTCGGCGTCCTTCGTGTCGCCGCCCTGCGCCTTCGCACCGTTCGCCGGGCGCGGCGCGGCTTCCTTCGGCGCGCTCTTCGGGCCGCCCTTGTCCGCGCCCTCGGCCGTTTCCGGGCGCGGCGCAGCCGCCTCGGCGGCCGGTGCCTCGGCCGGCGGCGCGCGCTTGGCCGCCCCAGCGGCCGCCGCCCGGCTCGCATCGTCCGCCGGCCGCGCCTCGCGCCCGACCTCGGCTTGGCGAGCATCCGATTGGCGCGCCTCGGCAACGCGGGCGCGATCCTGCCGCGCGGCGGCGGTCCGAGCCTCTGCCTGCGCCGCGTCGCGGCGATCCTGATCGAGGCTGAAGCGCTCGACGGTGGCGGCGCGCGTCGGCACGGCCTGCCGCGCCGACGACCATGCCGACATCTCCGTCCTGTCCGTGCGTGCGACCGTCATGCCTCGACCTCGTTCCGGCAGCCCCGGCGCAAGCCGCGCGCCAGTCCGCCGATCGGGCAAGCCGTTCACGGATCGAACGAATTTTCCGCTGCCGTCGACCCGCCCCGCGGCAGGCAAGCGAAAAATGCCGCCCGCCCGGCAGGTTTTGCCGGCCCAGCCCCTCGGTCCGTCCCTGGAAAACCGGGATCGGGATCGCTATAGACGAGGCCACGCGCGCGCCCTGTGCCGCTCGCGCCCTCGCGACGGTCCGCACGGGCCCATCACGGCCATGAACTCGCTCGATCTCCCGAAGCCCCCGCACGAGACGCGCGTCGTCGTCGCCATGTCGGGCGGCGTGGATTCCTCGGTGGTGGCCGGGCTGCTGAAGCGCGAGGGCTACGACGTCGTCGGCGTCACGCTCCAGCTCTACGATCACGGCGCGGCGACCCACCGCAAGGGCGCCTGCTGCGCGGGGCGCGACATCCACGATGCCCGCAACGTCGCCGAGACGCTGGGCATCCCCCACTACGTCCTCGACTACGAGGACCGCTTCCGCGAGTCGGTGATCGACCGCTTCGCCGAGAGCTATCTGTCGGGCGAGACGCCGATCCCCTGCGTCGAGTGCAACCGCTCGGTCAAGTTCCGCGACCTGCTCGGCATGGCCCGCGATCTCGGCGCCGAGGCTTTGGCCACCGGCCACTACGTCGCGAGCCGGCCGGCCGCGGGGGGAGGGCGCGCGCTCTACCGCGCCCTCGATCCGGCCCGCGACCAGAGCTACTTCCTCTACGCGACCACGCCCGAGCAGCTCGCCTTCCTGCGCTTTCCGCTCGGCGAGCGCCCCAAGGACGAGACCCGGGCGCTCGCCCGCGACCTGGGGCTGACGGTCGCCGACAAGGCCGACAGCCAGGACATCTGCTTCGTGCCCCAGGGCGGCTATGCCGACGTCATCGCCAAGCTGCGGCCCGAGGCGGCCCGCCCCGGCGCCATCGTCGATCTGGAAGGCCGCCAGCTCGGCGAGCACCAGGGCATCGTCCACTACACCGTCGGCCAGCGCCGCGGCCTGAAGCTCTCGGTCGGCGAACCGCTCTACGTCGTGCGGCTGGAGCCCGAGACCGCCCGCGTCGTCGTCGGCCCCCGCGCCGCGCTCGCCACCCGCCGCATCCGGCTGACCGGCCTCAACTGGCTCGGCGAGGGCGCGCCCGAGACGCTGGCCGACCTGCCGGTGGCCGTGCGCGTGCGCTCCACCCGCGAGCCGCGGCCCGCGCGCCTGTCGTGGAACGCCGCGGAGTCTTGCGCCGAAGTCGAACTCGCCGCCCCCGAGGACGGCGTCTCGCCGGGGCAGGCCTGCGTGATCTACGCCGACGACGGCCCCCGCGCCCGCGTGCTCGGCGGCGGCACCATCCGCCGCATCGGCGCGTTGCAGGCCGGAGCGGCCGAGGCGGCTTGATGGGACGCCTCGCGCAAAGCCCGTCGCAATCCGGTTTTCCGATAGCTTTATCCCTCGCCCCGTCCCGGCCTCAGCCCGGTTCGCGGCGCGACGGGACGATCTGAGAAAAGGGTCACGCACGCAATGCTGAACCAGCGGGCGCCCGAGGCCGGGCCGACCACCGACCTGATGCGCAAGGCCTATGCCCGCTGGGCGCCGGTCTACGACGTCGTCTACGACAAGCTGACCGAGCCCGCCGCCCGCGCCGCCGTCCAGGCCGCCGTCGCCCACGGGCCGCGGGTGCTGGAGGCCGGCGTCGGCACCGGCCTGTCGCTCGGCTACTACCCGCGCGACAGCTTCGTCTGCGGCGTCGATCTCTCGCAGGACATGCTGAAGCGCGCGAGCCGCAAGGTCGCCCGCCGCGGCCTCACCCACGTCAAGGGCCTGCAGGTCATGGACGTGTGCCGCCTCGGCTACCGGGACGCCAGCTTCGACGCGGTGGTGGCGCAGTTCCTGATCACCCTGGTGCCCGACCCGGAAGCGGCGCTGACCGAGTTCCTGCGGGTGGTGCGCCCCGGCGGCGGCATCGTGCTCGCCAATCATTTCGGCCAGTCCAACGGCCCGGTCGCCCGCGTCGAGGAGATCGTCGCCCCGCTCTGCACCAAGATCGGCTGGTCCTCCGACTTCAAGGCGACCCGCATCGAAGCCTGGGCCCGCCGCAACGGCGTCGAGGTGATGGGCCTCGCCCCGACCTTCCCCGGCGGCTTCTTCAAGATCCTCCGGATGCGCAAGCCCGGCTGATGGGCAATTCCGGGATCCCAAAGGGATCATCCCTTTGGCGGGGCACCGGGGCGGAGCCCCGGTCTCCCTCCCAACCAGGGCTCCGCCCTGGACCCGCGAAAGGGCTTGCCCTTTCGAAACCCAGGATCGGGCGATGATGGAGGGTGGTCCCCGGCGGCGGGTCTGGCTGCGCTGGCTGCCGCTCGTGGTGCTGCTGGCCCTGTCCCTCGGGATCGCCGCCGCCGGCGGCGCGCGCCTGCTCGATCTCGACCGCATCTCCGAGGCCCGCGCCGCGCTCCAGGCCGCCGTCGCCGAGGACCGGGCGCGGGCCATCGCGCTCATGGCCCTCGTCTTCGTCGGCGGCGTGGTCGTCTCGATCCCTGCCGTCACCGTCGCGCTCACTTCCCTCTCCGGCCTCCTGTTCGGCACGCTCACCGGCGCCCTGATCTCGGTCGGTTCGGCGACCACGGGGGCGATGATCGTGTTCTCGATCGGGCGGCTCGCCGCGGGCGACCTGATCCGCCGCCGGGCCGGCCCCCGCCTCGGGCGCTTCGCCGAAGGCTTCCGCCGCGACGGCTTCGGCTACGTCCTGACCCTGCGGCTGCTGCCGATCTTCCCGTTCTGGATGACCAACCTCACGCCCGCGGCCTTCGGGGTGTCGTTCCGCAGCTTCTTCCTCGCCACCCTGCTCGGCCTGATGCCGGGCGCCTTCGTCTTCGCCGGCCTCGGCGCCGGCCTCGACGAGCTGCTCGCCGCCCGCGAGGCGACCCGCGCCGCCTGCCTCGCCGCGGGCGGCACGGATTGCGCCGTCGGCCTCGACCTGCGCTCCCTGGTGAGCCCGACCCTGATCGCCGCCCTCGCCGGACTCGCGGCCTTCGCGCTCCTGTCGGTTTATCTACGCAGACGTCTTGAGCGACGGACGCTCCGCGCATAAGACTTGCGCACAAGCGAGTGGCGCACGCCCCTCGTCCCGGGCGCCTCGGCCAGAGGTCAGGCCGGGGCGAGGGATGCGCCGCTCAGATCGACAGCCACAACGACGGGTGACGCTTGAGACGGCCCCGCTTTCCGTTCTCGCGCCGGGCTGGCACCCCGGAGCGGACGGACCGGCACGAACCGGCGGCTTTGGCCGCCCTTCCCGTGCCCCTGAACGTGCAATGTGAGATTTCGGCCGGGACGACGATGGGGGGAGCATCCCGCTTCCGCTCGGCCTCCCGCTCGCGCCTCGGCCTGTCGGGCCGGTTGTTCCTGCTCACCGTCGCCTTCGTGGTGCTGGCCGAGATCCTGGTCTTCGTGCCTCTGCTCGCGAGCTACCGGCTCTCGCGCCTGTCCGACCGCGTGGCGGCGGCCCAGGTCGCCGCCCTGGTGCTGCGGGCCGCTCCCGAGGGCAACGTCTCCGGCGACCTCGCCCGGCGCCTGCTGGCCGAGTTGGGCGCGCGGGCCATCGCGGTGCGCGACGGCGAGGCATGGCGGCTGCTCGCCGTCGAGCCGGTGCCCGAGGCGGTCGCCGAGACCGTGGACCTGCGCGAGCAGGATTGGACCGGTGCCGTCCGCGGCGCCTTCCGCACCCTGCTGTTTCCCGCCGACAAGCCGATCCGGGCGGTCGGCAACGGGCGGGGCGGCCTCGGGGCCGTCGAGGTCCTCGTGGACGAGGCGCCCCTGCGCGACCGGCTCGTCGCCTTCGCGCTGCGCCTGCTGGCCGCCTGCGCCGTCATCGCCGCCATCGCCGCCGGCCTCGTGTTCTTCGTGCTGCAGCGGACCATCGTGCGGCCGGTCCTGCGGCTCGCCCGCAACATCGCCGCCTTCGCCGACGATCCCGAGCGACCCGACCGCCCGGCGTCCGGCCCGCGCCGCACCGACGAGATCGGTCAGGCCGAGGCCGCGCTCGCCCGGATGGAAGTGGCGCTCGGCGGCGAGCTGCGCCAGAAGCGGCGGCTGGCCGAACTCGGCCTCTCGGTGAGCAAGATCAACCACGAGCTGCGCAACTTGCTCACCACCGCCCAGTTGCTGGGCGACCGGTTCGAGACCTCCTCCGATCCGCTGGTGCAGCGCGTCGCCCCGCGCCTCGTCGCCACCCTCGACCGGGCGATCCGCTTCTGCGAAGCGACGCTCGCCTACGGCCGGGCGACCGAGCCCAGCCCGCAGCGCCGCATGGTGGCTTTGGCCCCGCTCCTCGACGAGTTGCCCGACCTCGGCGGCCTCATGCCGGCCGCGGGCGTGCAGGTGAGCGTGCGCGCCCCCGACGACCTCGAGATCGACGCCGATCCCGAGCAGCTCCTGCGGGCGCTGACCAACCTCGTGCGCAACGCGGTCCAGGCCCACGCGGCTTCGCGCACCCAGGGCGCCCATGTCGAGATCGAGGGCTTTCGCGACGGCGCCCGCGGCTCGGGCCGCGTCACGATCCTTGTCTCGGACAATGGCCCCGGCGTGCCGCCCCGCGCGCGGGCCAACCTGTTTTCCGCCTTCCAGGGCTCGACCCGCCCCGGCGGCACGGGGCTCGGCCTCGCCATCGCCTCGGAGCTGGTGCGCCTCAACGGCGGCACTTTGGGCCTCGACGAGACCGCGAGCGGCGCCTGCTTCCGCCTCGTCATCCCGGACCGGGCGGCGCAGGCGAAGGCGGCGTAAAGCGACCGGCCTCCACCCCACACCCTCCTCCTGAGGTGCCGCGAAGCGGCCTCGAAGGAGGGCTCCAGGGATCGCACGCGAGTTGGAGGCCTCCTTCGAGGCTCCGCTTCGCTCCGCACCTCAGGATGAGGGCGTGGGTGGGAAAGGCCGCGTTTTACTCCGCCGCCGCCAGCGTCACCTCCGGCACCGGCACGCCGATGTCGCGCAGGAGCGCGGCGTCCTCGTCCGCCTCGTTGTTGGCGGTGGTGAGCAGGCGCTCGCCGTAGAAGATCGAGTTGGCGCCGGCCAGGAAGCAGAGGATCTGCGCCTCGCGGGTCAGGCTCTTGCGGCCGGCGCTGAGGCGCACGCGGGCCTTGGGCATGACGATGCGGGCGGTGGCGCACATCCGGACCAATTCGAGCGGATCGATCGGCGGGCGGTCCTCCAGCGGTGTGCCCTCGACGGCCACCAGCGCGTTGATCGGCACGCTCTCCGGATGCGGCGCGTGGTTGGCCAGCACCAGCAGCATCTCGGCCCGGTCGCGCACCCGCTCGCCCATGCCGACGATGCCGCCGCAGCAGACGCCGATGCCGGCCTCGCGCACGTGCTCCAGGGTCTGGAGCCGGTCCTCGTAGGTGCGCGTCGAGATGATGTCGCCGTAGAATTCGGGGCCGGTGTCGAGGTTGTGGTTGTAGGAGGTGAGCCCGGCCTCCGCGAGGCGCTGCGCTTGGCTATGCGTCAGCATGCCGAGGGTCACGCAGGCTTCCATCCCGAGACCGCGCACGCCGCGCACCATCTCCAGCACCGCGTCGAAGTCCGGCCCGTCCTTCGGCTTGCGCCACGCCGCGCCCATGCAGAAACGGTGCGCCCCGTTGGCTTTCGCCGCAGCGGCCTCCTTCAGCACGGCCTCCACCGGCATCAGCCGCTCGCGCGGCAGGTTGGCGCCCTTGTGATGGGCCGATTGCGGACAATAGGCGCAATCCTCGGGGCAGCCGCCGGTCTTGATCGAGAGCAGCGCGGCCCGCTGGATGTCGGCCGGGTCGTTGTGCGCCCGATGCACGAGGCCGGCCCGATGCACGAGGTCGAGCAGCGGCAGGTCGTGGATCGCCTGGATCTCGGACAGCGTCCAGTCGTGCCGGATGGCGGCCGGGGCGGCGGAGGAGGTGAGGGGGACAACGGTGTCGCTCATGGACACCTTTGAGGGCGAAGGCGGGGGAAAAATCAAGCCTTGCCGTGGAGCGGGCGGTTGTACGATGCTTGACTGGCAACCCTGCGGGGCCGCGCGTTGTCGCTGGACGGTGATTTGCCTAGATGTGGACGGCGGATCGGATCACGATCGAGATCGACGAGGCGGAAGGCTCCGAGATGATCGTCGTGATCGGGACGCCGTCCGGCATCGTGCGACTCGCCGGCGCGGTGCGGCTGTCGGGCGGCGTTCTGACGATCGAAGACGCGCATGTAGAGGGACTTGCGCCGGGCGCACTCCGGCGCAGCGGCCTGAATGCGATCGGTTCGAAAATCCTGGAGGTGACCGGTGCCGACTCGCTTGTCCTTCAAGGAAGCGCTCGCACGACGGGACGAAACCCCGGCCGAGCCCCCCGCCTTATCCGGTTCCCCCGCTAGGCTGCGGCTGTCGATGGCGGGGCCGATCCCGCAGCCCGTCACGGCGATCCAGACCATCAAGGCGCTTGGCACGTCCCTGCGCGAAGCGCACGCCGCGATGGACCGGATCGCGGCCGGCCACGCCGTCACTCTCGCTCTCACGATCCCGGACGAGCGCGATGTGCAGGCCGAATTCGCCGCTCTCGGCATTCATGCGCAGATCATGGACGCGGATATCGATGTTCGCGCCATCCGCCAGGGGCTCGACCTGACGCTCCAGGAATTCGCGATCCGCTTCGCGCTCGACCCCGACACCGTCCAGAGCTGGGAGCAGGGCCGCACCCGGCCCGATCCGGCCGCCGCCGTGCTGCTGCGGGTGATCGCGACGAACCCGGCGGCGGTGGATGCCGCGCTGATGTCCTAAGAAATCAATTCGTCGGCTCGCCCGCGGCGACCTTCGCGGTCCAGTCGTCGAACGCCACGACCCGTTGGCGCTGTTCGCCGAGGCCGTCGATGCGCAGCACCATCTCGTCGTCGCTGCGGAGGAAGCGCTGCGGCTTCATGCCGAGCCCCACGCCCGGCGGCGTGCCGGTGGTGATGACGTCGCCGGGCTCCAGCATCATGAAGTGCGAGACGTAGGCGACGATCTGCGCCACGTCGAAGATCATGGTGGCGGTCGAGCCGGTCTGCATCCGCCGCCCGTTGAGGTCGAGGCTCATCGCGAGGGTCTTCAGGTCGGGAATCTCGTCGAGCGTCACCAGCCAGGGGCCGAGCGGGCCGAAGGTCGGGCAGCCCTTGCCCTTCGTCCACGTGCCGCCGCGCTCCATCTGGAATTCGCGCTCGGACAGGTCGTTGCAGATGCACACGCCCGCCACGTAGCGCAGGGCCTCGTTGGCGTGGACATAAGAAGCGCGGGCGCCGATCACCACGGCGAGCTCCACCTCCCAGTCGGTCTTGGCCGAGCCCTTGGGCAGGATCACCGTGTCGTTGGGGCCGACGATGCAGGAGGGCGCCTTGTTGAACACGATCGGCTCGGCGGGAATCGCCGCGCCGGTCTCGGCGGCGTGGTCGGCATAGTTGAGGCCGATCGCCACGAAGTTGCGGGTGCCGCCGACGCAGGGGCCGAGACGGGTGCCCGCGGGCAGGAGCGGCAGGCTCTGCGGATCGATGCGGGCGAGCCGGTCGAGGGATTCGCGCGAGAGGCCGGGGCCGGCGATGTCGCGCAACACGCCCGAGAGGTCGCGCAGGCCGCCGTCGCGATCGACCAGACCCGGCCGCTCCTCGCCGTTCTCGCCGTGCCGGATCAGCTTCATCGCCGGATCTCCCTGAACTCTCCGGGGCTTTTGCGGCGAGCATGGCCGCCGCGGGGACGGGGTGCAAGCGCGGCCGCTCAAGATGGAGGCGAAACCCCGGCACCGCTCGTCCCGGTTTCCGGACGGGTCCGACGTGGCGCCGCGGCCACGGAAGACGGAGCCCGGCGCGACCGTGGCAAAAATCGCGCGGTCGGTAATTCTTGATTAAGTCATCCCCTCGAACCCTCGACGCGCGGTGCGTGAACCGCTTCGATTGTCGTCCTCGACAACGATCAAGAAACGCTCGGGAGAACGACATGACTGGGGAGACGATCCGTGCCCTCGCCTTCGCGGGGGCGGTCGCGGCGGCGTCGATGGGCGCGGCGACGGGGGCGCAGGCCGGCGCCTTCGGCCTGCGCGAGCAGAGCGCGCAGGGCCTGGGGCTCTCCTTCGCCGGGTCGGCCTCGGGCGCGGCGGGCGTCTCGTCGATCTTCTGGAACCCGGCGACCGTGACGATGCGGCCGGGCTTCGTCTCCGAGCAGAGCCTGACCTTCGTCAACCTGTCGGGCGAGATCCGGCCGACCGTCGGCACGGCTCCGTTCCTCGCGCCCTTCGGGGATTCCGGCGAGATCGGCCAGGGCGCCGTGCTGCCGTCCGGCGCGACCTCCTACCAGCTCACCGACCGCCTCTACGTCGGCATCCAGACCGGCGCGCCCTACGGCCTCGTCACCAAGCCGCGCCCCGACTGGGCCGGCTCGATCTACGGCCGCTCCTCGCGCATCTTCTCCCTCGCGTTCAATCCGGTCATCGGCTACCGGGTGAACGACTGGCTCTCGGTCGGCGTCGGCGCCAACATCGAGTATTTCCGCCTCACCCTGCGCCAGGCGGTGCCGGTCGCCGGCCTCTCCCCGGCCTTCTACCCGCCGGCCTTCCTCAAGGGCGAGTCGTGGAGCGCGGGCTGGACCGCGGGCGCGACGATCACCCCCTGGGACGGCACGGTGCTCGGCGTCGGCTACCGCTCCTCGGTCCATCACGACATCGACGGCTCGTTCGCCGTTCCCAACCCGGCGATCGCCTTCGCGGTCGGCGCGGTCAAGGCCAACCTCAACACGCCGGAGAAGCTCAGCGTCGGCCTGACCCAGGCGATCAACCCGGTCACCCGGATCAATCTCGGCTTCGAGTGGGACAATTGGTCGAGGGTCGGCGACATCGCCATCGTCTCGAAGCTGCTCGGCGTGCCGGTCACCGAGCTGCCGCTCAAGTTCAAGGATTCCTACTTCTACTCGGTCGGCCTGGAATACGACTGGTCGCCGAACCTGACGGTGCGCGGCGGCTTCGGCTACGACGACGGGCCGATCGACAATTCCAACCGCTCGGTGCGCCTGCCCGACAGCGACCGCTACATCGTCTCGGTCGGCGGCAGCTACCGTTGGAGCGACAAGCTGACCCTCAACGCCAGCTACGCCCACGTCTTCATCCAGAAGAACCGGATCGTGGCCGGCCCGGGCCAGAACTACAACGTCGGCAACATCCCGTTCGCGGCCGTCGCCGACGGCAGCGCCGACCTCGTCTCGGTGGGCTTCCGCTATGCCTGGGACAGCCCGGCCTCCGTCGCCCCGGCCCCGCTGGTGCGCAAGGACTGACGCCGTCCGGCGCGCCCGCAGGCGCGCCGTTTCCCGCATCGCCCGAAGCGTCGTCCCGGATTACCGATCCGGGGCGACGGTTTCGTTTGCGCTCCGTCGCCTCCCCGCGCGGGGCCTCTCCCGGCGCCTGCACCTTCCTGTGATCGGGCCGCGCCACCGCCTCAGGATGGGGGGCAGGGTCGGACGAACCGCAGCAACTCCTGGATGAGACGAGCGAAGCCGGCTCGATCGGCCGGCCTCACGCCTGCGCGATCCCGTCGAACGACAGGCACAGGTGACGCGGCCCCCTGAGCGAGGCGCCGGGCCGGTAGGGCGGCGGGTCCTCGACGAGCCGGGGGTTCCCGAGCCGCTTCGCGAGGGAGACGAGGGCGACCTCGGCCTCGATCCGGGCGAGCGGCGCGCCGACGCAGTAATGCAGGCCGCCGCCGAAGCCGAGATGGCGGTTGTCGGAGCGGTCCGGATCGAATCGGTCGGGATCGGCGAACCGGGCCGGATCGCGGTTGCCCGAGGCCAGCAGCAGCACGACGGGCGCGTCCTTCGGGATCGTCACGCCGGCGATCGGGATGTCGGCGACCGCGAGCCGCGTGCGGTACTGGACCGGCGGCTCGTAGCGCAGCATCTCCTCGATCAGGCGCGGCGCGATCTCCGGCTCACGCGCGAGCCGCTGCCAGTGCTCGGGGAAGCGCAGCAGCGTCAGCACGCTGTTGGTGATCAGGTTCACCGTCGTCTCGTGGCCGGCCACCAGCAGCAGCACCGCGGTGGCGATCAGGTCGAAGTCGTTCATCCGCTCGGTGTCGTCGTCGCCGTTGGCGAGATCCGTGAGGATGTCGTCCTGGGGCTCCTTGCGCTTCCTCGCGATCAGGTCGCGCAGGAACTCCGAGATCTCGGTGAAGCACTGCTCGTTCTTGGCCCGCGTCTCCTCGTCGCCGCGCTGGTTCGGCTCCAGCGCGGTGGCGAGCTGCGTCGCCCAGCCCTGGAATTGCGGCTCGTCCTCCGGCGGCACGCCGAGCAGCTTGCAGATCACCGTGACGGGGACCGGGTAGGAGAAGTCGTCGACGAGATCGATCCGGGCCTTGCCCTCGAATTTTTCGATGAGTTCGTTGGTGAGGTCGGTCGTCTCCTGGCGCATCCGCCGCACCCGCTCGGGCGAGAAGGCGCGCATCACGAGGCCGCGCAGGCGGTCGTGGTCGGGCGGATCGCGGAAGATGAAGGGCTGGTGGCGCCGCCTGATCTCGGCGCGGATCGGGCGCACGAAGAGGTCGGTGATCGGATGCCCGGTCCAGCGGAACTTCTGCGGGTCGGGCAGGTCCTCGGAACTGATGCGCGGATCGGAGATCAGGCGGGCGATCTCGGCATGCGTGCTGACGACGTAGGTGCCGTCCTCCTGGCGGCAGACCGGCTGGCGCCGCAATTGCGCGAAGAGCGGGTAGGGGTTCGCCCGGTTGTCGGGGTCGAGCACCTGCTCGAACAGCGTGGTGCAGCTCACGTCACGGCTCCTCGATACGCAGGCGCGGCTGGTCGATGGCGTCCTCGATCGGCGGGAACGGCGCGCGCTCGCGGATCGCGGCCTCGTAGGCGGGGAGCCAGCGGGCGCTGTCGATCGAGACCGCGGCGACCGTGCGGCCCTCACGCCCATAGAGCGCCACGAAGCGCCGCGCCTCCAGCGAGCCGTGGACGACGGCGAGGCTGTCGGCTCCGTCCGTCAGCCCGACGAGCTTGATCGTCAGCCCGAATTGCTGCGACCAGAAATCCGGCAGGTGGTCGTGGCGGGTCAGGCCCGCGGCGGGGCCGGCCAGCATGTTGTGCGCCGCCGCCTTCGCTTGCGCCCGCGCATTGCCCCAGTGCTCGACGGCGACCAGCGCCTCGTCCCCATGCGGGTTCGGCCAGCGGGCGACGTCGCCGGCCGCGAACACGTCCGGGACGATGTCGCCGTTGGTGCGCAAGGCCCGGCAATAGCCGTCGCACAGAACGCCGCCCTCGTCGGCCGCGAGGCCGGAGCCTTCGAGCCATTCGACGTTGCGGACCGTGCCGATCGCCGCCACGACGATGTCGGCCTCGATCCGCTCGCCCCCTTTGAGCGTCACGCCGGTCAGGCGACCGCCTTCCGCTTCCATCCGCTCGATCTCGGCGCCGAGCCGCAGATCGACGCCGCGCTCGCGGGCGATCGCGCCGACGAGGCCGCCGAGGCGGGGACCGAGGGCGGCTTCGAGCGGCTGGCCGTCGCGCACCAGCAGGGTGACCGGGATGTCGAGGTCGCGGCAGGTCGAGGCCACCTCGAAGCCGATGAAGCCGCCGCCGACGAGGACGACGCGCTTCGGCCCCGCCTTCAGCCGGCCCGCGAGCTTTTCGGAATCGTCGCGGGTGCGCAGGGTGAACACGCCGGCGAGCATGGCCTCGTCGGGCTTCGGCCAGGGCCGGGCGCGGGTGCCGGTGGCGATCAGCAGGCGGTCGTAGGGCAGCGTCGTGCCGTCGCCGAGGTTTACGGTATGGGCGCCGAGATCGAGCGCGCGGGCGGGCGTGCCGAGGCGAAATTCGGCGTTCAGGTCGGGATGGCGGGGCAGGGTGGTGTCGGGCGAAAAAAGCCCGCGCAGCACCTGCTTCGACAGCGGCGGCCGGTCGTAGGGCGCGTGCGGCTCGTCGCCGACCAGCGTCAGCGAGCCGGTGAAGCCGTGCGAGCGCAGGGCGTGGGCGGCGGAGAGGCCGGCGAGCGAGGCGCCGACGACGACGATCCGCTCCGGCGCCCCGGAGGGACCCGCGCTCACTTGGCCTCTCCGGCCGGGTCCGGATAGGCGGTGATGGCCCGCACCGGGCAGGCCTGGACCGCCCGCTCGATCTCGGCGCGCGCCGCCTCGTCGGGGGAGGGGTCGTAGACCAGGGCCTCGCGCCCGTGCAGCACGAAGTGCCGCGGCGCCGCGTAGATGCACTGGGCGTAGGCCTGGCAGCGGTTGAGATCGACGACGACCTTCATGCGCGGTTCGTTCGGGCTTTCACGAATGGGATGGCCTCATGAAACGCCGCGCGCGGCCGGATGTCCCCGCCGCGCGCTCGGCGTTTTGACGCGCGCCTGAGCGAGGGCGAGGCAGGGCAGAATTGGACCGTCGAAGCAACCTTACGGCCCGGCGGGCTCGATGGTGCCGAGGGTGCGCCGCCCCATCGCCCGCGCCTTGAGCCGAAGCGCCGGCTTCTCGATGCCGTACCAGGAGGCGGCGGCGACGATCAGCGTGAGCAGGATCGCCGGGGCGAGGAGGGCCAGCGCCCCGGCCGAAGGCGACAGCGCGTGCAGGCTCTGCTGCACCGGCCAGCCGTAGAGATAGACCCCGTAGGAGAGGTCCGCCTTCGGATCGAGGGCGGGGCGGGCGAGCACGGGCAGGAAGGCGAGCCAGATCGCCGTATAGCTCTCGGCGACGAACAGCAGCGTGCGCGCGGGCGCGTGCGGCTGGAGCAGGACGGCGAGGACGAGGCCGACGAGCGGCCAGGCCCCGAGCCGGATGCGGTCGCGCCCGAGATAGAGGCAGGCGCCGCAGGCGAAGATCAGCGGCAGGCGTAAAGCCGTCTCGACGCCCTTCGACAGGGTCGGCGCGGTGAATTCGAGCCACGCCAGGGTCAGCGCCAGCCCGGCGGCGAGCGCCGGCACGGCCCAGCGTCGACGCAACAATCCCAAAAGTCCGACGGCGAGGACGGCGGCGTAGCAGATCGTCTCGTATTTGAGCGTCCAGACCGTGCCGAGCGGGCTGCGCAGGGGATTGTCCTCGAACACGCCGGGCAGGCTGGCATTGCTCTTGAACGAGAGCAGCGTGCCGCGCACGAACCGCCACACTTCGGGGCTGGCACAATACTCGGCGAGCGGCAGCCGGGTCATCGCCGCGCCGAGGCCGAGGCCGACGACGAGCGTCGCGGCGATCAGCCCCGGCAGGATGCGCAAGGAGCGGGCGAGAACGTAGTCGCGCCATCCGCGCCGGTCGTAGCTCATGGTCACGAGGAAGCCCGAGACGGCGAAGAAGCCGTTCACCGCGTGCTCGCCGAGCGAGAAGCCGGTCGCGTGCACCAGCGGCTCGTCCTCGAACCGGCCGGTCACGACGCTAGCGGCGTGCGACAGCACCACCATCAGGGCCAGCGCGAGCCGCAGGGCGGAAAAGCCGTTGTGCGGGCGCGCCAGCGCTTCCGCCACGGTCGGGCCGGAGAGGAGGAACCTCACGGCACGAGTCCTTCGCGGGCGAGCGCCGAGGCCCCGCGGAGCGCCGCCCACGCGCCTATCGCCGAGCCGCCGTAGCGCTCGACGCCCGCGCGACGGAGGACGAGAGCGGAGAGCAGGGCCTTGGGGGCGTTGGTCATCAGCATGCCGAGGCTCGGGCTCGGCAGCCCGTATTTTCGGGACACATAGGCGCGCGACCACGCCTGATGCCAGCGGGTGCGGAACACCCGGCCGGGCTCCGGCGCGGAGGAGCGCCCGCGCCCGTGGAGCGCCACCGCGCCGTGGACATGGACCAGCGCGCGCCCCGCGTCCGTTACCCGGCGGCAGAGGTCGTCGTCCTCGTAGAACAGGAAGATGTTTTCGTCGAACCCGCCGAGATCGAGGAAGAAGGCCCGCTCGATCATCAGGCAGGCGCCCGAGAGGAAGGGTGCGCAGGCGTCGCCCTCCGGCAGGGCGCGCACGCCCTTCGGGTTGGCGAGGTAGGGGGCGAGCAGCGAGCGCGGCTGGTAGAAGAAGCGCCCGTCCGGCTCGTGGATGCGCGGGGCGAACAGGCCGGCATCCGGCCATTCCCGCGCGGCCGCCATGAGTGCCGCCGCCGCGCCGGGCTGGAGGATCAGGTCGGGGTTGAGGATCAGGACGTGGCTGGCGCCCTCGGCGGCGCGCACGCCGAGGGTGTTGGCGCGGCCGTAGCCCTCGTTGCGGGCGTTTCGGATGACGTGCGCGCCGTGCGCCCGCGCCACCGCGACGGAGGCGTCGCGGCTGGCATTGTCGACGACGAGGGTCCGCACGCCCTCGCGGGTGAGGGCGGCGAGGCAGTCGGGCAGGGCGCCCGCGCTGTCGTGGGCGACGACGACGGCGGTGAGGGTCGCGACCCCTGGCCCTCCCCCCTCCGCGGGGGAGGGTGGCCCCCGAAGGCGGTCGGGAGAGGGGAGCGACGCTTCCGGAGAGTTCGGAGCCAGCCCCTCTCCCGCCTCGCTCCGCGAGGCACCCTCCCCCGCGGAGGGGGGAGGGTTCGGCGGAAGCCTCACCCCTTCTTCTCGGGCAGATTCAGCCGGATGTGCAGCTCGCGCAGCTGCTTGGGCGTCACCTCGGCCGGCGCGCCCATCATCAGGTCCTCGGCGCGCTGGTTCATCGGGTACAGCACGACCTCGCGGATGTTCGGCTCCTCGCAGAGCAGCATGACGATGCGGTCCACACCCGGCGCGATGCCGCCGTGCGGCGGGGCGCCCAGCCGCAGGGCGTTCAGCATGCCGCCGAACTTCTCCTCCAGCACCTCACGGCCGTAGCCCGCGATACTGAACGCCTTCTCCATCACGTCGGGGCGGTGGTTCCGGATCGCGCCCGACGACAGCTCGATGCCGTTGCAGACGATGTCGTACTGGAACGCCTTGATCCCGAGGATTTTTTCGGAGTCTTCCTCGCCCAGCGCCAGGAACTCCTCGCGCTCGAAATTGGGCATCGAGAACGGGTTGTGGGAGAAGTCGATGCGCTTCTCGTCCTCGTTCCACTCGTACATCGGGAAGTCGACGACCCAGCAGAACGCGAACTGGTCCTTATCGGACAGACCCAGCTCGTCGCCGATGCGGATGCGCGCCTTGCCGGCGAGCCCGGCGGCCTTGGCCTCGGTCCCGGCTGCGAAGAACACCGCATCGCCCGCCTTGGCGCCCGCCTTCTGCGCGATGCGGGCCTGGATGTCGGCGGGGATGAACTTGGCGATCGGCCCCTTGCCGGTGAGCGCCCCGCCCTCTTCCTCGAACACGATGTAGCCGAGCCCCGGCGCGCCTTCCGAGCGGGCCCAGTCGTTGAGCTTGTCGAAGAACGAGCGCGGCTGGCCGGCCGCCCCCGTGGCGGGGATGGCGCGCACGACGCCGCCGGACTTGATCACGCCCTTGAACGCCTTGAACTCGACCGCGTCCTCGCCGAACTCGTCGGTGACGTCGGCGATGATCAGCGGGTTGCGCAGATCCGGCTTGTCGACGCCGTATTTCAGCATCGCGTCGGCGTAGGTGATGCGCGGGAATTCCTTCGTCACCCGCTTGGCCGCAGCGAACTCCTCGAACACGCCGCGCAGCACGGGTTCCACCGCCTGGAACACGTCCTCCTGCGTGACGAAGCTCATCTCGATGTCGAGCTGGTAGAACTCGCCCGGGCTACGGTCGGCGCGGGCGTCCTCGTCGCGAAAACAGGGGGCGATCTGGAAGTAGCGGTCGAAGCCCGCGATCATCGTGAGCTGCTTGAACTGCTGCGGGGCCTGCGGCAGCGCGTAGAATTTTCCGGGGTGGACGCGGGACGGGACGAGGTAGTCGCGCGCCCCCTCAGGCGAGGAGGCGGTCAGGATCGGCGTCTGAAATTCGAAAAAACCGCCCTCGCGCATGCGGCGGCGGAGCGAATCGATGATCGCGCCGCGCTTCATGATGTTGGCGTGCAGCTTCTCCCGGCGCAGATCGAGGAAGCGGTACTTGAGCCGCGTCTCCTCCGGGTATTCCTGATCGCCGAACACCTGCAGCGGCAGCTCGCCGGCCGGGCCCAGCACTTCGAGGTCGTCGATGTAGACTTCGATCGCGCCGGTCGGCAGCTCGGCGTTCTCGGTGCCGCCGGGCCTCGTGCGCACGCGCCCGTCGATGCGGATCACCCACTCGGAGCGGGCGGTCTCGGCGGCCTTGAAGGCCTTGGAATCGGTGTCGATCACGCACTGCGTCAGGCCGTAATGGTCGCGCAGGTCGATGAAGAGCACGCCGCCATGGTCGCGGATGCGGTGGCACCAGCCGGACAGGCGGACGCTGCCGCCGACGTCGGACGGGCGGAGCGCCCCGCAGGTATGGGTACGGTAACGGTGCATGGCGGGCTCTTGAGAATGAGGCCGGCACCATTCACGGGGAGGGGGGGAAGTCAAGGATTGTCGCCGCGCGGTCGGGTTTCAGGTCTCTCGCCGTCATTCCGGGGCGCGAAGCGAACCCGGAATCCATGACTGGGCTCGTCACCGTCCACGAGCCGCGCATCACGTGTGGATTCCGGGTCCTGCTGCGCGGTCCCGGAATGACGGCGGTGGATTGGCAATGGACGTCACAGCCGCGGGTCGAGCGCGTCCGACAGCCCGTCGCCCAGGCGGTTCAGCGCCATCAGGGTCACGACGAGAAACCCTGCGGGCGCGGCGAGCATCCAGGGCGCGGCCTCCAGGGCCCGCGCCCCTTCCGCGATCAGCACACCCCAGGAGGTGGCCGGCTCCTGCACGCCGAGGCCGAGAAAGGACAAAAAACTCTCCAGCAGGATCACCCGCGGCACCAGGAGCGTCGCAGCGGCGATGATCGGCCCCAGCGTGTTGGGCACGGCGTGGCGCACCAGCACCGCCCCGGTATCCGACCCCAGCGCATAGGCCGCGCGGAAAAAGTCGCGGCTTTTCAGGCTCATCGTCTGGGTGCGGACGATGCGGGCCATGTCGAGCCACTCGACCGCGGCCACCGCCACCAGCACCAGCCACAGGCCGGCGCGGAAGAACACGAGCAGCACGATGACGAAGAACACGAACGGCAGGGCGTAGAGGATATCGACGACCCGCATCATCAGCGCGTCGAGCCCGCCGCCGACGAGGCCGGAGACCGCGCCGTAGGTGACGCCGAGCGACAGGGCGACCAGGGTCGCGACGAGGCCGATCAGGAGCGAGACCCGGCCCGCCACGAGGCAGCGGGTGAGGAGGTCGCGCCCGAGCATATCGGTGCCGAGGAGGAAGTGGAGCCGCCGCAAAGGCGCCTCGACCACGAGCCTCCGGCCGTCGGGCGAGCGCTCGATAACGGTCGCGGGGCCGAACAGGTCGGAGCGCGGCAGGAGGACGAGGTTGCGCGGATCGATGGGCTTTTGGGCGTTAAGCGTCAGGCGGACTTGTCCGCCCTCCCGGCGCACGTCTTCGAGGGTGACGCGCATGCGCTGGGCGAGGCGGTCGAGGGCCGGGCGGATCTCGTCGGGCGTCGGGTGGGCGGACAGGCTCGGAGTGGTGCGGACGAAATCGGGATAGATCCGCTCCGGCGCGTGGCCGGTCAGGAACGGGCCGATCAGACAGGCCAGCGCGGTCGCCACGAGGGCGACGAGCGCCGCCACGGCGCCGCGGTCGCGGGCGAGGCGTCGGCGGGCCAGCGCCGTGAGCGAGGCGCTCATGCCGCCCGCATCCGCGGATCGAGGGCGGCGGCGATGAGGTCGGCGATCAGGTTGAAGGCCAGCACCAGCACGGCCACCAGCACCACCGTGCCCATCACCAGCGTGTAGTCGCGGTTGAGCGCGCCATCGACGAAGTAGCGGCCGATGCCGGGCAGGCCAAAAATGGTCTCGACCACGACCGAGCCGGTCATCAGCCCGGCGGCGAGCGGCCCGAGCGTCGCGACGACCGGCAGCAGCGCCCCGCGCAGGGCATGGCGGGCGACGCGAAGCCTCGAAAACCCCATGGCGCGCTGCGTTCGGATATGCGGCTGCACCAGCACCTCGGCGAGCGACGCGCGGGTGAGCCGGGCGATGCCGGCGGCATGCGGGAGCGCCAGCGTGATCACCGGCAGGACGAGGTTCTGCGGAGAGCCCCCACCCCAGCCGCCGACGGGGAGCCACGCGAGCCCGAGGCCGAAGCCGATCTGGAGGAGCGGCGCGATGACGAAGTTCGGCACCGCGAGGCCCAGCGAGGCGACGAGCCCGACGAGGCGGTCGGCGCGCCCGCCGCGGCGGACGGCGGCTAGGCTGCCGAGCGCGAGGCCGAGGGTCAGCGCCAGCACGAGCGCCAGCGCGCCCAGCGTCGCCGAGACCGGCAGGCCACGGGCGAACAGGTCGGCGACGGTGAGGTCGCGGAAGGTGAAGGAGGGGCCGAGATCGCCCCGCGCGAGGCCCGCGAGGTAGCGGAAAAACTGGACCGGCAGCGGCTCGTCGAGGCCGTAGAGCCGGCGCAGGTTCTCCATCGCGGCGGGCGGCAGCGGCCGCTCCAGATCGAACGGGCCGCCCGGCGCCAGCCGGATCAGGAAGAAGCTGCCGGCGATGACCAGGAACAGGGTCGGCAGGCTTTGCGCCAGCCGGCGCAGGAGGAGGGCGGTCATGCGGCGCGCTCCCACATCCACGCGGTGGACAGAATAGAGCGCCTCTCCTCCCCCTTGCGGGGAGGAGGGAGGAGGTGGGGGTGGTGCCGGATGTGGCTCGGCGATCCATCCTGAACCACCCCCACCCCTAACCCCTCCCCGCAAGGGGGAGGGGAATGTGCGGTGATGCTCATGCGTCGAGCCGGAGGTAGCGGGTGGGGGCGACGTTGCGGATGTTCTCGTGGACGCCGTGGAGGCGCGGCGCGATCAGCGCCTTCGACCGGTAGTGCAGCACAGGAATCCAGGGCAGCTCGTCGAGCACGATTTTTTCGGCGTCGAACAGCATCCGGGCGCGGCGGCCCACATCGCGCTCCTGGGCGGCGTCGGTGAGAAGCCCGTCGAACCGGGCATTCGACCAGCGCCCGGCATTGAACCCGTCGTTTCCGGTGCGGAGCAAAAACAAGAAGTTCTGCGGGTCGGAATAGTCGGCGATCCAGGACATGCGGGCGAGGTCGAAATCGCCGCCGTCGCGCATGTAGGCGAAGTGGGTCTTGGCGTCGGTGGCGACGAAGCGCGTCGTCACGCCGATGCCGCGCCAGACGTCGGCGAGCGCAATGGCGGTGTTGCGGTTGTTGTCGGTGACGTTGAAGCGGTACTCGACGCTCAGCGGATTCTTCGGCCCGAACCCGGCCTCGGAGAGGAGCTGCAGCGCCTGCTCCTCGCGGTCGATCGGCCCGTCCTCGCGGCCGGGCAGGAGCGGGGAGGGAAGCGCGTTGTCGAGGCCCGGCGGGCAGAACGAATAGGCCGGGGCCATGGTCTCGCCCCAGACGGCGGCGGCCAGGAATTCCCGGTCGATGGCGAGCGACAGGGCGCGGCGCACCCGCGGGTCGTCGAACGGCTTCTTGCGCGTGTTCACCCCGATCGCCATGAGGCCGAGCCCCGGCCCGAGCCGCACCTGCGGGCCGAACCGCTGCTTCAGCGAGGCGATCTGGTCGGCGGGGAGGTCGGCGAGCGAGTCGATCTCGCCGGCCGCATAGCGGCGTACGGCCGCGGCGAGGTCGGGAGTCGGCACGAAGTCGACTTGGGCAATCGGGATCGCGCCCGCATCGCGAAAATGCGGATTCTTGCGCAGGGTGATGCGGTCGTTCGGCACCCAGTCGATCAGGGCGTAGGGGCCGTTGGTGACGGCCCGGCCCGGCCGGGTGAAGCCGTCGCCCCATCGGGCGAGCGAGGGGCGATGGACCGGAAGCGCCGTCTGGTGGGTGAGGAGTTCGAGCAGGTAGGGCACCGGCTCGGCCAACGCGATCTCGACGGTGCCCGGATCGGGGGCGGCGACGCCGAGCGTCTCGAGGGGCGCCTCGCCGGCGTTGACGGCGGCCGCGCCGCGGATCGGAAACAGCACCTCGGCGTATTTCGCCCCCGTTTTTGGATCGAGGATGCGGCGCAGCGAGAACACGAAGTCGTCCGCGACCACCGGATCGCCGTTCGACCAGCGCCCGTCGGGGCGGAGCGCGAAGCGGTAGGTCAGGCGGTCGTCGGAGACGCTCCAGCGTTCCGCGACACCGGGGACGATGGTGCCGAAATTGTCGTAGGTGAGCAGCCCCTCGTAGAGATCGCGCAGGATATGCGCCTCGGCCACCGTCGAGGTCTTGTGCGGATCGAGCGTCTCCGGGTCGGCGTCGTTGCCGCGGCGGTAGACGGGGGCACCCGCCGCCCGCGCCGGCAAAGCCAGCGCCGCGGCGAGCGCCGTGCCTCCCTGCAGCCAGCGGCGGCGGTCGGGCCGCATTTGAGAAGTCAGGCGCCGGTGTCGCCGACGAGCCCGGCCGCCTCGATGCCGGCGAGCGCGCAGATCTCGTCGTTGTCCGAGGTGTCGCCGGAAATGCCGACGGCGCCGAGCAGGCGGCCGTCGGCCCCGCGGATCAGCACGCCGCCGGCCACCGGCACCAGGGCGTCGGGCCCGACGAGATGGCTCACCGCGGCGACGAAATGCGGCTGCTCCTCCGCCCGCTTGGCGATGGCGCGCGAGCCGAGGCCGAGCGCCAGCGCGCCGTTGGCCTTGCCGCGGGCGATCTCGGCGCGGCGCAGCGACGTGCCGTCCTCGGCGGCCAGGCACTTGAGGGCGCCGCGGGCGTCGTAGACCACGACCGCGAGCGGCTTCAGGTCGCGCGCGCGGGCGGTCTTCAGCGCGGTCGCCACGAGGGTCTGGGCGGCGGCGAGCGTCAGGTCGGTCATGGCGTGTCCTCGGTGATGCGTCTCCAAGGACATGCACCGGCGGACGCCGCCGCGCCAGCATTCAGGCGATGATGATCTCGGCGCGCACCGAGTTGGCGATGAAGCAGACCGCGTGCGCCTCCGCGTGCAGGGCCGCGAGCCTGTCCGCGTCGGGCGCCGCGCCGGTCCAGTCGATGGCGGGGTGGAGCACCACCCGCGTCACCGCCTGCCGTCCGGGGGCGATCTCGGCCATCGTGCCCTCCGCCCGGTCGCGGTAGGCGCTCACGCCGAACCCGGCGAGGCGGGCGACGTGGAGAAAACTCAGCATGTGGCAGGCGGAAAGTGCCGCCACCAGCATCTCCTCGGGATCGACCGCGGCCGGGTCGGCCCACTTGCCGACGACGTGGGGCGAGGCCGAGCCCGGCATCACGATCCCGCCGTCGAAGCGCAGGGTGTGGCCGCGGCCGTAGCGGCCGGCGGCGAAGTCCTCGCCTGCCCTCAACGACCAGTCGACCTCGGCGACGTGGCGTGCCATTGGTCTGAGCCTCACGATTGTTTCCGCGGGCGAGCCTATCGGAAGCGGCCGGGGCGGGCCACGGCGTGCCCTCCGCCGCGACCGGGCCCGGTGCGCCCGGGAAGACCAAGGACTCGCGGGAAGCGGCGACCATGCGCTACGGCACCACCAAGAAGATCCTCGTCACGGGGGGCGCGGGCTTTCTCGGCTCGCACCTGTGCGAGCGGCTGATCGCGCAGGGCCACGAAGTGCTGTGCGTCGACAACTTCTTCACCGGCGCGCGCCGCAACGTCGCCCACCTGCTCGACCACTCCTCCTTCGAGCTGATGCGCCACGACGTGACCTTCCCGCTCTACGTCGAGGTGGACGAGATCTACAATCTCGCCTGCCCGGCCTCGCCGGTGCATTACCAGTTCGATCCGGTGCAGACGACGAAGACCTCCGTGCACGGGGCGATCAACGTGCTGGGGCTCGCCAAGCGGGTGAAGGCTACCGTGCTCCAGGCCTCGACCTCGGAGGTCTACGGCGACCCGGAAGTGCACCCCCAGGCGGAGGAATATTGGGGCCGGGTCAACCCGATCGGCTTCCGCTCCTGCTACGACGAGGGCAAGCGCTGCGCCGAGACGCTGTTCTTCGACTATCACCGCCAGCACAAGGTGCCGATCAAGGTGGTGCGCATCTTCAACACCTACGGGCCGCGGATGCACCCCAACGACGGGCGCGTGGTCTCGAACCTGATCGTCCAGGCGTTGAAGGGCGAGGACATCACCCTCTACGGCGACGGCCAGCAGACCCGCTCGTTCTGCTACGTCGACGACCTGATCGAGGCGATGATGCGGATGATGGGCACAGGCCCCGAGGTGACCGGCCCGATCAACATCGGCAATCCCGGCGAGTTCACGATCCGGGAACTGGCCGAGGCCGTGCTCGACCTCACCGGCTCGAAGTCGAAGCTCGTCCACCGGCCGCTGCCGCCGGACGATCCGCGCCAGCGCCGGCCCGACATCACCAAGGCCCAGTCCGTGCTGGGATGGGAGCCGACGATTCCCCTGCGCGACGGCCTGACCAAGACCATCGGGTATTTCGACGCCTATCTCGCCTCCGAGCCGAAGGAAGGCTGAGCCGCGCCGCTTGACCTTGCCACGGTGGGAAGGTGGAGCCTGCGCGAGGCCGGCACGATCCGGATCGCGAGGGAGACGACACCGATGAAGACGCGCGTTGCGGCTGCGGCCGCCCTGGTTCTGCTGGGCTGCGCCCCCGCCCTGGCGATGCGCTGCTGCGGCGGCCCCGGCAAGGCCGCCATGTGCGCCAAGGACGGCATGGGCAAGGACGGCATCGGCAAGGGCGGCATGAAGGGCGGCATGGCGATGAGCCGCGCCGATAAGGGCGGCAAGGGCTGCTGCTGCGAGGGCATGTCGGGCCGGATGAGCCGCCGCGGCTGAACGCGGCAGGGACGGCGCTCGGGAGCGCCCTAGTTCAATCCGGAATCCCGAGCTGAGCAGGACCCCGATGAGTGCGCGTCATTCAGATCGCCCCACCACCGTCTGCCACATGACCACCTCGGTCGACGGGCGCATCAAGGTGCGGCGCTGGACGACGGTCGACGCGGATTCCCATTACGAGGCGATCCACGAAAAACTCGGCGGCGATGCCTGGATGTGCGGGCGCATCACCATGCAGGGCTACGCCGACAGCGCCGAGCCGCTGCCCGAGATCCCCGGAGAGGAGCCGGTCTCGCGCGAGGACCACGTGGCCCGCAGGGACGCCCTCGGCTACGCCGTGGCGCTCGATGCCCGCGGCGCGATGGATTGGGGCGCGCGCAACGACATCACCGGCGATCACGTCGTCGTGGTGACGACGGGGCAGGTCTCCGACGACCGCCTGCGCCGTCTCAGGGCCGGGGGCCAGTCCTACATCATCGCGGGCGAGCGCGAGGTCGATTTCAGTCTGGCGCTGCGCAAGCTCAAGGCGCTGTTCGGCATCGAGCGGCTGCTGATCGAGGGCGGCGGGCGCATCAACGGCTCGCTGCTCAAGGCCGGGCTGATCGACGAGTTGAGCCTGCTGCTCGCGCCCGCCGTCGACGGCGTGGCCGGCACGCCGGCGCTGTTCGACTTCGACGGCGAGGAGGCCGACTCGATGGGTTCGCGCCTGCGCCTGACCCGCACCGCCTGCGAGCCCTTCGACGACGGCACCGTCTGGCTCCGCTACCGCGTCGAACCGGCCTGAATCCGGATATCCGAAGGGATCCCATCCCCGGTCGTGTCCCAGGCGATGGTGTCGCCGAGGGGGGCATCGGCGTTTGCCGGGCGGGGTCGGGTTGCGACAGCCCGCCCCGAACCCGAGAGACCTCCGATGACCGACGCGATGATGGCCCTGCGCGGGACCCCATCGTGGCAGGCCACGATGGGGTCCCGCCGATGGAGAAGAGCGCCGACGCCGACCGGCTCCTGCTGCGCGAGATGCTCGGCTTTGCGGCCGAGCGGTTAGGGAGAGGGAGGTGGGCGGCCTGACCGGGGCGGCCCACGGCGAGAAGAGCCCGGAGTGTCCGGTCCGGCGCAACCGCTACCGTGACCGGGACCGGCAGACGCGGGCCGGCACGGTCGAGCGGCATCCCGAAATTGCGCAAGGGCACCTACTTCCCCGGCTTCCTGGAGGCGCGGCGGATGGCCGAGCCCTTCGACAGGATCAGGGTGAGGGGCGAATGGCCGTATCTCCGGATCGATGCGACCTCCATGACGGTGCGGGACGCCGGCCGCATCGTCTCTGTGGCGGGGCGATCGGGCCGGCTCGACGCGATGGCGGTTCCGCGCAACCACCACAGCGTTGCCGTGCTGATGACGGCCGGCCGGAGGAGGGCGATGCGCCGATGGCGACGGCACCGATCACCCGGACCTGCGGATCGTCACCCCGCCCGACCTGATCGTATCAGGCCCGTAGCCGGTTCATCGCGGCGGCCAGCGCGTAGGTCGCCCGGTCGCGTGCGAATTCCAGATTGATCTTGGCGATGCGCGCCTCGGCGAGCTCGGCGACCGTGTTGAGCACGTCGACGGTGGTCATCGAGCCGAGACGCAGCTCCATCTGCCGGCCCTGCACGGCGCGGGCGATCTTGCGCACGCGCTGCTCGGCCTGCGCCACCTGCTGGATCGTCGAGCGGCGCTGGTGGAAGGCGGCGGTGGCCTGGGCGAGCAGCGCGCGCTCCAGGTCGAGCGCCTCGTAGTCCTTCTGGCGTGCGACGGCGTGCTCCCGGGACAGGTTCGAGAACGCGCCCGGCTGGTAGATCGGGATCAGGGCCTGGAGCAGCGTGGTCGTGTCCTGGACCTTGTAGGGCGTGTTGGAGACGATGCCCCGCCGCGCGTGGGTGAAGACGAGGTTGAGTTGCGGCGAGAACTGGGAATAGGCGGCGCGCGCCGTGTAGGCGGCCGCGTCGGCGGACAGGCGAGCGGCGGCGAGCCTGCCATTGCTGTCGAGCAGGATCCCGCGCAGCTCCTCGGCCGAGTTCGGCAGGAGGGCGTTGGGCACCTGCGGGAGCTGACTTGGATTGGCTCCCGCGCCCGCAAGGCGCGCCAACTCGATCTCGGCGGTCGCGAGGTTCGCCCGGGCCTGTTCGAGCGCGCTCTCCGCCGCCGTGACCCGGGATTCGGCCAGCGCGGCCTCCGCGTTGGTGGCGTCGTGCACCTCGCGGCGGACGGCGACGCTGCGAGAGACCTTCCGCACGTCGGCGAGCCCCGCCTCGCGCAGCCGCACGATGGCCCGATCGCGCAGCACGGCGAGATAGGCGCTCGCGGTGTCGAGGAGGATCTGCTGGGCCTTGTCGTTCTGGAGGCCCCGGCCCGCGGCCACCGCGCTGCGGGCCGCCTGCATGTCGTTGAAGCGCCGCAGCCCGTCGAAGAGGGGCATGGTGAGGAGGAAGCCCTCCTCGTTCGCCTGCCGCCGCGGGACGGTGTCGAGCGCGCTCGGGGCGAGGGGATCGGTGAAGATGTCGGGGGTGTAGGTGATCTTGCTGTCCAGCCGGCGGCTCACGGCATAGCCGACCGTCGGCAGGAAGGCCTCGTAGCTGCCCCGCAGCTGCGCCTCCACGCCGGCCTGCCGCTCGTCGTCGGCCTTGCGATCGAAACTGGAGCGCAGGGCCATGCCCATCACGGACTCGATCGACTCGGCCCGCGGCCGGGCCGTGCCCGTCCCGAGCAGGACCGCGCCGATCAGGAGCGTCGCGCCCGTCCGCCACGCGGATCGGCACGCACCGCTTCCCTGATCCGTGGACGCCGTCGCCATGTGGAGAGTCTTGCCCGCTCACGCCCCCGGCGCGCCCGGCTCCATCAAAGGCCAGTCATGGTTAATCGGCCGTGAAGGAAGAAGGACTGGACTTGGCCTCCGCCTCGACTGGTCGAATCGCTCTCCCGCCGCGGCGCGACCTCAAGGTTGCGGCGCGGCCCTCGCCGCGTCACGCTCCGGCAGGGCGGCGAGCCACGCTTCGAGCCGCGCCGCGGCGCCCGGGTCGTCGAGGACGCGGTGCCCGGCCCCCGCCACGGCCGCGAAGGCGACGTTCGGCCCGGCCCCGGCCACGAGGCGCTCGGCGTCCTCGACCGGAATCACCGGATCGTCGCGGCCGTGCAGAACGAGCATGGGCGCGCGCACCCGCGCGAGGTCGGCGGCCACGTCGAAGGGATCGCGCATTCCCGAGGAGACCGGGAACATCCAGTAGCGCCGTGCCGCGATCTCGCGGATCGAGCGGTAGGCGCCCGCGAGCACGACCCCGCCGACCGGGCGCTCCGCGGCGAGCCGCAGGGCCAGGCCCGAGCCGAGGGACTCGCCCAGCACCACGATGTCCCGCGGGGCGAAGCCGGCCTCGGTCGCGTGGCGGTAGGCGGCCTCGGCGTCGCGGGTGAGCCCGGCCTCGGAGGGCGCGCCCGTCGAGCCCCCGAAGCCGCGGTAGTCGATCGCCAGCACCGCGCCGTGGGCGGCGAGTTCGCCCACCCGCGGGGCGCGGTCGGCCAGCGACCCGCCGGTGCCGTGCAGGTACAGGATCAGCCGCCGCCGCTCGCTCGGGACAAACCACGCGACGAGGCTCACCCCCGCCTCGGCGGCGATGGATCGCACCCGCGCACCGGGCAGGCCGAGCGCCTCCGGCGGCAGGGCGCGGGGATCGGGATCGAACAGGAGCGGGCGCTGGGCGAGGTACAGGGCCGCCGCCGCCGCCCCGTAGAGGGCGGCGAGGAGACCGAGCCCAGCGGCGAGCGCCCGGATCACGCCGAGCGCGTCGGCGGCGGGCCGTCGGGCTCGGCGAGCACCAGCATCAGGGTCAGTTCGGCCCTCAGCACCGGCCGCACCGCCTCGCCAGCCTCGGCCTCCGAGTCGGCCTTCAAGTCTGCGTTCGAGTCGGTTTCCACGCAGGCCGAGAGCCGAAGTGCCACCTTGCCCTCGGGCAGGGCGCTCACCCCGTCGAGCACGAAGACGCCTCGCAGGCGCGTCCCGCAACGGACGGGCGCGAGGAAGCGCACCCGGTCGGCGCCGAGGTTGAGCGCCGCCCGCACGCAGGGATGCGCGGGCAGGATCTCGCCCGCGGCGGCGCCCAGCAGCGACAGGGTCAGGTAGCCGTGCGCCACCGTCCCGCCGAACGGCGTCTCGGCGGCGGCGCGCACGGGATCGACGTGGACGAACTGGCGGTCGCCCGTGGCGTCGGCGAAGCGGTCGATCCGCGCCTGATCGACGAGGGTCCAGGCGGAGACGCCGATGCGCGTGCCGATCCGCTCGCGCAGGCCGGCCAGGAAGGCCGCCGGATCGTCGCGCGGGGGGACGGCGGACCGGACGGGGGCGAGGGCGGGGGATGCAGTCACGGCGGGCCGCCTCCTCAGATCCGCCGCAGGACGAGGCTGGCGTTCAGTCCCCCGAAGGCGAAGGAGTTCGACATGGCCGCCGGGATCGGCATCGCCCTGGCGGTCAGCGGGATCGCGTCGATGTCGAGTTCGGTATCGGGGTCGTTCAGGTGGGCGGTCGGCGGGGCGAGCCCACGTCGCATGGCCAGCACGGTCGCCACCGCTTCCAGGCCGCCCGCCGCGCCGAGCGCGTGGCCGGTGGCGCCCTTGGTGGAGGAGGTCGGCGGAAGCGCGCCCGCGCCGAACACCGCGCGCATCGCCCGCACCTCGGTCAGGTCGTTGGCGCGGGTGCCCGTGCCGTGCGCGTTCACGTAGGCGATCTCGGCGGGCGAGAGGCCGGCGTCCTCGAGCGCCGCCCGCATCGCCCGTGCCATGCCCTCGGCGGTCGGCGCGACGATGTCGCCCGCGTCCGCCCCGGAGCCGAAGCCGGCCAGCGCCACCTCGGGGCGCAGGCCGCGGGCCCGCGCATGCGCCTCGCGCTCCAGCACCAGCACCCCGGCGCCTTCCGAGACGACCAGCCCGTCCCGGTCGCGGGAGAACGGCCGGCAGCCCGTGCGGCTCATGATCTTCATGGCGTTCCAGGCCATCAGGGTGCCCCGCGACAGCGGCGCCTCGGTCCCGCCGGTGATCGCCACGTCGACGAGGCCGCCGCGCACGAGCCCCGCCGCCACGCCGATCGCGTGGGTGGCCGAGGCGCAGGCGCTCGCCACCACGAAGCACGGCCCTCGCGCCCCGAAGGCGATGGAGACCCAACTCGCCGAGGAACTGCCCATCGCCCGCACGATCGAGAAGGGGTGGGGGCGCTTGGTCTCGACGAACAGCCGCTCGTACTGCGTGTCGAGGCTGGTGAGCCCGCCGCCGCCGTTGCCGAGCACCACCGCGACCCGCTCGGGCGCGACCGAGCCCGGCACGAGGCCGGCCTCGGTCAGGGCTTGGCGCGCCGCGGCCACCGCCAACACCGCGTTGCGGTCGCAGGCGGCCGGGACCGGGATCGGCAGGTCCGCGAAGGCCTCGCCCTCCTCGACCTCGCCGCAGATCACCCCCGATCCGGGCAGGGCCCGGGCCGGGGCGAAGGCGGAGCGGCCCGCCGTCAGGTTCGCCCAGAACGTCTCGACGTCGAGGGCGCCTGGGGCTGCGACCCCGAGTCCGGAGACGACGACGGCGCTCACGCGGCCCGCGCCTTTGAGGCCAGCGCCGCGCGGATCATCCCGACGACCTCGCCGAAGGTGATCTCGCCCGCCGGCTTCGTGTTGGCGTTGAAGTTGATCTCGACGCCGAAGCGGTCCTCGATCTCGAACACGATCTCGACGAGGTCGAGGGAGTCGATCTGCGCTTCGTCCATGGTGGTCTGCGCGGTCCAGGCCGCGTCCGGGCTCTTCAGGTATTTGCGCACGATCGTGAACAGACCGCCCTCCACGTCCTCTTCATTGGCGGCGGCGGACGGGCGGTCGATGGCAGTGCTGGCGGCGGACATGACGGCTCCTCGGCGGATCTTCGGTCGATACCCGAGCGAGTGTCATAAATGGAACGTGTGCGTGCAAGCAATTTATCAGTCATTAAGCAGTTTGTGTTCAGGATGGTAAACGTGCATTTCTGAGTAATGGCTTGAAATTGAGTCTACGCAGTCCGCATCAGTTGCTGGATACCTCTCGTAAACCTAGCTTTGTCCCGTGGCCAGCGAAGGGCCGCCCGGCGAGGCAGGAGCCGAGCCGGACTTCCACGGAGGCATCTGATGAAGAAGCTCGACCTCTCGACCCTCTCGACCGTGTCCGGCGGCACCGACAAGGGCCACGGCCACGACAAGGGCTACGACAAGGGCCACGACAAGGGTCACGGCCACAAGGGCAAAGACAAGTCCTGAGTCCAGGCGGGCCTGAGGCCCGTCGAGCGCTGCGAGCCGATCGCAGCGTTCGCCCCGATCTGAGTTGGGCGTGGGCGAGGGGGGTTCCGGGCTTCCGAGGGTCTCCCTCGCTCTCCCCGGTGTCGTCCCCGAACCGGCCTGCGCCGCCCGTGGCGCCATGATCGAGATCAGCCGATCCGACGCCTTCGTCGCCGGCCTGCCCCTGCGGATACGCCGTGGCCTCCTGCGCGCGTCCTGGCGGGCGCGCCGCCTGTCGCGAACGCCGCCGGGCTTCGGACTCGCGCCCGTCTTCGAATCGCTCCTGCGTGTTCCGCGCGCGGAGGCCGCCCGCCTCGACGGCGAGGCGGTCTACGCGGACCGGCTCCAGGAACTGGAGTGGCTCGCCCTGCTCAACCGCCCGCACCGCGACATCGCCGCGGACCTGCGCCGGCTGCGGGTCGCCGGGCGCGCCCTGTTCGAGCGCGCCGCCACGGGCGGCAAGCCCGTGATCCTCGCGCCCATCCACATGGGCTGCTTCGTCCTGCCGCTGGCCGGGCTGATCCACAACACCTTCCGCGGCCGGCGCATGCTGATCCTGCGGGCGCGCGAGGATCATCCGCTCGAGACGCGGGTGATGGAGCGGATCAACGAGGCGGGCGTCGAGATGCGCTTCCTCAATGTGCGCGACAAGCAGGACTATATCGACGCGATCCGCTTCGCCCGGACCGGCTCGGTGATCGTCTCCTTCCTCGACCTGCCCGCGAGCTACGGTGTGGCCGCGGACACGACCCTGTTCGGACGCCCGGTGCGGCTGGGCCTCGGCATCGACGGCCTCGCCCGGCTGACCGAGGGAACGGTGATCCCGCTCTCGGTGACCTCGGGCGTGGCGGGCGACGAACTCCACGCCAGCGAGCCGTTCGAGGTGGCCGACAACGCCCCCGAGACCCGGCGCGGGGTGGTGGACCGCGTGCGCCGCCACATCGAGGCCTCGGTGCTGCGCGCGCCCGAGCAATGGGCGATGTGGCCACGCCTCGACGAGTTCCTGGTCGACGACGCCCCCACGTCCGTGCCCCCCGCGCAGGGAGCCGCCGCATGACCCCGTCCGGTGAACCGGAGGCTCCCGCCCCCGCCTCCGAGATGCGCCTCGCCGAAACCCACGGCGGCCTGGCCCCGTCGGAGCGTCCGGTCCAGGCGATCCCCGCCGCGCGCGTCCTGCAGACGATCGACCTGCGCCAGGATCGCAGCGCGAGCGTCGCGGCGCTGCTCGTCGTGGCCATCGTCGGCGCGGTGATCGCGGGATTGTGGTTCGGGCGCTTCGCGCAGACCGAAAGCGTGCGCGGGATCGTGGCCGCCACGGGCGGATTCGCGCGCATCGACGCACCGCGTGCCGGGATCGTCACCCGCATCGACGTGGGCCAGGGCGCCGCGGTGCGGCCCGGCCAGACGCTCTTCGCCCTGCGGATGGGCACCGCCACGGCGGGCGGCGAATCCGCCGTCGAGGCCGAGATCCGCAATCTCCGGCAGACCCGCAAGGGGCTTCAGGACGAGATCGCCCGCGCCGACGCCTTCATCGCCGAGGCCACGCGCCAGCAGGAGCAGATCGAGGCCGACCAGAAGCCCTTCTACGCGGGCCTCGCCGAGCAGACGAAGCGCAACCAGGCCGCGGTCGAGAAGACGCGGGCGACGGTGCGCCGCGTCGCGGCCTATGTCCGGCAGGGCGACGCGACCCGCGACCTTCTGGAGCAGCACGAGCGCACCGCCTTCGACTACGAGCGGCAGGTGGCCGAGCTGCAGCTCAAGCGCATGGAGTATCAGCGCCAGGACACCGAGCGGAAGCGCGCCTTCCGGGAACTCGTCGTCGCCAGGCAGTCGCAGCGGGCCGAGGCACAGGGCCGGATCGAGACGACCGACAGCCGGCTCGCCTCCCTGCGCACCGAGGCGCTCCTCGAGGTCCAGGCCCAGCACGCGGGCACGGTGCTGGCGCTCGCGGCCAAGGTCGGCGACTCGGTCAAGGCCGGCCAGTTCGTGGCCGCGGTGGGCGATCCCGACGCCGCGCCGGTGATCGTCGTCGAGGCCCCCGCCCGGGCGGTCGGCCTCGCCAAGGTCGGGCAGCGGGTCGTGCTCAAGTACGACGCCTTCCCCTTCAAGACCTTCGGCATCCACCACGGCACGGTGAGCTACATCTCGCAGGCCGCCATCCGCGGCACGCTCTCCGAGGAGCGCCAGGAGGGCGGGCTCGACCCGCGGCCGGTGCCGCTGCAATCGGCCTACCGCATCGAGATCGTGCCCGACCGGGCCGATGTCGACGCCTACGGCGAGCGGGTGCCGATCCGGATCGGCTCGACGCTCTCGGCCGACATCGTGGTCGAGCGCCGTCGTCTGATCGACTGGATGCTCGACCCGATCCGGGCCCTGCGCGGGCGCTGAGCTCGCAATTCCCACGATCCCCGGCGGGACGCCGCCGGGGCCGGTCCAGTTCGGGGACGCCGCCGATGTTCGCCGCCACCTTCGCCCGATTCTCCGGCAGCCCGCACCGGCGGCCGGTCCGCAGCGTCATGCAGAGCGAGTCCATGGAGTGCGGCCTGGCCTGCCTCGCCATGGTCGCCAACGCCCATCGCCACGACCTCGACCTGCCCTACCTGCGCGCGCTGTTCCCCCCCTCGCGCCGCGGCATGACCTTCGCCGAACTCGTCGAGGTGGCCGGTCAGATCGGGCTGGACGCGCAGGGGCTCGGCGTCGCCAACGTGGGCGAGCTCGCCCAGGTGAGCTGCCCGGCGATCCTGCACTGGAACGGCAACCACTTCGTGGTGCTGGAGAAGGTCGTGCGCGGGGCCTTCCACATCCACGATCCGGCCTTCGGCCTGCGCGTCTACGCCCGCGAGGACGTGGAGCGGCACTTCGGCGGCGTGGCGCTGGAATTCGAGCCCCGGGTCGACTTCAAGGCCGTCAAGGCCCAGCGCAAGTCGCTGTTCTGGAGCGTCTACCGCTCCTGCCGCGGCATCGAGCACACGATCGGGATGATCGCCGTGCTGTCCTTCGCCGCGACCCTGTTCACGCTGGCCACGCCCATCTTCCTCCAGACGGCCATCGACACGGTGATCCCGCAATACGACCTCGATCTGCTGACGGTCGTGATCGTCGGCCTGATCCTGTTCAGCGCCTTCGAGGCGGTCTCGCGCTGGCTGCGCGACGTGATCACGCTGCGCGCGGCGACGATGTTCGAGATCCACTTCACGCGCAACATCATCGGCCACGCCTTCCGCCTGCCGGTCGGCTTCTTCGAGGCCCGCCATCCCGGCGATTTCGTCACGCGCGTCAACTCGGTCGACCACATCAAGACTTTCCTGGTGACCGGCTTCGTCTCCTCGATCGCCGACGGCACCATGTCGATCCTGCTGATCGCCATGATGACCTACTACTCGCCCACCATGACGGCGGCCTCGCTGGGCACCCTCGCCGCCGCGATCCTGGTGCGCTTCGCGACCTACCCGCAGATCGCCCGCTCGACCGCCCAGTCGCTCGAGTCGCGCTCCGAGGAGCAGGCCCGCCTGCTCGACGGCCTCAACCAGATCGCCGCGCTGAAGGTCAGCAACTCGGGCGGGTTCTTCACGCTGAAGTGGCTGGAGAGCTTCACGCGCTTCGCGAACTTCAGCTACCGCTCCAAGAAGCTCTCCATCGACGCGGACCTGTTCCTGCACCTGATCTTCATGCTCGGCACGGTCGCGACCCTCTACATGGGGGTCGTCGACGTCATGAAGAGCACCCTCTCGGTCGGCGTGCTCTACGCCTTCTTCGCCCTGCGGACCTCGTTCTTCAACAGCATGAACGAGCTGATCATGAGCCTCCTGCAGCTCTCGGTGATGCGCGTGCACTTCGCGCGGCTCGACGACGTGCTCAACGAGGCGCCCGAGCCCGCGAGCGAGGGCGTCCACATCGCCCGGGTGATTCGGCGCGGCGTCAGCCTGGAGGACGTGGCGGTGCAGTTCGGCGCGAGCCAGCGCCCGCTTCTCTCCGACGTGAACCTGACGATCGACACCGCCCGCCACGAGACGATCGCGATCATCGGCCAGTCGGGCTGCGGCAAGTCCTCGCTGCTGCGCATCCTGGCGAGCCTGCACACGGCCCCGCGCGGGCGCGTCGTCGTCGACGGGCGCTCGCTCGACGAGTTCGGCGTGCACGAGTACCGCGCCAATATCGGCTGCGTCTTCGCCGACGACAGCCTGTTCGCGGGCACGGTCGCCGAGAACGTCGCCCTGCACGCCCCCGACGTGAGCCAGGACCGGATCGAGGCGGCGCTGGAGCAGGTCGGCCTGCTCGACGCGGTCCAGGGCCTGCCCCAGGGCTACGCGACGCTGCTCTCCGACGAGAGCCCGCTGCTCTCGACCGGCCAGCGCCGCCGGCTGATCCTGGCCCGCGCCCTGTGCCGGCGGCCCCGCCTGCTCCTGCTCGACGAGGTGACGGCCAATCTCGACCCGGCCTCGGAGGCCGAGCTGGTCCAGACGCTGATCCGCTTCCCCGCCGCCAAGGTGTTCGTGACCCATAGCGGCCACGTCCTGCCCTTCGCCGACCGCGTCCTGAAGGTCAGCGGAGGCCGGCTCGTGGATGTCACCCCGGAGAGCGCCGAGGCGGCCTGATCGTCGCCGGCGCCGAATGAGACGCGAACGGCCGCACACGAACGGCCCCTTCGACAGGCTCGGGATGAGGACTCGAGCGCTGCTGGCGCAGCCTGGGCGAGGACATGATCGACGGCACGTCTTCGAGGACCTCGATCATGGCTCGCGAGCTTCCGCGATCCATAGTCTCCTGCAACGCGATGCGCCCGCATCAGGCCCTCGGCGGCATCCCGAAGGCTTTCCCGACCGCCCTGATCGTCAACGGACCGACCCACCGCGATCAACGGATCGCCCAACATCCACACGATGGCGCTGATGTCGTCGCTCGGCCGCGAGGGCTGGGCACGGACGAAGTCCGCAGAGGTGATCTCCGCAGGGCGATCCCGGCGGCTCTGCGCCCTCGATGCCGGCCCCATGGACCGGCCGCCGGTTGCCCGGCGGGCGCGCCCGCGCCAGGAAGGGCGGGGGCCGGAGGGTCCCGCCACCCGTCCGAGGGCCCGAGCCATCCCCGCCTCCCCGCTGTCCTGCCCCACCCCCTTACCGCGGCAGCGCTCGCGCGGGTGTGTCGATCTCCATGTCGGTCCCGTCGGGGCGGGCGGGCCGACACGGCTGCGCGACATCGCGGAATCCGGCCCGTCGCGGCTGCGCTTCCCTCGGCAAGCCGGGACGATGGAGGGCATCCTCGTCAACACGGCCGGCGGCATCGCCTGCGGCGACGATTTTAGCGTCTCCGCCCGGCTCGATCCGGGCGCCGACCTCGTGCTGACGACCGTGGCGGCCGAGAAAGTCTACCGCTCCGACGGCCCTGTGAGCCGCGTCCACAACCGCCTCGAGCTCGGAGCCGGCGCCCGGCTCGCGTGGCTGCCGCAGGAGACGATCCTGTTCGACCGCGCGCGGCTGCGCCGGAGCTTCGAGGCCGATCTCGCCGCCGACGCCGCCCTGATCGTGGCCGAAATCACCGCCTTCGGCCGCGCCGCGCGGGGCGAGACGTTGGAGGACGCCCTGTTCGAGGACGTCTGGCGGGTGCGGCGCGCCCACAGACTCGTCTATGCCGACACCGTGCGGCTGGAGGGCCCGGTCTCGGCCCTGCTCGCCCGCGCGGCCATCGGCGGCGGGGCGCGGGCGATGGGCACGATCCTCGATTGTTCGCCCGGCGCCGAAGGCCGGATCGAGGAGGCCCGCGCCTGCCTCGAAGCGGCGGGCCCCGGCGGCACCGAGGCCGCCGCGAGCGCCTGGAACGGGCATCTCGTCCTGCGCCTGCTCGGCCCTGAGGTCGGGTCCTTGCGCGAACGCGTCGCCCGCTTCCTGTCCGCCTATCGCGGCGTGCCGATGCCGCGCGTGTGGCAGACTTGACAGGACGGCGGTCTCGCACGCCCCGTGCATGGTCCGCGCGAAATCGAAAAAATCCGGAGAGCGCCCGTGCTCCTCACCCCCCGCGAGAAAGACAAGCTTCTGGTCGCCATGGCGGCGCAGGTGGCCCGCAACCGGCTGGCGCGGGGGGTGAAGCTCAACCACCCGGAGGCGGTGGCGCTCATCACCGATGTCGTCGTCGAGGGCGCCCGCGACGGGCGCTCGGTGGCCGAACTGATGCAGGCCGGCGCCCACGTGCTCACCGCCGATCAGGTGATGCCGGGCATCCCCGAGATGATCCACGACATCCAGGTCGAGGCGACCTTCCCCGACGGCACCAAGCTCGTCACCGTCCATCACCCGATCCGCGGCGCGCCCTCCCAGGACGTGCCGGGTACGGTGACGACGCTGCCGGGCGACATCGAACTCAACGCGGGCGCGCCGCGTACCGTGGTCACGGTCGCCAACACCGGCGACCGGCCGATCCAGGTCGGCTCGCACTACCACTTCTTCGAGGTGAACCCCGGCTTGCGTTTCGACCGGGAAAAGGCCCGCGGCCAGCGCCTCGACATCGCGCCGGGCACCGCCGTGCGGTTCGAGCCGGGCTCGACCCGCGACGTGACGCTGGTGCCGCTCTCGGGCTCCCGCACCGTCTACGGCTTCCGCGGCGAGGTGATGGGCCGGCTGTGACACCGGCCCACCCCCACGCACGCGTCAGGGCAGGGCGCGCCTCACGGCTCGATCTCCGGCAGGGCGAGGTCGTCCACGCTCCAGGCCATGCCGAACAGGTCGCGCACGGCCTCGACCCGGCCTTCGCTCCCCGCCGCGTAGGTCAGCAGCCCCCCGATCACGCCGCGCGGGTCGCGCCCGTCATAGGCCTCGAAGGCGGCCTTGGTCAGCCGCTTGTCGAAGCGCCGGAAGGCAAGCGCGGCGTAGTCCTTGCGCGGCAGGCCGCGGTGCTCGGCCGCGAAAGCGCGGATGTCGGCGGCATGCGCCGCAGCCCGCGTTTCGATGGTCGCCTGATAGGCGAGCAGCCGCGCGGCCGCCGCCTCGGGCAGGATCGGCACCACGTCGTCGACGGCGCCCGCCGCGACCCAGGCCAGCACCGTCTTCTCCAGCCGCACGCCGGTGAGCGCGCGGTGGCGCAGCACGTAGCCGTCGGTCTTGAGCTTGAGTCGATGACCGTCCTCGAACGCCAGCACGTAGCCCTCGATGCCGGCCTCGCGGCGGGCCCGGGCGACGAACGCGGCGGCGTCCGCGAGCGGGGGCCCGGCCCGCACCACGGCGACGCCGAAGCGCGCCCCGAGCCGCACCAGCTCGGCCTGCGGCAGGTAGGCGCCGCTCACCATCGCCCGCGCCGCGAGCAGGGTGAGCGCCGGCCGCTCGTAGGCCACCACGATGCGGTTGTCCGGCGCGGTGAACTCGAAGATCGGCGTGATGCCGCCCGCGAGCAGGTGGTCGGCGAGATCGAGGAGGCCCGGATCGGCATGGCGTTGCGCCGCCGCGGCCTGCCCGGTGGCGCCCATCCGGGTCATGAACACGGTCGCGCCGTCGAGCCTGACCGGATGCACCATCGAGCCGTCGAGCTTGTCGAGCACGTGATGGGGCGCCGACCAGTCGATCTGTTCGATCCGCTGGCGCTCGCCGAGATTGAAGAACTTGTGGAAGGGCCGGCCGATGATCCGCCCGTCGCGGTCGAACTTCAGGCCGCGGCATTCCAGAGCCATGGCGGAGCTGAAGGTCTCGGGGACGGTGTAGACGTAATCGATCACCGTATGGTCGGGCCGTCGCGAGACGACGAAACCCCGATCGAAAGAAACGTGCGGTGTGACTTGGTCGAGATGTTCGATATTCGGGAATGTCATGTCCGTATCTTTTGCTTGAGGCGACGACGGGCGAAACCGGCACTAAATTTGCTGGAATACGGGCGACAAATTCGGTTCGCGATGAGCTTACGGTTCGACATGACGGTCTCCTTGTCCGACAAATCCGTCGGCGATTCGGTTATGAGCCGGGCGCGGTGCGGTGAGCAAGGCGGCGCGCCGCGAGAGGATCGGTCGTGAGCATTTTCCCCCACTGGCGCCTCAAGACCTCCGGCGAGGTCGCGCCCGACGAGCGGCTGCCCGCCGGCCAGACCCTGGTGCTCGGGCTCCAGCACGTCGTCGCGATGTTCGGCTCGACCGCGCTGGCGCCGATCCTGATGGGGTTCGACCCCAACACCGCGATCCTGTTCTCCGGAATCGGCACGCTGCTGTTCTTCGTGCTGACGGGCGGGCGGCTGCCGTCCTATCTCGGCTCCAGCTTCGCCTTCATCGCCGTGGTGATCGCCGCCACCGGCTATGCCGGCACCGGGCCGAACCCGAATATCGGCGTCGCGCTCGGGGGCATCGTCGCCTGCGGCGTGGTCTACGCGGCTATCGGGCTCGCCGTGCACCTGTCGGGCACCGCCTGGATCGAGCGGCTGATGCCCCCCGTCGTCACCGGCGCCATCGTCGCGGCGATCGGGCTCAACCTCGCGCCCGTCGCCGTGAAGAGCATCTCGGGCGCCGGCTTCGACACCGCGATGGGGCTGGTGACGGCGTTGCTCGTCGGGCTCGTGGCGGTGCGCGGGCATGGGCTCGCGCGGCGCCTGCCGATCCTGATCGGGGCGGGCCTCGCCTACGGGCTCTATCTCGTCCTCGCCAACGGGCTGGGGCTCGCCAAGCCGATCGACTTCGCTCGCCTCGGGGAGGCCGCCTGGATCGGCCTGCCGCATTTTTCGGCGCCGGTCTTCACCGCGCCCGCCATGGTGCTGATCGCGCCGGTCGCCCTCATCCTGGTCGCGGAGAACCTCGGCCATATCAAGGGGATCGCCGCGATGACGGGGCGCGACTACGATCCCCTCATCGGCCGCGGCTTCCTCGCCGACGGGCTCGCCACGATCCTGTCCGGGTTCGGTGGCGGCACCGGCGTGACGACCTATGCCGAGAACATGGGCGTGATGGCGGTCACCCGCATCTACTCGACGCTGGTCTTCGTCGCCGCGGCGGGCTTTGCCATCCTTCTCGGCTTCTCGCCGAAATTCGGCGCCCTGGTGCTGACGATCCCCGGGCCGGTCGTCGGCGGGCTGGCGCTCGTGGTGTTCGGCCTGATCGCCGCCACCGGCGGACGCATCTGGGTGCAGGACCGGACCGACTTCTCCGACGCCCGCAACCTCGTCACCGCGGCGGTCGCGCTGATCGCGGGCGCGGGCGACCTGACGGTGCGCCTGGGCGACTTCGCGATGGGCGGCATCGGCACCGCGACCTTCGGGGCGATCCTGGTCTACCACCTGCTCGGGTCCGGCCCCGCCCTGGTCGGCGAAGCCATTCATGGGGCTCCGCCCCAGACCCCGCCAAAGGGATGATCCCTTTGGGATCCCGATATCTCGCCGACGAGGGACACTGATGAGCACGCAGATACCCCCGGCCTCGCTGCCGCGTGGCGCCTACGCCGCCATGTTCGGACCCACGACCGGCGACCGCATCCGGCTGGCCGATACCGGCCTCGTCATCGAGGTCGAGCGCGATCTCACCACCTACGGCGAGGAGGTGAAGTTCGGCGGCGGCAAGGTGATCCGCGACGGCATGGGCCAGAGCCAGGTGACCAACGCCGCGGGCGCGGTCGACACCGTCATCACCAACGCGGTCGTCCTCGACCATTGGGGCATCGTGAAATGCGATGTCGGCCTCAAGGGCGGGCGCATCGTCCGGCTCGGCAAGGCCGGCAACCCGGACATCCAGCCGGGCGTCGACATCGTGGTCGGGCCGGGCACCGAAGTGATCGCGGGGGAGGGGAAGATCCTCACCGCGGGCGGCTTCGACAGCCACATCCACTACATCTGCCCGCAGCAGATCGAGGAGGCGCTCTGCTCCGGCGTCACGACCATGCTGGGCGGCGGCACCGGGCCGGCGCACGGGACGCTGGCCACCACCTGCACGCCGGGCCCCTGGCACCTCGCCCGGATGATCGAGGCCGCCGACCATTTCCCGATGAACCTCGCGTTTGCCGGCAAGGGCAACGCCTCGCTGCCCGGCGCCCTGGAGGAGATGGTGCGGGCGGGCGCCTGCGCGCTGAAACTCCATGAGGATTGGGGCACGACCCCGCAGGCCATCGACACCTGCCTCACGGTGGCGGATGCCCACGACGTGCAGGTGATGATCCACTCCGACACCCTCAACGAGGGCGGCTTCGTCGAGGACACGATTCACGCCTTCAAGGGCCGCACCATCCACGCCTTCCACACCGAAGGGGCGGGGGGCGGCCACGCGCCGGACATCATGAAGGTGGCGGGGCTCTCGAATGTGCTCCCGTCGTCGACGAACCCGACGCGCCCCTACACCAAAAATACCATCGACGAGCATCTCGACATGCTGATGGTGTGCCATCACCTCGACCCGTCGATCCCCGAGGATCTCGCCTTCGCCGAGAGCCGGATCCGGAAGGAGACCATCGCGGCCGAGGACATCCTGCACGATCTCGGCGCGCTCTCGATGATGTCCTCCGACAGTCAGGCGATGGGCCGGGTCGGCGAGGTGGTGATCCGCACGTGGCAGACCGCCGACAAGATGAAGCGCCAGCGCGGCGCCCTGCCCGGCGACGCTTCCGGCAACGACAACCTGCGCGCCCGCCGCTACGTGGCGAAATACACGATCAACCCGGCGATCGCCCACGGCGTGTCGCGCCATATCGGCTCGGTGGAGCCGGGCAAGCTCGCCGACCTCGTGCTGTGGTCGCCCGCCTTCTTCGGCGTGAAGCCAGACCTCGTGCTGAAGGGCGGCATGATCGCCACCGCGCCGATGGGCGACCCCAACGCCTCGATCCCGACGCCCCAGCCGGTGCATTACCGCCCGATGTTCGCCAGTTACGGCCGGGCGCCCTTCGCCACGGCGCTGACCTTCGTCTCCAAGGCGGCGATCGAGGACGGACTCTCGGCCCGGCTCAGGGTCAACAAGGAATTGGTCGCCGTCGAGAACACCCGCGAGGGAATCTCGAAGAAGAGCATGATCCTCAACGACGCGACGCCCGTGATCGAGATCGACCCCGAGACCTACGACGTGCGCGCCGACGGCGAGCTTCTGGTGTGCGAGCCGGCGGAGGTGGTGCCGATGGCGCAAAGGTATTTCCTGTTCTGATGCAGCGCGCCCGAACCCTCATCCGCCGCGATGCGCTCACAAGCGGCGAGATCGTCGACCGCGTCGTGCTCGACCACGGCGACCGGCATCGGCGCCGGATCGCCATGCGCGGCGTCGGCGGCACCGCGTTCCTGCTCGACCTCGCGCAGGCGACCGTGCTCGACGACGGGGACGCCCTCGTCCTCGACGACGGCCGTCTCGTCTGGGTCGAGGCGGCGCCCGAGCGCCTGCTGGAAATCCGGGCGCCCACCGACCATGCCCTCAAGCGCCTGATCTGGCATATCGGCAACCGGCACATCCCCGCCGAGATCGGGGCGGAGGCCGTGTGGATCGCGCAGGATCACGTGCTCGCCGAGATGGTGCGGGGGCTGGGCGGCAGCGCCGAGCCGGTGGAGCGGCCGTTCCGCCCCGAGGGTGGGGCCTACGAGGGCGGGCACGGCCACGCGCATTCGCACGATCACGATCATGATCACCACCACGGCCATCACCGGCATGATTGAGGCGCTGCGGCTGATGGCGTGGCTGTCGCCGGCCTATCCGGTCGGGGGCTTCGCCTATTCGCACGGCCTCGAATGGGCGGTGGAAGCCGGCATCGTGGCCGACGAGGCGGGTCTTTCGGAGTGGCTCGGCGACGTGCTGGAGCGGGGCTCCGGGCGCAACGACCTGATCCTGGCCGCCCACGCCCACGCTGCGGCCGGGGAGGGCGCCGTCCTGGAGGCGGTCAACGACCTCGCCCTGGCGATGGCGCCCTCGCGGGAGCTCCACTTGGAGACGAGCCAGCAGGGCCGCAGCTTCCTCGACGCGACGCTCGCGGCCTGGCCCTGCCCGGCCCTCGACGCGGTCGCGCAAGCCCTGCCCGGGCCGGTGGCGCTGCCGGTGGCCGTCGGCGCGGCGGCCTCCGCCCACGGCATGGCGCGCGGGCCGGTGCTCGCGGCCTACGGGCTCGCCTTCGTCCAGGCCATCGTCTCGGCCGCGCTCCGCGTCGCGCCGATCGGGCAGGCGGCCGGCACCCGCGTGGTCGCCGCGCTGGCTCCGCGGGTGGTGGCTCTGGCCGAGGCGGTCGAACCGCTCGGCCTCGACGCGCTCGGCTCGGCCACGCTTATGGTCGATCTCGGCTCGTTCCGGCACGAGACCCAGTATTCCCGGATCTTTCGCTCGTGAGGCTCGCAATGACAGAGGCGACGACATCCGCGAACGGCCCCTTACGCGTCGGCATCGGCGGCCCCGTCGGCTCCGGCAAGACGGCGCTGATGGAGCAGTTGTGTAAGCGGCTGCGCGATGCCTACGACATCTGCGCCATCACCAACGACATCTACACCAAGGAGGATGCCCGCCTCCTCACGGTCGCCGGGGCGCTGCCCGAGGAGCGGATCATGGGCGTCGAGACGGGCGGCTGCCCGCACACGGCGATCCGCGAGGACGCCTCGATCAACCTCGCGGCGGTGGCCGAGATGCGCCGCCGCTTCCCCGATCTCGACGTGGTGCTGATCGAATCCGGCGGCGACAACCTCGCCGCCACCTTCTCGCCGGAACTGGCCGACCTCACCCTCTACGTCATCGACGTGGCGGGCGGGGAGAAGATCCCGCGCAAGGGGGGGCCGGGCATCACCCGCTCCGACCTCCTCGTCGTCAACAAGACCGACCTCGCCCCCCTCGTCGGCGCGGATCTTGCCGTGATGGAGGCCGACACCCGCCGCATGCGGGGAACCCGGCCCTACGTCTTCGCCTCGCTGCGCGAGGGGCACGGGGCCGACGCCATCGCCCGCTTCGTCGTCGAGTCCGGGGGACTCGCCAAATGATCTTTGTTCGGAGAACCCGCATGATCTCTCGCTCCTTGGTGCCGGCAGCAATGCTCGTGCTCCTGCCCGGCGCGGCGCTGGCCCATCCGGGCCACGGCGAGGCGATGGGCTGGGCCGCGGGCTTTGCCCATCCGGTCGGCGGCGCCGACCACGTCCTGGCGATGGTCGCGGTCGGCATCATCGCCGGCCTCGTCGGCGGGCGGGCGCTCTGGCTGCTGCCGGCCTGCTTCCTCGGCATGATGACGCTGGGCGCGGGCGGGGCCATCGCCGGCCTCGACCTGCCCTTCGTCGAGCCGGCGATCCTCGCCTCCGTCGCGGCCTTCGCCGTGATGGCTTCTTGCGCCCGGATGATCCCGCTCGCGGCGCTGGCCGGCCTCGTCGGCGCCTTCGCCGTCTTCCATGGGGCGGCGCACGGGGCCGAGATGCCCGAGACCGCCTCGGGCCTCGCCTACGGCCTCGGCTTCCTCGCCGCGACCGCCGGGCTCCACGCGGCCGGCCTCGCCGCCGGGCTCGGGCTGACGCGGGTGCTGCCGCGCGCCAGCGCCGCGCCCCAAGACGCCTGATGCAGCTCCCCCGTCATCGCGAGGCGGAACTGACGCGATCCAGCGCTCCGCATTCTCCGAAGAGGGCGAGCCGCTGGATGAAGCGGTCCCGAGCGCGCCTCCTCTGGACAGTGCGGAGCACTGGATTGCTTCGGCTTCGCCTCGCAATGACGGGGAGAGGCAGCGACCGAAGCGGTCGTCCGGTCACCGTATCACGGGTGTCTCCCACGGGGCACAGCCGCACCGCTTCGCGGCCGGCGCGCCCGCTGGCGCGTTGACGGTGCAGGCGAGCGCCGTGCTAGCGTGAGCGTGACGGTTCCCCTCGGGGATCAAAAGGGAACGCGGTAAGGGTTTTTCGAGCCCGATGCCGCGGCTGCCCCCGCAACTGTGAGCGGCGAGCCTTCCGCCACCTGTGTCACTGGATGCGCCGCATCCGGGAAGACGGTGAGAGGGCCGCGACCCGCGAGCCAGGAGACCTGCCGTCAGCCGTGGTCACACGCGAGGCGCGTCGGGCGGGGTGCACCGATGGGTTGCCGGGGACGGCACCGATCCTGCTCAGGGCTCGGAGGTGTCCACGGCTTCGTTCGCGGTGACGTGCCACTGCCGTTGCCCGAGGCCCCCGTGTCCGATCCCCGTTCCCCGACCGTCCTGCGTCTGGCGGCGCTCGCCGCCGCGCTCCTGCCGCTGCCCGCCGTCGCGCAGGAGGCGGTCACGCTCGACGAACTCTCCGTCGCGAGCCAAGCGCCGTCGGCGCCCGCCGCCTTCTCGGCCAGCGCCGGTTACGTCGGCGGCGTCACCGGCATCGGCGGCGCGCTCCAGCCGGAGGCGTCGGCGAGCGGCGGCATCGTCTCCGGCGCGCAGGTCAACGCCCGGCCCGTCACCCGCCCCGGCGAGGTGCTGGAGGCGGTGCCCGGCCTGATCGTCACCCAGCATTCGGGAGAGGGGAAGGCCAATCAGTTCTTCCTGCGCGGGTTCAACCTCGACCACGGCACCGACATCGCCCTGTTCGTCGACGGCATGCCGGTCAACATGCGCACCCACGCCCACGGCCAGGGCTATGCCGACCTCAACTTCCTGATCCCCGAACTCGTCGGCGCGGTGGAGTTCCACAAGGGCCCCTACTTCGTGCGCGACGGCGACTTCGCCTCCGCCGGCTCGGTGCGGATCGACTATCTCGACACCGTGGCCAGGAACGTCGCCCTGACCTCGATCGGTTCGTTCGGCTACAAGCGCGCGCTCACCATCGCCTCCGCACCGCTGGGTGAAGGCAACCTGCTGGTCGCGGGCGAGGCGCAGACCTACGACGGGCCTTGGGACGTGCCGGACCGCCTGAAAAAACTCAACGGCGTCCTGCGCTACAGCCAGGGCACGGCGCTCGACGGCTTCTCCGTCACCGGCATGGCCTATTGGGCGAAGTGGAACGCCACCAACCAGATCCCGGAACGCGCGGTTGCGGAAGGCCTCATCGGCCGCTTCGGCACCCTCGATCCGACGGATGGCGGCGACACCGGCCGCTTCTCGCTGTCGGGCCGCTGGAGCCACACGGGCGAGGCCGGGATCACCCGGGCCAACGCCTACCTCATCCGCTACCGGATGAATCTGTGGAACAACTTCACCTACTTCCTCAACGATCCCGATAACGGCGACCAGTTCCGCCAGCTCGACGACCGGGTGCTCGGCGGCGCGGAAGTCAGCCACGTCGTCCCCGGTGACCTCTTCGGGATGCCGATGGAGAACGAGATCGGGGTGCAGACCCGCACCGACTCGATGCGGGTCGGCCTGTTCAACACCACGCGGCGGCAGTTCCGCTCGCCCGTGCTCGACGATCAGGTGCTGGAGACGAGCGCGGCGTTCTACGCCGAGAACCGGGTGCGCTGGACCGACTGGCTGCGCACCAGCGTGGGCTTCCGGGCCGACGGCTACTGGGCCGATGTCCGCTCGAACCTCGCCGGCGGCGCCTCCGGCCGACCCAGCGACGGCATCGTCAGCCCGAAGCTCGGCCTCGTGCTCGGGCCCTGGGCCGACACCGAACTCTATCTGAATTACGGCGGCGGCTTCCACTCGAACGACGTGCGCGGCGTCATCGCCACCGGCGATCCGGCGGGCGCGCTCGGCGTGCCGCGCGCGCCGTTCCTCGTGCCCTCGACCGGCTACGAGATCGGCCTGCGCAACCGCTCGATTGCCGGGCTGGAGACGGCAATCGCCCTGTTCCGGCTCGATCTCGCCTCGGAGAACCTGTTCCAGGGCGATTCCGGCACCACCGAGCCGAGCCGCCCGACCCGCCGCTTCGGCGTCGAGTGGACCAACCGCTACGCGCTGACCCCCTGGCTCCAGTTGGAGGGCGACCTGACGGTGACGAATGCGCGCTTCGCCGACCGCGTCCCGGATGCCGGCCGCCGCGTGCCCGACGCGCCGACCACCATCGCCTCGGCCGGGATCGGCTTCGGCGAGACCGAGGGCTGGTTCGGGTCCTTGCGCTTCCGCTATTTCGGCCAGCGACCGCTGATCGAGGACAATTCGGTGCGCTCGCGGGCAACCGCTCTGCTCAACGGCCGGATCGGCTACGCCTTCGGCAACGGCGTCAGCCTGTCGCTCGACGTCCTGAACCTGACGAACGCCAAGGCCGACCAGATCACGTACTATTACGTGTCCCGTCTGTCCGGCGAGGGTGCGGACGGTGTTCCCGACCGCCACTTCCACCCCGTCGAGCCCACCGCCGTGCGGCTGACGCTCGCCGGGCGCTTCTGACGAACGGGCGGGGGGGCCGTGATCGCCCCGCCCGTTCGTGACGGCCTCACACCACCAGGAAGTCGGCGTGTGTGAGCGCCGCCTTGTTGTCGAGAACGGCGAACTTCACCGCCGCGCCGCTGCCCGAGCCGTCCGCGTCGTAGAACAGCTCGCCCGTCGTCTGCTTGTACAGGATGCGGTCGCCCGCATCCGCATTGCCCGTGCTGATGTTCTTGAACGCGCCCTCGGCGAGCTGCCCCGGCGCCAGCGCGGAAAAGACGCTCTTCGACAGCCGCACCGTGTCCTCGGCCGCGAAGTCGACGATCCGGTCGACGTTGCCCGCGCCGAGCGCCGTCGAGAAGGCGAAGCTGTCCGCTCCGCCCCGGCCGGTCAGCACGTCGCCGCCGCCCCGGCCGTCGAGCACGTTGGCGCCGTTGTTGCCCACCAGCGACTGCCCGAATTCGTTGCCGGAGAGGTTGAACCGCGCCGAGCCGGTCGAGGCCAGCAGCTGCAGCGCCTCGATCTCCTGGCCGGCCCCGAGCGCGTAGCTCGCCGTCGCCAGCACCGTATCGCGCCCGCCGCCCGCCGCCTCGGTGATGCGGTCGCCGAGATTGTCGACGATGTAGGTGTCGCCGCCGCCGCGCCCCGTCATCGCATCGCGGCCGATACCGCCGTTGATGACGTTGGCGCCGTTGTTGCCCACCAGCGACTGGCTGATCGCGTTGCCGGTCAGGTTCAGGTTGGCCGAGCCGGTCGCGGCGAGCAGTTGCAGCCCCTCGATCTCCTGCCCGGCTTGGAGCGTGTAGCTCGTCGAGGCGAATACCCGGTCGACGCCCCCGCCCGAGGCCTCGAACACGAGGTCCCCGGCATTGTCGACGACGAAGGCGTCGTTGCCGGTCCCGCCCGTCAGCCGGTCGGCGCCCGCGCCGCCGTTGAGGGTGTCGGCGCCCGCCCCGCCGTTGAGCGTGTCGATGCCGTCGAGCGTGGTGAAGGTGTCGGCGCCGGAGCCGCCGGTCAGCGTGATGTTGCCGATGCTGGTGGTGGTGGTGCCGTCGCCGACCAGCGTGGTGGTGCCGCCGACGCTCTGCATGACGAAGCGCAAAGCCGCGGTGGCGCCGGAGCGGTCGATGATCGCGCTGTCGCTGTCCTGGCCGCCGAGCAGCACGTCGCGCCCGCCCAGGCTGATCAGGGTGTCCCGGCCGGCCCCGCCGTCGAGGCGGTTGTTTCCGGCATTGTCGCGCAGGGTGTTGGCGAGTTCGTTGCCGGTGAGGTCGAGGCTGGCGGTGCCGACGGCGAGTTCCAGCGTCTCGATCGACTGTCCGGCGGCCAGGACGTAGCTGACCGAGGCGCGGACGGTGTCGCTGCCCTCGCCGGCCCGCTCGAACACGCGGTCGCCGACATTGTCGACGCGATAGGTGTCGTTGCCGGCCCCGCCGGTGAGGCTGTCGGCGCCGCCCGCCCCGTCGAGGGTGTTGGCGCCGGCATTGCCGATCAGGGCATTGGAAAAGCCGTTGCCGGTCAGGCTGCGGGCGGCGGTGCCGGCGGGGTCGGCGAGCCGCAGGGTCTCGATCTCCTGGCCGATGCCGAGCGTGTAGCTGCCGCTGGTGACGACGGTGTCGTTGCCCTCGGCCCCGGCCTCGAACACCAGATCGTCGTTGCCGTCGACGATGTAGGTGTCGTCGCCCGCCCATCCGATTAGGCGGCTGGCGCCGCCGTTGCCGATCAGCGTCTGGCCGAACTCGTTGCCGATCAGATCGAAGGAAGCGCTCGACCGGCCGTCGCGGAAGCGGAACGTCTCGATCGAGTCGCCGGCGCCGAGGGTGTAGCTGACCGAGGTGACGACGGTATCCGATCCCGCATTCGCCCGCTCGATGACCGCGTCGTTCAGGTCGTCCACGTCGTAAGTGTCGTTTCCGGCACCGCCGTTGAGCTGATCGGCGCCCCCGCCGCCGTCGAGCACGTCGTCCCCGCTTCCGCCCTGGATCTGGTTGCGGAACTCGTTGCCGGTCAGCTTGACGGGGACGCGGCTGGAACCCGTGCTGAAAAAGAGCCTTTCGACCTCGGACCCGGCCGACAGCGTGAAGTCGACGGACGTGTAGACCGTATCCGCGAGGCCCTCGCCGACCGCTTCGATAACTTGATCGCCGGAATTCAATACATAGTATATGTCGTTTCCTATTCCGCCGAGCATACGATCTATGCCTGCACCACCGTCCAGCGTGTCATCGCCGCCATTTCCGATCAGAATATCGCTTCCCCCAAGTCCGTAAAGTTTATTACTTTGCTTGTTTCCGGCAAGGCTGTTATCGGACGCATTGCCAGTTCCTGAAAAAGAGTCAAAGTAGTAATCCAGATAATCGCGAAGAATAGCATTTTCTATATTCGCTGACAAGATGACGCTGAAATTGGTGGAGATCGTATCGATGCCGCCGCCCGCCTGCTCCTCGACCACATCCTTCGCGTTATCGAGGTAGTAGGCATCGTCGCCGGAGCCGCCGATCATGCGGTCGATCCCGCGATTGGCGTCAGTCCCATCGAGGGTGTCGTTACCGCTGCCGCCATCAAGGGTATCGCTACCCAAGCCACCTGTGAGGATATCGTCGCCGTCGAGCCCGCTGAGGACGTTGTTCCCCGACGTGCCGGCGATCACGTTGGCGAGGCCGTTGCCGGTCCCGGAAAGGCCGGCGGTGCCGGTCAGCACGAGATCATCGAGATTCGCGCCGAGCGTGGTCGAGAGGAAGGCGATGACGGTATCGCGCCCGGCCCCGGCCGCCTCGACGATCGTGTCGCCCACGTCGTCGACGTAGTAGCGATCGTCGCCGATCCCGCCACGAAGGATGTCGGGGCCGCGCCCGCCGTCGAGGATGTCGTTGCCGGCGGCGCCGCTCAGATCGTCCCGCCCGGCATTGCCGACGAGGGTGTCGTTGCCGCCGCCGCCATCGGCCTTGTCGTTGGCCGAGGAGAGCAGCACCGTCTCGCTGCTGCCGTCGCCGACGAAGGTCTGGGCACCGGAATGCGCCCGGACCTTGACGGTGAAGCTCTGGCCGTTGACCGCCGCCAGAAAATCGCCGTCCCGATCGTAATCGAGACCGAACGTCACGGTCTCGCCATAATTGGAATACGCCTCCGCGGGTGACCCGTCTCCCTTCGAGACTGTGGCGGTCACGAGGCTTCCGGTCTGGCCCGCGGGACGCGGCACATCCAAGACCAGGAGTCCATCGCTGTCGATGGCGTAGGAGTAGTCACCGAAGGAAACGGTGCCGCCGTCGCGGCTGAAGACCGGCTTGCCCGTGACCGGGACGCCGAAGAAGCTGCCGTCGTCGAGGAAGGAGAGCGGCGTGACCGCGCCGGTTCCGAGGCCCTTGAGGAAGACATCGAGCCCCCCGTTGATGTCGTTCGGGACGAGGTTGGCCGCCGTGCTCCGGAAGGCGATTGATCGGCCGTCCGGAGAGAACACCGCGTCGGTCGAATCACCGTTGCCCGCCACGCCGGAGGACGAGGTGGACACGAGGGTGACCGTGCCCGTGGCGATGTCCTTCACGAACACGTCCGAGAAGCCGTTCGCGTCGCCGGCCACGAGGTTGTCGGCCCTGCTGTGGAAGATGAGCTTGGTCCCGTCGGGCGACACGTCGAGGCCGCCGGACGCGGCGTTGGCCTGCCCGCCCGAGGCCGAGGTGGACACCCGCGTCACCGCGCCGGTCTCGAGGTTCTTGAGGAACACGTCGGCGACGCCGTTGGTGTCGCCCGCCACGAGGTTGCTGGACGTGCTGACGAAGGCGACGAACTTACCGCCGTTCACGAAATGCGCTTCGGTGGCCGTGCCGTTGCCGGCCGCACCCGACGACGATGAATTGACTTCGAATACAGCTCCTGATTTCATGTTGAGCGCCAAATAACTATACGATCTCTCATCATCAGGCTCAAGAGAGGCAACGCGCAGCAAGGCAGACAAGCTGTCGTCCGAGACGTAAGACTCGACGCCATAGCTTTCGAATTCCTTGAGAACAACGGGTTCGGACATGGCATCGACATCCACACGCAGCACGCGCGTGGATGTATTGGAATAATCGGCGTATTCGTATTCTATATAGTAGAAAAATTTGGAGTCCGTCGTAAATGAAACAGACCAATACGTAGAAGCATAGTCAAAAGGGCTGCTAGTGTAAGTGATTTTCTCACCTGTTATTTTGTTTTCGATTGTATATGTCCGATATTCTCTTGTAAATGATTTCTCGCCATCGGGGGATATGACCGTCACATTCTTGGGGTCGGGCGCCACGACCGGATCGAATGTTTCGTGAAGCGGCAGCGGCTGCTGAGAGTACGCATAGGTAACAGGAGAGCTTGCCACGAATCGACCCCATCTTCGCCTTGTTTGCCAAAGCTTGGCACGTCGCGTGTGAAGCAACGCGCTACAGTGGTTGTACCCAAAAAATTTCAACCTGACGAGAGCCGATCGGCGACACTGTCTTGAAGAGACGACGAGGTGTCGCGAAGAAACCCGGCCGGACGCGCATCGCGCGGCCGGCATAATGGTGCAAGCGCCCCACCGTGGCGCGATGACGCCCGTCCTCGCAGCCAGCAAAATCAGAATTATATGCCCGGCTTTCGCGACAGGAGGTCATCGTGAGGAAGCCGGAGAAGCCGGGCACGCAGGACAGCAAGACGCAGGAGGGCGGGGCGCTCGGCAATATCGACGAGCAGACCGGCGACCCCGGCAAGGGCACGTCGGGGGCGACGATGCGGCCCGAGGACAACCCCGACCCGTCGAAGGACCCCAAGCCCGAGACGCCTGGGGACGCGGACAAGCCGGGCTGAGGCTACTCCGCCGCCCGCAGCGGGCTCTCGTCCTCGCCGAGCCAGGCGGCGAGGGCGGCCCGCGCCCGGTCGGTCAGGGCCCGCTTCTTGAGCGCGGCCTTCTCGGGGCCGCGCAGGCGCTTGCCCGTCTCGTTGCGCGGCATCCGCTCCAGCGGCGGAAACAGGCCGAAATTCACGTTCATCGGCTGGAACGAGCGCGGCGCGTTGGAATCGGACTCCGCGCCCGCTTCCACGTGCCCGCCGGTGATGTGGGCGATCAGCGCGCCGAGCGCCGTCGTCGGGGGCAGGGGGGCCAGCGTCTCCCCGGCGGCCTCGGCGAGCGCGTAGCGGCCCGCCATCAGCCCGACCGCGGCGCTCTCGACATAGCCCTCGCAGCCGGTGATCTGGCCGGCGAAGCGCAACGAGGGTCGCGCCTTCAGCCGCAGGGTCGCGTCGAGCAGGCGCGGGGAATCGAGGTAGGTGTTGCGGTGCAAGCCGCCGAGGCGGGCGAACTCGGCGTTCTCCAGCCCCGGAATCGTGCGGAAGACGCGGATCTGCTCGGCGTGGCGCAGCTTGGTCTGGAAGCCCACCATGTTGAACAGGGTGCCGAGCGCGTTGTCCTGGCGCAGCTGGACGATGGCGCAGGGTTTCACCGTCGGGTCGTGCGGATTGGTGAGCCCCACCGGCTTCATCGGGCCGTGGCGCAGGGTCTCGGGGCCGCGCTCGGCCATCACCTCGATCGGCAGGCAGCCGTCGAAATAGGGGGTCGTGGCCTCCCATTCCTTGAACGAGGTCTTTTCGCCCGCGATCAGGGCGGCGATGAAGGCGTCGTACTGGGCCCGGTCCATCGGGCAGTTGAGGTAGTCGGCCCCGGTGCCGCCCGGCCCGGCCTTGTCGTAGCGCGACTGGAACCACGCGACGCCCATGTCGATCGAGTCGCGGTGGACGATCGGGGCGATGGCGTCGAAGAAGGCGAGCGACTCCTTGCCCGTGAGCCCAGCCACGGCCTCGGCCAGCGCCGGGGCGGTGAGGGGGCCGGTGGCCAGGATGGTCGGGCCCCAGGCCTCGGGGGGCAGGCCGGCGACTTCTTCGCGGACGATCGTCACGTTCGGATGCGCTTCGAGCGCGGCGGTGACGGCCCTGGAGAAGCCGTCGCGGTCGACCGCGAGCGCGCCGCCCGCGGGCACTTGGTGGGCGTCGGCCGCGCGCATGATCAGCGAGCCGAGGCGCCGCATCTCCTGATGCAGCAGGCCGACGGCGTTGCCGTTCGCGTCGTCCGAGCGGAACGAGTTCGAGCAGACCAGTTCGGCCAAGCCGTCGGTCCGGTGGGCCTCGGTGGCGCGATGGGGCCGCATCTCGTGCAGCACGACGCGCCCGCCGCCTTGCGCGATCTGCCACGCGGCCTCGGAACCGGCGAGCCCGCCGCCGACGATATGGATCGGATCCGTCATCGCGACGGGATAGAGCCCCGCGCGCCCGCGATCAATCCGGCCGTGCGCGGGCCGCCGACCCTCGGGCCGGTCCGGGCGGCGTTGCCGGGCTGCAAGGCCGCCGCAAAATCGTGGCCGCGGCCCGCCTCAGCCTTGTCACGGCAGGCCGGGGCCGGCATTCCTGTCACATCGATCCGCGCGACAAGCATCGCCGCAACCCTCGTCTGGAACTTTGCTCATGTCGGGCGGCCCTCTTCCGAGTCAGTACTTCGCCAATGTCTTCGGCCTGTATAAGAAGAGCGGGGCTTCGTTTCAGGTCGGGTTCGAATTCAACCTGGGAAGTGCGAACGTCACCGACCCCTCGGACGAGGCTGGGGACACCCCGACGCAGCTCGGCGACATTTCCTCGGACGGATTCGCCACGGACGAACCGTTCCTCGGCAGCGGTTTCACGTTCATCGGGACCGCGCAGGACGGGAACGGTTTCGTCGGGAAGAACTCCAGCGGAGACTATTTTCTTTTCACGGACAGGCGCTACGGCGACCTGTCGTACTTCACCGTGAAGGACGAAGCCTACGCTCTGGCCTGCTTCACATCCGGCACGCGCCTCGCGACCGCGGGGGGCCCCGTCGCGGTCGAAGATCTGGCGGTCGGCGACCGTGTCGTGACCGCATCCGGTGCGGAGCGCCCGGTCCGCTGGATCGGCCACCGCGCCCTCGCCTGCCGCGGCCGTGCCGACTGGCAACCGGTGCGCATCGCGGCGCATGCCTTCGGCGAGGGCCGCCCGGAGCGCGACCTCCTGGTCTCACCCGGCCACGCGCTCTGCGTCGACGTGCTCGGCGAGGTGCTGGTCCCGGCCGGCCGCCTCGTCAACGGCACCACGCTGGCCCGGATGGAGCTGGAGAGCGTCACCTACTGGCACGTCGAACTCGACGACCACGACATCCTGCTGGCCGAGGGTCTGCCCGCCGAAAGCTATCGGGACACCGGCAATCGCGGCTTCTTCGCCGAGGACGAAGGGTCCGGCGAGGCCGATCCGGCCCCGGGACCGGACGGATGGACGCAGCCCCGGACGGGGACCGAGCCCTGCCGCCCTCTCCATGAGGCGGGCGTGCTGGTCGAGGTCCTGCGCGACCGCCTGACGGACCGCGCCCGGTCGCTCGGCTGGCGTCTCGCCGAGGCGCCGCTGGCCGGTCTGCACCTCGTCGCCGACGGGCAGATCGTCCGTCCCGACATCGACGGCCTCGTCGCCCGCTTCGTCCTGTCGGCGGAGGCGCGGCAGGTGCGCCTCGTCTGCGACACCAGCGTTCCGGCCCATGTCGTGCCCGGCTCGACCGACGAGCGGCGGCTCGGCGTGGCGCTCGCCGCGCTGACCCTCGACGACGGACTGACCGGCCTGCGCACGATCGCGCTCGACGATCCCCGTCTCGGCGAGGGCTTCCATCCGCCCGACGGGGAGGGGGAGACGCGCTGGCGCTGGACCGACGGCTCGGCCCTGCTGCCGGACGCGTTGTGGGAGGGCTGCCGCGGCACGCTGTTCCTGCGGGTCGGGCTGTCCTGCCCCGCCCTGCCGCGCTGGATCGGCCCGCGCGAGGCCGCGGGCGTGGTCGAACTCGCCGAATTCCGGCGGCCGGTCTGACGACCGACGCATCGCGGCCGCCCCGTCATCGAGACGCCATCGTCCGGCACGGCCGGTCGGGCCCCTCCGCCGGCAGAGGAAGGCCTCGCGGCCTCAGATCGCCATTTCGGGCTGCGGGAAATGCGCCATGAAGCGCAGCCCGTCCCACAATTCGACGATCGCTTCCTCGGACCGCTGACGCGCCAGTGACAGCGCCTCGGCGTCGCTCGCCGCCGCCAGGGGCTCGCTCAGGAGCACTTGGCCGCTCTCGCTCAGAACCAGCACGCGATAGGCGGCGGGCAGTTCGGGGCAGATCGGCGGGCCGACGAAGAGAGGCAAGACCGGTCTCCGTGTCCGTTCAGGCGGGAGCACGAGGGTCTCTCAGCCGCTGGCGCCCAGGATTGCCCTGCCAGCGATCGGGCAAGTGTAAATCCCCGTAACATGAACGCAAGCCGAACACGGTGTGGGCCGAGGTCGCAGGGGCGGGGGCCCGTCCCCGAGACGCGGTCGGAAACCCCTATGAAATACCGATATCGAATCAGTTTTCGGAAATCCCGTGGCCGCCTTTCGGTCCCATGCTCCCGCGGAACCTCGCAGCCGCTCAGTGGAGCTTCGGCCCTACCAGGAAGCGCTCGCGGTCGACCGAGGTCAGCGAGAGGCGCAGCGAGCGGCCGTCGCGGTTGATCGTCAGCGGGACGCGCACGCCGGCCTCGCCGAGCGCCCAGACCTGCCGGAAGAAGCCCGCCAGATCCCCCACCGGCTCGCCCGCCACCTCCGCCAGCACGTCGCCGGGGCGCAGGTCGGCCGCCTCCGACGGGCCCTTGTCGGTCAGCCCCATCACCACGACGCCGTCCTCGGTCTCGGTGGCGTAGAGGCCGAGCCAGGGCCGAGGCGGCCGGTCGGCCCGGCCGCGGGTCTCGAGGTCGGCGAGGATCGGCGGCAGCAGCTCGATCGGCACCACCATGTTGATCGCCCGCGCGCCCGCGCTGCCGCCCTGCTGGAGCTGGAGCGAGCCGATGCCGATCAGGTCGCCCTCCGGCCCGATCAGGGCGGTGCCGCCCCAATGCGGGTGCGCCGGCGCCGTGAACAGCGCCTCGTCGAGGACGTATTCCCAGTAGCCCGCGAATTCCTGGCGCCCGACCAGCTCGACCGCGAGGCTGTGACCGCGCCCGCCCGCCCCCGCGACCACGGCGCGGTCGCCGATCCGCAAGGCGTCCGAGCGGCCGAGCCGCAGCGCCGGCAGGCCGAGATCGCCGAGCGCCTGGACGAGGCCGAAACCGGTGACGGCATCGTAGCCGACGACGTGGGCAGGCACGAAGCGCCCGTCATGGGTGGTGAGCCAGACGCTCTCGGCCTCGATCACGAGATAGCCGATGGTGAGCACGAGGCCGTCCTCGCGGATCACCACGCCGTTGCCGGCCCGCTCGGTGCCGAGCGTCTCGGCGGTGAAGGCCTCCGCGGGCACCCGCGAGGACAGCGAGACCACCGAGGCGAGCGCCCGTTCGAGGTCGTAGCCGTAGTCGCCCGGCTTCGGCTGCTGGGCGGCCGGGATCCTGTGTTCGCCGTGCGCGGCCATGCGACCCCTCTCCCGCGACGCCTCGACCCGACGAGAATCGGGCATCCGGCACAAGATAGGCGGCCGTGCCGCCGCCGACAGCCGCCTTCCCCGCGCATCCGGCAGGCACGGGTGATGGCGCGGAAGCCTCCCCTCCGATAGATTGCCCGCAACGCTCCCGCCAGACGGACGATCCCGAGCCGCCCGCATGCCCCAAGCCGCGCCGATCGAGACAGGAGCGGGCCGTGGCGCCGCCTGACGACATCGCCATCGCGGAGGATGCGGCGCTCGCCCGCCTCCTCGAACGGATCGCGACAGGGGACGAGGCGGCGCTCCGGGCGCTCTACGACCGCACGGCGGCGAAACTTCTCGGCATCGTCCTGCGTATCCAGCGCGACCGGAGCTTGGCCGAGGACGTGCTTCAGGACGTCTACCTGCGGATCTGGCATGCGGCCGGGTCCTACGCGCCCGCGGCGGGGGCGCCGCTCCCCTGGCTGTGCGCCATCGCGCGCAACCGGGCCATCGATGGGGTCCGCCGCCGAAGCGAGGTCATGATGCCGTCGGGCGAGGCCGGCGAGGCGTATTGGGAGCGGTTGGCCGCGCCGGGCGGCGGCGAGGACGCGATCCTCGACCGCGACGCGCTGCTCGCCTGCCTGTCCCGGCTCGACCCGACCCAGCGCGACTGCGTGGTGCTGGCCTATTGCGAGGGCTGGTCGCGGGAGGAGCTGGCCGCGCGTTACGGCCGGCCGGTCAACACCGTGAAGACCTGGCTGCACCGCACGCTGGGCGCGCTGAAATCCTGCCTGGAGACGGGTCCATGAGCGGCGGGGAGCGCGACCTGCGCGCCGCCGAGTACGTGCTCGGCACCCTCGACGCCGCCGAGCGGGCGGCGTTCGAGCTGGAGCGGACGGTCGATCCGGCGAGCGAGGCGGCCCTGCATGCCTGGGAGCGGCGGCTCGGCCCCCTGGCGCAGGCGGTGCCGGAGATCCCGCCGGGCCCCGAACTCTGGACGCGAATCGCCGCAGCGCTGCCGTCGGGCGGGGCGGGGCAGGGGACCGCCGCCCAGGACGAGGCCCGCGAGAGCGCGGCGGGGTTCGCCGCCAACGACAACCGCCTGCGCGACCTCGCCCGGCAGGTTCGGTTCTGGCGCCGCGCGACCGTCGCGGCGGCGGGCGCGGCCGGGCTCGCCGCCGCCGGCCTCGCCCTGGTGCTGGCCGGGCCGATGCGGCCGACCCCCCCGCCGGGCGGCCGCTCCGTCGCGGTGGTGACGAGCGGCGGCGACCTGCCGGCGCTGATCGTCAGCGTCGATGCCGCCAGCGGCACCGTGCGGGTGCGCCCCCTCGCCGCCCGCGCCCCCGAGGGCCGCAGCCTGGAACTCTGGTACATCGGCGCGGGCGCCGCCCCGCGCCCGCTCGGCCTCGTCGGCCCCGAGCCGTCCCGCCTCGCCCTGCCCCCGGAGGCCGGAGCCACCGCGGGCGCCACCCTCGCGGTCTCGGTCGAGCCGCCGGGCGGCTCGCCCACCGGCCAGCCGACGGGGCAGGTGGTCTATTCGGGCAAGCTGATCCCGGAATGAGGGGGATCAGGGTAGAGATATTTTTCTGAATCAATGTCAGTGTTTTATCGTCATTTCCTGAGGTGACGCACGAGCCCCTGGCCAGCTCTTGCCCTCGCGACGCAAGCGAGGCCAGCCGCCGGGCCGGGATGACAGCCGACAGACTGGAACAACAAAAAAGCCGCCCGGCCTCGCGGCCGGGCGGCTCTGCCCGTTCGGGCTCGGGGGCGCCGCTGGCGCCCCCGGTCCGGATCAGTACTTGCGCACCAGCGGGGCCGGGGCGACCGCCACCGGGGCCGGCGGGGTGTAGAGCGGGGCGACGATGCGGAACCAGCCCTCGGTCGAGTCGAAGGAGTCCGCGGTGCGGGCGACGGTGCGAGCCACGTAGAACTGCGTGGTGAACGGCCCGAAGTCGTAGCCGACGAGACCGCCGAGGAGGAAGCGGCCGCCGCGGCCGATCGTGGCGCCGCCGAGAACCGGGTTGATCAGCAGGTTCGGGTCGAGGTTGACCGTGCCGTAGCCGATGGCGCCGATTTCGAACTTGCCGAACTTCTTGGTCGCGGTCAGGTCGAGGTTGAGCGCGTCCGACATCTGGTACGGGCCACGCGTCAGGAACGCGTTGTTGCCGCTGAAGGTCGCCGGGGAGTCGTAGAAGTTGTAGGTCAGGTTGGCGGTGATGTTCCAGCCGTCGCCGGTGTAGCTGCCGGCCACGCCGATGCGGTAGGTGTTGGAGGCGAGGAACGGCAGCGCCGCGCCGGGAACCAGAACGCCCGCGTTGGTCACGACCACGCCGCGGCCGGCATTGGCCTCGTTGAGGTAGGCACCGCCGAGCAAGCTGACGCCGAAGTTGCCGCCGAGGTCGAACGCCCAGATGCCGCCGACGAAGGTACCGACGTTGACCGAGAAGTCGCGGATGCCGCCGGGGCCGCTGCTCTTGCCGAAGGCGAACACGGTCGGCGGGGCGACGACGAACTCGAGACGGCCGCCGAGCGGAACCCACGGGGTCGACCACACGAGGATCGGGATGTTCACACCGATGTCCAGCGCGCCCTGATCGCGGCCGCCGTAGGTGAAGGTGTTGATGGCGTACACGCCCTCGGGGAGCGGGGCGCCGACCGCGAGGCCGACCTGCTCGCCGGGGACCGTGGTGGTCTGGGCCTGAGCAACGGTCGTCGTCATTCCGGCCGTCAGCGCGATCGCGCCGGCGGCGAGCCAGTTCTTCATCATTTTCTCGTTCCTTCCCAAGGATTTCAGGCGTCCGCCCCGTAGCCCCCGCATCCCGGCTTGCCCTCCCGCCCTCTCCGGAGCGGGACCGACCGGCCCGATGCCGACGCCCCCTTACGGCCGCACCTCAAGTCTCGACGACGGGAACTATTCTACAGACCGGCCCCGAATGACAGGGGATTGCCCGCAATCTCGGCAGTTCGGGTCACACCGTTGCGCAAAAGCCGCATTTTCGCTGCGGGGCAACGGATTCCTTAACGAGATCTTACTGGTGTACCGCACGGCCGACGACGACGACCGCACGGCCGGTGCGTGAAAATAGCCAAGCTCGATCAAGCCGTTGGACGCGGTGCGCAGGCGGGCATCTTCGGCATGGCGGGCGGGCCGATTGCGCAAGGCCCCCGCGGACTTTCGCACCGCAGCAACCGTGAGCAGGCTCCGGAGGCCGGTCCCGGGGGGGAATCGGGCGCCGAATCGTCGGGCGCCGGCCGGTTGCGGCGGCTACTCGGCCGCCTGACGGCCGCGGCCGGTGCCGGGTCCGCGCCGCGCGGCGGCCTTTTCGGGCGCGGGCTTGGCGGCTGCTTTGGCGGATGCCTTCGTCTTGACCGGCGCGGCGGGGCGGCGGGCCAGCACCTCGCGCAGGAAGCGCCCGGTATGGCTGGCATGGCTCGCGGCGATCTGCTCGGGCGTGCCCTGCGCCACCAATTGGCCGCCACCGTCGCCGCCCTCGGGGCCCATGTCGATCACCCAGTCGGCGGTCTTGATGACTTCCAGGTTGTGCTCGATCACGACCACCGTGTTGCCCTGGTCGACCAGTTCGTGCAGCACTTCCATCAGCTTGGCGACGTCGTGGAAGTGCAGGCCGGTGGTCGGCTCATCAAGGATGTAGAGGGTGCGGCCGGTGGCGCGCTTCGACAGCTCCTTGGACAGCTTCACCCTTTGCGCCTCGCCGCCCGACAGAGTGGTCGCCTGCTGGCCGACGCGGACGTAGTGCAGGCCGACCCGGGCCAGCGTCTCCATCTTCTCGCGGATGGACGGGACGGCCTTGAACAGGTCGGCGGCCTCCTCGACCGTCATGTCGAGCACATCGGCGATGGACTTGTTGCGGTAGCGCACCTCCAGCGTCTCGCGATCGTAGCGCTTGCCCTTGCAGACGTCGCAGGTGACGTAGACGTCGGGCAGGAAGTGCATCTCGATCTTGATGACGCCGTCGCCCGAGCAGGCCTCGCAGCGCCCGCCCTTCACGTTGAACGAGAAGCGCCCGGCCTGATAGCCGCGGGCCTTGGCTTCGGGGAGCCCCGCGAACCAGTCGCGGATCGGGGTGAAGGCGCCCGTGTAGGTCGCCGGGTTCGAGCGCGGCGTGCGGCCGATCGGCGACTGGTCGATGTCGATGACCTTGTCGAGATGCTCCAGCCCCTCGATCGCGTCGAAGGGCGCGGGGTGCTCCAGCGCGCCGTTGAGGCGCTTGGCCGCCGCCTTGTAGAGCGTGTCGATCACGAGGGTCGACTTGCCGCCGCCCGAGACGCCGGTGATGCAGGTGAAGGTGCCGAGCGGGATCTTGGCGGTCACGTCCTTGAGGTTGTTGCCGCGCGCGCCGACGACGGTGAGGATGCCGCGGCCGGGATCGCGCCGGACCTTGGGGGTGTGCACCGAGAGCTCGCCGGTCAGGTACTTGGCCGTCAGCGAGGCCGGGTCCTTCAGGAGTTCGTCCGGCGTGCCCTGGGCGATGATCTGCCCGCCATGGATGCCGGCGCCGGGGCCGACATCGACGACGTAGTCGGCCTGGAGGATCGCGTCCTCGTCGTGCTCGACCACGATCACCGAATTGCCGAGATCGCGCAGGCGCTTGAGCGTGCCGAGCAGGCGCTCGTTGTCGCGCTGGTGCAGGCCGATCGAGGGCTCGTCGAGGACGTAGAGCACGCCGGTCAGCCCCGAGCCGATCTGCGAGGCGAGGCGGATGCGCTGGCTCTCGCCGCCCGACAGCGAGCCGGAGCCGCGGGCCAGCGTCAGGTATTCGAGGCCGACATCGACGAGGAAGGTCAGCCGGTCGCGGATTTCCTTGAGGATGCGGACCGCGATCTCGTTCTGCTTGTCCGTGAGTTTTTGCGAGATTTCCGAGAACCAGCGATGCGCCTCGCGCACCGACAACGCAGTCACCTCGCCGATGTCTTGGCCTGCGATCTTCACCGCCAGCGCCTCGGGCTTGAGCCGCTTGCCGCCGCAGGACTCGCAAGGGCTGGCGCTCATGAAGCGGCCGATCTCGTCGCGGGAGGCGTCGCTCTCGGTCTCCTTGTAGCGCCGCTCCAGATTCGGGATGACGCCCTCGAACGGCTTGTTGACCGAGTAGGAGCGCAGGCCGTCGTTGTAGTCGAACCGCACCGATTCCGTGCCGGTGCCGTAGAGGATCGCCTGCTTGGCCGAGGCCGGCAGCGCCGACCACGCCACCGTGGTCTTGAAGCCGAAATGGCGCGCGAGCGCATCCAGCGTCTGGTCGTAATAGGGCGAGGTGGACTTCGCCCACGGCCCGACCGCGCCGCGCTTCAGTGACAGGGCCGCATCGGAGATCACGAGTTCGGGGTCGATCCGCATCTCGTGGCCGATGCCGCCGCAGGTCGGGCAGGCGCCGAACGGGTTGTTGAAGGAGAACAGCCGCGGCTCGATCTCGGGGATGGTGAAGCCCGAGACCGGGCAGGCGAAGCGCGACGAGAACGTAATCTTCTTCGGGGTCTCGCCCTCCGGCGTGTCGGCGAACTCGATGTCCGCGATGCCGTCGGCGAGTTCCAGCGCGGTCTCGAACGAGTCGGCGAGCCGGCTCGCGATGTCGGCGCGCACGACGATGCGGTCCACCACCACGTCGATGTCGTGCTTGAGCTTCTTGTCGAGCTTCGGCACGTCGTCGATCGGGTAGTACTCGCCGTCGATGCGCAGCCGCTGGAACCCCTTCTTCTGGAACTCGGCGATCTCTTTTCGATATTCGCCCTTCCGCCCGCGCACGACGGGGGCGAGCAGATAGAGCCGCGTCTTCTCCGGCAGCTCCAGCACGCGATCGACCATCTGCGAGACGGTCTGGCTCTCGATCGGCAGGCCGGTGGCGGGCGAGTAGGGGATGCCGATCCGCGCCCAGAGCAGGCGCATGTAGTCGTAGATCTCGGTGACGGTACCGACCGTCGAGCGCGGGTTCTTCGAGGTGGTCTTCTGCTCGATGGAGATCGCGGGCGAGAGCCCGTCGATCTGATCGACATCGGGCTTGGCCATCATCTCGAGGAACTGGCGGGCATAGGCCGAGAGCGATTCGACGTAGCGGCGCTGCCCTTCCGCGTAGATCGTGTCGAAGGCGAGCGACGACTTGCCCGAGCCCGACAGCCCGGTGAACACCACGAGCTTGTCGCGGGGGATCGTCAGATCGACGTTCTTGAGGTTGTGCTCGCGCGCGCCCCGCACCGCGATCACGCGGGTGTCGCGGGCCGGCGGGGCAGCGTCGAACATCGCGGCAAGGCGGGCGTCGGCCTGCTGTTCGGTTTTTACCCCTTTGCCGGCCGCGGTCTCGGCTTTGCGGGCTTTGGCTGTGGCCATGGGCGACAAATTCTCTGACGGTCGAGCCGAGGTGACGGCGCCGGGAGCGGCCGGGCGAAGGAAGCAGTGCCGCACAGACGACGCTGTGCCGCGCGGGAACAGGTTTCGGACACGCAGATGGGTTCCGGGCAGCGCGAAACCACTAGAACGGAACGGGTACGACGGCAACGGCGATCACGTCGCGAGGCTCACGAGCAGAATGAGGGTCGCGAGCGCGCCCAGTCCGCTCCGCCCCGCGTGGAGACGGCCCCAGCGGACGACGAGGGCACGCGCCTCCGGTGCGGCCCGTGTCGGCTCGATCGCCTCAAGCCGCTTGTTGACCGGCATGATGGCCAAAAGCGTGTAGGGCCAGTTCGCCACCAGCACGAGCCCGCCGACGAGGAAGCCGGCCCGGCCCGTGAACCACCACGCCGCAGCGGCCAGCACGAAGCCGAGAACCGCGAGCCCCGCCTGCATCGGCAGGCCGCGGGCATAGGCGCGGCGCCACTGCACCAGAAGCGCGGAATCGGGCAGCAGGAGCCGGGCCGGCTGCTCGGCCAGATTGATGTAGACGGCCGCACCCGTGAATAGGGCGGCGGCGGTCAGCGCGAGCAGGGCGGGGATCATCCGGCGGCAACTCCGCGAGAACGGGCCATCCGCGACATGGGGAGCCGGGCGGCCCGGCGCTACGCTCCGTCGCCCTCGGCGTTGCGGGCCATGAAGCTCGCGGGCGTCCCGTCCTCCGGGTTCACGAACACGATGTCGGTCGGCGCCCGGCGCGGGGTGTCGACCGAGAGGAACACCAGCGGCTCCTCCAGGATCTTGGGCAGCGCGTGGACGGTGTTGCGGTCGAACAGCAGCAGGTGGCCGGGGCCGAACTCGGCCTCGTCGGCAGCATCGCCCATCCAGAAGGTGCCGCGGCCCGAGAGGCAGACCAGCACCTCGTCGCAGGTGGCGTGGAAGTGCGGCGGGGTCGGGCGGTAGACCCGGAACACCCGCACGCTCGCCGCCGGACGGTCCGACAGGTAGGCGTCGACCAGAAGCGTCGCGGCCCCGTCCGGCAGGCCGCGGGCGATGGCATGGAGGTCGAAGCGCCCGCCTCCTCGGCCGATCTCGTCGGATGCCGCCATGCTGGTCTCCCGTCTCGCGCCCCGACACGTTCCAAGACGGCCGGCGCCGCCCGGTTCCGCCGAGGGATAGGGCCGAGGGACAGTGAGATGAGACAAGACGACGACGACCGGCGAGCAGGACGACTTGCAAGCCGCCAAGATATCAAATGATCAGAAACGCGAGCGAGCGCCGGATATTGCTCGGTTTCGAGGCTTTCAGCCTAAAAAATAGACATGAGGCCAAGCTCGAAGAAACAGAGTGCCGAACAATCATTTATTCATAATATGATCTCAAGCCTGGGTCGACACTCGCTCAAGTATGGCCCCCGATGTCAGAGCCCTCTTCGCAAAGACCTTCCGCTGTTGGCAGCACCGGCGCAGCAATGCTCGGCGGGCGCGTGCTCGGCTCGCTGCGCGGGCGCATCGTCGCCGTGGCGCTGATCCCCTGCCTCGCCTTCGCCGGGGTGGCGGGCGAGGCGGTGTTCGAGCGGGTCGGAGAGGGCCGGGCGATGGCCCGGATGGAGGCGCTGGTCGGCCTCTCGTCCCGGGTCAGCGCGATGGTGCACGAGGCGCAGAAGGAGCGCGGCGCCTCCTCGCTGTTCCTCGGCTCGAAGGGGACGCAGTTCGGCGCCGAACTCGCCGCCCAGCGCAAGCTCACCGACGCCGCCCGCGCGGACCTCACCGCGGCGCTCGGCGCGAACGAGGCCGGCGAGTCCTTCACCCGCAAGGCGGAGGCCCTGCGTGCGGCGATCGCCCGGATCGAGGCCCATCGCATTGCGGTCGATCGGCTGGAGGCGAGCGTGCCGGCCAACCTCGCCCTCTATTCGGGCGCCATCGCCGCGGCGCTGAACCTCGTGCGCGAGGTCGGCCAGATCGCCGCCGACCCGGCGGTGGGCGCGCGGATTTCGGCCTACTCGGCCTTCCTGTCCCTCAAGGAAATGGCCGGCCAGGAGCGGGCGGCGGCCTCGGCGGTCTTCGCCGCGGGCAGCCTCGACCTGCCGGGCTACCGGCGGCTTGCCGGGCTCTCGGCCGATCAGGACACCTACGAGCGGCTCTTTCGCGTCGCGAGCCCGGCGGAGGACGCGGCCGCGCTCGACGCGGCCAACGCCGCCGAGCCCGCCCGCGAGGTCGCCCGCCTGCGCGCGATCGCGCTCGGCACGCTGCCGGGGCAGGCGCCGGCCTATGCCGACGCCAAGGGCTGGTTTCGCCTCGCCACCCAGCGCATCGACGGGCTCAAGGCCCTCGAGGATCGGCTGACCGAGGCGCTCGGGCGGGAGGCCGGCGCCGCCCGCGCCCGGGCCGAGCGCGCGGTCGCGGTGTGGTCGGCGGGGCTGCTGGCGATGCTGGCGCTCTCGGTGGCGCTCGCCTTCGCCCTCGGCTCGGCCATCGCGAGACCCCTGAGCCGCATGGCCCGCGCGCTCACCGCGATCGGGCAGGGCGACACCGATGTCGCGGTGCCGGCGAAGGGCCCGCACGAATTGCGCGCCATCGCGGCCGCCGCGGCCGAGTTCCGCGACAGCGTCGCCGAGCGCGCCCGCACCCGCGCCGAGCGCGAGCGCAGCGTCGAGGCCGAGGCGGCCCGCCGCCGCGCCGCGATGATGGGCGTGGCCGACGGCTTCGAGGCGCGGGTCGGCGGCATCGTCGCCGCGGTCTCGGCTGCGGCCCAGCAGCTGGAGGGCGCGGCGCGTGCCATGAGCGCGGCGGCGGGCGACACCTCCGCCTTGAGCGCTTCCGCCGCGGCGGCCTCCGAAAGGGCGGCGCTCGCCTCCGACTCGATCGCGGCGGCGACCGAGGAGCTCTCGGCCTCGATCCACGAGATCGGCACCCAGGTCGTCGCCTCGGCCTCCGCCGCGGCGCTGGCCGAAGGGGACGCCGCGCGCACCGCGGCGGAAGTCGAGCGGCTGGCGGGGGCCGCGGGCGGCATCGCCCGGATCGTCGGGCTGATCTCGGACATCGCCGGCCAGACCAACCTTCTGGCCTTGAACGCCACGATCGAGGCGGCCCGCGCCGGCGAGGCCGGCCGGGGCTTCGCCGTCGTCGCCGCGGAGGTGAAGGAGCTCGCCTCCCAGACCGCGCGGGCGACGGACGAGATCGCCAGCCGCGTCGCCGAGATCGCCGCCTCGGGCGAGGCCTCGATCGCCGGCATCGGCGGGGTCGGCCGCACCATCCGCGAACTCGCGCGCATCTCCGGCGACATCGCCGCCGCGGTCGAGCAGCAGGGCGCGGCCACCGCCGAGATCGCCCGCACCACGGTCGAGACCTCGCAGGGCACCCGCACCGTCTCCGACACCGTCGCGGGCGTGGCCGACGCCGCCACCGGCACCAGCGCCGGCTCGGCCCAGGTGCTCGGCGCGGCGAGCGACCTCGCCCGTCAGGCGGCGGCGCTCAGGCGGGAGGTCGGCGGGTTCCTGGAGCAGGTACGGGCGGCGTGAGGGTGGACCGGATGTGGCGCGGGGGTCACGCCGCCGAAGATCGCGCGTTTCCCTTCGGCGCCGCCATTCTTCAACCATAGGTCCGCGGCACCGGAGCGATGCGCCAGAGAGCGCCAGGAAACGCATCGCTTCGGGGCTACAGATGATCATCATTCGGAAGGATACTGTCTGGGGGCCGGGCGAAGGTTATCTGTATGATAATATTCAGGTTGCAGAGGGTGTGACGCTGACCATTTCCGCCGGAGCCGAAATATTCGGTAATGGTTATGCGATTGAAGCTTATGGATCGGTTAAAGTGTCGGGTACTGCTAGCCGTCCTATAGCTTTAAACAATGTCGAAATTGGATTGGGCGAAAACTATAAAGATGGCGGTAGGGTAGAAATATCTTATACGCACATCAGCGGCGGCGGAATAAATTCTTCAACGCTCGGAGGATTTGGAGGCCTTGTAGTAAATAATTCAGTTATTACCGACGTAAAATCAACGATATACGACTTCTCATCCGCGACTAACTCATCGAGTTTTTCGAACAATGTGTTTTTAAATTCAGATCCAATATACATTGGCTACGGCGCTACATCCAGCCTGAGGTACAATATATTTGACCGCTATGCGCCTGACGAAGCATACTCAGTTTATCATGCCGGAGCGGTCGTGTCCTCCGCCGGTCAAAACGGAATACCGACCTCAATAGGCAACGCATACCTTGACACTGGCGCAAAAACTATCGAACTTCAGGATACAAGCGGTAAGCTTATCAGTCAAAATGACTATTTTGGGACTACGAATCGGTCTGTAGTTTCTAATATGATAAGGGATGCGAATGATGACCTATCCATAACGAATGTGGTTAATCTTGATAAAATTTCTAGCTCACCTGCACCTGGACTATTAAAATCATTATTCTCTTTTACGTCTATTTCTATTCCAAGGGATGTTATTGTCGAGGCTCGTCTTTTGGGAACTAAGAATGTCGATCTAACTGGAAATAGGCTCAACAACAAGCTCGCCGGCAACATCGGCGACAACACCATCGACGGCGGCCTCGGCGCCGACACGATGAGCGGCGGGGGCGGCAACGACACCTACATCGTCGACAACGTCGGCGATGGGATCGTCGAGAGCAGCAACAGGGGCACCGACAGCGTCGTGGCCTCCGTGTCGTACGCGCTGTCGGCCAACGTCGAAGCGCTGACGCTCACGGGTGCGAAGGCGATCAACGCGACCGGCAACGCGCTCGCCAACCACCTGATCGGCAACGGCGCGGCCAACGTCCTCGACGGCAAGGGCGGCGCCGACGTGATGGAGGGCGGCACTGGCAACGACACCTACCATGTCGATCACAGGGCCGACCGCATCGTCGAGGCGTTCGGCGCGGGAACGGACACGCTCGTCAGCACGGTGAGCTACGCCCTCGCCGCCGGTCAGGCGGTCGAGACCCTGCACTTCGCAAAAACGGTCGGCACCGCGGCCCTCGACCTCACCGGCAACGAATTCGCCAACACACTGGTCGGCAGCGCCGGCGACAACGTGCTCAACGGCGGCGGCGGGGCCGATGCCCTGTATGGCGGCTCCGGCAACGACACCTACGTGGTCGACAACCTGAACGACAAGGTGTCCGAGGCGAAGGGCGCCGGCACGGATGCGGTGCTGTCGTCGGTGAGCTACGCGCTCAAGGGCGGTCAGGAGATCGAGAGCCTGCAGTTGCTGGCTTCGACCGGCTCGGCCGCGCTGAACCTGACCGGCAACGAGTTCGCCCAGAGCCTGCGGGGCAATGCGGGCGCCAACGTCCTCAACGGCGGCCTCGGCAACGACGTGCTGACCGGCGGCAAGGGGGCGGACACCTTCGCCTTCTCGACCGCGCTCGGCTCGACCCACGTCGACCGCATCACGGACTTCGCCGCCGAGGACACGATCCGGCTCGCCAAGGGCATCGTCGCGGCGCTCGCACCGGGCCAACTGGCGGACGGGGCCTTCAAGAGCGTCGCCGCGATCTCGACCGCCAAGCTCGATGCGGACGACCGCATCCTCTACAAGCAGGCGACGGGCGAGTTGTTCTACGACGCGGACGGCTCGGGCACGGCAGCGGCGGTGAAGTTCGCCGTCCTCGACAACAAGGCCGCGCTCACCCACGCCGACTTCCTCATCGCGTGACGCTGCGCCGGTCGGGGCAGGGCGCCTGTCCCGACGGTACGGTCCCCGCGAGGCCGCGCGGGGAAAAATGCCGGTCAGGGCGCGTCCAGCGCCATGATCGCGTCGTAGGGTCCGGCGCCGCCGAGGGTGGCTTCGACCGCCGAGTTGACGGCGGCGCTGATGAGAAGGAGGACGGCGAGGAGGAGCGCCGCCTCGGTCAGGACGCGGGCGAGGGCCGCGGCGTGGGCGCGGGCGGCGTGGATCAGGGCGCAGCCCGCCACGAACACGAGGGCCTGCACGGCCGGCATGGTGAGAAGCGTCATCGTCTCCGTCTCGCTCGCATCCTCGATCGAACGCGCTTACCAACGCCCTTGCCGCCGCCCGAACCCGTGCGGATGCGCACGCCCCGCGCAGCAAGACCCGGACCGTCGTCTCTCCGAGGCATCGATTGTCAGTGTCGCGCCTCGCCCGAAGCGGGCGTGTTGTCCGCGGCCTTGACCGGCTCGGCGGCCTGCGGTTCGACCTTGAGGTTCTGGCGCAGGCTCTGGAGATGGTCGATCACCACCCTGGTGCCGGGCTTGAGACCTTTCATCACCGCGGTGGCGTCGCCGTAGGCATCGCCGGTCTCGATCGCGGTCATGTGGACCATGTTCTTGTCGTCCACGGTCCAGACCACCTGCTGGTCGAGCTGGGCCGAGAGGGCGATGGTCGGCACCAGCAGCCGCTCCTGGCGGCCGACCTCGATGCGGGCGCGCACGAAGCGGCCGGGCAGGTAGCGCTCGTCGGCATTGTCGAGCCACGCCTGGATCAGCCGGCGGCCGGTGCGGGGATCGAAGCGGTTGTCGAGGCGGTAGATCGTGGCCTCGCGCACGGGCTCGCGCTGCACGTCGAGGAGCTGCACCTTGGCCCGCTTCTCGGCCAGCGCGACCCGCACGGCCTCAGCGTCCTCGGAGGAGAGCGCCATCTGCACGTCGATCGGATTCACCTGCACCACCGAGACGAGCTTGGTCTGATTCTCGATCACCATGTCGCCGACGTTGACGAGCGACAGCGAGGAGCGCCCGTCGATGGGCGCACGGATCACCGCGTAATCGAGGTTGAGCTTCTGCCGGGCGATGGCGGCTTCCGCCTCGTTGAGCTTGGCGACCGCGGTGGCGAGGTTCGACTGGTTCTGCTGGGCGCGCTGCTCGGTGGCAAAACCCTTGTCGGCGAGCTGCTCGGTGCGGTTCACCTCGGCCTGGGCGAAGTCGAGGGCGGCCTTGGCCTGGTCGCGCAGCGCGGTGGCCGATTGCAGCGCCACCTCGAAGGGCCGCGGATCGATGCGGAACAGCACCTGCCCCTTCTTGACGTGGCCGCCGGGCTCGAAGGCGCGCTCCACCACGATGCCGGTCACCCGCGCCTGCAGCTCGGCGTCGCGGGGCGAGACGATCGTGCCGGTATACTCGAAGGCGACCGGCACCTCGCGGGCTTCCGCCGGCACCACCTTCACGGCGAGCGCCGGCTCCTCTTTGTCCTTGGCTTTGGCGCGCTGACTCACCTTGAGGTGGTGGGCGAGGAAGCCGGGGATCGGATGGCCCATCCCCCACCACGCGCCGCCCGCGATCCCCATCGCCCCGATGACGAGGCCGGTGACGATGAAACCGACGCCTGAGCGCACCTAAAGACCCCTCCGGAAGCCGACCATCCGCCTCTGCGAGGCCGCGCGGCAGGTGGGGGAACACGCGTCACGCCAAGACGTTGCACGCGGACCCTTCACGGCCCCGCTCAAATTCCGGAGATGGCCCGGCCCATGTTCGCCACCTTCGTCGACCGGCCGATCCTGGCGGGCGTGATCTCGGTCATCATCACGACCATCGGCATCGTCGCCGGGCTGACCCTGCCGGTGGCGCAGTACCCGGAGATCGCGCCGCCCGTCGTCAACATCCAGGCGACCTATCCGGGGGCGTCCGCCCAGCAGGCCTACGAGTCGATCGCGATCCCCCTGGAGCAGGAGATCAACGGGGCCCCGAACCTCATCTACATCCAGTCGACCTCGTCCGCCGACGGCAGCGTCTCGGTCGACGCCACCTTCGAGGTCGGCTCGAACCTGGACGCGGCCGCCGCCGAGGTGCTGACCCGGTCGAGCCGGGCCGAGGCCAAGCTGCCGCAGGCGGTGCGCGACCAGGGCCTGGAGATCCAGAAGTCCTCGCGCCAGCGGCTCGGCAACGTCGTGCTCTACGCCGACGAGGGCACCGGCTTCGACGAGCTGTTCCTGGCCAACTACGCCGAGACGCAGGTGATCAAGCCGCTGCGCCGCGTCACCGGCATGGGCCGCATCCTCAACTTCTCGAACATGCGCTACGCCATGCGGGTCTGGCTCGACCCGGCCAAGATGGAAGCGCTCGGCATGGCGACCGAGACCGTGCTCCAGGCGATCCAGGCGCAGAACGCGCAAGTCACCACAGGCTCGCTCGGCAAGCTGCCGATGGACCGGGCCACGCCGTTCGAGCTGCAGCTCGTCACCAAGGGCCGTCTGGTCAAGCCGGAGGAGTTCGCCAACATCGTGCTGCGGGCCAATGCCGACGGCTCGGTGGTGCGGGTGGCCGATGTCGGCCGGGTGGAACTCGGCTCCGAGCAGTACGGCGTCACCTCGAACTTCGACGGCAAGCCCTCGGCCACGCTCGGCATCTTCCAGAACCCCGACGCCAACGCGGTGGAGGTGATGAACGGGACGCGCGAGACCATGGCGGACCTCGCCAAACGGTTTCCGCCCGGGCTGCACTACTCGATCGCGCTCGATTCCACCGAGTTCGTCAAGGAGGCGATCTACGAGGTGGTGCGCACGCTGGTCGAGGCGATCCTGATCGTCACCGTCGTGACCTACCTGTTCCTCCAGAACTGGCGCGCGACGCTGATCCCGACCATCGCCGTGCCGGTGGCGCTGATCGGCACGTTCGGGCCGATGGCGCTGCTCGGCTTCTCGTTCAACACGTTGAGCCTCCTCGGCCTCGTCCTGGCGGTGGGATTGGTGGTCGACGACGCCATCATCGTCGTCGAGAACACCGAGCGGCTGATGGCGGAGGGGCAGGAGCCCAAGCCCGCCGCGCGGGAGGCGGTCAACGAGGTCGGCGGGCCGGTCATCGCCACGACTTTGGTGCTCGCCGCCCTGTTCGTGCCGGTGGCCTTCATTCCGGGGCTGACCGGCCAGCTCTACAACCAGTTCGCGCTGACCATCGCGATCTCGGTGCTGATCTCGGCCGTCGTCTCGCTGACGCTCACGCCGGCGCTCTGCGGCCTGCTGCTGCGCCCGCACGAGCCGGGGCACCGCCGCCCGTGGTGGCAGCGCCCGCTCGACTGGTTCAACACCGCCCTGGAGCGGGCGGCGGGCTTCGTCGTCGCCGCCATCGGGTTCCTGTCCCGCCACGTCGTGCTGACGCTCGTGGCCTTCGCGCTGTTCGCCGGGGCGACGGTGCTGCTGCTGATGCAGCGCCCGACCGCCTTCGTGCCGGAGGAGGACCAGGGCTATCTCTACGCCGAGGTGGCGATGCCGCTCGGCGCCTCGGTTCAGCGCACCGAGGCGATGAACGCCCGCTTCGGCGAGGTGTTGCGCGCCCGCGACGACGTGGATCATACGATCGGGGTGTCCGGCCGCTCGTTCCTCGCCGACACGGTGGCCCCGTTCTACGGCTTCAACATTCCCGTCATGAAGCCCTGGGACGAGCGAAAGACCACGGTCAACGACCTGATCCGCGACATGGAGGAGCGGTTCAAGCACGACCCCGACGGGCAGGTGCGCATCGCCAACCCCTCGCCGCTCCCCGGCCTCGGCAGCCGCGGCGGCCTGACCCTGGAGATTCAGGACCGCTCGGGCAATGGCGGCCTCGGGCTCGCCAAGACCGCCGCCGAGTTCATCGAGAAGATCAAGGCGCTCCCCGGCGTCAGCGGGGCGACCTCGACCACCGAGTGGGGCGTGCCGCAGATCCGCCTCGACATCGACCGGGCCAAGGCCGAGCAGCTCGGCGTGCCGCTGTCGCGGCTGTTCGAGGCGCTCGGCACCTATGTCGGATCGAGTTTCGTCAACCTCTTCAACCGCTTCGGCTTCGTCTATCAGGTCTACGTCCAGAGCGAGGCCTCGGGCCGCCGCCTGTACCAGGATCTGGAGGCCCTGACCGTGCTGAACGCGGAAGGCCAGCCGGTGCGCCTCGGCTCGCTGGTGCAGGCGAAGTTCACCACCGGGCCGACCGCGGTCCTGTCCTACAACACCTATCCGGCGATCGAGGTGGCGATCACCGTCGAGGCCGATTCCTCCTCCGGCACGATCCTCGAAGAGGTCGAGCGCCTGTCCTCCGAATTGCCGCGCAACTTCTCGATCGAGTGGACCGAGGTGGCCTATCAGGAAAAGATCGCCGGCAGCTTCGCGCCGCTGATCTTCGGGCTCGGCGTGTTCATGATCTTCTGCTTCCTCGCCGGGCAGTACGAATCGGTCCGCCTGCCGCTCGTGATCCTGCTGGCGACGCCGCTCGCCATCTTCGGCGCCGTCGGATTCCTGGCGCTGCGCGACATGCCGCTCGACGTGTTCGGGCAGATCGGGCTCCTCCTGCTCGTCGGCCTGGCGGCCAAGAACTCGATCCTGCTCGTCTCCTTCGCCGAGGAATTGCGGGCCAAGGGCGAGGACGCGCTGGAAGCCGCCAAGCACGCCACGCGGATGCGGATGCGCCCGATCCTTATGACCTCCTTCGCCTTCATCCTCGGCGCGGTGCCGCTGGCCATCGCCAGCGGGGCCGGGGCCAACGCCCGGCTGTCGATGGGCACGGTGGTGATCGGCGGCCTCGTGGTGGCCACCATCCTGACCCTGTTCGTCACCCCGGTCTTCTACATCGCCGCCGAGCGGCTGCGGGGGGACACGAAGGGCAAGGCGGAAAGTGGGGAGGAGCGAGCGGTCCCGGCGCAGTAATTTTTGGGATTCCGCCGATGCGCCATCCCACCCACACCTTCATCCTGAGGTGCGGAGCGTAGCGGAGCCTCGAAGGAGGGCTCCAGGGATCGCGCGACTTCTGGAGCCCTCCTTCGAGGCCGCTTCGCGGCACCTCAGGATGAGGGGTTGGGTGGGATGAGCCGGTCAGACCGGTTCTGATATCCCAGCGGTCATGTACCGGGCGCCGTCGCCGTAGCTCGACAGCTTTTCCCGCAAGCCCGGATCGTCGTCCGCCTCGAAGCCGAGCCCCGACCACAATCCGACGGTGCCGTACACCGAGACGCAGGCGAGATGCGCAACCCTGAGCGCCCGTGCCTGCGCCGTGAGGATCGCGACGTACCGGGCCGCGGCCCGCTGACCGCGCGCCCTGGGAAGAATCGCGACGTCGTGGACGTAGAGGCAGGTCGGCGACGGCGGCAGCGTGGTCAGGAAGGCGTCGAGAGGCGGGACGTCGCGCAGGGCCCACGGATGCGCCAACCCGTATCCGACGATCTGCCCCTCGCGCACGAGCTTCAGGCAGGTCGCGGGCCAGAGGTCGCGTTTCTCCGCGAGCACCGCGGGCCGCTCCGGCAGGCCGGCATGGATCAGGCCCGCGATCCGATCGACCTGCGCCATGTCGGCCACCTGCAGCGGCTGCCAGTCCGCCGCCGGTCTCGGTGTGATCACGCGGGCTATCCCCCCAACCCCTCCCGCATCGTCCGCGCCAGGGCCGCCCCGAGGGGTTTGGCCGAAAACCGCGCGTCGCAGGGCAGGGCGTCCGGTTCCGGGTTCGGACCTGAGGAGACCGCCACCAGGGCGAGGCCGGGCCGGAGGCGGGCGATGGCGTGGACCAGGGCGAAGCGTCCGTCCGGATCGGACAGGTCGGCGTCGATCACGATGAGGCGCAGCTCGGGATGGCGCTCGATCTGGCGAAGGGCGGTCGGCCCGTTCCAGGCCTCGATCACCTCGAACCCGGCCTCCGCCACGCAATCGGCCGTCTCGATGCGCTGGATCGCGTCGCCCTCGACGACCAAGGCGAGCGGGCGAGCGCCGTCACGCGAAACGGGGGACGGGGAAACGGGTTCATCCATCGGGGCTCCTCGGCCGAGTCACTGCGACAAACGGCGAGAGGCCGGTTCGTTGCCCCCGAGGATGCGGAAAATGTCGTTGCCGGCCGGCGGGCCAAATAAAATTTACTCCTTCTCCAGGAGCCCTTCGAGCGGCGCGGTGATGCGGCAGACCACGCCGTCGGGGGCATAGTCGGTCCGGGTCTCGCCGCCGACGGCGCCGGAGAGGCCGCGCTCGATCAGGCGCGAGCCGAAGCCCTTTCGCGTCGGCACCGTGACCGGAGGGCCGCCGCGCTCGGTCCAGATCATCCGCACGAGCGCGTCCGGGCCGCTCCCGTCCTCGATCGTCCACTCCACGGCGACGCGCCCGCCGGGCACCGAGAAGGCGCCGTACTTGGCGGCGTTGGTGGCGAGTTCGTGGATCATCAGCGAGAGCGAGAGCGCGGCCTTCGGGCCGACCTCGATCGGGGGGCCCGACAGGCGGATGCGGTCCGGCTCGCCGTCGTCGTGGATGGCGAGCGCGCCGGCCAGCACCGCCTCCAGCCCGGCGCCCTCCTCGCCCTCTCCCGAGAGCAGGATGTCGTGCGCCTTGCCGAGCGCCACGAGGCGGGCGACCAGCGCATCCTTGACCGAGCGGACATCGGTGACGTTGCGCAGGGTCTGCGAGGCGATGGCCTGGGCCATGGTCAGGGTGTTCTTGAGGCGGTGGCTCAGCTCGCGGTTGAGCACGCGCTGCTGCTCCTCGGCCTGGAGCCGGGCCAGCGCCGCCCAGACCCGCTCGGCCACCTCGCGCACGAAGCCGACCTCGCCCGCCTCCCAGGCGCGGGGCGCCGCGGCGTGGGCGAAGAGCAGGCCGACGAGTTCACCGCGGCGCAGCAGCGGCACCTTGATCTGGGCGCGGATGCGGTGCTCGGCATAGCTTCCCCGGTCCGGGGCCAGACCCGGATCGGCGGCGATGTCGGCCACGACCAGAACCTCGCCCCGCCGCAGGCGCGCCACCGTCGCCGCGACCATGTCGAGCGGATGGGTTCCGGCAAGGCTCGCCACCGTCCCGTCGGTCCGGTCGCGCTCGATCCGGAAGCGCCCCGCGCCGGTCTCGATGGCGGTGTAGCCCGCCCGCGACAGGCCGAGCGTCTTCCCGAGAATCTCGGCGGCGATCCCCGACACCTCGGCGGTGTCGGCGGCGTCGCGCAGGCGGTCGCCGAGTTCGATCAGGGCGCGCTGGCGCGCCTCGAGCCGCTTCTCCTCGGTGATGTCCTCGATCATCGCGGTGATGAGGAGGCCGTCGCCGTTCACCTGCGAGACGAGGTTGACCCGGCCCCAGATCAGGCGCCCGTCCTTGCGGCGGTAGCGCTTCTCCAGGGTCTCGCGCATGATCTCGCCGGCCGCCAGCCGCCGGTGCAGGCGGTCGCGCTCTTCCACGTCCTCCGCGGGCGTCCACTTGGCCACCGAGTGGCCGAGGATGTCGGCTTCCTCCGCGCCCCAGATCGCGCAGAGCTTGGCGTTGACCTCCAGGGCGACGAGCGTGCGCGGATCGATCTGGACGATGCCGACATTGGCGCCCTCGAACACCGCCCGGAGCTGGGCCGCGACGCGGTTGCGCTCGGTCAGGTCCAGCATGGCGCCGATCATGCGCAGGGGCTCTCCGCGGGGTCCGCGCACCATCGAGCCGCGGTCGAACACCTCGGCGTAGGAGCCGTCGGCGCGGCGGAAGCGGTACTCGTGGCGCCAGTCGTCACCGCCGCGATCGATGACGCCGCGGATGTCGGCCTCGACCCGGGCGCGGTCCTCGGGGTGGACGCGCTCCAGCCACCAGCCGCCGGTGGGCTCCACCGTCTCCGGCGCCCAGCCATAGGCGTCCTCCAGCGCCTCGTTCCACAGCACGTGGTCGGTGACGAGGTCCCAGTCCCAGATCGCGTCGTTGGTGGCCCGCGTGGCGAGCCGCAGCCGCTCCTCCGTGGCGGCGAGCGCTCCTTGCGCGGCGCGCTCGGCGGTCACGTCGCGCACGGTGCCGACGAAGCGGATCGCTCGCCCCCCCTCGCGGACGAGGGCGCCGCGGGCGGCGACGCGGTGGAGCAGGGCGCCGTCGCGGGCCACCGTGCGGTACTCGCAATCGAACAGGCCGGAGCCGTCGGGATCGAGGGCGGCGCGGACGGCGGCGTCGGCCCGTGCCCGGTCCTCCGGATGGAGGCCGGGCAGGAAGCTGCCCTCGTAGCTCACGGGCGCGTCCGGGCCGACCCCGAACAGGGCGCGGGTGCGCCCGTCCCAGCGCAAGCTCCCCGCGGCGAAGTCGTAGTCGAAGGTGCCGATGCCGGTCGCCTCCACGGCGAGCCGCAGGCGCAGTTCGCTCTCGGCGAGCGCGGCGATCTCCGCCCGGCGCGACAGGGCCGCCCGGCGCAGCGCGAACGTCGTCATCACCGAGCGCGCGAGCGCGGCGAGCCCCGCGGCTTGCGCCGGGCTCAGGCCCTCGGGCCGGGGCGCCGTGTCGAGCACGCACAGGGCGCCGATGGCGACGCCCTCGGGCGTGATCAGCGGCGCGCCCGCGTAGAAGCGCATCCCCTTCGCCCCCGTGACCAGGGGGTTGGCGCGGGTGCGGGCATCCGCGGCGAGATCGGGGATGACGAGGACGTCGGTCAGGCCCAGAGTGTGCGAGCAGACCGAGCGGTCGAGCCCGGTCTCGGAGGCATCGAATCCGAGCCGCGCCTTGAACCATTGCCGGTCCTCGGTGACGAGGCTGACGAGCGCCGTCGGCGCGGCGCAGAGCTGCGCGGCGAGCGCGACCGCGTCGTCGAAATCCTGCTCGGGCGGCGTGTCGAGGATGCCGTAGCGCGCGAGCGCGGCGCGGCGCTCGGCCGGCCCGGTCGCGACGGGGGCGTCAGGCGGTCGGCTCATCGCCGCCGCCGGGCTCGCTGTCGAGCGCTCTGTCGATGAGGAGGTCGTGCCGCAGGGCCTGCTCCGTGTCCTGCCGCGTCGTCATCCCCTCTCCCCGTGGGTTCGGCGACCCGGCCTTCCTTCAGGAAACGGCCCTGCCCCCGGATCGTTCGGCGAACGTTCCTGGGCTTCGGAGCATCGGCCCGAACGGTGGTCGCCGGCTTTCGCAAACATGCCGATGCGGCACGAGAACCCGGACCGTCGCCCTGGATATCGAATCCAGGGCGATGGTCTAGGTGGGCGGATCGATCGCGACAAGGCGACCATTCGGACCATAGACCGCCCCGAGCACCGTCTCGAAATGACGTTTGACGCAGGCGTGGCACTCGCAGGCCACCGCCTCGGTCTCGGCCCGGTCCACGATGGTGATGCGCCCGCGCCCGACCTCGATCAGCCCCTGCTGCTGCAGCATCCGCAGGATGCGCGTCAGGTAGGTGCGCTGGACGCCGAGCATCGCCGCGAGCGATTCCTGGGTGATCGGCAGCACGTCGCTCTCCAGCCGGTCCTGCAGGGTCAGGAGCCAGCGCAGGCAACGCTCCTCGATCGGGTGGAGGGCGTTGCAGGCGACCGATTGCAGCACCTGCGCCAGCAGGCAGTCGGAGTAGCGGGTGAACAGGTTGCGCAACGGTTCCGAGCGGCGCTTGGCGTCCTGAAGCCGGGCCGAATCCATCCGCAGCATCGGGCCGGCGATCTGAACCATGGCGTGGGTCGAGGCGGGCAGGCCGCCGTTGCTGACCACGCCGCCGACCGCGCCCTCGCGGCCGATCGTGGCGGTCTCGGCGCTGCGCCCGTCGATCATCGAGATCAGCAGCGTCACGACCGTCTGGTCGATGGGGAAGCTGATGAAGTCGACCTCGCGCCCGGCCGCGAACAAGGTGGCGCCGCGCGTATACTCGACCCGCTCGACGTAGGGCAGGAGCAGGGCGCGATCCTCGGGACGCAGGGATCTCAGGAGGAGGTTGCCTTCGAAGCAGCGCTCCAAGTCCGAAGGCATGAAAAGGCTCGAATCCGTCGGGTGGTGCGGCGCTTCCGGAGTCGTGCCCGATCCTGTCGGATCGGATCACGCCCCCGGATCCTTGCGACGCGCTTCGTGCCGACGAACCGGCAACCACTTCGTCGCGAAGCGCTCCTAGCGCGAGCCCCGACATGACGTCTGTCTACAAGTAGACAAATCTGCCGCTGGGCTCGGAAAAATCCTGCGCCGCGCCGCTTCTGATCGCGTTCGATAAGCTTGGGCGCGGACCGGTCGACAACATATGTTGTCCCCACCCCTCCCGACGCGAAGCTACTTGGCGCTGCACAGCCCCTGCGAGGCGAGGTGGCGATGGTCGCGCGGGTCGCAATCGGTGGAGAGGAAGGAGGCCCACTCCTTCGGGCTGCCGTAGAAGGCGTTGCGGTCCACGTCGCCGCGCACGCCGGGCACGCGGCCGGTCGAGGTGAACTGCCACAGCATCCACTTGCGGTTGGCGTAGCGCTGCTCCGGCTCGGCCGCGGTGGAGCGGACCCAGTGGGGATAATCGGGCAGCTCGTCCTCCAGCACGTCCTTGTGGAAGGTGATGTCGGTGTAGATGATCGGCCGCTTGCCGGTGTAGCGCTCCATCTCCTCCAGCATGTAGCGGGTCATCGCGAGCGCCTGGGCCTTGGGCAGCTTCTTCGGGCACTTGGCCGAGTGGCCGTTCCACTCCACGTCGAGCACCGGGGGCAGGGCAGTCGGATCGTTCGGGACGTTGCGCTTGAACCACGCCATCTGGTCCTCCGCCGAGCGGCACCAGAACACGAAGTGGTAGGCGCCCCGCGGCACGCCGGCCCGGCCGGCCCCGTCCCAGTTCTCGCGGAACCGCTCGTCGACGTGGTCGCCGCCCTCGGTCGCCTTGATGAAGGCGAACTGCGTGCCCGCGCCCTTCACCGAGGCCCAGTCGATCGGGCCCTGCCACTTCGAGATGTCGATGCCCTGGATCGGGTGGTTCTTGGCCTTGGCCACGCCCGGATGGGGCTTCACGTCGCCCTTGGTCGGGTAGAAGTCGCTCTGCGAGGCGCAGGCCGCGAGCCCGGACAGCAGGGCGGCGGCGAGCCCCCGCTTCAGCCAGGCGCGAGGAGCCGTGGCGCGCTCAGAGGTGTATTCGGTGTCCTGCGACATCGATGGCCCGCCACTTCCCGCGTGCGAAATCAATGGGTATTCGATGCCCCGCGGGCGGTTAACAGAGCTTTGCCAGCATTGCGGCGGATTTCCGGAAGCCGTTGCAAACCGGGCACATAGGCCGGCTTGAGGCCGCCTCCGGCGGCGTGGGGGCCGGCGCTAATTCGTTCCGCAGCCTCGGAGTTTCGGGCGAGCCGTCCATGCGCAACACTCTGTTCACCATAGGATACGAAGGCTTGGCGCCGGAGCGCCTGCACGCCGCGCTGACGGAGGCGGGGGTCGGCGTGCTCGCCGACGTGCGGGCGGTGGCGAACTCCCGCAAGCGCGGTTTCTCGAAGGGGGCGCTGAAGGCCGGATTGGAGGAGGCGGGCCTCGGCTACGAGCACTTTCGCAGTCTCGGGACCCCGAAATCCGGCCGCGAGGCCGCCCGCGCCCACGACGCCGGACTGATGCGCAAGATCTACTGCGAGGAGGTGCTCGACACCGCCGACGGCGGCCTCGCCCTCGACGGCCTCGCGCAGCTCGCCGCCCGCACCCCCACCTGCCTGCTCTGCTTCGAGCGCGACCCCGCCCGCTGCCACCGCCGGGTGCTGGCCGAGCGGTTGGCGGAACGGGGGTTCGAGACGGTCGATCTCTACGGCGATTTTTTGTAATTCTTTTCTAATTCTCAGCGTCTTGCGGCACGCAGCGAGCGTTCCGCGCACCCCCTCTCCCCGCACGCGGGGAGAGGGCTTTGCCGACCTTGCCGTCGGCAAAGCGAGGCGGCAGCCGAAGGTGAGGGGGCGCATCCGGGTGTGCCCGATCCTGAGATACCCCCTCACCCTCGCTCCGGCTTCGCCTCCGCTTCCTGCCTGCACGACAAGATGCAGGCAGGCCTCTCCCCGCCCGGCGGGGAGAGGGGAAAAACCATCAGCGCATCAACCGCGGCGCCCCGAGCCGCGGCTGCACGCCCTCGCGCATGACGAGGCGGCGCAAGGGGGCGACCGAGGAGAGGACGACGAGACCGAGGCCGCGCAGGGCATCGACCGGCACGAGGTCGGTCAGCAGCGAGCGGTTGAGCATGTCGACCGCCGCCCCGCGCAGGCGGGCGTCGATCCCCCGGCTCCGGGCGAAGCCCGCGAGCGAGGCGGGAATCCCCGGATCGCGCCCGGCCTCGCGGGCGGAGAGGACCGCGTCGCGGAGCGCCGCGGCATCGCGCAGGCCGAGGTTGAGTCCCTGCGCCCCGATCGGCGGGAAGACGTGGGCGGCCTCGCCGACCAGCGCGAGCCGCTCGGCCACCGGGCTTGCCACCGACAAGCCCCGCATCGGCACGAGGCCGCGCGGCCCGTCGATCCGCATCGCGCCGAGCATCGAGCGGGCCTGATGCTCCACCGCCGCCGCGAGCGCGGCATCGTCGAGGCCGGACAGGCGCTTGGCCGCCCGCTCGCCCGTGACCCAGACGAGGCTGGAGCGCTGCCCGCCCGGCAGGGGCACCAGAGTGAAGGGCCCGTTGCGGGTGTGGAACTCGGTGGAGACGTCGCGGTGGGGCCGCTCGTGGGCGAGCAAGGTCGTCAGCGCCGCCTGCGGATAGGACCATTCGCGGGTGCGCAAGCCCGCCGCCTGCCGCAGGGGCGAGCGGCCTCCGTCGGCGGCGACGACGAGCTGCGCCGCCAGACTCCGCCCATCCGCCAGGGTGAGGAGCGCGGCGCCCTCGGTGCGCTGCATCCCGGTGGAATTCGCTTCGAACAGGGTCAGGCCGGGGGTGGTGCGAGCCTGCCGCCGCAGGGTCTCGACCAAGCGGGCGCTCTCGACGTTCCAGCCGAACGCGTCGAGGCCGATCTCGGCCGCGGAGAACCGGGCGGGCGGCGGGCGAAACAGGCTGCCGGTGTCGTCGACGAGATGCATCTCGGCGAGCGGCGCCGCGTGCGGGGCGATCTCGGCCCAGGCGCCGAGCGCGGTGAGCAGCCGCACCGAGCCGTCGAGCAGCGCGACGGTGCGCCCGTCGGCCACCGGCGCGTGGCGCCCGACCAGGGCGGTCGCGACGCCGTCGCGGGCGAGCGCCAGGGCGGCGGCGAGCCCCACCGCCCCGGCGCCGACCACCGCCGCCTCGAAGCGCGGCGGGAGGGGGGGGAGGGGGGAGGGCGGGACCGTCACGGTGAAGGAGACTCCTCGGGGCGGCGCGCCGGGAGGGGCGGCCGCCTGTTCCTACAGAGGCTGCGCCGGGGCCGGGTCAAGGGCGGCGCCCGCCCCGTGCGACGGCCTGGGCCAGGCCGCGGCGGCGACAAGACGACGCGATGACATGAAACCAAATCGCCCCACGCGCATTGCCAAACAAATGTTGGTCCGTCTCAGACCATCCCAGTGGGTGCCGGACGCAACGCATCGTCGAACGGCGCGAGACACACGTCTGAGGGGGCGTTCGTGCGGAAATTCATCATAGCCCGACCCGAGGCCGCCTCGGGTGATTTCGGCTCTCCCTACGATCCCGTGCTCGCGGGCGTGGCGCAGGGCCTGTCCCACCTGTTCCCGCCGATCCGCCAGGCGCGCCCGCCCCGTGCCGACGCTCCGGCCGGCGACGGCCCTTCGGAGGTCCCGCGCACCGGCGCGGCGGCGAGCGGGGGAGGGCGCGGATGAGCGGAGGTGCGTCAGGCATGCGGCCCGACCTGATCGACCAGCACATCGCGGCGATGACCACGGCGAGCACCAACCTGCTGCGGCAGATGCGCGACGAGGGCCTGCGCTACCGCGTGATCGTGCGGCCCGAGGACACCGCGACGATGCACGTCCACGTCCACCAGCTCACCCCGGAGATCGCCGAGCGCATCCACCGCTGCCTCGCCGGCATCGGCATGCGCGTCGACGTGCAGGAGGGATAGGCGAGGGGACGAATCCCGCTCCAACCTCACAAAGGTGCTTGCCGATGGCGGCGCGCCCGATATCTCCCGCCCGTAAGAGGGCGGGCGACAGGACGGAGCGAACACGATGCCGAAGGCGATCCGGGTGCACCAGTACGGCGGCCCCGAGGCGATGGTCTACGAGGACATCCCGACGCCGGAGCCCGGCCCCGGCCAGATCCGCGTCCGCCAGACCGCCATCGGCGTCAACTTCATCGACATCTACTTCCGCTCCGGCGCCTACAAGGCGGCGTCCCTCCCCTTCACCCTCGGCAAGGAGGGCGCGGGCGTGGTCGATGCGCTGGGCGAGGGCGTCACCGATTTCCGCGTCGGCGAGCGCGTCGCCTATGCCGGCGCCGTCGGCACCTATGCCGAGGAGGTCGTGGTCGACGTGAAGGGCGTGGTCCACGTGCCCGACGCGGTTCCCGACGAGACCGCCGCCGCGATGATGCTCAAGGGCCTCACCGCCCATTACCTGCTGCGCCTGACCTACCGGGTGCAGCCCAGCGACACGATCCTGTTCCACGCCGCCGCCGGCGGCGTCGGCCTCATCGCCACGCAATGGGCCAAGCACCTCGGCGCCACCGTGATCGGCACCGTCGGCACGCCGGAGAAGGCGGAGTTGGCCAAAGAGCACGGCTGCGACCACGTCATCCTCTACCGCGACGAGGATTTCGCCGCCCGCGTGAAGGAGATCACGGGCGGGAAGGGGGTTCCGGTGGTCTACGACGGCGTCGGCAAGGCGACCTTCCCGGCCTCGCTCGACTGCCTCGCGCCCCGCGGCGTCTTCGCCAGCTTCGGCTCGGCCTCCGGCCCGATCGAGGCCTTCGACATCGGCATCCTGGCGGCCAAGGGCTCGCTCTACGCCACCCGCCCCACCCTCTTCACCCACATCGCCACCCGCGAACAGCTCGACGCCAACGCCGCCGAGCTGTTCGAGGTCGTGGCGAGCGGCGCGGTGAAGATTCCGATCCATGCGCGCGCCAAGCTCGCCGACGCCGCGCAGGTGCATCGCGATCTGGCGGATCGGCAGACCACCGGTGCCACGGTGATGACGCCGTGAGGCCGGGCTCCGCCCGGACCCGCCGAGGGACTTGTCCCTCGGGACCCTGGGACTTGGCACAATGAGCGATAACACCGACGTTCTGCTCGTCGTCGATGTGCAGAACGATTTTCTGCCCGGCGGGGCCCTGGCCGTGCCCGATGGCGACGCCGTGATCGGGCCGGTCAACCGGCTGGCAAAGCTCTTCCCGCACTTGGTGCTGACCCAGGACTGGCATCCGCCGGGCCACGCCTCCTTCGCCTCGCGCCATCCGGGCCGAAAGGCGTTCGACACGGTGGCGATGCCCTACGGCGAGCAGGTGCTCTGGCCGGACCATTGCGTGCAGGGCACCCAAGGCGCCGCCCTCGCCCCAGGCCTCGAAGCGGAGCGGGCCGAACTGGTGATCCGCAAGGGCCACCACCCGGAGGTCGACAGCTACTCCGCCTTCCTCGAAGCCGACCGGCACACCCGCACCGGGTTCGCCGGCTATCTACGGGAACGCGGCCTCACCCACCTGTTCCTCGCCGGCCTCGCCACCGATTACTGCATCCGCTGGACCGCGCTCGACGCCCGCGCCGCCGGCTTCGAGGTCACCGTGATCGAGGACGCGGTGCGCGGCATCGACCGCGACGGCACCCTGCGGGCCTGGGCCGAGATGGAGCGGGCAGGGGTGCGGCGGGCGACGAGCGATGCGTTCGCCTGAGCGACGCTCATCCCATTCACCCCCTCATCCTGAGGTGCGGAGCGAAGCGTAGCCTCGAAGGAGGGCTCCAGGGATCGCGCGATACGCTGGAGCCCTCCTTCGAGGCCGCTTCGCGGCACCTCAGGATGAGGGGGTGGGTGGGATGAAGGGATCACGGCGTCCCGCGATCCTGTGATCACGCCATCCCCGGATCACGGGTTCAAGGCGTGAGCCTCGACGCCGCACGAGGCCGCCACCGCCTCACGCAAACCGGCCCACAGCCGCCGCACGGTCGCGTGCTCGGCGCTGTCGTAAGCGGTAGCGCCGATGGCCGCCACGGGGGCGATCAGGCGAAGGGAATTGGTGACGAACAAAGCCTCCGCCCGCTCCAGCTCGGCAAGCCGAAGCGGGCGCTCCTCGACGGAGAGGCCGAGCCCCGGCGCGATGGTCGAAAGAATCTCGCCCCGGACGATGCCCGGCAGCACGCCCTCCTCCGCCGGAGGCGTCACCAGCACATCTCCCAAAACGACAAAAACATTGCCGGTCCCGGCGCAGGCCACGCGGCCCTTCGTGTTCAGGAACAGCGCCTCGTCGAACCCGGCCGCCGTCGCGGCGCGAGCGGCGAGCACCGCGTCGAGATAGCCCAGTGTCTTGAGCCGGGAGGCCGGGGAGGTCTCGTTGCGGGCGATCTCGGTCGGCAGGAGACGGAGGGCTGAGAAGAACAGGCCGGCCCTGGCCGGGGCGGCGCTGGCGAACAGGAACGGCGCGGGTTCCTGCGGCGGGGCGAGGCCGCGCGGCCCGGAGCCGCGGGTCAGCGTGGTGCGGATCGCCGCGAGCGGCAGGGTGTCGGCCAGCTCCCGCATCGCCTGTCGGATCGCGTCCGGATCGGCGGGATAACCGAGGGCAGCGGCCGCGGCGAAAAGACGGTCGATATGGGCGGATTCGAACGCGATCCGGCCTTGCACCGCGAGCGCCGTGTCGAACACCCCGTCGCCGAGCAGGAGCCCGCGGTCGCCCATGTCGAAGGGCAGCGTTCCGCCCTCGACGAGGCGCCCGTCAGCCCACAGCATCGGCTACCTTGGTTTGCGCCGCGCCGCGCCACGCGCGGGCGCCCTTCAAAAAATTGGCAAACAGCGCGTGGCCGTTCTCGGTCAGCACCGATTCCGGATGGAACTGGATGCCCCAGGTCGGGTGCGTCCGGTGCGACAGGGCCATCACCTCGCCCTCCGAGGAGACCGCATCGACGCTGAGCCGGCGCTCCATCTCCGGGGTCGGCGTCACGATCAGCGAGTGGTAGCGCCCGACCTGCATCGGCTGCGGCAGGCCGGAAAACAGCCCTTCGCCGCCGTGGCGGATCGGCGTGGCCTGCCCGTGCAGCGGGCGCCCGGCCCGCTCGACCCGGCCGCCGAAGGCCGCGCCGATCGCCTGATGGCCGAGGCACACCCCGAGGATCGGCAACTCGCCCGAGAGTTCGCGGATCGCGGATAAGCTGACGCCCGCCTCCGCCGGGGTGCAGGGGCCGGGCGAGATCACCACCGCCTCGGGGTTCAGGGCACGGATGCCGGGCACATCCAGCGCGTCGTTGCGCACGACCCGGACCGTCTCGCCCAACTCCTCGAAGTAGCGCACGACGTTGAAGACGAACGAGTCGTAATTGTCGACGACGAGGATCACGGCGCCTCCTCGAACGCGGCGAAGACCCGGGCGGCCTTGGTCAGCGTCTCCTCGTACTCGGAGGCCGGATCGGACAGGAGCGTCACCCCGCCGCCCGCCTGGAGCACGGCCTGGGCCTCGTCCATGAACACGGTGCGGATCGCGATCGAGGTGTCGAGCGAGCCGTCGAAGCCGAGCGCGCCGATCACCCCGCAATAGAGCTCGCGCGCGTCCCCCTCGATCTCGGTGATGATGTCCATGGCCCTGAGCTTCGGCGCGCCGGTGATCGAGCCGCCGGGAAACGTTTTTTGGATCAGATCGAGGGCGTCGGCGTCTTCGCGCAAGGTGCCGGTGACCACCGAAACGAGATGGTGGATGCCGGCATAGGATTCCAGCCCGCACAGGACCGGCACCTTCACGCTGCCGGGCTCGCAGACCCGCGACAGGTCGTTGCGCAGCAGATCCACGATCATGATGTTCTCGGCCCGCTCCTTCGGATTGGCCTGAAGCGCGGCCGCGACCTCGGCGTCGCGGGCCGGATCGGGATCGCGCCGCACCGTGCCCTTGATCGGCCGGGTCTCGACCGCGCGGCCCTGCAACTTCAGGAAGCGCTCCGGCGAGGACGAGGCGACCGTGAGATCATCGAAGTCGAGATAGGCCCCGAAGGTCGCCGGGTTGGTGGCGCGAAGCCGCCGGTAGAAGGCGAAGGGGTCGAAGCCGGGCGGCAGGTCGGCCACAAAACGCTGGGCGATGTTGGCCTGATAGATGTCGCCCGCGCGGATATAGTCCCGGACGGTTTCGACCGCTCTTTCATAGGCTTCCCGCGAAAGGTTCGTGCGCCACGCGAGCTTGATCGGGGTCCAGTCGGGCGGCGTTTCCGCCGGACTCGCGAGGAGTGCGGCGAAGGCGTCGAGCCGGGCTTTTGCGCGCGCCTCCCGGGCCTCGGGGTCGGTCTCCGGGAAGCCGGTGGCGATCAGCAGGCCGGTGCCGCTGGCGTGATCGATGGCGAGCAGCGTGTCGTAGAGGTTGAACGCGATGTCGTCGGTGAGCCCTGCCCGGCGGGCGGGCGGGACGACCCGCTCCAGGCTCGCGCCGAGATCGTAGGCGAAGTAGCCGATCGCCGCGCCGGGAAAGGCCGGCAGGTCGGGCCGGGGCGCGAGCCGGTAGGGGGCGAGGCAGGCCCGCAGGGCATCGAGCGGCGCGCCCGGCACCGGGCCCCCGTCGAGAGTCGCCTGCCCCTCGCGATACCGAAACCGCCCGAACGGGTCGGCGGCCAGCACCGAGACGCGCCCAAGCGTGTCGTGCGGCATGGCGCTGTCGAGGAAGGCGAGCCCCGGCAGCCGGGCGAGGCGGGTGGCCGCCGCGACCGGGTCGAGGAAGGGAATCGCGCGGGTCCAGACCATCGTCTTATAGGGTGTCGTGCGTCGGCGTCCGTCGCGGCAACGTCTCCGCCCACCCAAGGGCGTCCGGAACCGCGCCGTCAATCACCTCGCACATCTTGGGCCCGCGGGAGGGGTATGCGGATGTTCCGCCCGCTCTTCATCGAACAGGTGAAGAATGGCTATCAAACCACTGACCCGATTCGTTTTTGCTAGGCAAGGCAGGTCGTCTCGGTGAGAGGCGCAGCGGCGTCCGGTCGCCGCGGCCGTGAGACAATCGCTTGTGCTCCGCCTAGAGCTGCACGACATTGTCGTGCAAGCGAGGATTCAATGCCGACCAAGCCTCTGGTCCAGACCCGGATCGATGCCGAGACCAAGGAAGAAGCCACCGCCGTCCTCAAGGCGATGGGACTGACCGTCTCCGACGCGGTGCGGATGATGCTCGTGCGCGTCGCGCGGGAGAAGGCGCTGCCGTTCGAGCCGCTGGTGCCCAACGAGACCACGGTCGCGGCCATGCGCGAGGCCCGCGCCGGCGACTTGCCGCGCTTCGGCGGCGTCGAGGCGCTGATGGCCGACCTCGATGCGGACGATTGAGCGGACCACGCAGTTCAAGCGCGACTTCAAGCGGGAGAGGAAGGGGCGCCATCGCGCGACCCTCCCGGCCGACCTGACGGCGGTGATCTCCGACCTCGCGGCGGATCAGCCGCTCGCGCCGCGCCTGTGCGACCACGCGCTCACCGGCAGCTGGAATGATCACCGCGATTGCCACGTGAAGCCCGATCTCGTGCTGATCTACCGGTTGGTCGGCACGGAAACGCTTCAGCTTGTGCGCCTCGGCTCGCATGCCGAGCTGGGTTTTTAGAAACAACGGCTCCGCTCGCAACCGCGCCCCAATGCGGCTATATCGGCGACTTCACCGCCCTTCGCTTAAAGCGCACGCGGCCCTCTTCCGCAAAAGAGGCGCCGCTCACGACGAGCCGTCATGACCGCCACCGCCTCTCCCTCGGACACCAAGAGTGCCGCCAAGAGCGCCGCCGCGCCGCGGATCTCGTTCGTGTCGCTGGGCTGCCCCAAGGCGCTCGTCGATTCCGAGCGCATCCTCACGCATCTGCGCGCCGAGGGCTACGAGCTGTCGCGCCGCCACGACGGGGCGGACGTCGTCATCGTCAACACCTGCGGCTTCCTCGATTCGGCCAAGGCGGAATCGTTGTCGGCGATCGGCGAGGCCATGGCGGAGAACGGCCGGGTGATCGTCACCGGCTGCATGGGCGCCCAGCCGGAAGAAATTCGCGAAAAATATCCGAACCTTCTGGCCGTCACCGGCCCCCAGGCCTACGAATCGGTGGTGGCCGCCGTGCACGAGGCGGTGCCGCCGGCGCACGATCCGTTCCTCGACCTGATCCCGCCGCAGGGCGTCAAGCTGACGCCGCGCCACTACGCCTATCTGAAGATCTCGGAAGGCTGCAACAACCGCTGCAGCTTCTGCATCATCCCGAGCTTGCGCGGCGATCTCGTCAGCCGCCCGGCGGCGGACGTGCTGCGCGAAGCGGAAAAACTGGTGAAGGCGGGCGTGAAGGAGTTGCTCGTCGTCTCGCAGGACACCTCGGCCTACGGCCTCGACACCCGCTACGCGCCGAGCCGCTGGCAGGACCGCGAGGTGCGTGCCCGGTTCTATGATCTCGCCAAGGAACTCGGCGAACTCGGCGCCTGGGTGCGGCTGCACTACGTCTACCCCTATCCGCACGTGGACGAGGTCATCCCGCTGATGGCCGAGGGACGTGTGCTGCCGTATCTCGACATGCCGCTCCAGCACGCGAGCCCGTCGGTGCTCAAGCGGATGCGCCGGCCGGGCAACCAGGAAAAGCAGCTCGACCGCATCCGCCGCTGGCGCGAGATCTGCCCCGATCTCGCGATCCGCTCGACCTTCATCGTCGGCTTCCCCGGCGAGACCGACGCGGAGTTCGAGGAACTCTTGGAGTGGATCAAGGAAGCGCGTCTGGAGCGGGTCGGCTGCTTCGCGTACGAGCCGGTCAAGGGCGCCACCGCCAACGATCTCGGCCTGCCCGTGCCGCCCGAGGTCAAGGCCGAGCGCAAGCGCCGGTTCATGGCGGCCCAGGAGGTCGTGTCGCTGCGGCTGCAGCGGGCGAAGGTGGGCAAGCGCATCCCGGTCATCATCGACGAGGTCGGCCCGACGGTGGCGCGCGGGCGCTCGAAGTCGGACGCGCCGGAGATCGACGGCACCGTCCACGTCGCCTCGCGCCGCCCGGTGCGGCCGGGCGACATCGTCACCGTGAAGATCGAGCGGGCCGAGGCCCACGACCTGCACGGCCTCGCGGTGTGAGCCGAACCGCCCCGCCCGCCGAGGCGTTGCCCCGCCGACAGCAACCGGAAGGTTTGACCATGGCGGACGAGCAGCGCGACCGGAGCGACGAGGCCGCACTCTCGCCCAAGGATCCGGTGACGGGTCGGGTGAAGGCGCAAGACGGCCCGATGGAGCGCGCCGGCACGGAGGCCGAGGAAGCCGCCCACGGCAACACCCCGTCCGGCGCGACGCGCGAATCCCCCAAGCCGGAGCGCTCCGCCTGAGCCCCGCCTCGTGACCGACGACCGCCGTGGGCTGCGGCTCGGCCTGATCGGCCTCTACGGCTTCATCGGCGTGGTGCACCTCGCTGCCACCGACAAATTCCTGCCGATCATGCCGACCTTCGTGCCGCAGCCGCGCCTCGTCGTGATCGCCACGGGCCTGTGCGAGATTGCGGCGGCCCTCGCGCTGACGACGCCGTGGCCGGGCCTGCGCCGGGCGGCGGGGATCGGGCTCGCGCTCTACGCGGTCTGCGTGTTCCCGGCCAACATCAAGCATGCGGTCGAGGGCATCTCCCTGCCGCCGATCCCGGACACGTGGTGGTACCACGGCCCACGCCTCGCCCTGCAGCCGGTCATGGTGTGGTGGGCGCTCTACGCCACGAAGGCGATCGACTGGCCGTTCCGGGATCGGCGGATCCCCTGATCCCGTGATCCGAACGTCCCTTGATCCAGGGATCCGGGCATCCCCGGATCCCGGCCGGCCGCATCATGAATTCCTGATGATGATCGTCGGCACCGCACAGTCCTTCCGGGCTTTCGGCCGGTGCCGCTCGGCCGCGCCACGCCGCCGAGCGGCATCTTTCCAAATATGCGCAAGTCTTTTCTTGAGGAAAACCCGGCCTGGAGCGGTCGGGCGGCGCCAGAGCGGTGGCCGCGCGGATGCGAGGCCGTCTAGCCTCGCCTCATGCCGAAGCGTCGCGATCCGAGCCGGACCAGCAAGCCGCGCGGCGGGGCGGACGAGCCGCCTCGCCCGGAGCAATCGGCCGTCGAGCGCGCCCTGGAACGCGTGCTGGAGCGCCTGAAGCCGAAGCCGCCCCGCAAGGGCACCTGAATCCGGGTTTCGAAAGGGATCATCCCTTTCGCGGGTTCAGGGCAGAGCCCTGATCTTGGAGGGAAACCGGGGCTCTACCCCGGTGCCCGGCCAAAGGGATGATCCCTTTGGGAACCCGGACTTAATTCGCGTGGCCCAGGCGCATGCGGTAGCCGCCGTCGGGGTCGCGCTCGAACACCTCGGGAATGCCGGCGTGGCGCAGGGCCTCGCCGGAGGTGTCGGGCACGAGGTTCTGCTCGGAGACGTAGGCGACGTACTCGCTGTCGGCGTTCTCGGCGAGCAGGTGGTAGAACGGCTGGTCCTTGCGCGGCCGAACCTCTTCCGGAATCGCCAGCCACCATTCCTCGGTGTTGGAAAATTCCGGATCGACGTCGAACACCACGCCCCGGAACGGGTAGATCCGGTGCCGGACCACCGCACCGAGGCCGAATTTCGCGGTTCTCATGCTGGTCTGCTGATTCATGATCGACAAGATAGGCCTCGCGCCCGCTCCCTGCCAATGCGAGGCCCACCCTCCGCGACGATCAGGGCAGATTGTAGACCTTGGCGAGGTCCGGGTCCTTGTCGGCCACGAGCCGGGCGAGGTCGACGATGACCTTGGCCTGCTTCCACGTGGCGTCGTCCTGCATCTTGCCGTCGATCATCACGGCGCCGGTGCCGTCGGGCATCGCCGCGACGATGCGGGAGGCGAAGTTCACCTCGTCCGGATCGGGGGCGAACACGGTCTTGGCGAGCGCGACCTGGCTCGGATGCAGCGTCCAGGCGCCGGCGCAGCCCATCAGGAAGGCGTTGCGGAACTGGACCTCGCAGGCGGCCGAATCGGAGAAGTCACCGAACGGGCCGTAGAACGCCTTGATGCCGTTGGCCATGCAGGCATCGACCATCTTCGCGATGGTGTAGTGCCACAGATCCTGCTGGGCGGAGGAGCGCTCGGCGTCGCCCTTCGGGTCGGACAGAACCTTGTAGTCCGGGTGGCCGCCGCCGACGCGGGTGGTCTTCATCCCGCGGGACGCCGCGAGATCGGCCGGCCCCAGGCTCATGCCGTGCATGCGGGGGCTTGCGCTGGCGATGGCATCGACGTTGGCCACGCCCTCCGCCGTCTCGAGGATGGCGTGGACGAGGATCGGCTTCTTGACGTTATGACGCGCCTCGAGCTGGGCGAGCAGCTGGTCGATGTAGTGGATGTCCCACGGGCCCTCGACCTTGGGCACCATCACGACGTCGAGCCGGTCGCCGACTTCGGCCACCAGGGTGAACAGGTCGTCGAGGATCCAGGGCGAGTTCAGCGCATTGATGCGCGTCCACAGGCCGGTGCCGGAGGCGGCGAAATCGGTGGCCTTGGCCATCGCGACGAAGCCGTTGCGGGCTGCCTCCTTCTGGTCGGCGGGGACCGCGTCCTCCAGGTTGCCGAGCACCACGTCGACCGTCTTGGCGAGTTCCGGCACGCGGGCGCGGACCTTCTCGTTGTGGGGCGGCACGAAGTGGATCATCCGCTCGAGCTTGATCGGCAGTTCGCGGAACGGCTCGGGCGCGCCGGCGGCGAGCGGCTGGAAGAAGCGGCGGGGCAGTTTCATCGGATGTCCAGGCTCCGGTTTCGGCGTCTGGCCAACCGGTTAGAGCACCCCGGCCCCCGTCGTAAAGCCGGGCTTTCGGGCAAGGGCGGCGACCCGCCGCACGCTCGGACCCGGCATGGATAGAACATCCGCGGACAACCCTTGCGCCGGATGCATTCGAGCATTGCACGAAACCGCATTCGGGAAGATCATCCGCGGGCGAGCTCAAGATTCGGCCAAGGATTCGGGTGTGCCCGCGCACCGCGTCCGGGTCCGGTTCGCCCCAGATTGGCGTCAGTTGCTTGCCCGGCGAAGCATGACGGCCTGGAACGCTCCGGGCCGGGCCGTGTTTTCCGGCCGAGGCGGGCGTGTGGATTCACGAAACTCCTGCCGGTCCATGGCGGCCGGTGGGGGACATCCGGTGATCGGATGTATCGAGGGTCCACGCAGATCGAACACCGTCAAGGGACGTGCGTCGATGCCGGAACGGATCACGATTTCGAAAGGGCAGGGGCTGCCGGCCGCCGGGCGGATGCGCCGGGGGCTCGTGCTCACCTTGCTCGGCACCGCCATGGCGCTCGGTTCGCCCGCCTTCGCGGCCGAGCGGCCGGCGGCCAAGAAGATGCAAGCGGAGAAGGTGCAGGCCGACAGGCCCGCCGAGAAGCTGCCCGAGGAGCGGGCGGACTACACCGCGGCCCAAGCCGCGAACGCCCGGCCCGAGGGGCTGCCGGCGTCCGTCCGCATCGCGGGCGACGACGCGAGCGCCTTCAAGGCGCTGATCGACGGGGCCGACAAGGCCTCCGATCCCTGGCTGGTGCTGTCGGGGGGCGGGGAGAACGGTGCCTTCGCCGCGGGCCTGCTGGCGGGCTGGAGCGAGCGCGGCGACCGGCCGTCCTTCGGTGTGATCACCGGCGTCTCGACCGGCGCGCTGATCGCCCCCTTCGCCTTCGTCGGGCCCCAGGCCGACGGGGCCTTGAAGCAGAACTACACCGAGATCTCCGCCGCCGACGTGTTCGAGTTCGGCGGCACGCGGGATTCGCTCACCGACACGTGGCCGCTGAAAGAACGGATCGAGCGCGCGGTGACGCCCGCGCTGCTCAAGGCGGTGGCGGCCGAGCACGCCAGGGGCCGGCGCCTCTTCATCGCCACGACCCAGGTCGACAGCGAGCGGCCGACCCTGTGGGACATGGGCGCGATCGCGACGCTGAACGCCGGCGGCGACGCCCGCGCCCTCAAGCTGTTCCGCGAGATCGTGCTGGCCTCGACCGCCGTGCCCGGCGTGTTTCCGCCGGTGCTGATCCCGGCGAGCAGCGGGGGCAGGAGCTTCGAGGAGATGCACGACGACGGCGGCGCCATGGGCCCGTTCTTCCTCGCCCCCGCCGCGGCGGTGGCGGGCGAGACGCGCCTGATCCTGCCGGCCTCGCGGATCTACCTCGTGGTCAACAACCGGCTGGAGCCGGACTTCCAGATGGCGGGCCGCTCGGTGCTGTCGGTGCTCGGCCGTACCATGTCGGCGGCGATCAAGGCGCAGACCCGGGCGGCACTCGCGCTGACCCGCTCCTACGCCCAGCGCACCGGCCTCGACCTGCAGGTGGCGCTGATCGACCAGCGCTTCACCCGGACCTCGGAGCGCCCGTTCGACCGGCCCTACATGCAGGCCCTGTTCGCCCACGGCCAAGCGCTCGGCCGCGACGGCACCGCCTTCGCGGAGACCGCCCCCCACGACGGGGGGCATGCGGACGTGTCGGGCTCGGTGGGGACCGTCGCCGGGCGGTGACGGGGGAGGGGTCGCGTCGATACGCGATCCGTTGTCGCCCCTCGCGACGGTAGCATCCGGCGGCCATCGCCGGACGCGCGAACGACACGCGGAGGCTGCGCACCGGTCAAGCACCCGTGTGCAGCTTTTTCGTTTGTGCCCCTCACCCCTCCTCCGCCTCGGCCGGGGCGTAGACGGCGTCGCCCAGGCGGCGGAGCGGGCCGCCGGGGGCGGAGCGCTTCCACAGCCGCGTGTTGAGGGCCGCCACCGGATCGGCGCCCGGTAGGGCGAAGCCCTGGTCGGACAGCCGCGCCCAGATCTCGCCGGCATGGAGCGGCCGGCCGGCCTCCTCCAGCGCGGCGAGCGCCGCCTCGATCAGGGCCCGGCCGTAGCGGCGCGCCTGCACTGTCTCCGACAGGCCGCCGGCCTCGGCCTCCGTCCGTGGGGGGGACGGGGGCGGGGAGGGCGGTACTGGCGCCCACGGTGCGGGCGGGACAGCGGGGGAGGCGGCTCGGGACGGCTCCGCGGCGGGACGGCGTGGGGCGGGCGCATCCTCCGGCTCCTCGGACGCCGCGTCGGCCCCCTGCCCCGCGAGGCGGCGGCCGAGTTCGAGATAGAGGACGAGGTCGGCGATCTCCCGCTCGATGACGTCGCGGCGGCGGCGCAGCTCCGCCAGCCTCGCCTCGGCCTGCGCTTCCGACAGCCCCATGTTCCGAACGCTCCGACGGGCCCCTACACGGAATGGGGCGAGGATTGGAAGATAGCGCGGATTGGGATGGATTGGAATAAAGGCTCGCGGGCTTCGCGCTATTCATCACAGTTGGAATTTTTGGAGTTCCAGGTATTCCATATTCCGTATGCACTGCGCCTCGCGCGAGCCTGCATCTGCCTGCCGTCCTGACTTCCGCTTCGATCCGTCATCGCGAGGCGAAGCCGAAGCGATCCTGGGCGCGACCTGTTCGGATACGGCGTGACCGCGCCGAAGCGGTCGTCGGCGCGGCTTTTCCGGCGCGCTGGATTGCCTCGGCTCCGCCTTGCAATGACGGGAATGTTTCGATGGAACGAGGCTAGCGCCGCTGAGGCGGCCAAAATGGAATATTCCGTATGGCGCTATTCCACGGTGGAGTTACCTAGGGAATTTCTACCTCAGAATACCTCATGTTCCGTTCCGCAAAGGAAGGGAACATTCGCTCACGCCCGCGCGGCCTTGGCCGTGCGCGCCGCCTTCGGCGGCACCAGCAGGCTGCCGGGGTCGGCCGGGTGGAGGAGGAGGCCGCCCTCGTCGAGGTCGATGCGGAGCTTCGGGAACACCTCCAGCAGGCCGGCGAGGTCGGCCTTGAAGGCCTGGCGGAAGCTGCGCAGGCTGGCGTTCTCGGCCCCGAACTGGCGGTGCAGGTTCTCCCAGGTGAGGCGGAGCGGCCGCTGCAGGGCGCGGAGCCGATAGCCGGTCCAGAACAGCAGATCGAGCTTGCGCGCCGAGCCGGAGAAGGCGCGGGCCGCGCGGATATCGACGGGCAGCGCGTGCCGGATCAGGCTGTCGTAGAAGTCCTGGTGGAACGAGACGGTCTTCTGCCAGACGAGTCCGTCCTCGCCGCGGCGCCACAGCTCCAGGGCGCGAAAAGGGGGCACGTTGAGGGTCGAGGCCTGGCCCTCGCCGTCCCACAGGCCGATCTGCATCGAGCAGGCGGCGAGCCGGTTGAGCTGGTCCTTGAAGGCGCCGATCGTGCCGCGCTCGCCGCCGGTGACGGCAAAGCCCATGGCCTTCATGAACCCCGAGAGGCTGTCGGCGACCTCGATGGTCGGGCTCCTCTGGCGCACCGCCTCGGTGCAGAGATGCAGCAGCACGAGCCGCGCCTTGGGGCCGTAGGGGAGGCCCTGCGGCTCCATCTCGCCGGTCACCGGGTTCTTCAGGCGCCCGGCCATGAGGCTTAGCGAGTTGCGGCCGTATTCCCGCACGAATTCGCGGGATCCGCCGGGATCGCGGTAGGGCAGGCCGCAGAGCGCCAGGACCGAGTGCAGGTGCTGGAGGTTTTCCGGGGCGGTCGGCTCGTTCTCGATGACCTCGCGCACGGCCTCGCGGCGGCGGCGGTCGCGGCCCATGGCCTCGCGGCGCTCCGCCTGCGCCCCGGCGGCTTCCCGCTCGGCATCGCGCTCGCGCTGGCGGTAGAGCAGATGCTCGACGATCGGCGCGAACAGGAAGCCGCCGCGCGCCGCCTCCAGCTCGGCGCGCAGGTCCGCGTCGCGGATCCGGTCGATCTTGGCCTCGAGCCCGGACATGGCCGGTTCTCAGCGAGCCGCCGCGGGGGCGAGGAGGGAAGGGGAGATCACGGGTGTCTCGGGTCCTGCCTAAGGCCAAATCGCGTACGGCCAAGTCGTGTACGGCCAAGCCTGGGGTTCCTGCCGCCAACCACCCTGTCGCGATTCGGCTCCGCGGAGTCTCAGGGGGCCGGGGAGTTTTCCCGGCAATTCACGCATCCCCGGCCCGCTCTGCACAGGCAGGCAGGGCGGCGGCCGCGCAGAGTTCGATACGGGGGCAAACCGGCCCACGCAGAGTTCGATACGCCCCCGGCCGGCACCTTGTCCCCACGATCCACCGGCGAGCGCCGCGATCCACGCCGAATCCCGTGCGCACCCGCGCAGAATCCGATGCGATTCCTCCGTGAGCCCGCGCAGAATCCCATGCGGGTCCACGCAGAGTTCGATGCGCATCCACGCAGAGTTCGATGCGCGAACAGGGTCCAAGCCACGGACGGGACAGGGGATTTCGGCGCCCCCTATAACTTGCCGAACTGACTCTCGAAGAATCCTTTACAGATAGCTTTCCTAAGGGGTGTGGAGCCGCGTTCGGCAAAACGAACAGGCCGAAAGCCCTGATTTTCAAAAGGAATTAAGGGAATTTTGCACAGGGCCGGACGGGATCCGCCTCGGGTTGTCCCCGCCGTGGGCTGCTGCCGCAGCGGGGCAGGAGCGGCTATGAGCAACTCCGAAAAAACAGCCGGAGGCCGGGCGGATGGCGGAGCGGGACGGAGCGGCGATCGACAGGCTGCGGGCGCTGATGGCGGCCTTGCGCGATCCCGAGCGGGGCTGCGCCTGGGACTTGGCCCAGACGCCCGAGAGCATCGTGCCCTACACGATCGAGGAGGCCTACGAGGTCGCCGACGCCGTCGAGCGCGGCGACGCGGACGACCTGCGCGACGAACTCGGCGACCTGCTGCTGCAGGTCGTGTTCCAGGCCCGCCTCGCGGAAGAGGCCGGCGCTTTCGGCTTCGACGAGGTGGCGGAGGCGATCGTCGCCAAGCTGATCCGGCGCCATCCGCACGTGTTCGACGCCGACGGCGCGTTCCTGTCGCTGGGGCAGCGGCCGGACGATCCGGCGGCGATCGAGGCGGCCTGGGCGCGGATCAAGGCGCAGGAGCGGGCAGCCAAGGCGGCGTCCGGTCGGGCCGAGGCGGCGCCCGGACCGTTCGCGGACGTGCCGCGGGCGCTGCCGGCGCTGGCGCGGGCCGACAAGGTCTCGCGGCGGGCGGCCGCGACGGGCTTCGACTGGCCGGATGCGGCGCAGGTGCTCGCCAAGGTGCGCGAGGAGACCGACGAGGTCGAGGAGAGCTTAAGCGCGGGCGACCCGGAGGCGGTGGTCGAGGAGATCGGCGACCTGCTGTTCTCGGTGGCCAACCTCGCCCGTCATGCGGGCGTCGATCCGGAAGAGGCCCTGCGCCGGGGCACGCGCAAGTTCGAGCGCCGCTTCGCGGCCATGGCGGCCCGCCTCGACGGCCCCCTGGAGGCCAGCGACCTCGCCGCCATGGAAGCCGCGTGGCAGGCGGTCAAACGTACCGAATCATGAAGACCACCGGGGCTTTATGCCCCGGTGGTCTTCATGATCCTGGTTTCGAAAGGACAAGTCCTTTCGCGGGTCCAGGGCAGGGCCCTGGTCGGCGAAGCCATCCATGGGGCTCCGCCCCAAACCCCGCCAAAGGGATGATCCCTTTGGGATCCCGGACTTCAGGAGATCAGGTCGAGCTTGGCGGTCTCGAAGCCGGCGCTGCGCAGGCCGTCGGGGAGGGCGGCATAGTCGGCGTAGCCGGCCTCACGGGCCATGGCGTCGAGGGCGGTGCGCTCGTCGTCGGCGCTGCCGGTCCAGAGGACGGCGCCGCTGGTCTTCTGGCGGATCTGGAAGATGCTCATGCCGGGAACCTCATCGGGAAGGGGTCGGCGGTTCGGCCCGCGTCTCACCGGGAGGCGCGACGAATCCTGTATCGAGACAACCCGCGGGCACGGCCGCGGTTGCACCGACCTTCGGCGCAAAGGTCTCAGGCAAGGAAATCCGTATAGCCGGGCGCGAAGAGCGCCCCGCAGACGCGGCCGCCGGCGCTTGAGGCCAAGCATAAGATGCGACCTTGCACCGCGCCATCAAATCGCCCGGCCTCGTGGACAAGGGGAGGGCGGCCCTGCCCGTTCTCCGTCGAAGCGAAGCCCCATGCCCGCCCGCCTCCTCGCCCTGCCGGTCGCGGCCTGCCTGTGCTTCGCGCCCGCGACCCTGCGCGCCGAGCAGGCGCCGCCCGCGGCCGCCGTGCCGGACCCGGCCGCTCTGCTGCCGGCGGTGAGCGTGGTGCCGGCCGAGCGGCGGGAGATCGTCGAGCGGGCGATCGTCACCGGCACGCTGGTGCCCCGCGACGAGATTCTGGTCGCTCCCGAGGTCGAGGGGCTGCGCATCGTCGAGCTGGCGGTGGAGGAGGGGGACCGGGTCGAGAAGGGCGCGGTCCTGGCCCGCCTCTCCCTGGAGATGATCGAGACGCAGGAGGCCGCCAACGCCGCCGCGACCGCCAAGGCGGAAGCCGCGATCCTCCAGGCCAGAAGCCAGATCGTCCAGGCCGAGGCGGCGCAGGTCGAGGCGCGCCAAGCGCTGGAGCGGGCGCAGTCGCTCGTGCGGACCGGCAACGCCACCGCGGTCACCCTGGAGCAGAGGGTCTCGGCAGCGGAAGGCGCCAACGGGCGGCTCGACGCGGCGCGCGCGGGCCTCGCGCTCGCCCAGGCCGACCTCGCCGCGGCGAAGGCGCAAGCCCGAGAGATCGCGCTGCGGCGCGCCCGCACCGAGATCCGCGCGCCGGAGGCCGGCATCGTCAGCCGCCGCACGGCCCGCGTCGGCGCCACCGCGAGCGCGGTCGGCGAACCCTTGTTCCGGCTGATCGCGCGGGGCGAGATCGAACTCGAAGGGGAGGTGCCCGAGACCGCCCTGCCCCGGCTCAACCCCGGCGATCCGGCCCGCCTCGAACTGGAGGACGGGCGCGCGATCCCCGGCGCGGTGCGGCGGGTCTATCCCGAGGTCGAGCGGGCGACGCGGCTGGGTAAGGTCCGCATCCGGCTGCAGCCGGACCCGGCGCTGCATATCGGCGCCTTCGCCCGCGGGCGGGTCGAGGTGGCGCGGCGCTCCGGCGTCGCGGTGCCGCTCGCCGCGGTGCTCTACGCCGCCGACGGCACCGCCACGGTGCTGGCGGTCGCGGAGGGCCGCGTCGCCGCCCGCCGGGTCGAGACCGGGCTCTCGGCCGAGGGCTTCACGGAAGTCCGCTCCGGGATCAGCGCCGGCGAGACCGTCGTGGCGCGGGCCGGCTCGTTCCTGCGCGACGGCGACCGGGTGCGGCCGGTCCTGCCGGCGACCGCCGCGGCCCGCTGAGGGGAACTCGCCATGCGCCTCAACATCTCGGCCTGGGCGATCCGCAAGCCGATTCCCTCGCTCGTCCTGTTCCTCGTGCTGATGGTGCTCGGCCTCGTCAGCTTCCGGTCCCTGCCGATCACGCGGTTTCCCAACATCGACATCCCGATCGTCTCGGTGACGATCACGCAGTCGGGCGCCGCGCCCTCCGAATTGCAGACCCAGGTGACGAAGTGGGTCGAGGATTCGGTGGCCGGCGTGAAGGGCGTCAAGCACATCCTCTCGACGATCTCGGAGGGCTCGTCGGTCACGACGATCGAGTTCCGGCTCGAGACGAACCAGGACCGCGCCGTCAACGACGTGAAGGATGCGGTGTCCAAGATCCGCATCAACCTGCCGCGCACCATCGACGAGCCGATCATCAGCCGCGTCGAGATCGCCGGCCTGCCGATCATGATCTACGGCGCCTCCGCGCCCGCCATGACGCCGGAGGACCTGTCGTGGTTCGTCGACGACGTGGTGGCGCGCCAGATCCAGGGGGTGAAGGGCGTCGGCGGCGTCGAGCGGCTCGGCGGCGTCGCCCGCGAGATTCGCGTGACCTTGAAGCCCGACCGGCTGCTCGCGCTCGGCATCACCGCCGCGGACGTGAACCGGCAACTGCGCCTGACCTCGGCCGACATGGCCGGGGGGCGCGGGGAACTGGCCGGCTCCGAGCAGTCGATCCGGACATTGGGCGGCTCGGCGAGCCTGGAGACGCTGGGGGCCACCTCCATCGTCGTGCCGGGGGGCCGCAAGGTGCGGCTCGACGAACTCGCCACCCTGATGGATTCGGCCGAGGAGCCGCGCACCTTCGCCCGCTTCAACGGCGAGCCGGTGGTGGGCTTCGCGATCTCGCGGGCGATGGGGGCGAGCGACGCCGAGGTCTCGGTCGCGGTCGCCAAGCGCGTCGAGGACCTGCACGCCGCCAATCCGGGGGTGCGCTTCGATCTGATCGACACCAGCGTGATCAACACGGTGGGCAACTACCACTCGGCGATGATCGGCCTGCTCGAAGGGGCGGCGCTCGCCGTGATCGTGGTGTTCCTGTTCCTGCGGGATTGGCGCGCCACGCTGATCGCCGCGGTGGCGCTGCCGCTCTCGGTGCTGCCGACCTTCTGGGTGATGAGCGCGCTCGGCTTCTCGCTCAACGCCGTGAGTCTGCTGGCCATCACCTTGGTGACCGGCATCCTCGTCGACGACGCCATCGTCGAGATCGAGAACATCGTCCGCCACATGCGGATGGGGAAGTCGCCCTACCGCGCCGCGCTGGAGGCCGCCGACGAGATCGGGCTCGCGGTCATCGCCATCACGGCGACCATCATCGCGATCTTCGCGCCCGTGTCGTTCATGCCGGGCATCGCCGGGCAGTATTTCAAGCAGTTCGGCCTCACCATCGCGGCCGCCGTGTTCATGTCGCTGCTGGTGGCCCGCCTCATCACGCCGCTTCTGGCCGCCTATTTCCTGCGCGACCACGGACCCGAGGACGAGCGCGAGGGGCCGGTGATGCGGCTCTACGGCCGGGTCGTGGCGTGGTCGGTGCGCCACAAATACGTGACGCTGGTGCTCGGGCTCGCGTGCTTTGCCGGCTCGATCATGTCCACCCGGCTCCTGCCCGCGGGCTTCCTGCCGGCGGAGGACGCCGCGCGCACGATGTTCGTGGTGGAACTGCCTCCGGGCGCCCGGCTCGACGACACCAAGCGGGTCTCCGACGGCATCGTCGAGACGATCCGGGCCATGCCCGAGGTGAAGTCCGTCTTCGTCGACGGCGGGCGCCAGCTGCCGGGCAAGAAGGAGGTCAGGCTGGCGAGCCTCACCGTCAACCTCACCCCGAAGAACACGCGCCGTCTCACCCAGAAGCAGGTCGACCTGAAGATCTCCGACATCCTGCGGCAGGTGCCGGACATCCGCTTCTGGTCGCTGCAGGAGGGCGGCCAGCGCGAACTCGCCCTGATCGTCTCGGGGCCCGACAAGGACGTCGTGGCCGAGGTGGCCGCTCGGCTCCAGCGCGAGGCCGCGGGCGTGCCCTACCTCGTCAACGTGATGTCGACGGCCCCCCTCGACCGCACCGAGATCCGCATCGTCCCGAAGCCCGGCGTCGCGGCCGATCTCGGCGTCTCGACCGATCTCATCGCCGAGACGGTGCGGGTCGGCACCATCGGCGACATCGCGGCCAACCTCGCCAAGTTCAACGCCAAGGACCGGCAGGTGCCGATCCGCGTCATGCTGCCCGAACGCCTGCGCGGGCAACTCCCCGAGATCGAGACCCTGAAGGTGCCGGTGAAGGCGGGCGCCGCCGTCCCGCTCTCGACGGTGGCCGACCTCAAGCTCGGGCGAGGGCCCACCGCGATCGAGCGCTACGACCGCACGGTGCGCGTCGCCATCGAGGGCGACCTCCAGGGCTCGGACGCGCTCGGCACCATCATCGAGCAGGTGATGGCGCTGCCGGCCGCGACCCACCTGCCGGACGGCGTCACCATCAAGCAGACCGGCGACGCCGAGGTGATGGGCGAGGTGTTCGAGGGCTTCGCGCTCGCCATGGGCGCCGGGCTGATGATGGTGTTCGGCGTGCTCGTGCTGCTGTTCGGCAACTTCCTCCAGCCGCTCACCATCCTGTTCTCGCTGCCGCTCTCCATCGGCGGGGCGATCCTGGGGCTGCTGATCTTCCACATGCCGATCTCGATGCCGGTGGTGATCGGCATCCTGATGCTGATGGGCGTGGTGACGAAGAACGCGATCATGCTGGTGGACTTCGCCGTGGAGGAGACCGCCCGCGGCGTCGATCGCGTCACCGCCATCGTCGAGGCCGGGCGCAAGCGGGCGCGGCCGATCGTGATGACGACGATCGCCATGGCGGCCGGGATGGTGCCCTCGGCGATGGCCTTCGGCATCGGCGGCGAGTTCCGCGCGCCCATGGCGGTGGCGGTGATCGGCGGGCTGATCGTCTCGACGGTGCTGTCGCTGGTGTTCGTGCCCGCGATCTACCTCCTCGTGGACGATCTCTCGGGCCTGTTCGTGCGCCTGTTCGGCCGCTTCGTCGGCGAGACCGACGAGCCCGAGGCGGAGGCGCCGTTCCATCCCGCGCCGCCGGCCAACGCGCCCGGGACGCCCGGCTACGGCGCCCGCGTCGCCGCCGAGTGACGGCGGCGGCGACGGCACGCCTCGCGACGGCACGGCCCCCGGATCGCCGGAAGACGGCGCACGAGAAGAAAAAACCCCGAGACGCCGATCCGACCCGGTGCGATCGGGTCGGGCCCCGTCCCGATCCGGGAAGATGTTTCCCAAAAGCATTCCGCAATGTCCTCGCCGGCCCGTGAAACCGGCAGGGATTCGGGCTGTCGCGTGCGCCGCGGCCAAATCCAACGGCGCGGCCGACTGCCAAGCATCACGCAATTGGGCCGATCGGATGTATTCGATCGCCGCGCATTTCGGAAAAGAATTTGGCAACCATTTCATCATAACCTATACGAAGCATGCCCGCTCCGCTCGAATTCTGCGGCGGACGCTCATGGGCGGCGGCCGGCGGTACTCTCATGACGGAACGCTTCGTCTGCCTCGTCTCGGACCGCCGCGAGCGGGCCGAGCGGCTGGCGCGCGGCATCGCCCTCGTCCTGCCGTGCCGGGTGATCGAGCCGGGCGCCGCCCTGCCCCCGGGGGCGCCCGCGGCCTTCGTCGTCGACATCGCCGCCGACCGGGCCGAGGCCGAGGGCAGCGCCTGGATCGAGCGGCTCGCGGCGCTGATCCGCGGATCGGCGATGCCCTGCCTCTATCTCGCCCGCGGCAACGGCACCCAGAACGCGGCGGCCCGGCGGCTGTTCGGCGATCCGGTCGTGGTCGATCCGCGCGGCTCGGTCGGCATCGTGCCGACGCTGCTGCGCCTCGTCAAGGAGGCGCAGGCCAAAGAGGCCAAGGCCGGTGCCCCGGAGGAATCCCGGAGCGACCCGCGGGCGCGGGTCGGCGCCGCCACCCGCGTCGTCACCCGGATGTTCGACGCCGCCGCGGCGGGCCGGCCTCCGAGCCCGACGGAGGCGGAGGAAGGCACCGCGATCGTGCTCGACACCGTGTCCGAGATCGGCATCCGCGCCTGGCTCGATCTCGTCTGGCGCCACGACATCCTCGTCTACCAGCATTCCCTGAGCGTGGCGGGCTTCGCCGCCGCCTTCGCGGCCGACCTCGGCTTCTCGCGGGCCGACCGGGAGCGGCTCGCCCGGGCCGCGCTGCTGCACGATGTCGGCAAGGCCCTGATCCCGCTCGACATCCTCAACAAGCCCGGACCCCTGACCCCGGACGAGATGGCGGTGATGCGCGGCCACGCCGATCTCGGGGCCGACCTGCTCACCCGGAATGCCGCGTTCGGGCCCGACATCCTCGACGTGGTGCGCCACCATCACGAGCGCCTCGACGGCTCGGGCTATCCCGCGGGCCTGAAAGCGGCGCGGATCGGCGACCTCGTGCGGCTGGTGGCGATCTGCGACGTGCATTCGGCGCTCACCGAGCGCCGGGTCTACCGGGCGCCGATGACCCATGCCGAGGCCTTCGCGATCATGGAGGCCCAGGCCGGCCAACTCGACCCGGACCTACTGCGGGCCTATCGCCCCGTCGTCGCGCGCGCGGCGGCGGGTGAGCCGGGCCACGCCGTCGCCCCGGCCGCTGCCGGCCGCTGAGCCGGGCCGATCCCTGTCGATCTCGCAAAGGTCCGGCGTCGCACGAGCCGCCGAAGCGCGCCCTTGTGCGGATACGTTGCCTCGCGCCCTGCCTGAATACAGGCCGGGACCTTCCTGGACGAGGTTCCCGAAGCGGAACCCGAGATCGGATCAGGCGGGCTCTCCCGCCCCGGCCCGCACGGCGACCCGCTCGGCCAATAGACACAGAATCTCGAACAGCAGGCCTGCGCCCGCGAGCGACGTGATGCCCGCCGCATCGAGCGGCGGCGCGACCTCGACGAGATCGGCGCCGACGAGGTCGAGACCGCGCAGGGCCCGCAGCAGGTGCAGGGCCTCCCGCGTGGTGAAGCCGCCGATCTCCGGCGTGCCGGTGCCGGGGGCGAAGGCGGGATCGAGGGCGTCGATGTCGAAGCTCAGATAGGCCGGCGCGTCGCCGACGACGGCGCGGGCTTCCGCGGCCACCTCCGGCAGGCCGCGGGCGCAGACCTCCTCCATCTCGACGATGCGGATGCCTTCCGCCTTGGCCCAGTCGCGCTCGTCGCCTGCGTCCATGCTGCCGCGGATGCCGATCTGCACGCAGCGCTTCGGGTCGAGCACGCCCGCCTCCACCGCCCGGCGGAACGGCGTGCCGTGGGTGAGGCGCGATCCGCCGTACTGGCTGTCGTCGGTGTCGCTGTGGGCGTCGATGTGGATCAGCCCGAGCGGCCGGGCCGCGCCCAGCGCCCGCAGCACGGGGTAGCTGACGAAGTGGTCGCCCCCGACCGAGAGCGGCACGAGGCCGGCCTCGGCGAGTGGCCGGTAGAACGCCTCGATGCGCCGGTCGGTCTCGGCGGCGTCGACCGGATTGACCGGCACGTCGCCGAGATCGGCGCAGGCCGCGAGCGCGTAGGGCGCGATCCCCGTGGCGTGGTTGAGCGCCCGCGTGCCGGTGGAGGCCTCGCGCAGGGCCCGCGGCCCGAGCCGGGCGCCGGGCCGGTTGGTGGTGGTGCCGTCGAAGGGGATGCCGATCAGCCCGATCTCGACCGCGCCCGGCGCGTCCGCGGGCGCGAGCACCGGCAGCCGCATGAAGCTCGACAGGCCGGAGAAGCGCGGCGTGTCCATCCCGGATGCGGGTCGGAACCGTGCAAGCCGCTCCGCCCGCGCGTCGTCGCGATCCTGTGCCATGGCGCCTCCTTCCGCACGCCCATCAAGCCGAACGGGGCGCCCGCCCGCAAGCGTGGCCGCCGCTTGTGGTAGAATGGGAGGAGAATCGGCAATCCCTCGGGGGCACCGATGCAGGATATCGAGCGCGCGGCCTGGACTCCGGAGCAGTGGGCCCTGTGGGCCCGGATCGCGGCCCATCCGTTCGAGCGGGGCGACCACGCCCTCGACTTCACCGCCCGGCTCGCCCGCGACCGCGGCTGGGACCTCGCCTTCGCCCGGGGCGCGGTCGAGGAATATCGCCGCTTCGGCTTCCTGGCCGCGACCGCCGACACGCCGGTGACGCCGAGCGAGGAGGTCGACGAGGTCTGGCACCAGCACCTGACCTATTCCCGCGACTACTGGGAGGTCTGGTGCGGGCAGGTGCTGCGGGCGCCGCTCCACCACGACCCGACCGCGGGCGGGCCCGTCGAGGCGGCGCGCTACCGGGCGCAGTATGCCGGCACGCTCGCCCGCTACGAGGCCGTCTTCGGCCCACCGGATCCGGTGTTCTGGCCGGGCTTCCGCGGGCGCTTCCGCGCGCGGCCGCGCTACCGCACGGTCGATGCCGACCGGGTGTTCGTGCTGCGGCGGCCCCGCTTCCTGCGCAGCGGCGTTCGGGTGGGGGTCGCCCTCGCCCTGTTGCCGGGCCTCGCCCTCGTCGCGGAGCCGGCCCGGGCCCTGCCGCTCAACCCGATCGACTGGCCGGGGCCGGAATTCCTCGCGCTCTACCTGTGCCTCGCGCTCGGCGGGCTCGTCCTCGCCTTCCTCCTGTGCGACCGCCTGCGCGACGCGGGAGACGGCGCGGCGGACGACGATCTCGACCTGCTGGAGGTCGCGTGGCTCGCGGGCGGGAAGGGGCGGGCCGCCGAAACGGTGGTGGCCGGCCTGATCGAGGCCGGCGAGGCCCGCCTCGCCCCGCGCCGGATGTTTTTCGACGGTTCGGAGATCACCGTCGAGCCCGGCACCGGCCCGCTGCCGGACTTCCTCGCGCCGTTCCGCGGCCTCGTCCACGGCAGCGTCTCTTACGGCACCCTGCAACGGGCGGTGCGGGAGCGGCTGCCGCCGCTGCGGGCCGGGCTGGAGCGGCGCGGGCTCGTGCCCGATTCCGCGCGCCGGGCCCGGATCCTGCGCACCGTGCCGATGGTGCTCGGCCCGGTGATCCTGTTCGGGATCGCCAAGGCGCTGGTGGGCGCCGCCCGCGACCGGCCGGTCGGTTTCCTCCTCTTCCTGATCCTCGCCACGATCGTGCTCGGCGGCCTCGTGATCGCGGGGGTGCCGGACCGGACCGAGCGGGGCGACGCGGCGCTCGCCCGCTGCCGCGCCCGGTTCCGGCGGGCGGCCGAGGCGCCGCGCGCCGAGGAGGTGCTGTTCGCCTTCGCCGTCGGCGGCGCGGCGGCGCTCGCCGGCACCCATCTCGACGCCTACGGCCGCATGCTGCGCGCCCATGGCGGCGGCGGCGATGCCGGCGGTGGCGGCGACGGCAGCGGCGGGGGAGGGTGCGGCGGTTGCGGCGGGGGCGACTGATCGCCGGCCCTGCCCGACCGGTCGGCCGCTCCGCTTGCGGGGGGCTCTCCTCGCCCGAGCCGTTCACGCGCTCAGGCGCTGCGCCCGTCCGCCGTCGGGACCGGTGCCGGTCTCCCCCAGGCGCTCGAGCAGGGACGTCATCCGCATGGGTCTGCCGATCAGGTAGCCCTGGACGTAGCGGCAGCCGAGACGCCGCAGGATCGCGAGCTGATCGGCGGTCTCGACGCCCTCGACGATGCAGGAGAGATCGAGGTTCCTGCAGAGTTCGAGGATGGTGGCGACGATGCGCTCGCCCTGCCGCGACGAGAGGTCGGCCATGAAGCTGCGGTCGATCTTGACCTTGTCCAGCGGCAGGCGGTGGACGTAGCTGAGGCTCGAATAGCCGCTCCCGAAATCGTCGAGCGCGATCCGGATGCCGAGCGCCTGGAGCAGCGTGATGGCTTCCCGGGCGCGCTCGAAATCCCGCATCAGGGCGGTCTCGGTCAGTTCCAGCGTGAGGCGGCGGGGATCGAACCCGCTCTCGCGCACGATGCCCAGGATCGCCACGACCGTCTCGGACGAGGTGAGGTCGTGCGACGAGAGGTTGAACGACAGGCCGATCTCCGGCGGCAGGCGGGCGGCGTCGGCGAGCGCCTTGCGCAGCAGCAGCGTCGTCAGCCGGTGGATCGCGCCGCAGCGCTCGGCCGCCGCGACGAAGCGGTCGGGCGCGATCCGGCCGAGGGTGAAGTGCGTCCAGCGCGCCAGCCCCTCGACCATGACGACGCGGTTCGTCCCCGCATCCAGGATCGGCTGGTAATGCACCTCGATCTCGTGGACCAGATAGGGGCCGTGCAGGGCGGCCTCGATGGCGCGCTCGGTGCGGATGGCGCTCTCGTGCTCCTGCGAGAACAGGGTGGTCCGGCCGCGCTGGTTCAGCTTGGAATGATAGAGGGCGTAATCGGCCCGGTCGAACAGCTCGGCCGCCCGGCGGCCGGCGTCGGGATACAGGGCGAGACCCGCCGAGCAGCCCGTCACGACCGGTGTCTCCCCGAGCCAGATCGGCGCCCGGAGGGCCTCGCAGATCCGGGTGCTGAACGCCGTCACCTCGGCGCCGTCGGCCGGCCGGCGGATCAGCGCGCCGAACTCGTCGCCGCCGAGCCGCGCCACCGCCACCTCGGCCCCGGCGAAGGCGGCGAGCCGCTGTCCGGTCTCCCGCAGCACGTGGTCGCCGGCATTGTGGCCGTAGCTGTCGTTGATGGGCTTGAAGCGGTCGAGATCGAAGATCGCGAGCGCGAACGGGGCCCGGCCGTCGGCCGAGGCCAGTGCTTCCAGCTGCTGGAAGAAGGCGCGCCGGTTGGGCAGCCCGGTCAGGCTGTCGGTCAGCGCCTGACGCGCATTCTCCTCGGCGAGCCGCTGCGCCTCGAACTGCGATTGCGTGAGCTCGATGAAGGCCCGGTAGTTGTTGGCGAGGATGCGCACCATCACGACCGTCACGAAGGTCGTGTTGAGGCCGATCGCGACGAACACGCCGTTGCCGCTCGTCAGGCAGTGGATCAGGAACGCGCCCGTGACGACGAGCGTCACGCCGAAGGCGGCGACCGGCAGGTGGGTCAGGCAGAAGATGCAGCCGATGACCGTGATGGCGATGAAGATCGCCGCGTGGCCCTGCTCGTAGGGGCCGCCATGGGCGCCGAGCGCGATCGACCAGGCGACGAAGCCGACCGACAGGGCGATGGCGAGCACGGTCGTCAGGCGAAGCCGCCGCCGGGCCTGCGCCTCGGTCAGGGTCTCGGGCTTGAGCCGCCACCAGTGCAGCGCCCGGGCCGCGCAGAGCGCCACGAACACGGCCGGGCAGGCGAGGGTCAGCCAAGGGGGGGTGAGGCCGAGATGGGTGAAGGCGAGCGCGCAGGCGTTGACCGAGAGCAGGGCGTAGAGCGAGACGATCTGCGTTCTCAGCTCGATCATCTGCCGGACGGCGATCCGGCCCTCGGCGCGGGCGAACGGCGGCTCGGCCAGGCGCGTGCGGATCCGTCCCAAGGAAAACATGGTTCTGTGGTCTCGACCGTTCTCCGGATCGTGAGCGGATCGCCTTAACAATCGATGACGTGGCGAAAACTCTCCGCTCGATCGGGAGGCCGGATCGGATTCTTGGAAAGATCTCCGGCCGCACGATTCACATTTGTGGAGATTGCAGCCGACACCTGCCCGTCCCCGCGTCCGGCGGACGCTCGCCGTCGCGTGGGCGATCGGCGACGGATACGGCCATCGCCGGTCGGCCTCAACCGTTTCGGGCCGCCAGCAACGCGGCGAAGCGGGCCACCAGCCGTCGCCCGACCTCCTCCTTGCCGAGCTTCGGCCAGGTCTCGACGCCGCCGTCGCGGGCGACGAGGTGGACGGTGTTGTCGAGGCCGCCCATCACGCCGCCCTCCGCCGAGACGTCGTTGGCGACGATCAGGTCGCAGCCCTTCCGCGCGATCTTTTTGCGCGCGTTGTCGAGCACCGCATCGGTCTCGGCGGCGAAGCCCACGACCAGCGGCGGGCGCCCTTCCGTGCGGGCGGAGATCGTGGCGAGGATGTCGGGGTTCTCGACCAGCGTCAGCGGGGCCGGCATGTGGCCGTCCTTCTTGATCTTGGCGTCCCGCATCTCCGCCGGGCGCCAGTCGCCGACCGCGGCGGCGAAGATCGCGAGGTCGGCCGGCAGCGCCGCCTCGACCGCGGCCAGCATCGCGCGGGCGCTCTCGACCCGCACCACCGTGACCCCCGCCGGATCGGGGATCGCCACCGGCCCCGAGACCAGGGTGACGCGCGCGCCGGCTTCCGCGGCGGCGGCGGCGACCGCGTGGCCCTGGCGGCCCGACGAGCGGTTGGCGAGGTAGCGCACCGGATCGATCGCCTCGTGGGTCGGCCCCGAGGTGACCAGCACGTGCCGCCCGGCCATCGGCTTTTGGGGGACTTCGCGGCCGGCCAGGAACCCGAAGCCGGCGCCTTCCGAGCGGTGCGCCAGCATCGCTTCCAGCGCGTCGGCGATCTCGTGCGGCTCGGCCAGCCGCCCGGGGCCGAACTCGGCCTCGGCCATCGCGCCCTCGTTGGGGCCCACCACCGCGACGCCGTCGCCCTTCAGGGTCGCGAGGTTGCGTTGCGTGGCCGGATGCAGCCACATCCGCACGTTCATGGCCGGGGCGATCAGGATCGGCAGGGTGGTGGCGAGCAACACCGTCGCGGCCAGATCCGGCGCGTGGCCGGTCGCCATCCGGGCCATCATGTTGGCGGTGGCCGGCGCCACCACGATCGCGTCGGCGTCGCGGGCGAGCCGGATATGGCCGATATCGGCCTCGGTCTCCCGGTCGAACAGGTCGGTATGGGTCCGTTCGCCCGCGAGCGCGGACGCCGCCAACGGCGTGATGAATTCCTGCGCCGACTCGGTCAGCAGCGGGCGCACCGCCGCGCCCCGGTCGCGCAGGCGCCGGATCAGGTCGAGCGCCTTGTAGGCGGCGATGCCGCCGCCGACGATCAGCAGGACGCGGCGGCCGGCGAGCGGGCCGGCGGGGGGACCGGACTTGGAGGGCGAGTGGGACATGGGCGCAGAACGAAATTCTTTCGGGCGGCGCGTCAAGGGGCGCGGTGTGCCGGGCTTCTCCCGCGATCTTGCCGCCCGTCACATTTCGATCTTGATCCGGGTCCCCCGCCGCTCCACCATCCGGAACGTCAGCGAGGGTCGTCACCATGAAGTCCGCCGAGCGTGCCGCGCTCAAGTCGGCCATCAAACGCTACACCCGCGCGAAAAAGGCGTCGAAAGCCATCGCGTTGGCGTCCCTGATCAAGGAAGGGACGCATACCCCCGACGGGAAGATCACGACCGATTACGGCGGCAAGGCGAGCAAGAAGAGGGTCTCCAACGGAGGATGACCCGAAGCGCGTCCTCCCTCGTGCTCGGCTATCACGGTTGCAGCGAAAGACTGGGGCGAAAGGCGCTGTCGGACGGCCTGCCCCTGGAGCCGTCGGACAAGGATTACGACTGGCTGGGGCCCGGGATCTATTTCTGGGAAAACGACCCGGTTCGTGCGCGGGAATGGGCGGAGAGCAAGGCGGCACGCGGCGCTTACGACGATCCGTTCGTCATCGGCGCCCTGATCGACCTGAGCAATTGCCTCGACTTGTTGACGAGAGAAAACATCGAACTCCTCGCTTTCGCCTATGAGAGCCTGCGGGACATCAACAAGACCGCCGGCGTGGACATGCCCGAGAACAAGGACTCACGAGCGGTCAACCGAGGCGACAAGCTGCTGCGCTATCGAGATTGCGCGGTCATTCGCCATCTGCACGAGATCGTCGAGGACGAAGAGGCCAACCCGCCCGGCAGCACGACTTACATCGAACCGTTCGATACCGTCCGCGGCCTGTTCGTGGAGGGCAAGCGCGCCTATCCCGGCGGCGGCTTCTTCTCCAAGACGCACACACAAATCGCCGTTCGCAACGAGAGATGCATCAAGGGCATTTTTCTTCCGCGATGACGCGCGTCATCCCCCTCAATCCGGCACCTTCAACCCCGCGATCCCCTCCCGCGCCGGCGGAAACTGCGGGTCCATCGCCTCCAGGGTGTCGGCGATGGTGCGGGCCACCATCAGGTTGCGGGCCCATTTGCGGTTGGCCGGCACCACGTGCCAGGGCGCGTAGGGGGTCGAGCAGCGCGATAGCGCGTCGTCGAAGGCGGTGCGGTAGGCGTCCCAGCTCTTGCGCTCGGTGAGGTCGGCCGGGTCGAACTTCCAGTGCTTCTCCGGGTCTTCGAGGCGCGCCTCCAGGCGCTTCTTCTGCTCCTCCTTGGAGATGTGGAGGAAGAACTTCAGGATCGTGGTGCCGGACAGCGTCAGCAGCCGCTCGAAGTCGTTGATGACGCCGTAGCGCTCGCGCCACGTCTCCTCGGGCACGAGCCCCTTCACCCGCACCACCAGCACGTCCTCGTAATGGCTGCGGTTGAACACGCCGATCAGGCCGCGGCCCGGGGCGCGGGCGTGGTAGCGCCACAGGAAGTCCTGATCGCGTTCCTCGGCGCTCGGCACCTTGAACGACCACACCCGGCAGCCCTGCGGGTTCACGCCCTCCAGGACGGAGCGGATCGTGCCGTCCTTGCCGCCGGTGTCGATCGCCTGGAACACCACGAGGAGCGAGCGGGCGTGCTCGGCATAGAGCCGCTCCTGCAACGCCTTGATCCGCTCGCGCACGCCGGCCAGCGCCGCCTTGGCCTCGGCCTTCTCGAGGCCCCCCGTCGCATCGGGATCGACCGAGGCGAGGCTGAAGCGCGTGCCGGGCTCCACCGTGACGATGCCGGGCGCGGCCCGCGGCAGGGACGGAAGGCGGTGCGGCGACAGGCTCGGCGCGGTGCCCATCCCGGCATCGACGGCCCGCGCCCAGGCGGCGGAGGAGGGCGGATGGTCGTCGGCCCGCTTCTTACGGGCGTCCTTCTTGTCCTTCCCCTTGCCCTTGCCCTTGTGCTCCGCGTCACCCTGCGACGCTGTTTCCCGGTTTTTCCCCGTCTCCGGGCCGCTCGCGTCCTTGCCGTTCGTCTTGCTCATACCGAAGATCACTCGCTCGTGAGCCGAGCGCGGGCTCGAGGCCCGCGGGAAGGGGAAAGTGTTGAGCCCCAAACAGATGCGCCGTCCAGCCCGTTCCCACCGGAGCCGGCCGGCGTGAGCGAGACGCCGACGATCTGGTTCCTGCGCCACGGCCAGACCGACTGGAACGCGCAAGGCCGCCTCCAGGGCCATCGCGACATCGACCTCAACGCCCACGGCCTCGCCCAGGCCGGGGAGGCGGCCGACCGGCTGCGCCGCGTCGCCGGGGCGGACCTGCCCACCGCCGACTACGTCGCGAGCCCGCTCCTGCGCACCCGCCGCACCATGGAGACGGTGCGGGCCCGCATCGGTCTGCCGCCGACCGGCTACCGCGCCGACCCGCGCCTGCGCGAGATCGGCTTCGGCCACTGGGAGGGCCACACCTGGGCCGAGATCCGCCGCCGCGATCCCGCGGGGGCCCGCGACCGCGACCGGGACCGCTGGGGCTACCGCCCGCGCGGCGAGAACGGCGAGAGCTACGCCATGGTCGAGACACGCGTGGAGGAGGTGGTGGCCGAACTGCGCCGTCCCACCGTGATGGTCTCGCACGGCGGCGTCGCCCGCGCGCTCCTCGTCATCCTCGGCCATCTCGACATCCATGCCGCGGTGCGCATGGGCATCCGCCAGGGCAGCGTATTGGTCCTCGACGCCAAGGGCTGGCGCTGGGCCTGACGTTTTCGGAACCGCCCGCCTCTCTCCCTGCCGTCGCCCGCGGACAGGTTTCTTCGCCGTTCACTGGGTGTATGGGACGGGCCGGCACGCGACCGGGCCGCCGAGCGGGCGCGATCCCGTCGCAAAAGCGCCCCGCGCGCCGCGCTACTCAGGCGCCGGGGGCGGACGGACAATCGATCGGCCGACGGGGCCGACACGGAGCAGCGGATGGACGGTCTCGCCGAGATGAGCCCGACCCGGCACGACGGCAACGGGGGTGCCCCGCCGACGGGCCGGGCGATCCTGCGCGGCGCGGTGCGGCCCGACCTGATCCGCCGGGAGACCCTGGCCTCGATCTTTCGCGACAGCGCGCGGGCCCGCCCGCAGGCTCCCTGCCTGATCGACGCCGCCGGCAACGGCCCCGACGGGCGCCCCCCGGTCCTGACCTACGCCGAGGTCGATGCCCGCTCCGACCGGCTCGCCGCCGCGCTCAGTGCCCGCGGGATCGGGCCGGGCGCCGTGGTCGGCCTGTGGATGGCCCGCGGCACCGAATTGCTGATCGCCCAGATCGCCATCGCCAAGTCGGGCGCCGCGTGGCTCCCGTTCGACGCCGAGGCCCCCGCCGACCGGGTCGCGGTCTGCCTGTCGGATGCCGCCGCCACGGCCCTGTTTGTCTCGCACAGTCTGCGCCCGCAGGCGCCCGACGGCGTGGCCCCCGTCACCACCGCCGAATTGTTGGGCGAAGTGTCCGCGGGCGCCCCCGCCCCCGATCTCGACGCGGCGGGCCTGACCCCGGAGCACCCGGCCTATCTGATCTACACCTCGGGCTCGACCGGCGTGCCCAAGGGCATCGTCATCAGCCACGCCAACATCTGCCACTTCCTGCGTTCGGGGAATGCCGTCTACGGCATGAGCCCGGACGACGTGGTGTTCCAGGGCGCCTCGGTCGCCTTCGATCTCTCGATGGAGGAGATCTGGGTCCCCTATCTCGTCGGCGCCTGCCTCTACGTGGCGAGCCCGGCGATGATGGGCGATGTCGAGGCCCTGCCCGGCCTGATCGAGCGCGCCAGCGTCACCGTGCTCGACACGGTGCCCACACTCCTCGCCATGATCCCCGGCGATCTCCCGACCGTGCGCCTCGTGCTGCTCGGCGGCGAGGCCCTGCCCGAGCCGCTGGTGGCGCGCTGGGCCACCCCGCCCCGGCGCCTGTTCAACACCTACGGCCCGACCGAGGCGACGGTGGTGGCCACCGCCGCCGAGATGCGGCCCGGCATGCCCGTCACCATCGGCGGCCCGATCCCGAACTATTCGGTGTATGTCGCCGACGAGGCGCTGAACCTCCTCAAGCCCGGCGAGCAAGGGGAACTCCTGATCGGCGGCCCGGGCGTGGCGGGGGGCTATCTCAAGCGCCCGGAACTGACGGCCGAAAAATTCGTCGCCAACCCCTATCCGTCCGACGGCACCGATCCGGTGCTCTACCGCTCGGGCGACGCCGTCTCGATGACGGCGGACGGCGACATCCTCTTCCACGGCCGCATCGACGATCAGGTCAAGATCCGTGGGTTCCGGGTCGAACTCGGCGAGATCGAGGCCCGCATCCGGGCCGAGGAGGGGGTGAACCAAGCCGCCGTGGTGCTGCGCCGCGACGACGAGGTCGACCGCCTCGTCGCCTTCCTGGTCCCCGAGCGCGGCGTCGAGATCGACCGGACCAAGCTCCGCAAGGATCTCGCGGCGCAGATGCCGCCCTACATGGTGCCGGGCCATTTCGAGACGGTCGAGACCCTGCCGCGGCTCACCTCGGGCAAGGTCGATCGCAAGGCCCTCAGGCTCGCCCCCCTCACCGTCGCGGCGAGCGACGGCACGCAGGAGGCGCCCGACAACGAGACCGAGGCGGCGCTGCTGGCCGCCGCCAAGAAGATCTTCGGCGAGCAGCCGATCGGGCTCGAGGCCGACTTCTTCTCCGAACTCGGCGGCCACTCGCTGCTGGCCGCCCGCTTCGTCGGCGCGGTGCGCGAGACGCCCGCGCTCACCGGCATCACCCTGCAGGACGTCTATGCCGGGCGCACCCTGCGGGTGATGGCCGCCCACCTGATCGAGCGCACCGGCGGCGCCGGGGCCGAGACGGCCGTGCGGGATTTGAGCTTCGCGCCACCCCCGCTGCTCCGCCGCGCGCTGTGCGGTCTGGCCCAGGCGGTGGCGCTCCCCTTCGTGATCGCGCTCGCCACCGCGCAGTGGCTCGGCATCTTCGTCACCTACCTGCTGCTGACCGGCGGCGGGCTCGGCTTCTGGGGCGAACTGGGGGTGCTGCTGCTCGTCTATATCGGCATCAACGCGGTCACCGCGACGGTCGCCATCGTGGCGAAATGGCTGATCCTCGGGCGGACGAAGCCCGGCCGCTATCCGCTCTGGGGCGTCTACTATTACCGCTGGTGGCTGGCGCAGCGTCTGACGCCGCTCGTCCACATCAAGTGGCTCCAGGGCTCGCCCGTCATCGCCACCTACCTGCGGCTGCTGGGTGCGAAGATCGGCGAGGACGTGCTGATCTCCGACCTCGATGTCGGCGCGCCCGATCTCCTCACCATCGGCCGCGGGGCCTCGCTCGGCGGACGGCTCGTCATCGCCAATGCCGAGGTGGTCGGCAACGAACTGGTCATCGGCCCCGTGACCATCGGCGACGACGTGGCCATCGGCACCTCCTGCGTCATCGGCCCCGACACGGTGATCGAGGACCACGCCGAGATCGCCGACCTCACCACCGTGCCGGGGGGCACCACCGTCGGCACGGCCGAATCCTGGGACGGCTCGCCGGGCCGCCGCGTCGGCACCATCGACTTCGCCGATCTGCCCGAGCCCGCCACCGCCTCACCGGCGCGGCGGGCGGCGTTCGGCGCGATCTACGCCTTCCTGCTCGCGGCGGTGCCCGCGGTCGGCCTGCTGCCGATCTTCCCGGCCTTCTTCGTCTTCGACAGCATCTCGGACCGGCTCTCCGAGATCACCGACGTGGATTACCACGCCTACCTGCCGCTGCTGACCTGGCCCACCGCCATGCTGATGACGGCGGGCACGGTGCTGCTGATCTCCGGCATCCGCTGGGCGGTGCTGCCGCGGGCGACCACCGGCACCTACTCGATCTGGTCGGGCTTCTATCTGCGCAAGTGGCTGGTCGCGCTCGCGGCCGAAGTGACGCTGGAGACGCTCTCCTCGCTCTTCGCCACCGTCTACATGCGGGCTTGGTACCGGCTGATGGGCGCCAAGATGGGCAAGGGCGCCGAAATCTCGACCAATCTCGGCTCGCGCCACGACCTCGTCTCGGTCGGCGCCAACAACTTCGTCGCCGACGAGGTGGTGGTGGGCGAAGAAGAGATCCGCCGCGGCTGGATGCATCTCCACACCGTCGAGACCGGCGCCCGCGTTTTTGTGGGCAACGACGGGGTGCTGCCGCCCGGCGCCAAGATTCCCGACGACGTGCTGATCGGCATCAAGTCGAAGCCGCCGAAGAACGACGCGATGCGGCCGGGCGAGACGTGGTTCGGCTCGCCGCCGATCCGCCTGCCGGTGCGCCAGAAGGTCGATCTCGGCTCCCGCGCGCAGACCTTCGAGCCGAGCGTGTGGGCGAAGCTGAGGCGCGGCCTGTTCGAGGCCTTCGCGACCTCGTTCTCGCCGATGCTCTACCTGTCGCTCGCGATTCTCGCGATCGACTGGGTGTTCTACCCCGCGATCCTGGAAGAGAACTGGTCCGGCCTCGCGGTCTCGTTCGTGGTCGCGAGCGTCGTCATCGCGCTGATCCAGACCTCCACCGTCATCGCCCTCAAGTGGCTGCTGATGGGGCGCTACCGGCCCGGCATGCGGCCGATGTGGTCGTGGTGGGCGATGCGCACCGAGGCCATCGCGGTGGCCTATTGGGGCCTGGCCGGCAAGGTGCTGCTGGAGCACCTGATGGGCACGCCGTTCCTGCCCTGGGTCCTGCGCCTGTTCGGCGTGAAGGTCGGCAAGGGCGCCTGTCTGCTCATGACCGACATCACCGAGTTCGACTGCGTGTCGATCGGCGACTTTGCCGCCATCAACCGCTCGGCGGCGCTCCAGACCCACCTCTACGAGGACCGCATCATGAAGGTCGGCCGGGTCAGTATCGGCCACGGCGTCTCGGTCGGCGCCTTCTCGACGGTGCTCTACGACAGCCATGTCGGCGATTTTGCCCGCCTGCGCCCGCTCACCATCGTGATGAAGGGCGAGTCGATCCCCGCGCATTCGCAATGGGAGGGAGCGCCGGCGGTGCCGGTGGTGCATTCGGTGACGGAAACGGCGAAGGCGGCGTGAGCCTTGTTGATCGTACCAATTTTGGTACGATCGATTCATGCCTCCCGTGCCGGCCATCCCTCTCGCGTTCTATCGAAGCGCGGCGGGTCATGAGCCGGTTCGCGAGTGGCTGAGGGAACTGCCGGCGGAGGATAAGCGGGTCATCGGCTTCGACATCCGCCGCGTCCAGCTCGGCTGGCCGATCGGGTTGCCGGTCTGTTGTCCGATGTCGGGCGGATTGTTCGAGGTGCGGTCCACGCTTCCGAGCCGGCGCGAAGCCCGTCTGCTGTTCGGCTTCCACGAAGGGCGACTGATCGCCCTGCACGCCTTCATCAAGAAGGCTCAGCGGACTCCGGCGGCGGACCTCGATCTGGCGCGGCGGCGCCTGAAGGACATCATCGGATGAACGCGGACAACCCCCATATCGGGTCGAGCTTCGAGAGCTGGCTGGACGAAGAGGGCCTCACCGAGGAGATCACCGCGGCGGCGGCCAAGAGCCTCATCGCCGAGCAGATCGCCGCCGAGATGAAGCGGCAGAAGATCAGCAAGGTTCAGATGGCCGAACGCATGCGGACGAGCCGCGCCCAAGTCGATCGCCTGCTCGATCCGTCGAGCGGCGGCGCGACGCTGGAAACCCTGGTCCGGGCGGCGCGGGCGGTCGGTCGAGAACTGCGGGTCGAACTCGTCTGAGGCCTTATGATGCTCGCAGGAATGTCGAGTTTCGTGCGAACCTCCGCGGGTCCCGGAGGCCATCCATGCCCGACGCGAAACCACCCGCTTGGCCCGAACCGCACAGCCTGATCGGCACGTGGCGGCGCTTCGGTCCGGTCGGTCCGGTCTACGAGATTTTCGGGGCCGGCCGATCGCTTTTGAAAGGCGGGCCGTCCATGCGGGTGCGGGTGGTGGAGTCCGGTGAGGAACTCGATTACCCGCTCGCAGACATCCTCGACGATCCGAAAGAAAGGCCGACGATCGGATCGAGTTTCGAGAGCGGGTTGGACGAAGAAGGTCTCACCGAGGAAGTCACCGCGGCGGCGGCCAAGAGCGTCATCGCCGAGCAGATCGCCGCCGAGATGAAGCGGAAAAACCCTCCCCCCTCCGCGGGGGAGGGTGGCCCGCGAAGCGGGTCGGGAGAGGGGAGCGACGTGTCCGGAGAGGGCGTTCCCCTCTCCCGCCTGCTCCGCAGGCACCCTCTCCCGCAGAGGGGAGAGGGTTCGTAGAAACCTTATGCCGCCTCGGTCTTCCCGCCGAGCCGCTTGTCCAGATAGGTGTCGACCGTCTGGGTCAGCTCGTCGACCTTGCCGTCGAAGAAGTGGTTGGCGCCCTCGACCATCTGGTGCTCGATGATGACGCCCTTCTGCGTCTTCACCTTCTCGATCACCGGGATCACCTCGCGGGCCGGGGCCACGCGGTCCTCCGAGCCGTGCACGAACAGGCCCGAGGACGGGCAGGGCGCCAGGAAGGTGAAGTCGTAGCGGTTGGCCATGGCGGCGATCGAGATGAAGCCCTCGATCTCCGGGCGGCGCATCAGCAGCTGCATGCCGATCCACGAGCCGAACGACACGCCCGCGATCCAGCAGGACTTCGCCTCCGGGTTGACCGACTGCACCCAATCGAGCGCCGCGGCCGCGTCCGACAGCTCGCCCGAGCCGTGATCGAACGCGCCCTGGCTGCGCCCGACCCCGCGGAAATTGAAGCGCAGGGCCGCGAATCCGCGATTGGCGAAGGTGTAGAACAGATTGTACACGATCTGATTGTTCATCGTGCCCCCGAACTGGGGATGCGGATGCAGCACGATCGCGATCGGCGCGCCCTTCTTCTTGGGCGCCTGGTAGCGGCCTTCGAGGCGGCCGGCGGGGCCGGAAAAGATGACTTCGGGCATGGTGTCCTCAGGTGACTCACCGCACCCGCCCGGACGAGGCCGAACGGGCATGGCTGCGAGGGCCGGCACGCGCCGACCCTGCCTTGACTCGCTCGGCGCGCCTCTTAAAAGCGGTCTTAGAATGATTCTAGGTGATTAGAACCGTTCTAAAGAAGAGGGTTTCGAAACCTCGACCCTGTCAGACGGGCGCCGTTGCGGGCGCCTTAGCATGGGGACGGGGGGACAAATCAAGGAAATCACGGTTTCCGGGGCGACAAGGACAGTTCAAGGACGGATGGACACGGCAGCGCGCAGCTATCTCGACCACAACGCGACCTCTCCGGTACGGCCGGAGGTGGCGGCGGCGGTCGCGCGCGCCCTGAACCTACCGGGCAACCCGTCCTCGATCCATGCGGAGGGCCGCGCCGCCCGCCACGCCCTTCAGGAAGCCCGCGCCCGGCTCGCCGCCCTCGTCGGCGCCGCGCCGGAGCGGGTGGTCTTCACCAGCGGCGGGACGGAAGCCGCCAACACCGTCCTGTCGGGGGCGCTGCGCCGCCGCGGTTGCCCCGCGCCGACCCGGCTGATGATCTCGGCGACCGAGCACCCCTGCGTCGCCGCGGGCCACCGCTTTTCGGACGAGGCGGTCGAGACCCTGCCGGTGGATGCGGGCGGGACGCTGCGCCTCGATGCGCTCGCCGCGCGACTCGATGCCTGCCGTGACGAGGCCGTGCTGATCTCGGTTCATGCGGCCAACAACGAGACCGGCGTGGTGCAGCCGCTCGCCGAGATCGTGCGCCTCACCCGCGCCCACGGCCGGGCGCTGGTCCACAGCGACGCGGTGCAGGCGGTCGGCAAGATTCCGCTGAGCCTCGACGCCCTCGGGCTCGATGCCCTGACCCTGTCGGGCCACAAGTTCGCCGCGCCCAAGGGCGTCGGCGCCCTGGTGCTGGCCGAGGGCGTCACGCTGGAGACCGCGTTCCTGCGCGGCGGCGGCCAGGAGGCACGGCTGCGCTGCGGCACCGAAAACCTTTTGGGGATCGTCGGCATGGGCGAGGCGGCCGAGATCGCGCGCATTGCCCTCGACGCCGAGGCCGTGCGCCTCGCGGGCCTTCGCGATGCGCTCCAGAATCGGGTGAGGGCGCTCGCCCCCGACGCGGTGGTGTTCGGGGAGGGCGCCGCGCGGCTGCCCAACACGCTCAGCGTCTCCGTGCCGGGCCTGGAGGCCGCGACCGCGCTGATCGCTCTCGATCTCGCGAATGTGGCCGTCTCCTCGGGCTCGGCCTGCGCCTCGGGCAAGGTCGCCCGCTCGCCCGTGCTCGCGGCCATGGGCGTGAGCCCTGCGCTGGCCGTGGGGGCGCTGCGCGTGAGTTTGGGCTGGAATTCGGGCGACGCCGACCTGCGACGCTTCCTCGAGGGGTTCGAACGGGTCGTGTCGTCCCTATATCAACGGCGAGGGCAGGCCGCCTGAGCCACGCTCAGCGCCGCCCGCCCAAGCCATCTTTTTGGTTGAAACCCCCGGTCCTTGAAACCGGCGTCGGTTAGGAGAGGCTGAATGCCTGCTGTGCAGGAGACCATCGATCGGGTCCGTTCGATCGACATCGACCAGTACAAGTACGGGTTCGAGACCGTCATCGAGATGGAGAAGTCCGAGAAGGGCATCTCCGAGGACGTGGTGCGCTTCATCTCGGCCAAGAAGAACGAGCCCGAGTGGATGCTCGAATGGCGCCTCGACGCCTACAAGCGCTGGCTCACGATGAAGGAGCCCGAGTGGGCCCGCGTCGAGTACGACAAGGTCGATTACAACGACATCTACTACTACGCCGCGCCGAAGCGGAAGGGCCCGGAATCGCTCGACGAGATCGATCCCGAGATCCTCAAGACCTACGAGAAGCTCGGCATCCCGCTGCGCGAGGTCGAGATGCTGGAGGGCATCGCCCCCGAGCGCCGCGTCGCGGTGGACGCGGTGTTCGACTCGGTCTCGGTGGCGACCACCTTCAAGAAGGAGCTGGAGAAGGCCGGCGTGATCTTCATGCCGATCTCCGAGGCCATTCGCGAGTACCCGGACCTCGTCAAGAAGTACCTCGGCTCGGTCGTGCCGGTGACCGACAACTTCTTCGCGACCCTCAACTCGGCGGTCTTCTCGGACGGGTCGTTCGTCTACATCCCGCCGGGCGTGCGCTGCCCGATGGAGCTGTCGACCTATTTCCGCATCAACGAGCGCGACACCGGCCAGTTCGAGCGGACCCTCATCATCGCCGACAAGGGTTCCTACGTCTCGTATCTGGAGGGCTGCACCGCCCCGAAGCGCGACGACAACCAGCTCCACGCCGCGGTGGTCGAGCTGGTGGCGCTCGATGATGCCGAGATCAAGTACTCGACCGTCCAGAACTGGTACCCCGGCGACAACGAGGGCAAGGGCGGCATCTACAACTTCGTGACGAAGCGCGGCGATTGCCGCGGCGCCCGCTCGAAGATCTCGTGGACGCAGGTCGAGACCGGCTCGGCGATCACGTGGAAGTACCCGTCCTGCATCCTGCGCGGCGACGATTCCCGCGGCGAGTTCTACTCCATCGCGGTGTCGAACGGCATGCAGCAGGTCGATTCCGGCACCAAGATGATCCATCTCGGCAAAAACACCACCAGCCGGATCATCTCGAAGGGCATCTCCGCGGGCCGCTCGCAGAACACCTATCGCGGCCTCGTCTCGGCCCACCGGAAGGCCAAGGGGGCGCGCAACTTCACCAACTGCGACTCGCTGCTGATCGGCGACCAGTGCGGGGCGCACACCGTGCCCTACATCGAGTCGAAGAACGCGTCCGCGGTGTTTGAGCATGAGGCCACCACCTCGAAGATCTCCGAGGACCAGAAGTTCTACTGCCTGCAGCGCGGCCTCTCCGAGGAGGAGGCGACCGCCCTCATCGTCAACGGCTTCGTCCGCGACGTGCTGCAGCAGCTGCCGATGGAGTTCGCGGTCGAGGCCCAGAAGCTGATCTCGATCAGCCTGGAAGGGAGCGTCGGATGACGACCGAGGCGCCGGACAACCTCGTGCTGGAACACCTGCGCGCGATCCGGAGCGACATCTCCCGGATCAAGGAGGACATTCACGGCCTGCGGGCGGAGATGACTTCCGTCCGTCAGCATCTCGGCGGTGTCGTCACGCTGCAGGAGTTCGACCACACGGATCTGGCCAGCCTCAAGGTCCGCATCGAGCGGATCGAGAAGCGGCTCGAACTGGCCGACTGACGGTGGTGGCGTGAGCCAAGATGTCGATGCGACCGTGCTGCGCGCGGCCCATCAGCACAGCGTGTGGCACGGGGACGAGGTGAGGAGCAGCCCGCTCTGCGGCTGCTTCTACTGCCTGGAAGTCTTCGCGCTGGATGAGATCGCGGAGTGGATCGACGAGGACGCGACCGCTCTGTGCCCCCGGTGCGGTATCGACGCAGTGATCGGCGAGATGTCTGGATATCCGATCCGGAACGCCGCCTTCCTGCGGGCGATGCATCAGGAATGGTTTTTCAAGGACTTGGACGAACATGCTTGAGATCAAGAACCTCGTCGTACAGATCGAGGACAACCGCATCCTCAATGGCCTGAACCTCACCGTGAACGACGGCGAGGTCGCCGCGATCATGGGTCCGAACGGCTCGGGCAAGTCGACGCTCTCCTACGTCATCGCCGGCAAGGAGGACTACGAGGTCCTCGACGGCGAGATCCTGCTCGACGGGCAGAACGTGCTGGAGATGGCGGCCGACGAGCGCGCCGCCGCCGGCATCTTCCTGGCCTTCCAGTATCCGCTGGAAATCCCCGGCGTCGGCACGATGACCTTCCTCAAGGCCTGCCTCAACGCCCAGCGCAAGGCGCGCGGCGAGGCCGAACTCTCGACGCCGGAGTTCATCCGCGCGGTCAACACTGCGGCCGACAAGCTCGAGATCAACAAGGAGATGCTCAAGCGTGCGCTGAACGTCGGCTTCTCCGGCGGCGAGAAGAAGCGCATGGAGATCCTGCAGATGGCGCTCTTGCAGCCGAAGTTCTGCGTGCTCGACGAGACCGATTCCGGCCTCGACATCGACGCGCTGCGCATCGTCTCCGAGGGCGTGAACGCGCTGCGCGCACAGGGGCGCTCGTTCCTCGTCATCACCCACTACCAACGGCTCCTCAACCACATCGTGCCCGACACCGTGCACGTCATGTCGCGGGGCCAGATCGTGAAGAGCGGCGGCAAGGAGCTGGCGCTCGAACTCGAGGCCTCCGGCTACGCCGAGTACCGCACCGGCGAGGCCGCGTGATGGCCGAGGTCACCAATCTCCGCTCCCCCGCCGAGGCCGGGCTGTCCAAGCTGTTCGAGTCCTCGCGCGCGGCCTTCGCCAGCGAATCCGCCATCAGCCGCGAGGAGGCGTTCCGCTTCTTCGAGGCCACCGGCCTGCCGAGCCGCCGGGTCGAGGCGTTCAAGTACACGGACCTGCGCGCCGCCATCACCGAGGCCGCCCCACCGGCGGAAGCGCCCTCCGACGAGGCCGCCAAGGCCGCGGTCGCGGGTGCCACGGGCTTTGCCGAGGTCGAGGCCGTGCGCCTCACCTTCGTCAACGGCCATCTCGTGCCGGCCCTGTCGGACCTCGACCGGATCCCCGAGGGCGTCACCGTCACGCCGCTCAACGAGGCGATGGGGAAGGGCGACCCGCGCCTGAAGCTGCTCGCCCCGGTCGAGCAGGTGCGCGAGAACCCGGTCTACCAGCTCAACACCGCCTTCCTGGCGGACGGCGCGCTGATCTCGGTCGCGGCCGGCGCCAAGCCGTCCACACCCGTGCATCTGCGCTTCGTCGGCACCGGCGAAACGTCGTTCTCGACGGCGACCCGCGTGCTGGTCGATGTCGGTTCGGGCGCCGAGTTCTTCCTGCTGGAGAGCCACGAGGGGCCGTCCGGGCTGATCTACCAGCCGAACGACGCGCTCGACGTGCGCATCGGTGAGGACGCCGCCTTCCGCCACTCCCGGATCAACCGCGAGGGGGACGCGGCCATCGCCCTCTCGACGCTGTCCGTGCGGCTCGAGCGCCAAGCGCAGCTGGAGACGGTCAACCTCGTGACCGGCGCCAAGCTCTCGCGCCACCAGATCTACCTGCACGTCGCGGGCGCGGACGCCAACGCGGTCGTCAACGGCGCGGCGCTGCTCGGTGACGGGCAGCTCGCGGACTCGACCCTGCTCGCCGACCACGCGGCGACCGGGGGTGTGGGCCGCGAGATGTTCAAGACGGTGATCGACGGCGAATCGACCGGCGTGTTCCAGGGCAAGATCATCGTCCGCCAGGTCGCGCAGCAGACCGACGGCAAGATGAAGTCCGATTGCCTGCTCCTCAAGGACGAGGGGCAGATGATGAACAAGCCGGAGCTGGAAATCTTCGCCGACGACGTCGCCTGCGGCCACGGCGCCACCTGCGGCGCGCCGGACGAGGACCTGCTGTTCTACCTCATGGCCCGCGGCCTGCCGCGCAGCCTCGCCGAAAGCCTGCTGGTCCAGGCCTTCGTCGGCGAGGCGGTCGAAGCCGTCACCCACGAGGGCGCCCGCGCGGCGCTGATCGGCGGGATCGAGGCTTGGCTGAAAGCCAGAGGGTAAGGCGCAGCCCATAACCCTCCCCCCTCTGCGGGGGAGGGTGCCCGAGTTCGCGTCTTTCCAACCCTGAACCTCATCCTGAGGTGCCCGCGTCAGCGGGCCTCGAAGGAGGGCTTCAGGGATCGCACAGACATCTGGAGGGCTCGCTCAAAGCCCTCCGCTTCGCTCCGGCACCTCGGGATGAGGGGAGGAGCGGGATCGGCGGCACCTTGGCCGTCACGCTTCAAGGTCGAGACGATGAACGCACCCGTCCGCCCCACCCCCCAAGTAGCCCCCTACGACGTCCAGGCGATCCGGAAGGAATTTCCGATCCTCTCGGAAAAGGTCTACGGCAAGCCGCTGGTCTATCTCGACAACGCGGCCTCGTCGCAGAAGCCGAAAGCGGTGATCGACGCCATGGTCTCGTGCATGCAGACCGGCTACGCCAACGTCCATCGCGGCCTGCACTACATGGCCAACGCCGCCACCGAAGGGTTCGAGGGCGCGCGCGAGACCACGCGCCAGTTCCTCAACGCCGCCTCGACCGACGAGATCATCTTCACCCGCAACGCCACCGAGGCCTACAACCTCGTCGCGTCCTCCATGGGGCAGGCTGGGCTGATCGGGGAGGGGGACGAGATCATCCTCTCGATCATGGAGCACCACTCCAACATCGTCCCCTGGCACTTTTTGCGCGAGCGGCACGGTGCGGTGATCAAGTGGGCGCCGGTCGATGACGAGGGCAACTTCCTCGTCGAGGAGTACGAAAAGCTCTTTACCCCGCGCACCAAGATGGTGGCGATCACCCACATGTCGAACGTGCTCGGCACGGTGACGCCGGCGGAAGAAATCATCCGCATCGCCCACGCCCACGGCGTGCCGGTGCTGCTCGACGGGGCGCAGAGCGCCGTCCACCGGGCGGTCGATGTCCAGGCGCTCGACTGCGATTTCTTCGTCTTCACCGGCCACAAGGTCTACGGGCCGACCGGCATCGGGGTTCTGTACGGCAAGAAGGAATGGCTGGAGCGTCTGCCGCCCTACCAGGGCGGCGGCGAGATGATCCGCACCGTCAGCCAGGACGCGATCACCTACAACGACCCGCCCCACCGCTTCGAGGCGGGCACGCCGGCGATCGTCGAGGCCGTGGGCCTGGGCGCCGCGCTCGAATTCATGATGACGCTCGGGCGCGACAGGATCGCGGCGCACGAGGCGGCGCTGACGGCCTACGCGCAGGAGCGGCTCGGCGCCATGAATGCCCTCACCCTGATCGGCACGGCCAAGGACAAGGGCGGCGTGATCGCCTTCGAGATGAAGGGCGCGCACGCGCACGATGTGGCCACCATCATCGACCGGCAGGGCGTGGCGGTGCGGGCCGGCACCCACTGCGCCATGCCGCTGCTCAACCGCTTCGGCGTCACCTCGACCTGTCGCGCCTCGTTCGGCCTGTATAATACGACCGACGAGATCGACGCGCTGGCCGAGGCGCTGACCAAGGCCGAGATGCTGTTTTCATAATGGTTCGGCCGCGGGGCCCTGAGTCCCGCTGGCCGGAGGAGTGATCCGATGAGCGCAGACGCCACCATCACCGGCGGCACCAACGCCCCCGCCCTCGCGGCGGCCCCGGCGATCCCGCCGGAAGAGATCGACCGCCTGACCGACGACATCGTCGCGGCGCTGAAGTCGGTCTACGATCCCGAGATCCCCGCCGACATCTACGAGCTCGGCCTGATCTACCGCGTCCAGATCGAGGACGACCGGCGCGTCCTGATCGACATGACGCTGACCGCGCCGGGCTGCCCCGTCGCGGGCGAGATGCCGGGCTGGGTCGAGAACGCGGTGACCGCGGTGCCGGGCGTCCAGTCCTGCTCCGTCACGATGGTGTTCGATCCGCCGTGGGACCAGAGCCGCATGTCCGACGAGGCCCGCGTCGCGCTCGACATGTGGTGACGCCGCTCCCTGTGATCCCCTCGGCTTCCACCACCCGCCGTCATCGCGAGGCGGAGCCGAAGCGATCCAGGGCGCGACCTTTTCGGATGAGGCAAAGCGACTTCGGCCGTCTCGCATCGGCGGCACGCACCATCCTGACAATGCGGAGCGCTGGATTGCTTCGGCTCCGCCTCGCAATGACGGGTCGGAGCGGAGCCCAGGCAGTCAACCGGACGCCGTATGGCTCGTCACTGGGCCGCGCGGCCGGGTTCGAAGGTCATGTCCGCATAGACGTCGGCGAGCGTGAGGCGCGCGCCGATGGCGGGCAGCTCGATCACGGCGTCCAGCGCCTCGAAGCTCTCGTCCGCCCACCCCTCGCCTTCCCGCCGGTAGAGCACGGTACCGGGAAAGCGGGTCTCGACAAGGAGGATGTAGGCGAGGCTCGGGTGGCGCCGGTACTCGGCGAGCTTGCGGAAGCAGTCGATGGTCGTGGTGCAGGGCGAGATCACCTCGGCGACGAGGCGCGGGGCGCGGTTCTCGTAACTGTCGGGGATCATGGGGGCGTTCTCGACCGTCACGTCCGGTCGACGCAGGGTGGGGGGCCCGGTGCGCAGCGCAACGTTGCCGGTGGTGAGGCGGCACCCGGTTCCCCGCATGGGGCCGTGGAGCGCGCAGAGCAGGTTCACGGTGACGTGGTCATGCCAGCGGCTCACCGCGGTGAACGCCTTGGCGTGCGGGCGCGGATGCCCATCGACGAGTTCGTAGGGCTCGGCCTGGGTGTTCTGCCATGCGAAGAACGCCTCCGGCGTCATTCGATCGGCCATCGCACCCCTCCGTGACTGCCGAAGCATAGCACGCCGGAATGCATGCGGCGCGGGGTGCCCTCCGGTGGACCCTCGCCCGTCGAATGCTTATCTTCGAAACACCCGAAAAAACTCACCCGCCCGGGCCTTGAACCCGGCCGCAGGAGAGAGAGCACGATGTCAGGTTTCAAGGTGATCTCGCTGACCGACCGCGCGGCGGAGCGGCTCAAGGCGATCATGGCCGATGCCGAGCGCCCCATCGCAGGGTTGCGCGTCGGCGTGAAGAACGGCGGCTGCGCCGGCATGTCCTACACGATGGAATATGCCGAGGAGCGGAAAGTCGGCGAGGACGTGATCGAGGATCGCGGCGTGACCGTGTTCATCGATCCCAAGGCGGTGCTGTTCCTGCTCGGCACCGAGATGGACTTCCAGACCACCAAGCTGTCGTCGCAGTTCGTGTTCAACAACCCGAACCAGACCTCGGCCTGCGGCTGCGGCGAGTCGGTGGCGATCACGCCCGCGACGCCGGACCGGCTGGCGGCGACGGTCTGAGGGGTTCGTTCGAGCGGATCCTCTTACCACCCCCCCCTCATTCCGAGGCGGCGACGCGCAGCGGCGCCCTCGAAGGAGGGCTTCTGGGATCGCGCGAGGGGGCGCGCGCGCCGCTCAGGCCACGTTGGGCAGGGCGGCCGCCTGGCTCTCGTCCAGCGTGCGGTTGCGGCCGGCGCGCTTGGCGGCGAACAGGCAGGCATCGGCCCGCTCCAGCAGCGAGACCGCGTTGTCGTCGGCGCGCTGCATCGCGACGCCGAGCGAGACCGTGACCTTGCCGAGCGACTCGCCGGTCGAGCGCTTGACCAGTTCGCGGCCGGTCACGCTGGTGCGCACCCGCTCGGCGATCTCGCGGGCGGTGGCCCGGTCGGTCTCCGGCAGGACGATGCCGAACTCCTCGCCGCCGAAGCGGGCGAGCGTCGCGCCCTTCTGGCCGACATGCTCGCGCATCACGATGGCGACGAGGCGCAGCACCTGATCGCCGGTGAGATGGCCGTAGAGGTCGTTGAAGCGCTTGAAGTAGTCGATGTCGAGCACGATCAGGCTCGACGGCCGGTGGGCCGCCCCCGCATCGATCGCCCGGCGCAGGCCTTCCTCGAAGTTCTTGCGGTTCCCTAAGCCCGTCAGCGGGTCGGTCAGGCTCTCCAGCCGCGTCGCCTCCAGCGTCTCGCGCAGGGATTCGATCTCGCTGCGGCTCTCGCGCATGCGGGCTTCGAGGGTGCGGTTGTTGGCGGTCACGTTGCGGGTGTTGGCGATGATCGCGGCGACCACCTCCTTCAACCGCGCCCGGCTCGTCGCCGCGTTGGCGATGTCGTGGGTGAAGGCCTGGAGCGACTCGCCGTACTGGGCGGTGGAGCGGACCGAGACGTCGATCATCTCCATGATGCCCTCGACCTCGGCGATGAGGCTCGAATTCATCCGGTCCATCTCGCCCGCGAGACGACGCCCGTCGATGTAGGTGTCGTGCAACTGGTCGATGTCGGCGCTGGTCAGCGTGCCGTTCTGCGTGGTCAGGCGCTTGATGGCGTCGTTCATCAGCGGCTGGCTGCCGGCCACGTAGGTGTACCAGACCGCGTAGGCGCGCGGCGTCGCGGAACTGCAATAGTCCCGCATCAGCTCGAAGCTGCGCTGCGCCAGGACAAGGCTGCGTTCACGGTCGAGGTCGGGGCTCATCCGGCGATTTCCGCTCCTCCGGACGAGGGCCGTCCTTGTCGGACTATCGCCCCGCGATCCTCGCCAGGACGTTAAGAGCGGGCTGAGAAATGCGCGCGGAAGTCCCCATCCCGCGGCTTTTCCCCGGCTGGCGGGATCCGGGGAAGGACGACCGGATCAGTCCTTGCTCCTCCGCGGCGCGGTGGGCTTCAGCAGGAAGGCCGGCACGTGTGAGCCAAGGCCCACCGGCGTATCGTCGTCCTCGTCGCGGTGGCGGCCCCGCGCTTCGCCGCGGGCGCGCTCGGGCGCGCGGCGGGGCTCTCGGGCCGGCGGCGAGACGGGCTCGGCCTCGCGGCGCGGTTCCGCCTCGCGGCGCGGCTCTTCGGACCGGGCGCGCTCGCCCGCGGCGCGGCGTGTCCGCCCGCGGCCCTCCGCGCGTCCGCCCTCGGCCTTCGCGCCCTCCCGCTCGGACGGCTTGTCGGAATCCTTCTCCGCGGGCTTGCCGGTGCTGCGCCGGGTGCCGCGGCGGCGGCGCGGCCCGGCCTCGTCCTCCGCCGGCTCGGACAGGCTGGCGAGGTCGCCGTCGAGCCACGCGATCGGCTGGCCGATCAGCGCCTCGATCGCCGAGAGCGAGCGCTCGTCGGAGCGGTTCGCCAGGGTGAAGGCGTTGCCGGCCCGTCCCGCGCGGCCGGTGCGGCCGATGCGGTGGACGTAGTCCTCCGGGTGGTGCGGCACGTCGAAGTTGAAGACGTGGCTCACCGCCGGGATGTCGAGGCCGCGGGCGGCGACGTCGGACGCCACGAGCAGCGGAACCTCGCCGCTGCGGAAGCCGTCGAGCGCCGCCGTGCGGGCGCGCTGGTCCATGTCGCCGTGCAGCGCGGCGACGTTGAAGCCGTGGCTGGCGAGCGACTTCTGCAGCAGCGCCACGTCGCGCTTGCGGTTGCAGAAGATGATGCCGTTCTGGAGCTCGTCCGCCGCGCGGATGAGCTGGCGCAGGACCTTGCGCTTCTCGTGGCCCTCCGAGCCGGTGGCCACGAGGCGCTGCTCGATGGTGGTCGCGGCGGACGCCGGGCGGCTGACCTCGACCCTCTGCGGGTTCGACAGGAACATGTCGGCCAGCCGCTCGATCTCCGGCGGCATGGTCGCGGAGAAGAACAGCGTCTGGCGGGTGAACGGCACCATCTTCACGATGCGCTCGATATCGGGGATGAAGCCCATGTCGAGCATGCGGTCGGCCTCGTCGATGACGAGGAGCTCGACGCCGGTGAGCAGCAGCTTGCCGCGCTCGAAATGGTCGAGCAGGCGGCCGGGGGTCGCGATCAGCACGTCGGTGCCGCGGGTGAGCTTGGCGTCCTGGTCGGCGAAGGAGACGCCGCCGATGATGAGCGCGACGTTGAGCTTGTGGTTGGTGCCGTAGCGCTCGAAGTTCTCCTCGACCTGGGCCGCGAGTTCGCGGGTCGGCTCCAGGATGAGCGTGCGCGGCATGCGCGCCCGCGCCCGGCCCGATTCCAGCATGGTCAGCATCGGCAGGGTGAAGGCCGCGGTCTTGCCGGTGCCGGTCTGGGCGATGCCGAGGACGTCGCGGCGGGCCAGCACGTGGGGGATCGCCTGGGCCTGGATCGGCGTCGGCTCGGTGTAGCCGGCCGCAGTGACGGCCTGGAGGACCTTGTCGCTCAGTCCGAGATCGGCAAAAGACATCTGGTGCAGGGAACCATCGCGCGTGGGATCGGCCGGTCGGTCGAGGGCCGGGCGCGTTCCGCCGGTTCTCGCGGTGCCGTCGCGCAAGCCGTCGTCGCGCATCCCGACGCGCGCGACACTTAGAGGGCCGGGCGGGCTTGTCAATCGATCGCGGGGCGCGAGCCCCGGCCGCATCGACCGGGCACGGTTGCGCCCAGGGCATCCGGATCCGCGGAGACCGGCGGCGGTCGGCCCGTCAGCGCCCGCGCAAGGCGCAGGGGTCGAGGGCGGTCGTCCTCGCCGCCGGGCCGATCGAGCCCGTCACTATGGGATCGAGATCGCGGGAGGCCACGAGCGCCGCACCGGGCTCGATCGTGCGGGCGACATAGTGGCCGAGCAGGGCGGCGGCGACGCCCGCGGCGAGCGTCACCTTCACGGTCCACGAGAGAAGGCCGCGCGTCGCCTTCGGATCGGAATCGAGAGACATGGCGGCGGGATCCGAACCCTTGCTGGAAGCCCCGGCGGGGCCGTGGGCCGAGATTGCCCGAACAGGGTTAACGCCGCCTTCGCCCTCTCGCCGGCCCCCGCGCCCGCGCGGGACCCTCGGGGGCCAGCCGAGGTCCGAAAGACTTTATTTACCACGTCGGCGGATCGGCGTCCGATCAAGTCTTGACTTCGACTTCGGGCTATTCGGAGCAAGACTGGACGTGCGGAACGACACATCCGGTCGGGGCCGGCGCATACGGGTGCGTAAGCTTCACGTTTCGTTGACGGGTTCGGTCTAATTGCTTCGTTCATCGCAGGAGGGCGACGCCATCCGGGGAAGGTCCCCGGCACTCACCAGGCCAGGATGCAGGCCGTAACAACCGGAGCGTGATGCGCACCGGCTCCCGCCGAACTCAGGAACGTCAAGCCATGAAGACCCTTCTCCTCGCCTCCACCGCGCTCGTCGTCGGCACCGTCGCCGCTTCGGCCGCCGATCTGCCCCGCCGCATGGCGGCGCCGCCGGTGTTCCAGCCGGTCCCCGTCTTCACCTGGACCGGCTTCTACGCCGGTTTCAACGCCGGTTACGGCTTCGGCACCAACGACAACCGCCGCGACCCCACCATCATCGGCGTGAACGGTGCCTCCGGCCTCGTCGCCGCCCCCGGTGCCGCCGTGATCGGCTTCAGCAACGGCCGCACCGCCAACGAGGGCTTCGTCGGCGGCGGCCAGATCGGCTACAACTACCAGTTCACGCCGGGTTCGGGCTTCGTCGTCGGCGTCGAGGCCGACGCCCAGTACGTCGATTTCGGCCGCGAGCGGAACCGCTTCGCCGTCGCTCCGGGCTCCGCGGCCTTCCTGGCCGGCACCCAGATCTTCAACCCGAACGGCGTCTCGGGCCTCGACTATTTCGGCACCGTCCGCGGTCGCCTCGGCTACGCCTTCGACCGCACCCTGGTCTACGGCACCGGCGGCTTCGCCTACGGCGCCGGCGGCGGCCGCGAGTTCGGCCTGCCGAACGGCTCCAGCGACGACTTCAAGACCGGCTACGCCGTCGGCGGCGGTATCGAGTACGCTCTCCCGACCGACTCGTTCCTGAACTTCTTCCGCTCCTCGGCCGTGACGCTGAAGGTGGAAGGCCTGTACGTGAACCTCGACCGCGGCAACCGCACCACCGGCGCCTTCGCCGCGACCCCGGCCGGCGCGCTCGTCTACACGAACAGCCCGGGCGTGATCCTGGCGAGCGGCGGCGCCGCCCGCAACCGCGACACCGAGTTCGCCGTCGTCCGCGCCGGCGTCAACTACAAGTTCGGTTCGTACTGAGATCGTCGCAAGACGAAGCTGGAAAAGTCTCGACACCTTCCCAGCGCCGACGGCTCCCCCGAGCCGTCGGCCGCCTTCGGGCCCGGCGCCATGCGCCGGGCTCTTTTCGTTTGGCCGCGATCCTGCAAAAGCGCTCTGCAAGTGCGCTCTGCGAGTGCGCGGCGCCCGGTCTTCATGTCCGGTTTACCATACCGGCGGATGCTGCCGGGCCGGATGCCCTCGAACGGGCCGCCGGACCCCGCGAACGCCAGGCGAGGCCCGCAGCCGCATGATCCATCCGAGACGGGCCAGGGATGACGACCGGCCGGCGCGGCGGTGGGGGCGGCGGTGGGGGCTGCCTTGCGCGCTCGCGCTCTTTGCCGCCGCCGCGGTCTCGGCTATGCCCGCCGCTGTCCGCGCGGAGGAACCGCTCTACCTGCGGATTCGTCCCAAGCCCTCGTCCGAGGCGGCCGTCTCGGCGGGATCGGTGCAAGCGCGCGGGTTCGGGCGCGAATCCGGGCGTGAGTCCGTATGGGAGCGCGCCGACCGGCGCGCCCGCATCGCGATCGCCTCGGTCTGCACCGGATGCCTCGACGCGCGTTCCGTCGGGCGTCCGATCGAGGCGCCGGACCCGGTCGTGCGTGCGTCCCCTCCTTCCCCCGTGGCGATGGCCGCGGCGGAGGACAGCGTTTCGTCATCCACCCCTTCGCCAGCAGGTGACCCATGAGTCAGGCCCACCCGACCACCGGCGCGACCGTCGATCCGGAATGCCCGGTCTCCCTCGAACTCCTCGGCGAGGTCTACCGCGCCGACGAGTACGACCTGCCCTACATCCTGGAGACGATCCCGGCGCTGACGCGGGCGAAGCTCGCCGCCTACCTCTACGGCAAGAGCCACATGCACCAGCTCGGCCTCAAGGTGGCGCGCGCCTGCGAGCGCGACGACCTGATCCGCGCGGCCGGCGAGATCGGCTCGGTCATCCACGGTCAGTCGAACCTGAAGGCCGCGCCCGCCGCCGCCCCGGAGCCCGCCGCCCCCGGCCGCGGTGGCCGGGCGGTGCCGGCCCCGAAGAAGATCAGCCTCGGCGGCTCGGCCGCCAAGGGCCGCAGCTTCGACTGAGGCTGCCGGCCTGAAAGGAATCACGAAACATGTTCGGACCGTGGTGGAAGCTCGGGGTCGACACGACCCTTCTCGCCTTCGAGGCGCAGGCGGTGATCGGCCTGCGGCTGGCCAAGCTCGCGGCGGGCGGCAGCGCCGCTCAGGTCGAGGCGCAGCGCATGGTGAGCGAGAAGGTCCTTGCCGCCGGCGAGGCGGCGATGCAGATCGCCACCGGCGCCTCGACCGGCGCGGTGGTCGCGGGCTACCGCCGCAAGGTGCTGGCGAACCACCGCCGGCTGTCGCGGGCACCCAAGGGGGCCGCCAAGCCGTGAGGAAGCGGGGCGGTTAACCGCACCTTAACCATGGCCTCCCATCGTTCGGGCTCACGCCGGACGACCATCAGGAGGCTTCATGCCGTTGTGCGAGCACCAGGTGCGCGAGCGCGCCTACTACATCTGGGAAGACGAGGGCCGGGGCTTCGGCCGGTCCGAGATCCACTGGCTGCGGGCCGAGGCCGAGCTGCGCCGCGCGGTCGAGGCGGCTGCCGAGGTCGTGGCCGAGGCCGCTCCGAAGGCCCCTAAGGCCGCCGCGAAGCCTCGCGCCAAGGCGGCCGTGCGCACGCCCGCCGAGGCGCTGGCGGGCGTCACCGAGGCGGCCAAGTCGCCCGCAGCCCGCACGGCCGTGAAGCCGGTCAAGACCGCATCCAAGACGGCTGACAAGGGCGCCGACAAGGCTTCGGCCGACGCTTCGGCCAAGGCCCCTGCCAAGGCTCCTGCCAAATCGGCTGCCAAGGCCGCGCCGAAGGCAACGCGCGCAAAACCCCGCGCCACCGAGGGCGTGTCCCTGCACTGAACCCGTCCCCCGCGGCACGGTTCGAGAGCCCGCCGCCCGAAAGGGACGGCGGGCTTCGCCGTTTGAAGGGGGGAGGGGCGACGCCGGCTCGGGAACGCCGGGCAGGCTCGACCGTTTGTTCCACGCCGCCCGCCGGGGCGAGGGTTCGCGAGAGGGTGCCATGCGCGCGATGACGACAGGATTGCTGGCGGCGGCCCTCGGCGCCACCCTGGCGGCCGGCACGGCCGAGGCGGGGCCGCGGCGCGAGGCGGTCTTCGAGGGGCCGGCCGTGCCGGCAGCGAGCGGTCGCGCGCCGTGGAACACCCCGTGGGAGTACGATTCGGGCAGCGACAACGACCGTCGCCCGGAACTGCCCTATTACCAGCAGGGCCGCGGCCAGCAGACCGGTGGGCCGGCCCGCAACCTGTTGCCCGACGACGGCCTGCATATCGTCCCGCGCTGAGCGACGCATCCGTGGCATCGCACCGAGGCGCCGTCGTCTTCGACATCGACGGCACATTGCTCGACAGCGTCGATCAGCATGCCCGCGCCTGGGTCGAGGCGTTCGCACATTTCGGGATTCATGCGGAGGAGGCGGAGGTCCGCCACCAGATCGGCAAGGGCGGCGACCAGCTCCTGCCGGTCTTCGTCGATCGCGACCGGCTCGCCCGCGAGGGCAAGACCATCGAGGCCTACCGCTCCGACCTGTTCAAGCGGCGCTACCTCGATCAGGTCCGGCCGTTTCCCGGCGTGCAGGAACTTCTCTCCCGTCTGCGGGAGGACGGCCTGGCGGTCGCGCTCGCCTCCTCGGGCAAGGCCTCCGAGGTCGAGAACTACCAAAGAATCCTCGGCATCGAGGGTCTGGTGGACGCGGTGACGAGCGCGGACGACGCCGATCGCTCCAAGCCCCATCCGGACATCTTCGAGGCGGTGCTGGAAAAACTGCCCGGCCTGCCGAAGGCGGCGGTGATCGCGGTGGGCGACACGCCCTACGACGCCGAGGCCGCCGGGAAGGCCGGAATCAGGACCATCGGGCTCCTGTGCGGCGGCTTCCCCGAGGCCGACCTGTCGGCCGCCGGTTGCATCGCGCTCTACCGCGACCCGCAGGACTTGCTCGACGGCTACGCCCGCTCGCCCCTCGCGGTAAAGAGGCTGTGAACGGCGACGCGTCCCTGCGGGGAGGCGGGTAACCGCGAGCCGGCAAACCTATAGCCATTCCAGCCGGAAGGGTCTATGAGCGCGCCCCGCGGGGGGCCGAAGCCCGCTCTTGGGATGCACTCGATGCCGACCACTGCCGAGACGCTTGCGCCGTCCTCGCCCTGCCCGGGCAAATCCCTGCAGCAGCAGGTCGCCGAGGCGATCGAGGATCGCGCGCTGCCCATCAGCCGGCTGCTGCGCCTGATGTGGGCGCTCGACGCCGACCACAGCCCCGCCAACCAGAACCTGCGCGCCCGCCTGCGCGCCCGCATCGGCGAGCCCCTCGGCGCCTGATTCTTTTCGGGAGTTTTCTCCCGCGCATCCGAGATTAGGGCTTTTGCTGGATCGCGGCAAAAGTCGAGACGGTTCAGGTGCTTGAAGCGCGTTGTTGAGGCGATGCATCGATCGCCTTCGGTTCAACTCAGCTCTCAACCTCACGCCGTCATTGCGAGGCGAAGCCGAAGCAATCCAGGGCTCCGCACTCTCCGGAAAGGTCGTTTCCGTGGCCGCTTACGTCGGCGCGGTCTCGACTGCTTCGAGAAGGTCGCGCCCTGGATCGCTTCGGCTCCGCCTCGCGAGGACGGGGAGGGCGAACGGAAGCCGTCCGCCGAGACCGCGCCTCAGCGGTGACGCCGCCGACGCTGGCTCTTCTTGGCCGGGCCGCCCGCCTTGCGCTGCATGCAGGAGGCCCAGATCCGGCGGCCGATCTCGTGCAGGCCGAGATTGAGCGGGTCGGGCGCCGAAAACACCTGCGCCCGCGCCTCGCTGCGGCAGAAGGCGTCCTCGGCGCTGCGGATCGGCGGCTCGGCCTGGGCGCCGGTCGCGATCAGCGACAGCCCGGCCGCGGCGGCCAACAGGGCGAGCTTCCGGGCTGGCATCCCGGCCTGCTCTCGGGTGATTCGCCGGATGGTTCGCACGGATGTCCTCCCCTCAAGTCACGGCCTCGCCGCGTCTTTGAGGGGAAGTGGTGCCGACAAAGCCCGGCCTTGCCAAGCGCCGTCCGGCGAAATCCTGCGAAGATTGCGTAGTTTGCCCGGAGAGCCGAGGCGCCTCGCGCCGCCGTGTCCGATACGAAAAGAAAACGCGCCGGGCTCGAAGCTCCGGCGCGTGCGGTCGTGGTCGTCGTGGAGACCGCCCGTCAGCGGCGGATCTTCACCTTGGCCTTGCGGGCCGCGTAGCGGGCATCGCGGGCGGCCTTCTTCTCGGCGGCTTCCGCGGCCTTGCGCTCGGCCGTCGCGGCGGCCTCGGCGGCCTCGCGGGCGATCTGGGCGGCGAGTTCCGCCTCCTCGCGCAGGCGCTTCTCTTCCGCCGCCTTGCGCTCGGCCTCGATCCGGGCGCGCTCACGCTCGCGGGTGCGCTCCTCGCGGGCGCGGGCCACCTCGGCGCGGGCCTGGGCCTTGGCGCGCTGCTCCGGATCGTCGGAGGGCGGGCGGGCCTTGAATTTCTCGAGCAAGGCCGCCTTGGCGGCCTGGGAGTTCTGACGACGGTCCTCGAAGTTCCTGAAGTCGAATGCGCTCATATGACCTTTCTCATGTGGTGATACGGCCGGCCGCCGGGTCTCCTCAAGGGGCGGCGTCTCGCGGATCGGGCCTTCGAGACCGGATCGCGTGGAACGGGCGGCCGAGACTCGGCGAGAGCCTTATGCAACCGGCGCACTCGATGCACGAGTGCGTCGCAACACGCAACAGACGTCGAAGGTTCCACGGCCGGCTTCGGCAAGATTTTTCGGCCTGTTGCGGCAAATCGCCAGTGTTCGTAAACGCCGCCCGCCGGCCGGTCCCGGCGCGGCCTCAGCCGGCCTGGAGGTTGATCGCCGCGGGCTTGCCGCTGCGGCGGTCGTTCTCGATGTCGAACGTCACCTTCTGACCCTCGGCGAGGCCGCGCAGACCCGCTTGCTGGACGGCGGAGATGTGCACGAAGACGTCCTTGCCGCCGCTGTCGGGCTGGATGAACCCGTAGCCCTTGATCTCGTCGAACCACTTCACGGTGCCAGTGTTCATGCGGGTCTCTCCTTCCCCATCGTCAGGGGCCGCACGGGCTGCGTCCCGGCCTCAAGGCCGTCCCGATCGTCGAAGCGAGCGAGGGGAGTGGTGCCGGAGCCGCATCCCGTTCGGGACATCGGGGACGATCTCGCAAAGATCGGCCGCCGATCGACGGGGCGTACGTATGATCGAAGAGGCAAACCTGCAACCCGGACGAAGGTTTCATCGTGGCCGTTGGCTTCTTCGCGGTCGAACGACCTTGGCCTTACGTTGCCCGGACCGTGGCCCGCCCGTCGTTCACGGGAAAGGGAGCCGGTCTCCCGGCCCCCGAACCTTTCCGCGCCGCTCCGTGATCGTGGCCGCGGCGGTAGCTGCGATCGCGGTCACCGGGGCGCTGCTCGCGGTCATCGTCGTCGCAATAGCCGTTGCGGGCGCGCATCTCGCGCCGGGCCCGTCCGGGCCGATGGTGATCGACCGGGCCGAGGCCGGCGCACGGGTGGCCACTGTCGCGACGACGGGAGTGCCCGCGAGGAGGGGCGTCACGGTCTTTATGCGATGTCTCTCCTGTCTCGGTTCGAAGACCGATGCATGGTACGTAATGAGGTTCAGATTTCGGTCGGTCGTCTCGGTCCGAGTCCGGCAAATCCTGCAAAATGTACTTCTCTCGTCGGTGCCGAATGTGCGTGAAAAGCTCGTTTTCACGCGGCTGTGACCCGCGATCTGCCACGCTCGTCATCGGATGCCCTGTCCGAGACCTTCTGAGACGGAACCCGCCATGCCTGCCCGCCCGCTGATCTTCCATCCCGATCCGCGCCTGAGCCGCCCGGCCGCGCCGATGGCCCTGTCGCCCGAGGCCGTGCGCGTGCTGGCGCAGGACGTGCTCGACACCCTCGGCGCGGTCGGGGCGATGGGGCTGACCGCGCCGCATCTCGGCATCCCCGAGCGGATCGTGATGATCCGCATGCAGCCGGACGAGCCGGCCGCAGCTTACGTCGATCCGGTGGTCGTCTGGGCCTCGATTGAGCGCGCCGCGCACCCCGAGGGCAGCGTCTCGATGCCCGGCGTGATCGAGCCGGTGGAACGGCCGGCCCGCATCCGGGTCCGCTACCGCGACCTCGACGGGGTGGAGCGGGAGGAGGCGGCGGAAGGGCTGCGCGCGGCCTGCCTCCAGCACGAGATCGACCAGCTCGACGGCGTGTTCTGGACCGAGCGCCTGACCCGCCTGCGCCGCGAGCGGGCGCTCAAGCGCTTCGCCAAGCTGAAGGGGCAGGCGGGGCGCCAGGGGACGTGAGGCGGCGTGAGGGTGTGCGGGAGAGCACCGGCCCGGCGGGCGTCGTTGCACGGCACCGTTCGCGGCATGGTAGGATCGAACCGTTCGTCCGGGACTTTTCCGATGCGCCGCCTTCTCCCTCTCTTCGCCGTCCTCGCCGCCATGAGCGCTGCCACGAGCGCCGCCGCGCAGGGGGCGCCCGCGAAGGGCGCGTCCGAGCCGGCGATCGGCTGCACCTCGCTGGCCAACCTGCGCAGCCTTCTGCGCGACACCAAGGGCGACACCGCTGCGGCGCTGGCGACGATCCGCGATCCGAAATCCGATCTCGGCTGCAGCACGGTCGAGCGCGCGGCCGTGACCGAGATCACCGACCACGTCTCGCTGGGGGGGCGCGCCTACGACTGCCTCGCCATCAAGGGCACGGCGGTCTGCCACTGGGTGGTGGCGGGAGCGGTGGCGCCGCCCGAACCGAAGGCGGCGCCGACCAAATCCAAGAAGTGAGAGGCGAACCTCAGCGGGCCTTCTTGGTCAGCTTCTGGGCGATCTCGAACATCTCCTCCGGCGCGTAGTCCGGCGTGAAGGCCGAGGGGACGCCGGTGAGCTGGTGGATCTTGCCGCCGTCCGGCATGCCCTCCACCACCTCCAATTCGCCCGGCGGATCACCGGGAAGCGCCTGCTCGCCGTTGCCCCAGAGGCCCGCGATCTCGCGGTAATCCTTCGGGCTCCAGGTGTAGAGCCGGCGGTGCGAACCCTCCGCCAGGTACTTCTGGCTCTCGGGGATCTTCGACAGGTCGATGTTGGGCGTGGGCAAAAACTTCTCGATCTCGACGCCGGTGATCTTCTTCAGCGCCAGCGCGTAGGCATGCGCGTGGACCGAGCCGCGCACCAGCAGGTAGCCGCAGACCTCGCGGCCGGTCGGATCGGTCAGCGTCTCGTAGACCCGCAGCTTGTGCAGCCGCGCGCCGCATTCGAGGTGGAAGTTGTGCAGCAGATCGACGACGACGTTGCCGGTCGAGGTGATGAAGTCGTTGTTCCACGAGGCGCCGTTGCTGTTGATCGGCGCCGCCCCGCCCCCGCCCGAGAGGAAGGCCGCCGCGAGGCGGATGTCCTTCATGTCCTCGAACGGCGCGCCGGTGATGTCGCCGCCGTCGCTCGTGTCGCCGTCGCTCGTGTCGCCGTCGTTGTCCGGCCCGTTGTTGAGCATGGCCACGCCGTTGCTGACGAGCTCGACATGGCCGAGCTCCTCCGCGGTGATGCTGGCGACCAGGCTGTAGAACGGCTTGAGCTTGTCCTTGCTGCGGAAGTTGAAGCTCTGGAACATGTAGTTCCCGAGGGTCGACATCTCGCCGTACTTGCCCCCCAGGAGTTCCTGGAGCGCGGCCGCCGCGTTGGGATCGCGGCGCTTCGGGGCGGGCAGTTCGGCCTGCAACTGGTCGACGCGCATGAACATGAGAGGGCTCCTTCGCCGTCGCGACCATGAGGGTCGCGATCTGGGAATCCCCTTGGGAACCCACCCGGAGCCGCCCGTATCCGAGCCCGCTTCAGGTTTACGCACGGCCGAACGGACGGCGCGCCGTAACCTGTTGCAAGGTCACGACACTTGCCCTGCATACAGGATACGATGCGTTGAGCGGGCCGGACGCCTCTGCTAGCACCCGCCCACAAGGTCCGGAAAAAACCGGGCAGGAGGAGGGCGACGCCCGTGACACCCTGGAACCAAGTCTACGATCCGTTCGGGAGCCAATGGCTCTCGACCTTCATGGCCTCGCTGCCGGTCATCGCCCTGCTGGGCATGATCGCCAGCGGTAAGATCAAGGTCCACATCGCCGCCGTCCTGGCGCTGATCGTCGCCTTCCTCGTGGCGGTGGTGGCCTTCGGCATGCCGACCGACCTCGCGGTCCGCGCGACCATCCTCGGCATGGTCACGGGCATGTTCCCGATCGGCTGGATCATCCTGAACGTGATCTTCCTCTACCGCCTGACGGTGGAGAAGGGCTGGTTCGGAACCCTTCAGCAATCGGTCGCGGGCATCACCGAGGATCGGCGCATCCAGCTCCTGCTGGTGGCCTTCGCCTTCGGCGCCTTCTTCGAGGGCGCGGGCGGCTTCGGCACCCCGGTCGCCGTCACCGGCGCCATCCTGATCGGGCTGGGCTTCTCGCCGCTGGCCGCATCCGGCCTCTCGCTCATCGCCAACACCGCCCCCGTGGCCTACGGCGCGCTGGGCGCTCCCGTTCAGGGGCTGGCCTCGGTGACGGGCTACGACCCCTACGTGCTCGGCGCCATGATCGGCCGTCAGCTGCCGTTCTTCTCGGTGATCGTGCCGTTCTGGCTGATCTGGGTGTTCGCGGGCTTCCGCGGCATGATCGCGATCTGGCCGCCGATCGCCGTCTGCGGCATCTCGTTCGCCCTCGCGCAGTTCCTGATCTCGAACTTCATCAACCCCTGGATCGTCGACATCGGCGCCTCGCTCGCCTCCATGGGCGCGCTCGTGCTGTTCCTGAAGTTCTGGCGCCCGGCCCAGGTCTGGACCTCGCCCGCGCTTCGCGGCCACGATCCCTCGCTCGGCTACGGCGCGCCCAAGCCGGCGTCCCTCGGCGCGGGCGTGCCGAGCGACCTGCCGAAGGTCAATCTCGGGGGCCGCACCGCCACCTCGCGGGAGATCTTCATGGCCTGGGTGCCGTGGATCATCCTCTCGATCATCGTCGCGATCTGGGGCACCGGCTGGTTCAAGGGCATCGTCAACCCGATCTTCTCGTGGAAGTACGAGGTGCCGGGCCTGCACAACATGATCATGAAGGTGCCGCCGGTGGAGGCGAAGCCGAAGGCCGAGGCCGCGATCTTCAACTTCACCTACATGTCCTACACCGGCACGGGCGTGCTGTTCGCCGCGATCATCTCCGGCTTCATCATGCGCTTCTCGCCGCTGCGCCTGATCACCGCCTATTTCGAGACGATCTGGGTGCTGCGCTACTCGCTCATCACCATCGCGGCGATGCTGGCGCTGGGCGTGCTCACCCGCTACGCGGGCGTCGACGCCACGCTCGGCCTCGCGTTCGCCGGAACCGGCATCCTCTACCCGTTCTTCGGCACGCTGCTCGGGTGGCTGGGCGTCGCGCTGACGGGCTCGGACACCGCCTCCAACGTGCTGTTCGGCGGCCTGCAGCGGATCACCTCCGAGCAGCTCGGCCTGTCGGGCATCCTGATGGCCTCGGCCAACTCCTCGGGCGGCGTGATGGGCAAGATGATCGACGCGCAGTCGATCGTCGTCGCCTCGACCGCCACCGGGTATTTCGGCCAGGAGAGCAAGATCCTGCGCTTCGTGTTCTGGCACTCGATCGTGCTGGCCTGCCTCGTCGGCGGCCTCGTGATGCTCCAGGCCTACGTCTACCCGTTCACCGAGATGGTGATCCATCCGCCGGCCGGCCTCGCGCCCGCCGCGCACTGAGCCGGACCGGCCTCACGCCACACGAAAAGGCCCGCCCCGTTGCCACGGGGCGGGCCTTTCTCGTTTCAGAGGCGGACGGGCTCAGGCCGGCCCGGACGCGTCCGGCTTTACGGCCGCCGCCGGGGCGGGCCGGGCCAGCCGGCCTTCCTCGGCCTTGTGGACGTACTGGCTCGCCACCAGCCAGCCCTTGAAGAAGCGTAAAGGCAGCGTGCAGGTGATCAGCACCACCGGCAGCGTCAGCACGAAGTGGAGCCAGACCGGCGGGTCGTAGCTCAATTCCAGCCACAGGCCGAAGGCGACCGCGGGGATCGCCGTCGTCATCATCACGAAGAAGGCCGGGCCGTCCGCCGGGTCGGCGAAGGAGAAGTCGAGCCCGCAATCGTCGCAAGCCGGCGCGACCTCCAAAAAACCCTTGAACAGATGGCCGCGCCCGCAGCGCGGGCAGGCGCTGCGCGCGGCGCAGGACAGCGGCGACTGGGCGGTATAGGCGGGATCGGGCATCGAACCTCTCTTCGATCGGGCAACGGAGCCCGGCCGCGATGGTTCGCCCTCATCACAAGCCCGCGACATCCCGGCAAGGGCCGGCCTCGCCCGGCCGATATTCGCAAGCCCCTCGGGATTAGGCCGGCGGCGTCGGACGTGCCTTTCCCTGCCCGTCTCCACGCCCACATGCAAAGAGATGTTCCTCCGGCGCGCCCGTCCCGAAAACCTCCTCGACCTGCCCCGGATCGAGACCGAGCGGCTGGCGATCGTGTCGCTGGAGCGGGCCGACGCGGCGGCGCTCCACCGCCTCACCGACGATCCGGCGATCACCGGCGCCATCGATTTCCTGCCCGAGCCCTTCACGCTCGCGGATGCCGAGGGGCTGATCGCGGGCGCCCGGCACGGGCGCGACCGCTTCCTCGGAGCGTGGCTGCGCCAAGAGAGAATGAAGGACAGGACGCTCGCCGGCGTCGTCGGCGCGCATCTGCGGGGGGAGGGCACCATCGAGATCGGCTACTGGGTCGGCGGCGCCGCCCGCGGGCGCGGCTTGGCCGCCGAGGCGGTGGGCGGCGTGCTCGGCCTGCTGCGCGGCCGCTTCCCGCGCCGGACGATCCTGGCCGAGTGCCGACCCGGCAACGTCGCCTCCTGGGGGCTGCTGCACAAGCTCGGGTTTCGCGAGACCGGCGCGGAGGGCCACCGTCCGGGCCGGCGCCAGCTCGTGCTGGAGGGTTCCTGACGGGGCCGGCGATTGGACGAAAGCACGGGCAGCCATCCTTGCCGAAATGCCCTAGGATTCACGACTGAGACCGGGCCGTCCCGGCCCACCGGAAGGCGTGACCCCGCGATGATGGCCAGCGCAGCAACCGATCCGGGCAACGAACCCGCCCCGCGCGCGGGGGAGGGCACCTTGCGTCTCCTCCTCGTCGACGACCATCCGCTGTTCCGCGAGGCGCTGGCGAGCGCCATCGCGCTGGCCTTCCCCGGCGCCGAGCTGCACGAGGCCGACGGCATCCGCGCGGCCTGCGACATCCTCGACCGCAACGCCGGCATCGACCTGACGCTGCTCGATCTCACCATGCAGGGCGTGGCGGGCTTCGACGGGCTCGTCACCATCCGCACCCGCTTTCCCCGCGTGCCGATCCTGATCGTGTCGGGGCTGGAGGAGCCGCGCATCATGCACGAGGCCCTGCGCCACGGCGCGGCGGGCTTCGTGCCCAAGGCCGTCGACAAGGCGACGCTGACGCGCGCCATCTCCGAGGTGCTGGGCGGCGCCCTGTTCATGCCGCCCGACCGCGGGGGCCCGCCCGCCCCCGCCCGCCCCAACAGCCGGAAGCCGCCGCTGGCCGAGCGCGTCGCCCGGCTGACGCCGCAGCAGATGCGGGTGCTGACGATGATCCGGCAGGGCAAGCTCAACAAGCAGATCGCCCACGAGCTTCAGGTCGGCGACTCGACCGTGAAGGCCCACGTCTCCGAGATTCTGAGGAAGCTCGAGGTCATCAGCCGCACCCAGATCGTGATCGAGACCGCCTATCTCGATTTTGACCAGACCGGCGGGGGGTTTTGACGCCCGTTCGGCCGTTCCAACCCACCCACCTCATCCTGAGGTGCTCAGCCGCTGGCTGAGCCTCGAAGGAGGGCTCCAGCCAGCCGCGCGACCCCTGGAGCCCTCGCTCAAAGCTGCTTCGCAGCACCTCAGGATGAGGGGAGGATTGGGAAAAACCGCGGCCTGCCGGACGTTATGCAAAAAGAATCCGGTCGCCGGACGGTCTTCGATGCACGATAGTGCCGACGTTGGGTGCGGGGCGAGGGGCGTGACATGGCCGAAGGTGGCGTGGCCGAACCCGGAACCGGCATCGCACCGGAGGGCCCGTCCGCGCCCGTGACGCTGGCCGACTCGCTGGTGCGCGAGGCCGGCTGGGGCCCGGCGCAGTTCGGCCGGGAGGGGCCGAACCCGCCCTACCTGCGCATCGGCGGGCGGCTTCGCCTGTCGCTCTCGGCCTACGAGCCGTGCTTCGCCGCTGTCCACCGCGACCGCGGATTGTTTCGCTCCAAGGTCGGCATGGCCGACCATCTCGCCAAATACGACGCCCTGATGGTCGATCCGATCGCGTTCGAGGAATGCTTCGGGGCCGGCGAGGGCAACGCGACGGTGTTCCCCTTCGGCGCGTGGCTCGGCGTCCGCCGGGTCGGCTTCGGCGGGCTGGAGCTGTGGGGCAAGCGCCAGGGCGCCGTGACCCTGCCGCTGGAGCCGCTGACCGTGGCATCCGCGATCTGGCTGCGGCGGGCGCCGCTTCAGGCGCCGCGCAACATCGACTGAACCGCGGCCTCCAGCGCGCGGGCCGCAGCGGCGACCGCCGGGGAATGGGCGCGGGCGAACATCACGATCTCGGAGGGCGGGAGCGCAGGCAGGCCGTAGCGCGGTCCCACGTCGCCCATCCGCCCGGAGGCGACCGCGCCCATCGGCGCGATGCCGAGGCCCGCCCGCACCGCGGCGACGAGCGCGCTGCAGGAGCCGCCGACGAAGGCCTCGCGCCAGGGCCGGTGGGCGGCCTCGAGATGGCGCACGGCCATCGAGCGCACGCCGCAATGGGGGCCGAGCGTGACGAGGGGGATCGGCCGGTCCGGCGCGACGACATCCTCCTCGGTGGCGCGCCAGCCCAGCGGATCGAGCCCCAGCACCTCGCCGTCGGCGCCGCCGGCCTCGCGGCGGATGATCACGGCGTCGAGTTCGCCCTCGTCGAAGGCCGTGCGGATCGGCTGCGACAGCCCGAGGCGCAGTTCGACCGCGCTGCGGTGGGGAAGCGCGGCGCGCACGTGCCGGATCACGTGCTCCAGCCCGGTGCCGAGCGCGTGGTCGCTCGCCCCGATGGCGAGGCGGACCGTCGGCGCGTCGTCGAAGCGCGTCGCCGCGTCGTGCGCGGCCATCAGCGCCCGCGCCTTGGCGAGGAAGGCCACGCCGTCCTCGGTCGGCCGGACGAAGCGGGGCGTGCGCTCCAGAAGCTTGCGGCCGAGCGCCGCCTCCAGCGCCTTGATCCGGGCGCTCACCACCGGCTGCACCGTGCCGGCGGCCTCCGCCGCTCGCGAAAAGTTGCCGAACTCGACCGCGAGGAGGAACAGCCGCACCGACGCGAGATCGAGCATGATCTATTTTCGCTATGATGATGAGAGTCAATCATAGCGTTCCATGGGGGTGCGGCAACGGCCAGATTGCTCCTGCGAAACACCCAGGAGGCTCCCATGCCGATGATCATCGTCCGCTACGTCACGCCCATGCCCCGTCCCGATCTCCGCCCCCGCATCGCCGAACTCGCCGCGCGGCTCGGCGCGGACAAGCTCGGCAAGGACAGAAGCGTCACCGCCGTGCTGGTCGAGGAGGCCGATCCGAAGGGCTGGTTCATCGGCGCCAAGAACCCGACCGACGAGGGCCTCTCGGCCTTCTGGATGGACTTCACGATCACCGCCGGCACCAACACCAAGGCCGAGACCACCGCCTTCGTGAAGGCCGCGTTCGAGGGCATGGAGGCCCTGCTCGGGCGGCTGCACGAGGAATGCTACGTGCTGGTCCATGCCGCCGACGGCGACGCCTACGGCTATGGCGGGCGCACCCAGAACGGCCGCTGGGCCGCGGCCCATCCGGGCTGAGCGCGGGGCGCGCGGGCCCTACGCCGCCCCCTCGATCTCGCCGCTCACCTCCAGCCACTCCTCCTCGGCCTTGGCGAGCGCGTCGGCGGCCTCGGCCCGCATGCGGGCGAGGTCGCCGGCTTTGGCCGCGTCCTTGAGGAAGGCGGTGCCGTCGGCGAGCGCCGCGTCGATCTTCTGGATGGCCCCCGAGAGCTTGCCCATCCGCGCCTCGATCCCGTCGAGCCGCTTCTTGAGCGGCGCCAGCGCGGCGCGGCGCTCGACCGCGGAGCGGCGCGCCTCGGCCTTCTGGCCGCCGGTGGATTCCCCCGCGGACTCCGTCCGCTCCGGGCCGGCGAGCACGAGGCGGCGGTAATCGTCCATGTCGCCGTCGAAGGTCTTCACCGAGCCGTCGCGCACCAGCCAGAGCCGGTCGGCGCAGGCCTCGATCAGGAAGCGGTCGTGGGAGACGAGGATCACTGCGCCCTCGTAGTCGTTGATCGCCTCGACCAGCGCCTGCCGGCTCTCGATGTCGAGGTGGTTGGTCGGCTCGTCGAGGATGAGCAGATGGGGGCCATCGAAGGCGGCCAAGCCCATCAGCAGCCGCGCCTTCTCGCCGCCCGACAGTTTTTCCACCGGCGTGTCCGCCTTGGTCGCGGGAAATCCCAGCCGGGCGGCGGCCGAGCGCACACGCGCCTCGGGCGCGTCGGGCATCCGGTCGCGCACATGCGCCACCGCGCTCTCGGTGGGGCGCAGCTCGTCGAGCTGGTGCTGGGCGAAATACGCCACCTCCATCTTGGAGGAGCGCTTCATCTCGCCCGCGAGCGGCGGCAGCCGCCCGCCGATCAGCTTGCAGAAGGTCGACTTGCCGTTGCCGTTGGCGCCGAGCAGCGCCACCCGGTCGTCGGGGGCGAGCGACAGGTTGAGCCCCGTGAGCACGATGCGCTCGCCGTAGCCGGCCTGGACCCGCTCCATCGCGACGATCGGCGGCGAGAGCGGCTTGTCCGGGCTCGGCAGGTGGATCACCGGCACGTCGTCCTCGATCAGCGCCGCGATCGGCTCCATCTTGGCGAGCCGCTTCATCCGCGACTGGGCTTGGCGCGCCTTGGTCGCCTTGGCCTTGAACCGGTCGATGAAGCTCTGGAGATGGGCCCGCTCGACGTCCTGCTTGGCCTTGGCTTTCGCCTGGAGCACCCGCTTCTCGGAGAGCTGGCGCGCGAAGGAGGTGAAGCCGCCGCGGTAGATCGTCAGCTTGCCGCGGTCGAGATGCAGGATGTGGTCGACCGAGGTGTCGAGCAGTTCCCGGTCGTGGCTGATGATGATCGCCGTGCGCGGGTATTTTTCGAGATAGTCGTAGAGCCAGAGCGTGCCCTCGATGTCGAGGTAGTTGGTCGGCTCGTCGAGCAGCAGCAGGTCCGGCTCGGAGAACAGGACGGCCGCGAGCGCCACGCGCATGCGCCAGCCGCCGGAGAAGTCCGCGCAGGGGCGGCTTTGCGCCGCCGCGTCGAAGCCCAGCCCGTGCAGGATCGCCGCCGCGCGGGCCGGGGCCGAGTGGGCGCCGATATCGACGAGCCGCGTCTCGATCTCGGCGCGGGCCACGCCGTCCGCGTCTTCCGCCTCCCGCATCAGCCGGGCGCGCTCGGTGTCGGCGGCGAGCACGACCTCGTGCAGGGTCTCGGGCCCGGCGGGCGCCTCTTGCGCCACCGCGCCGATGCGCATGCCCTTCGGCACCGAGACCGCGCCGGCGTCGATGGCCAGCTCGCCGAGGATCGCCCGGAACAGGGTGGTCTTGCCCGCCCCGTTGCGGCCCACCAGCCCGACGCGGGCGCGGTCGGGGATCGCGAAGGTCGCGGAGTCGAGGATGACCCGCTCGCCGATGCGGTAGGTGAGATCGTTGACGCGCAGCATGGCCGCGTTCTGGGGGCGGGCGGGGGCGAGCGCAAGAGCAGGCGGCACTCTCCTCCCCCTTGCCTCCCCCTTGCGGGGAGGAGTTGGAGGTGGGGGTGGTTCAGGAGGAACCACAAAGGTGCCTTCTGCCCGACCCCCACCCCTACCCCTCCCCGCAAGGGGGAGGGGAATTCGCGCTCTCCGCGAACGTTTTGCCGACTTGAGCGTTCGGTTCCCACGACCAAACTATGCCGTGGGAGGGTGGGACGCGATGGGCAAGCCCGACATCATGGAGCCGCGCCCGCCGGAACTGCTCTCGCCCTGGCGCACGGAACGCCGCGTCGCCCTCCAGGCGGAGGCGCGGACCTTCGCCCGCGACGTGGTCCTGCCGCTCGCCGACGAACTCGATCCGCAGAAGGGCGAGATGCCCCGCTCGCTCATCGACCAGATGGCGCAGAAGGGCTGGTTCGGCATCACCATCCCCGCCGAGTACGGCGGCATGGGCCTGGGCGTCTTCGAATACTGCCTGATCTCGGAGGAACTCGCCCGCGCGTGGCTCTCCACCGGCTCGATCCTCGCCCGCGGCCAGGGGCTCGGCACCCAGACGATCGACGACGAGCGCCGCAAGGCGCTGCTCGGTAAGTCCGCCCGAGGCGAGTGGATCGGCTCGATCGCCTTGTCCGAACCCACCGCCGGCTCGGATCTCGCCGGGGTGCAGACACGGGCCGTGCGCGAGGGCGACTATTGGTACCTCACCGGCACCAAGCGCTGGGCCGGTTTCGCGCAAGGCGCGGACTTCATCGAGGTGCTCGCCCGCGTGCGCGACCCGAAACCCGGCGAACCGCGCTCGGCCGGGCTCGAACCGTTCCTCGTGCTGAAGGAACCCGGCACCTTCCCCGAGGGCATGCAGGGCACGGTGATCGACAAGATCGGCTATCACGGCTTCCTCACCTTCGAGCTGAAGCTCGACCGGGTGAAGGTGCCCGAGCGCGACCGCCTCACCGGCCTCTACGGCGACGAGGGCGCGGATGCCGATGCCGGCGGCTTCGCCTCGGTCCAGCGCGGCCTCAACATCGCCCGCGTCCACACCGCGGCCCGCGCGGTCGGCGTCGCCCGCGCGGCGGTCGAGGACTGCACCGCCTACCTTCAGGAGCGCGAACAGTTCGGCCGGCCGATCGGCCAGTTCCAGGCCCTGCGCTTCGCGCTCGCCGACATGGCGGCGGAAGTGGCGCAGGCCCGCGCCTACTGGTGCCAAGTCGCCCACCTCCTCGACGAGGGCCTGCCCGCCGAGAGCGAGTCGGCGGCGGTGAAGCTTCTCGCCACCGAGATGGCGGTGCGCGTCACGAACCAGGCGATGCAGCTCCACGGCGGCAACGGCTACACCACCGAGCGGCGGATCGAGCGCTACTGGCGCGACGCGCGGCTGACCACGATCTTCGAGGGCACCAGCGAAATCCAGCGCCGCATCATCAGCGACCGGATGCTGCCGCGGGGGTAAGGCGGCGGGGCGCGGGTCGAGGCAGCTCACGATCGGCCGCCCCATCCTCCACCGTCATCAACTCAGTTCGTGGCGACCTGTCGTTTTTCGGCGAAGGCGTCGCGCAGGCGCGCGTTTGCGATGACGATGAGGCGCCGCATGAGGGC
>NZ_JACHOP010000011.1 GCF_014199935.1 Methylorubrum rhodinum
GGGTAATCTGCTCCATGGACGGCCTCCTCGCTTGAGATCTGCAACGACCTCAATCTGGCACACACGATGCCGTCGGGGGCCGTCCACCCCATCACGACTGGCCTCGACGCTTCGTTCAGCCGTGCATCACAGATGGATTCCGGGTTCCGCTTCGCGGCCCCGGAATGACGGCGCAATGTGGAACGAAAGCGGGCGCATCGTCGCCGATGCGCCCTTCAAGTCGGTTGCCTAACCTGATGGGGGTCCAGGCACCGCCTACCTACAGCACAGCTTGACCGCGGCAAGGGGCCGCGCCGCGCATGCGTGGCGTCTCCCGTGCGATTTCGCGGGCACTCCCGTTTTTTCGCGAAACCGCTTCGTCGGCTGTCATCGTCCTGTCGGACGAATCCGGCTCTTTGCCGCCGTGGCGCATCTGCAACCGTCCCCCATCAATCGATGGGGACGCGATGCGCCGCGGATTACGGCGGCGGGAGCATCTGGTACCTCGCCTGTGAAGCTTGCAGGGGGGCTGCGGGGTGCGGACGACACGCGCGCTGGGATGCGGGGCGGCCTGCCTCGCGGCCGTCATCGGGTTCGACGCGCAGGCGGCCGACCTCGCCATGCGGCCTGCGGCGCCGGGCTTCATCGATTGGTCCGGCCCCTATCTCGGCCTTCAGGGCAGTGCGGGCGCCTCCTTCGGCAATTACGATTTCGGGCCGACCACGGTCGGGGCCCGGCGCGTGCCGACCTTCGACACGGGCGATTCCACCGGCAGCCGCGATCTCGGGGCGGACGCCACCACCGTGGTCGGCGGCGCCTTCGCCGGCTGGAACTGGCAGAGCGGCGCCTTCGTCTACGGCGTCGAGGCCGACCTCGTCGGCGCGAACCTCAAGCGCGGCGTGCGCTCCGACGCGCCGGGCTTCGGCTATGAGGGGCTGGACCCGCCCTTCGCCCTGATCCGCGAAAAGACCGATGGATTCGGCACGCTGCGCGGCCGCCTCGGCTACGCCTTCGGCAACAACCTGATCTACGCGAGCGCCGGCCTCGCGGCGGCCAACGGGCGGGTGCTGGCGACCTATCCGGATTTCGCCGGCGGCCCGACGGCCACGGCCTCCCGCGACGTGTCCTATCTCGGCTTCACGCTGGGGGCCGGCGTGCAGTTCGCGGTCCATCCGCATTGGTCGCTCGGGATCGACTACCGTTACAGCGATCTCGGCGAGAGCCGCCGCTTCGATCTCGGCGTGCTGCCCGGCGCGAACGGCGGGCCGGTGACGAGCCGCACCGCCTTCGTCTCGAACCAGATGATGGCCCGCCTCACCTGGCATCCGCAGGCGCTCGCCCTGCAGGACGAGGACATCGAGATCCCGAAGGACACCCGCTTCTCGCTGCACGGCCAGACCACGTTCGTGAACCAGGGCGTCAGCGGTTTCCGCGCACCCTATCGCGGGCCCCAGAGCCTCGTGCCGGATCAGGCGCAGGCCACCACCACGGCGACGCTCTTCCTCGGCCTCAAGCTCGCGGAGGGGACCGAGCTCTACTACAACCCGGAATTCAGCCAGGGTTTCGGGCTGTCGCGCACGCTGGGCGTGGCCGGCTTCGTCAACGGCGAGGCGCAGAAGGCGGGTGCCCCGTTCCCGAAGCTGCGCTCGAACCGCTACTTCGTGCGCCAGACCTTCGGGCTGGGCGGCGAGACCGAGGAAGTGCCGGACGGCCCGAACTCGATCAGTGGCACCCGCGACGTCGAGCGCATCACCGTCATCGCCGGCAAGTTCGCATTGGGCGACTTCTTCGATGGCAACCTCTACGCCCACGACCCGCGCATTGACTTCATGAACTGGGGCCTGTGGGCCTCGGCCGCCTGGGACTTTCCGGCCAACCTCCCCGGCTTCACCCAAGGCGTGATGGTCGAGTACAACCGCGCCGAGTTCGCGGTGCGGGCCGCCTACACCCAGGTGCCGAAGCAACCCTCCTCCGACGTGCTCGATCCGCGGGTGTTCGAGCGGGCCGGCACCAACATCGAGTTCGAGGGGCGCTACGCGCTGCCCGTCCTCGGCCAGCCGGGCAAGCTGAGGCTCGGCTTCTTCTCGAACGTCGGCAACACCGCCGACTTCCGGCAGGTGGTGGCGCTGACGCAGGGCGGCGCCTTCGCCGACATCAACGATGCGGTCGCCGCCACCCGCGCGCCGCGGCGCAAGACCGGCTTCTACGTCAACCTCGAACAGGCGCTCACCGCCGATCTCGGCCTGTTCGCCCGCGCCAGCGCCAATGACGGGCGCAACGAGAGCCTGTCCTTCACCGACGTCGACGGCTCGGTCTCCGGCGGCCTCTCGCTGAAGGGCGCGGCCTGGGGCCGGCCGCAGGACACGGTGGGCCTGGGTGCTTCGATGAACATGATCTCCCGCGCGCATCAGGCCTACTTCGCCCAGGGCGGCCTCGGCTTGCTGATCGGCGACGGGCGCCTGAACTATTCGCCGGAGCGGGCCGTCGAAGTCTATTACGCGATGAACCTGACCAGGGCCGTCACCGTGTCCCTGAACTACCAGCACGTCGAGAACCCGGCCTACAACCGCGACCGCGGCCCGGCGGACTTTTTCGGGACGCGGCTGCACACGGATTTTTAGGGGCGGGTTCTTCCAGGGTTTCCGGTTGGTCGCCTCGGATTCTGCTTCCCTCCGTCATTGCGAGGCGAAGCCGAAGCAATCCAGCGCTCCGCACCCTCCGGAGGGGTCGCGCGACCGTTTCGTCGGCGCGGTCTCGCCTTCTCGGGACAGGTCGCGCCCTGGATCGCTTCGGCTCCGCCTCGCGATGACGGGGAGCCGAATCGGGACCCATCGGATGCCGACTCAGCCGCCCGCCTGCACCTCGCAGCCGAACTCGGCGGCGGCCTCTTCCAGCCAGGACCACAGGCTGCCGGCAAAGCTCCGGGCGACGGCGATCTCGTAGGTCGGGCGGTCGTCGCGCTGCCAGAGTTGCACGCCGATATGCGCGACCGCCGTCACCGCCGTGCGGCCCGGCCCGAATGCGCGCGGGTGCAGATCGACCGAGACGCCCTTCTCCAGCACGCGACGGGCTTCGGGGCCGGAGAGCCGCAGCACCGCCCGTCCGTCGCTCTGGTCGGCGACCGCAGCGACGCCCTGAAGCGCAGCACCGAGCCCGTCGAGATCGCCGCGGGCGGGCCCAAGAGCCAGCCACTGGCCGGGGCCGGACCAGATCAGGCCGGTCTCGCCGGAGAACAGGGCCGCGCCGGGCTCCGGCAGCGACAGGCCGAGCCGTGCCTGGATCTCCGCGGCGAGCTTCTCTTCGGCGCCGTCCACCGCGGTGACGCTCGCCAGCGCCAGCCCCTCGCGCGGGGTGACGGTCACGCCGGCCGGCCCCTCGCGCCGGCCGTGGCGGCCGGGTTGCGCGTAGAGGTCCCAGGCCCCGCGGGACCGCCAGAGGGTCGCGTGCTCAGCCATGCATCCTCTCCCCCGCCGGGTCCACGAAGGCGGCGTTGCCAATCTCGACCTCGACATCGCCGCCGCGCACCGGATCGTAGGCGCGCACCCGCTCGCCGTGGCGCTCGTTTCCGCGGCGGATCAGGCCGAGCCCGATCCAGTGGCCGAGCGCGGGCGAGAACGCGATCGAGGTCATATACCCTTCGTCCGCCACGAGGCTCGGTTCGGCGCCGACCGCCAAAAAATGCGCGCCGGCCCGCAGGCGCTGGCTCGGATCGACCGGGCGGAAGCCCACGAGGATCGGCCGGTCCGGGTCGGTCAGCGCCGGGCGCTCCTTCATCAGGCGGCCGACATAGTCCTTCTTCTTGGCGAGCATGCCGCCGAGGGCGAGATCGCGGGCCGTGGTCTGGCCGTTGATCTCGGCACCCGCCGCATGGCCCTTCTCGATGCGCATCACCGAGAGCGCCTCGGCGCCGTAGGGGCAGATGCCGTAGGGCAGACCCGCCGCCATGATGGCGCGCCACGCCGCGTCGCCGTAGGCGGCCGGCACCGCGATCTCGTAGGCGCGTTCGCCCGAGAACGAGATGCGGAACAGGCGGGCCGGGATGCCGCCGCCGACGGTGATCTCGGCCGCCCCCAGGAACGGAAACGCCTCGTTCGACAGGTCGAAGTCCGGATCGACGATGCGCCTCAGCACGTCGCGGGAGCGGGGACCCGCCACCGCGTATTGGGCCCATTGCTCGCTCACCGAGACCATCTGCACGTCGAGCTCCGGCCAGAGCCACTGGCGGCAGAATTCGAGGTGCTGCATCACGCGTGCGGCATTGGCCGTCGAGGCCGTCATGACGAAGTGGTTGTCGGAGAGCCGCGAGACCGTGCCGTCGTCGAGCACGAAGCCGTCCTCGCGCAGGAGCAGGGCGTAGCGCGAGCGGCCCACCTTCAACGTGCCGAACGGGTTGGCGCAGACCCGCTCGATGAAGGCGAGCGCGTCGCGGCCCTGGATGTCGATCTTGCCGAAGGTGCTGACGTCGCAGAGCCCCACCTTGCTCCGCACGGTCTCGACCTCGCGCACCACGGTCTGGAGCCAATCGGTCTCGCCGGCCCGCGGGAAATAGGCCGGGCGCAGCCACAGCCCGGTTTCCAGGAACTGCGCGTTGTTCTCTTGGGCCCACCCGTGGGACGGCACGTGCCGCGTCGCGCGGAATTCCTTGCCGCGGTGGTGCCCGGCAAACGCCCCGATGGCGACGGGGGTGAAGGGCGGGCGGAACACCGTGGTGCCCACCGCCGGGATCGGCTGGCCGGTCAGCTCGGCCATGATCGACAGGCCGGCGAGGTTCGAGGTCTTGCCCTGGTCGGTCGCCATGCCGAGGGTGGTGTAGCGCTTGAGCAGTTCGACGGCGCGGAAGCCCTCGCGGTGGGCGAGTTCCACGTCGGAGGCCGCCACGTCGTTCTGGAAATCGACGAAGGCTTTTCCCTTGGGCTTGGCGACGCGCCAGAGCGGGGTGTGGGCGGTCGATTCCGGATCGGTGCGGGGCGTCTGCACCGCCTTCGCCGCGAAGTCGCAGGCTTCCGCCGCCTCGGCGCCGAGGCGGGCGCCGCTTTCCAGAGCCTCCGCCAGCGTCAGCCGGCCCGACGCCGCGCCGGCCGCGACCATGCCGGTGGGCAATGTGCCGGGCACGAAGCCGTGGATGTCCTCCGACCAGACCGGGCGGCGGGAGAGGTGCGAGTCGAGGTGGACCACCGGGTTCCAGCCGTTGGCCATGGCGAGCGTATCGCAAGCCACGTGAAGCGTGCCGCCGTAGGAATCGCGCACGTCGATTCCCCTTAGGGCGAGGTGTCCGCGCGTGCCGACCACCTGCCCGCCGGCCACCACCTGGGCGCCGGCGGCCTCGGCCATGCGGCGGAGCGCCACCGGCACGTCGGGGCGGGAATCCACCACGGCGGCGACGCGCCCGCCCGCGGCCGCGATGTCGGCCACCGTGCGCCAGCCGTCGTCGCTCGACGTGAAGACGGCCGGGCTGTGTCCGGGCAGCACGCCGTAGCGGTTGAGATAGGTCCGCGCCGCGCCGGCCAGCATCACGCCGGGCCGGTCGTTGCCGCCGAAGACGTGCGGGCGCTCGATGGCGCCGGCGGCGAGCACCGCGCGCTTGGCCACGATCCGCCACAACCGCTGGCGCGGCGCATGGGGCGCCGGCACCGCGACGTGGTCGGAGACGCGCTCGACCGCGCCGTAGGCGCCGTGATCGTAGACGCCGAACAGGGTGGTGCGGGACAGGAGCCGCACCTCGGGCAGACTCTCCAGTTCGGCGACGGCTTGGGCGACCCATTCGGGACCGCTCACGCCGTCGATCTCGCGCCGCTCGGCCAAGAGCCGGCCGCCGAGCGCAAAATCCTCGTCCACGAGGATGACGCGGGCGCCGGAGCGACCGGCGGCGAGCGCCGCCGACAGGCCGGCGGGGCCGCCGCCGATGACGAGCACGTCGCAATGGGCGTGGGCGTGCTCGTAGGTGTCGGGATCGGGCGCGTTCGCGGCCCGGCCGAGGCCCGCCGCGCGGCGGATCATCGGCTCGTAAAGCTTCTCCCACAGGGAAGCCGGCCACATGAAGGTCTTGTAGTAGAAGCCCGCCGCGAAGACCGGCGAGAGCAGCGCGTTGACCGAGAGCGCGTCCAAGCTGAGCGACGGCCAGCGGTTCTGACTCGTCGCCTCCAGACCCTCGTAGAGTTCGGCCATGGTGGCGCGGGTGTTGGGCTCGCGCCGGGCGCCCGAGCGCAGTTCGACCAGGGCGTTCGGCTCCTCCGAACCCGCCGAGAGGATGCCGCGGGGCCGGTGATATTTAAACGAGCGCCCGACCAGCCGCACCCCGTTGGCGAGCAGCGCCGAGGCCAGCGTGTCGCCGTGGTAGCCGGTGAGCGTCCGCCCGTCGAAGGTGAAGTCGCGGGCGCGGCGACGGTCGATCAGGCCTCCGGAGGCAAGGCGGAAGGGTTGGGCCGCACCGTACCCTCCCCCCTTTGCGGGGGAGGGTGCCCGCGGAGCGGGCGGGTGAGGGGGCGACGTTTCCGGAAAGGGCGCTCCCCTCTCCCGACCCTCGCTGAAGCGAGGGCCACCCTCCCCCGCGGAGGGGGGAGGGAAGTTCGGCGTCTTATCGAGCATGGGAAGCGCTCCCGGCAGGCGTGGCGGCGCGAGACGTTTCGGTGCGGGCCTTGGCGACGTCGCGGGCGGGCGCGACATCGCCGATGGCGTGGGTGCGGGTGTCGCGGGTCACGACGAGCCAGGCGCGGCAGCCGGCGCCGTGGTACCAGAGCTCGCGGATCTCCCCGGCGCGGTTGTCGCGCAGGTAGACGTAGTCGTGCATGGCCTGCGGCGAGGCTTCCATCCCGTCCGGGCGCACGGGCGCGGCGTCGCCGAGATAGCTGAACTCGCCGTTGTCGCGCTCGCCGCAATAGGGGCATCGGATGCGCATGGCTCTTCGTCCGTCCTCGTTGGCGTTGCCGGGATCGATCCCACCCTGTCCCTCATCCTGAGGTGCCGCGAAGCGGCCTCGAAGGAGGGCTCCAGGGAGCGCAGAGACTTCTGGAGCCCTCCTTCGAGGGCGCCGCTTTCGCGCCGCCACCTCAGGATGAGGGGGGTGGGCGGGAGAGAAAATATCAGTGCAGGTTGGGCTGGGCGCCCATGCCCTTCTCGTCGATGAGGCGGCCGGTGGCGAAGCGGTCGAGGCGGAAGGCGGCGCTGTTCGGGTGGGGCTCGTCGCGGGCGATGGTGTGGGCGAAGCAGAAGCCCGCGGCCGGGGTCGCCTTGAAGCCGCCGTAGCACCAGCCGGCGTTGAGATAGAGGCCGCCGATCTCGGTGCGGTCGATGATGGGCGAGCCGTCCATCGACATGTCCATGATGCCGCCCCAGTGGCGCAGCAGCCGCAGGCGCCCGAGCCCCGGCCACAGCGCCATGCCGCCCTCCATCACGTCCTCGATGGTGTGCAGGTTGCCGCGGCTCGCATAGGAGTTGTAGCCGTCGATGTCGCCGCCGAAGACGAGGCCGCCCTTGTCCGACTGGCTGACGTAGAAATGGCCGGCCCCGAAGGTCATCACGCAGTCGATCAAGGGTTTCACCCCCTCGCTGACGAAGGCCTGGAGCACGTGGCTCTCGATGGGTAGCCGCATGTCGACCATGGCGGCGAGCAGCGAGGAGGAGCCAGCGACGGAGAGGCCGATTTTCTTCGCGCCGATGAAGCCGCGGCTGGTCTCGACGCCGGTGACGCGCCCGTTCTCGCGGCGGATGCCGGTGACCGCGCAGTTCTGGACGATGTCGACGCCGCGCGCGTCGGCCGCGCGGGCATAGCCCCAGGCGACCGCGTCATGCCGCACGGTGCCGCCCCGGCGCTGCAACAGGCCGCCCTTCACCGGGAAGCGGGCGTTGTCGAAATCGATGAACGGCACCATGGCCCGCACGCCCTCGCGGTCGAGCAGTTCGGAATCGATGCCGGCTAGGCGCATGGCGTTGCCGCGCCGGGCGTAAGCGTCGCGCTGGGCGTCGGTGTGGTAGAGGTTGAGCACGCCGCGCTGGCTGACCATGGCGTTGTAGTTGATGTCCTGCTCCAGCCCCTCCCAGAGCTTCATCGACTGCTCGTAGAAGGGGATGTTGCCGGGGAGCCCATAGTTCGAGCGCACGATGGTGGTGTTGCGGCCGACATTGCCCGAGCCGATGTGGCTCTTCTCCAGCACGGCGACGTTGGTGAGGCCGTGCTCCTTGGCGAGGTAATAGGCGGTCGCCAGACCGTGCCCGCCGCCACCGACGATGATCACGTCGTATTCTGACCTAGGGGCCGCGTCGCGCCATTGCGGCTTCCAGTCCCGCTGACCCCGCAGGGCCTGCCCGAGGACGCTGAAGAGGGAATAGCGCATCGCGTTCGTCCTCTCGGATCGCCGGTGGCGATGAGGTGATCCCATCCAATCCCCTCATCCTGAGGTGCCGAGCGTCAGCTTGGCCTCGAAGGAGGGCTCCGGTTCTCTCGCGATCCCTGGAGCCCTCCTTCGAGACCGCTTACGCGGCACCTCAGGATGAGGGCGTGGGTGGGATCGACGTGAATCCACCGCCCCTTGGCACAAAGCGATCAATACGCCCGCTGCGGCGCCCGCCCCTTGCAAATCACGACACATTCTCGGCAGATCGCGGCGGAATGTGCCCCGCTCCCCTCCTCGCCCCCGAACCGACGGTCGTCGGCTTCGTGCTGGTGCCGGACTTCGCGCTGATGACCTACGCGGCGGCGGTCGAGCCGCTGCGGGCGGCCAACGCCCTGTCGGGACGCATCCTGTACCGCTGGTGGCACGCAGCCCCCACTGACGCGCCGGTCGCCGCCTCGAACGGCCTCAGCGTGGCCCCCGATGTCGCGATCGGCGCCGAGCCGCCGGGGGCGGACTGGGTGATCGTCTGCGCGGGCGGCAACCCGTCGGACTTCGACGACCCGGCCCTGTTCGCGTGGCTGCGGCGGCTGGCTTTGCGGCCCGGCACGGTGATCGGCGGGCTGTCGGGCGGGCCCTACCTGCTGGCGCGGGCCGGCCTCCTCGACGGGCGGCGCTGTACCCTGCATTGGGAGCATATCCCGGCCTTCCGCGAGCGGTTTCCCCGCGTCGAGGTGGTGCGCGCCCTCTACGAGGTCGGCCCCGACCGCATGACCTGCTCGGGAGGCATCGCCGCGCTCGACATGATGCTCGACCGGATCGGCCGCGACCACGGCCCCGGGCTGGCCGCAGGCGTCGCCGACTGGTTCCTGCACAACCAGATCCGCGAGGGCCTGAGCCCCCAGCGGATGGCTTTGCGCCAGCGCTTCGACCTGCGCGACCCGCGGCTCCTGCGCGTGCTCGCCGCCATGGAGGAAAATCTTGAGAGCCCGCTCAGCCGCGAAGCTCTGGCCGACCTCGCCCGGATCGGCGTGCGGCAGTTGGAGCGGCTGTTTCGCGAGCGGCTCGGGACGAGCCTGCACCGGCATTACCTGGGCCTGCGCCTCGATCAGGCGCATCGCCTGCGCCGCGAGACCGCGATGCTGGCCGCCGAGATCGCGGCGGCGACGGGGTTTCTCAATGCGGAGGAATTGGCGCGGGCGGAGCGGAGGCGGCGTCAGCAGGCCGAGTAAAAGCGGATGAACTGTTGCGCTCTCGCCGAGCGCGCATCTCCTCGCCCCGCCATGCGGGGAGAGGGCTTCGGCGACCTTGTCGTCGCTGAAGCGAGGCGGCAGCCGAAGGTGAGGGGGCGGTGCCGGATGAGCCTCTTCCGTTGAAGCCCCCTCACCCCCGCTACCGCTTGTCGCGACGACGACGAGGTCGTCGCGACCCTCTCCCCGCATGCGGGGAGAGGCGAAGCCTGACCCTTCGCGGCCGATTATTCCGCCGCGTCGAGGCGCGGGTGTTCGATCTCGGCGCGCTCGCGCTTGACCAGCTCGGCCGTGAGGAACGCCACTTCCAGCGCCTGCTCCGCGTTGAGGCGCGGGTCGCAATAGGTGTGGTAGCGGTCCTGAAGGTCGTCGGCCGTCAGCGCGCGGGCGCCGCCGGTGCACTCGGTCACGTCCTTGCCGGTCATCTCCAGGTGGATGCCGCCGGCGATCGTGCCTTCCGCGCGGTGGACGCCGAAGAAGCCCTCGATCTCCTGCATCACCCGCTCGAAGGGCCGCGTCTTGTAGCGGCCCGCCGCGATGGTGTTGCCGTGCATCGGATCGCACACCCACACCACCGAACGGCCCTCGCGCTCGACCGTGCGGATCAGGGCCGGCAGGTGGTCGCCCACCTTGTCGGCGCCGAAGCGGCAGATCAGCGAGAGGCGGCCGGCCTCGTTCTCCGGGTTGAGGAGATCGATCAGGCGGATCAGCCCCTCGGGCGTCGTCGACGGCCCGCACTTCAGGCCGATCGGGTTCTTGATGCCGCGAGCGTATTCCACGTGGGCGTGGTCCGGCTGGCGGGTGCGGTCGCCGATCCAGAGCATGTGGCCCGAGGTGGCGTACCAGTCGCCGCTCGTCGAATCGACGCGGGTCAGCGCCTCCTCGTAGCCGAGCAGCAGCGCCTCGTGGCTGGTGTAGAAGTCGGTGGTGCGCACCTCCTGGTGCGTCTCCGGGTTGATGCCGATGGCGCGCATGAAGTCGAGCGCGTCCGACATCCGCCCGGCCACGTCCTGGTAGCGCGAGGATTGCGGGCTGTCCTTGACGAAGCCCAGCATCCAGCGATGCGCGTTCTCGAGGTTGGCGTAGCCGCCGGTCGCGAAGGCGCGCAGGAGGTTGAGCGTCGCCGCCGACTGCCGGTAGGCCTCGATCTGGCGCTTCGGGTCGGGAATGCGGGCCTCTTCCGTGAAGGTGAGGCCGTTGATGATGTCGCCGCGGTAGCTCGGCAGCGCGACGCCGTCGAGCGTCTCGGTCGGCGACGAGCGGGGCTTGGCGAACTGCCCGGCGATGCGGCCGACCTTCACCACGGGCGAACCGCCGGCAAAGGTGAGCACCATCGCCATCTGCAGGAACACGCGGAAGAAGTCGCGGATGTTGTCCGCCGAATGCTCGTCGAAGCTCTCGGCGCAGTCGCCGCCCTGCAGCAGGAACGCCTCACCGGTCGAGACGCGCGCCAGGGCCGCCTTCAGCTTGCGGGCCTCGCCGGCAAACACGAGCGGGGGAAAGCTCGCGAGCTGAGCCTCCACGGCCTGGAGCGCATCCGCGTCCGGATAGGACGGCACCTGCTGGATCGGCAGGGTGCGCCAGGTTTTGGGGGTCCACCGCTCGGTCATGACACTCTCTCCGCTCACCTCGACAAGGTGAAGCGCGCGGGCCCTCCCGCCTCGCGCGAAGCGCGGCTTATAGAGTGGTTTTTTGTCAGTGGCGAGTTGGCAACGTCAGCCGCGCACCTCCCGGAAACCGGGTGACCGCGAGACGCCGCGCCGCCCCATGACCGTGGGCCGGGGGCCGGGGGCCGCACCCTATCCGGTGAGCGCCGTCCCGGTCAGCAGCCCGACGAGGTCGGCCTGCCGCGACACGCCGGTCTTCTGGAAGACGCGCTTGAGCACCGAGCGGGCGGTGCTCGGGGTGATGCCGAGCTTGGCCGCCGCCGACACCGGGGCGTCGCCCGCGGCGATCAGGGCGGCGAGGCGCGATTCCGCGGGCGTCAGGTCGAACAGGCCCTGCACCACCTCCGCGCTCGGCACCTCGCGGGCGACGACGGGCGTCGCCACCAGCACGGCGCGGGCGCGGGTGAACACGTCGTGGGCCGCCCCCCGCACCGGCACGAGGTGGAGGATCACGGGGGGCCGCTCGCCGCGGGCCGGAATCGGGATGGAGCGCACCGGGACCGGCCCGGCCGGCCCCGGCCCGCCGAGCGCCTCGCGCAGCAACCGGTCGGCGGCCGGATCGGCCGCGGCGAGGCGCGAGGGCTGGTCGCTCAGGGTGTGCGGCATCAGCGCGACGAGCGACGGGTTGGCCGCCAGCAGCCGCCCGCCCGATCCGAGCACCGCCGCGGGCAGGCCGAGCAGTTCCAGCGTCCGGGTGGTGGTGACGATCCGCTCCATCTCCAGCCGGGCCGAGAGCAGGGCGGCGCGGGCGAGGTGCGGGCGCAGCTCGTCGAGGGCGGCAAGCGTGTCGGCGCCGAAATGGCCCTGCGCCACGGGACGCTCGCAATGGACGATGACGCTGTCGCCGCTCGGCACCATCACCGCCGTGGCGGTGCCGGCCCCGTAGCCCCGCGGGATCAGGAAGTCCTGGTAGAGTGGATCGCTGGCGATCTCCTCCTCCGAGACCACGTCGAGATCGGTGAGGAAGCCCGGATGGCGCAGTTCCAGCAGGCGCCGGGTGCGGATGTTGTCGGGGAAGCGCTCGAAATGGGCGAGGACCAGCGCGTCGAAATCCGGGGAGGTCGTCACCCAGTCGCGAAACCGCGTGCCGGTCGAGACGATCATCACCGCCTCGGGCGCGCCGGCGAGGCGGGCGATGTCGATGAGCACCGCCCGCCACAGCTCGGGCACGGCCGCCGCCTCGTAGATGCGGTCGATCAGCGCCGCGGTCTCCGCCGAGGGAATCGGCGCCGCGCCCTCCGCCCCGAGGGCGAAGGAGCGGACGACCGGGCGGAAGAGGGGCTGGGGAGCGTTCATCGCGAGAGATGGACTCGGCCGGACCTTATCGGCGAAAACCCCGTGCGCCATCGCAGGTTCAGTCGAGAGAGGCCGCACTATAACAAGAACTTAAGGCTGTTTTGACCAGCTCCGCAACTGGAAGGCCCGCGATAACCCGTCCGAGAGCGAAGGTTTCAGTGGAAGAACGGCAGGGCGTGGGGCGCGAACAGGCCGAAGCTCGCGAGCGCGAGACCGACCACGCCGAGCAGGCCGCCCGCGAAGGCGAGCGCGGCGATGCCGGTGATGACCTCGGCCGAGGCCAGCACGATGCCGATCTGGATCGCGGCCGAGGCCAGCTCGTAATGGTGATAGCGCTCCAGCGCGAGGTCGCGCCGCTTCTCCGCACCTTGCGCCTTGGCCGACAGCTCCTTGCGGCCTTCGCCCTTGGCGGGGTCGGATTCCCAGCGCGCCATGGTGGCGGCCCACTCGTCGCGCTTGGCCTTGAGCGCGGCCGGGTCGGCGCCCGGCGGCAGCAGGGCGAGGGCCTCGTCGGCGGTCTTCAGCACGGTGCCGCGGATGGTGCGGGCCTGGAAATAGGCCCACTGGTTGGCGGCCTCGATATTGGCGCCGAGCGCCTCGGTCTGCGCGCTCTTGGCCAGCGTCTCGGCCCCGGCCAGGAACAGGGCCAGCACCGAGATCAGCAGCGCGACGCGCTTGTTCGAGGTCTCGACCGCTCCGTGCCCACCCGACATGCCGTTCCGTCCCTCGTTTCAGACTTTGGATTCGCGAGCCCGGAGTCACAGCCGATCTTGGGGCCGAGCGCAAACCAAAAAGCGCTGGCACCGCCGTTGCCGAGTGGAGGCCACGCCCGAGATGCGCGAGGGACAGTCGCCGCCGCCAGTCTGCGAAAGCCGGTTCGATGCCGTGATGCGTCCCATCCTCTCCCTCATCCTGAGGCGCGGAGCGAAGCGGAGCCTCGAAGGAGGGCTCCAGGGATCGCGCGGCTGGCTGGAGCCCTCCTTCGAGGCTGCTGCGCAGCACCTCAGGATGAGGGAGTTTGGGTGGGATGAACCGATGGAATAGGCTGTGAGGCCAGGGAGAAAAACATGCGCCTCCAAGTCCTCGGCTGCGGCGACGCCTTCGGCTCGGGCGGGCGCTTCCACACCTGCTTCCACGTCGAGGGACGCAACGGCGCCGTCCTGATCGATTGCGGCGCCTCGGCCCTCATCGCGATCCGCCGCTTCGGCGTCGATCCGAACGGCATCCGCGCGGTGTTCGTCACCCATCTCCACGGCGACCATTTCGGCGGCCTGCCCTGGCTGATCCTCGACGGGCAGCTCGTGAGCGGTCGCACCGAGACGCTGACCATCGTCGGCCCGCCCGGCCTCCGCACGCGGCTGCCCGCGGCGATGGAGGTGCTGTTTCCCGGCTCCTCGACCGCCGAGCGGCGCTTTGCCGTCGAGATCGTCGAGATCGAGCCCGAACATCCGGTCGAGGCCGGCGGCGTGCGGGCCGAGGCCTTCCCCATGCGCCATCCCTCCGGCGCGCCGGCACAGGCGTTGCGGCTCACGGTGGACGGCAAGGTCGTGACCTATACCGGCGACACCGAGTGGGTGGAGGCGATCATCCCAGCGGGCCGGGGCGCCGACCTGATGATCGCCGAGGGCTACACCGCGGAGCGCCCGGTCAAGTTCCACCTCGACTGGGCGAGACTGCGGGCGCGCCTGCCCGAGATCGCCCCGAAGCGGCTGATGCTCACCCACATGAGCCCGGAGATGATCGCCCGCGAGCCCGACGGCTACATCGCGGCGGAGGACGGGCTGACCGTGGTGTTCTGAGGCTCCGGCGGGAGGTTCAGCGGGTAGCGCACCACCCCGCGGTGATAGGGAAACCGCGCCCGCTGGAGCGGGTCCGGCCCGGTGAAAATCAGGCGGACCCGGAACGCCACGGGACTGACGCAGAGCAGGTAGCCGCGCAGATTCCGCTCGTCCGGGCAGAACATCGCGGTCGAGAGATAGCGCCGCTCGTCGCGCACCCATGACGGGATGAACGGCAGGCGCCAGCGCCGGGCGAGGTGCTCGCCGACGCCGCCGAGGAAGGCGTCGGGCCGGGCCTCGTCGAGAAATCCGGGCTCCTCGGCGATCATCGCCACCTGCGCCGCGCGATCGCCGTCGAGGGCATAGAAGGCGTCGAGGAAGTTCTGGAGGTGATGGTCCCAGTCGCCGTCCCCGCGGGCGCGCTCGACCACTTCGCGCAGGCTGGCGGGCCTCATGCGTTCGGCTCTCGGAGCACGGCCTTGAAGCGCAGGCCCGCTTCCTCCGGGGGCGCTTCGTCGTAGATCGAGCGGTAGAGCGCGTGCAGAGCCGCCTCGTCGGCGATGCCGAGATGCTTCGCGAGCGCCGCCGCATCGTTCAGGTCGCGGTCGCCGCGGTCGAAGGTCTGTAGCGCCTGCAGCTTCATCGCGAGCAGGTAGTCCGGCTTGGCCAGCACCGTGCGCAGGCCCGGCGTGCCGTCGGCGGGATAGCTGCCGGCAGCGAGAAACAGCCCCTCGTCCTCGTCGAGCGGCGTGTACATGCCCACCGCGTCGTTGAGCCAGTCCGCGGGCAGACCCATCCGCTCGGCGACGCGCCGAACGGAAGGCGCCAACGCCGCCTCGTCGAAGCCCTCGCGGACCACGGCGTCGATGTCGTCGGTGCCGCGCCGCCACGCGAATTGCAGCATCAGGGCGCCGCCGCCGTAGACGGCGATCTCGATCAGCAATCCCCGCTCGGCGAGATCGGCACCGAGCGCCTCGAAGGCCTGGAGGATGCGGTCGCGGTCGAGGGCGGGCGCCATGCCGGCACCCTAACCGCGGGGCGGAGAGGCGGGAAGCCTACTCCGCGGCCGCCGCGAACACCGTGCCGGCCCGCGGCAGGTCGAGCGTGTCCCAGGTCTCCACGAGCGCCGCCGTCAGGGCGGCGATGCGGGCCTCGTCGTGGAAGGGCGAGGGCGTGATGCGCAGGCGCTCGGTGCCGCGGGGCACGGTCGGGTAGTTGATCGGCTGGATGTAGATGTCGTGGTGCTCCAGCAGGTGGTCGGCGGCCGCCTTGCACAGCTCGGCGTCGCCCACCATCAACGGGACGATGTGGGTCTCGGTGGCGAGCACCGGCAGGCCGGCGGCGGCGAGCGCCGCCTTGGTCTGTGCGGCCTGGTGCTGGTGCGCGGCGCGCTCGGTGCCGGAGCGCTTGAGGTAGCGCACCGAGGCGCGGGCGGCGGCCGCGATGGCCGGCGGGAGCGCCGTGGTGAAGATGAAGCCCGCGGCGTGGCTGCGCACGGCGTCGCAGAGGGTGGCAGTGCCGGTGATGTAGCCGCCGACGCAGCCGTAGCCCTTGGCGAGCGTGCCCTCGATCACGTCGACCCGGTGCATCACGCCGTCGCGCTCGGCGATGCCCGCGCCGCGCTCGCCGTAGAGGCCGACCGCGTGGACCTCGTCGAGATAGGTCATGGCGCCGTAGGTGTCGGCGAGGTCGCAGATCGCGGCGATCGGCGCCACGTCGCCGTCCATCGAGTAGACCGATTCGAAGCAGATCAGCTTGGGCCGGTCGCCGGCCGCGACCAGCAGTTCCTCGAGATGGTCGAGGTCGTTGTGGCGGAAGACGCGCTTCTCGCAACCCGAATGGCGCACGCCCTCGATCATCGAGTTGTGGTTGAAGGCGTCCGACAGGATCAGGCAGTCCGGGATCAGCTTGGCGATCGTCGCGATGCCGGACTGGTTCGAGACGTAGCCCGAGGTGAAGACGAGGCCGGCCTCCTTGCCGTGCAGGTCGGCGAGCTCGCGCTCCAGATCGACCAGCGGCGAGTTGTTGCCGGCGATGTTGCGGGTGCCGCCCGCGCCGACGCCGCAGCGGGCGGCGGTCCGAGTCATGGCCTCGACGACCTCGGGGTGCTGGCCCATGCCGAGATAGTCGTTGGAGCACCACACCGTGATCTCGCGGGTGCCGCCCTCGGGCCGGCGCCACGTCGCCTGGGGAAACCGGCCGGAGATGCGCTCGATGTCGGCGAAGACGCGGTAGCGGCGCTCGCTGTGCAGCCGCTCGAGGGCGCCGCGGAAATGCGCTTCGTAGTCGGTGCGCGGGCCCGCGCCGCGCCCCGCGGCGGGACGGCCGGCACCGGCACGCATGTTGCAAGCGTCGATGCCAGGCGCGTTGTCCACGCCGCCATCGCCCCCCATCAGCGCATGGTCGGTGAGCGCGTGGTCGGGCAGGGACGCGCCCTTGGCTGCGCTCCGGGCAGTGTCGTCGGCGTTCACGGGCATCAGGTTCACGGGCATCCGTCCTCGACGCTGTGCTGGCCGGGCGCTCTTCTGAAGGCGCACCTCGGCTCGAAGAATGCGGGTCTGGGCCTGATCCGATCGGGGCAGGTCCGGGCCGTTCACGGCACGACGGCTCGAGGATCGCCCGTCCTTCACGGGCGGCTTCTGGTCAGCCCCTCGTCATCGGCCGGCGGCACCGTCGTCATGCGGTTCCGCTGCGTCCGCGAGATTGGGCGCATTTTTGAATGGGTTCAAGGTGAGTTCGAGACATTCCTGCTTTGCATGCCCTCGGACGCGACGGAATCGCACCTCCGGTATGTCGGGAAGGGCGGCGTTTCGGGTGACGATGGGTCGCGAGGGTGGCCCGGCTTGAAGGGCCAGGATCAGCCCAGCAGGTCGTCCAGGCCGAGGGACAGCGCCCCGGCGAGCTTGCGATAGGTCTCGACCGTCCCTTCCCGCCGCCCGGTCTCGATCTGCGACAGGTAGGGCTGGGCGAGGCCGGCCCGCTCCGCGAGCGCCCGGACGGTCAGGCCGCGATGCTCGCGCCAGACCCGGAGCCGGCTCTCGCCCAAGAGCAGCCGGTCCACGATCTCGGCCGGGATCAGTTCCTCCTCGCCGGAGGCCAGGCGCTCCCGGAATGTCGCGAGGGCGGCGCGGTCGGCGTTGTCCTCGGCTGCCTCAACGTTCATCGGCGCTTTTCCTACGCACTGGGCCGGTGCCTGCATCTCCCGCGGGCAGTATCGGGCGCCGCAGCCGGGATGGCGAGGGCATGACGCCGATGGTGTAACCGGTGCTTCACTCAAATGCCGCGAGACCGCGACCATGCCCCCGAACGACGACCGCGCCGCCCGCCTCAAGGCGGCCCTGCGCGACAACCTGCGCCGCCGCAAGACGCAGGCCCGCGGCCGCGCCGAGGAGCCGGCCGAAGCCGCGCCGCCCGCGCCACAACCCGAAAAAGACCGGCCGGAACGCTGAGCCGAGCGATCCGGCCCTGCCGGGGTGCCGTCGGTTGTGATCGCGCGCTCACCTTCAGCGTTCTGCCTCGCCTCCGGCGCGCTCCAACGCGACGTCGAGCGTGGTCCAGTTGCCGACCTCGATGCCATCCCCATCGTAGATCAGGTAGCCGTGGATCGAATCCTCCGGCACCGGCATGGAGGTGATCGTCCGTCCCTCGACGGTTGTCGATCGCGACGGCAACTGGGACGCCAACGCGACGAGTTCCTGCTCGGTGATGGACGCGAGCGTGTGGGCGCCGGCAGCGCTGGCAGCCGCGAGCGAGGGAAAGACCTCGGTGAGGGTCTGGTAGGGGATCGGCGTCTTCCAGGGCGGGAAGATCGCCAGTTTCACCGTGTATGCCACCGGCCGAGCGCCCCTTCGTCACCCGCTGATTCGAAGACCCGAGATCGCGATGCACGAAAGGACACCCGAAATCGGGCACGACTCTGACGCCGGCCCGATGTTGCGGCCACGCTTCTTCTTTTCGCCGGACTGCGCCTATACCTGACCCATGAGGCGATGCGCAGGTCAGGCCGCGCATCCGTGAAAAGACGATGCGACCGCCGCGGGGCCCGACGCCCGCGAGCCGAGGACCCCCATGGACCGTATCCACATCACCGGCGGCGCGCCGCTCAACGGCACGATCCCGATCTCGGGGGCCAAGAACGCGGCCCTGCCGCTGATGATCGCGAGCCTGCTCACCGGCGAGACACTGGAACTCATCAACGTGCCGCGGCTCGCCGACATCGCCGCGCTCACCCGCATCCTCGGCAATCACGGCGTCGATCACATGGTCGTCGGCAAGCGGCCGGGCCAGACCACCGAGACCGGCCAGACCGTGCGGCTCACCGCCTCGAACGTCATCGACACCACCGCGCCCTACGAACTCGTCTCGACCATGCGGGCGAGTTTTTGGGTCATCGCCCCCCTGCTGGCCCGCTTCGGCGAGGCGAAGGTGTCGCTGCCCGGCGGCTGCGCCATCGGCACGCGGCCGGTCGATCTGCTGATCATGGCGCTGGAAAAGCTCGGGGCCGAGATCGAGATCGACGCCGGCTACGTCGTCGCGAAAACCAAGAACGGTCTGCGCGGCGCGCCCATCGACTTCCCCAAGGTCACCGTCGGCGGCACCCACGTGGCGCTGATGGCGGCGGCGCTGGCCTACGGCACCACCGTGATCGACAACGCCGCCCGCGAGCCGGAGGTGGTCGATCTCGCCGAGTGCCTGATCAAGATGGGCGCGCGGATCGAGGGCGCGGGCACCTCCCGCATCGTCGTCGAGGGGGTGGCGCGGCTCGGCGGCGCCCGCCACGAGGTGCTGCCCGACCGGATCGAGACCGGCACCTACGCCATGGCGGTGGCGATGACCGGCGGCGACGTCTCGCTCGTCAACACCCGCACCGACCTGCTGGCCTCGGCCCTCGAGACGCTGTCGGCCACCGGCGCCGAGGTGAGCGACATCCCCGGCGGCATCCGGGTGCGCCGCAACGGCGGCGGCATCAGCCCCGTCGACGTCACGACCGACCCGTTCCCCGGCTTCCCGACCGACCTCCAGGCCCAGTTCATGGCGCTGATGACGCTGGCCAAGGGCCAGTCGCGCATCCGCGAGACCATCTTCGAGAACCGCTTCATGCACGTGCAGGAGCTGGCGCGGCTGGGGGCAAAAATCCGCCTCGACGGCGACCTCGCCGTGGTCGAGGGCGTCGAGCGGCTCAAGGGGGCGCCGGTGATGGCCACGGATCTGCGCGCCTCGGTCTCGCTGGTGATCGGCGCGCTCGCGGCCGAGGGCGAGACCCAGATCAACCGGGTCTACCATCTCGACCGCGGCTTCGAGGCGCTGGAGGCCAAGCTCGCGCGCTGCGGCGCGCAGATCGAGCGCGTGCGGGCCTAATAGGGGGCGACGCCGCCGCGCTTGGTCCCGAAGCCGGGGATGTCGCAGGCGCACGGGCTGTTGGGCGGCGCGAGCCAGGTCGGGCAGCTGCCGCGCGCCGTGACGCAGAGGCTCCCGCGCGGGTCGCCGTCGTAGCGCCGCACCCGTGCCGGGGGCGGCGGCGGCTCGTAGTAATAACCCTGGGGCGGCGCATAGCGGCGGGGCGGACCGTAGCCGTCGTCGTAGTACTGGGCGGCGGCCGGACCGGCGACCGAGCCCAGGATCAGGGCGGCGCCCAGCGCCGGAAGTCCACGTCGCATCGTCTCCTCCTGAAGAGTCCGGCAATCGTGGCCGGACGCTTCTGAACGGGCGATGAGGAAAGCCGTTCCGGTTGCCGGGAACCGGTCGCGTCGCTACCTACGCCCCAGATTCTCCCGTCATCGGCGCCTTCGGGCGCCCGGAGCCAGCAATGGAGCTTCTCAAGCTCGCCGCCCTCGATGCCGAGGATCTCGCCGTGATCTCGGCCCACCTGCAGGACGCGGTCCTGCGGGCGGGCGATCTCGCGTGGCTGCCGGGCGAGCACCGTTTCGTGCTGGTGGCACGCCGGTTCGACTGGTCGGTCGCTCCCGGCGAGGCGCCCCGGCGGCGGCTCGCCGGCGTGCATTTCGAGCGCGTCAACGGCGTGAAGACCCGCGGCATCACGCCCGGCGCCTCCTCCGACGACACCTTGAGCCTGCTCGCCATCACGTTCGAGGAGGACGAGGCGCCTTCAGGCGTCGCGACGCTCGTCTTCTCCGGGGGGGCCGCGATCCGCCTCGACCTCGAATGCATCGAGGTGCGCCTGAAGGATCTCGGCCCCGTCTGGGAGGCCGACGGCACGCCCGACCACGAGGCGCCCCCCCTCGTCGAGACCCGCCCGTGACCCCCTCTCGCAAGCCCCCCTCTCGCAAGCTCCCCTCTCGCAAGACCGGCCCCGCCCGATGATCCGCCTCGACAGCCGCGCGCCCGATTTCGCGCAAGCCTTCAAGCGCCTGCTCGGCCTCAAGCGCGAGATCGCCGAGGACGTGGACGAGACCGTGCGCGGCATCATCGCGGGCGTCGTCTCGGGCGGCGACGCCGCGCTCGTCGACTACACCCGCCGCTTCGACCGGCTCGGCCAGGATTTTTCGGCCACCTCGCTGCGGATCACCGCCGAGGAAGTAGAGGCGGCCGTCGCCGCCTGCCCGGCGGAGGCGCGCGCGGCGCTCGAACTCGCCGCCGAGCGGATCGAGGCCTATCACCGCCGCCAGCTTCCCGAGGATCACCTCTCCACCGACGATCTCGGCGTCACCGCGGGCTGGCGCTGGACCGCGCTCGAATCGGTCGGGCTCTACGTGCCCGGCGGAACCGCGAGCTACCCGTCCTCGGTGCTGATGAACGCGGTGCCGGCGCGCGTCGCCGGCGTGCCGCGCATCGTCATGGTGGTGCCGACGCCCGAGGGCCAGCTCAACCCGCTGGTGCTGGCGGCCGCCCACCTCTCCGGCGTCACCGAAATTTATCGTATTGGCGGCGCGCAGGCCGTCGCAGCACTCGCCTATGGCACCGAGAGCATTCCACCGGTCGCCAAGATCGTCGGCCCAGGCAATGCCTGGGTCGCGGCGGCCAAGCGCCGGGTGTTCGGGCAGGTCGGCATCGACATGATCGCCGGCCCCTCCGAGGTGCTGATCCTGGCCGACCATCACGCCAACCCCGACTGGATCGCCGCCGACCTGCTGGCCCAGGCCGAGCACGACGAGGCGGCGCAGTCCGTGCTCATCACCGATTCGGACGAGCTGGCCGACGCCACGGAGCAGGCGGTCGAGCGCGCGCTGGCCACCCTGCCGCGGGAAAAGATCGCACGCGCCAGTTGGCGCGATTACGGCGCCATCATCCGCGTGAAGGATTTCGAGGAGGCGGTTCCGCTGGTCGACGCCATCGCGCCGGAGCATCTCGAGATCGAGACCCAGGACGCCGACGAACTCTCGAAAAAAATCCGCAATGCCGGCGCGATCTTCCTGGGATCGCACACCCCGGAGGCGATCGGCGATTATGTCGGCGGGCCGAACCACGTGCTGCCGACCGCGCGCTCGGCCCGGTTCTCCTCGGGCTTAAGCGTGCTCGACTTCATGAAGCGCACCTCGATCCTGCGCTGCGACCCCGCGGCGCTCCGGGCGCTCGGGCCGGCGGCCATTGCCCTAGGGCAATCGGAGGGGCTCGACGGCCACGCCCGCTCGGTGGCGATCCGGTTGAATCTTTAAAATTCTTGCCTGTGGCGCGGGCTTTCGGCTCATGTCACGGGAGAGCGGTGCCCGCGGATTCGGCACCGGAACGAAGAAGGCGGCGGCGATGACGGCCGAAGCGGCGCAAGCGGCGGGGGAGAAGCCGAGGAACCGGCTCGCGGCGGTGCGCCTCGACGAGGCCTCGATCAGCCGCGGCAACCCGGATCAGGAGCACGAGCGCGCCATCGCGATCTACGACATCCTGGAAGACAACTCCTTCACGATTCCCGATCGCGACGACGGCCCTTACGCCCTCGTCCTCGGGCTGGTGGAGAACAAGCTCTCCTTCGCGATCGCGACCGAGGGCGGCGAGCCGGTGATGACCCACCTGCTGTCGCTGACGCCGTTCCGGCGGGTCATCCGCGACTACGAGATGATCTGCGAGAGCTATTACAGCGCGATCCGCACCGCCTCGCCGACGCAGATCGAGGCGATCGACATGGGCCGGCGCGGCCTGCACAACGAGGCCTCGGAGCTGCTGCGCCAGCGCCTCGAAGGCAAGGTGGATCTCGACCACAACACCGCGCGGCGCCTGTTCACCCTGGTCTTCGCCCTGCACTGGAAGGGCTGAGCGAGACCGTCCGCGCATCATCCTGCCCGTGGCATCGGACGAGCCGGAAAAACGTTGCGCTTTCAGGCGACGCGGGGCGGCCCTATGACGAGTGACGCGAGGCGGCCTTCGTAAGGCGGGGCATGGCGGACGACGCGATCCCGGGGACGGGGCCGAAGAAGCGGCGGGTGCAGTCCGTCCTGTTCATGTGCAACTTCAACGCGGTGCGCTCGCTCGCGGCGGAGGCGATCGCGCGCCATTATTTCGGCAAGTCGACCTACGTGCAGTCGGCGGGCGTGCGCTCGGGCGAACCGAGCGACCCCTTCATGATCGGGGCGCTCGACGAGATCGGCATCGACGCCTCCCGCCACAAGCCGCGCACGGTCGAGCAGCTGGAGGATTGGGAGGGGCTGAACTTCGACCTGATCATCACCCTTTCGCCGGAAGCCCACCACCGCGCCCTGGAGCTGACCCACACGGTCGCGGCGGACGTGGAATACTGGCCGACCCCCGATCCGACGCTGAACCAGGACGGCACCCGCGAACAGCGCCTCGACGGCTACCGCGACGTCCGCGACGGGCTGACCTACCGGATCAAGACGCGGCTGAAGGGGTGAACGCTCCGGTTTCTGCCAACTCCGCCGTCATTGCCAGACGCCGGATCGAGGTGACTGCCCCGAAGCTCTTCTCGGCGATGCGGGCCACCGCCACCGCCAGGGGCTCAACCGCCACCGCCATGTGATGGCCGTTGGCGTGGATGAGTCGTTCGGCGTCGAGCATCATCCCGACATGACCCTTCCAGAACACGAGGTCGCCGCGGCACAGCCCGTCGAGGCCGGGGGGCAGCGCCGTGCCGAGCGCCCGCTCCTGCTGGTCGGCGTCGCGCGGGCAGACCAGCCCCGCGCTCTCCAGGCAGAGCTGGACCAGGCCGGAGCAGTCGAGCCCGAGGGTGGTGCGCCCGCCCCACAGATAGGGGGTGCCGACGAGCCGTTCGGCCAAAGCCGCGGCGTCGGGCTCGGTATGTCCGAGAGGCACCGCGTGGCCGGCGAAGACGGAGCCGCCACTCGCGAGCTGCCAGTACTCGCCTTCCCGCGCCTGCGCCGCGAAGGCGGCGCCGAGGCTGAGATGCGCGATGGGCGGGCGCTTCAGGTCGGGGGCGGGATAGACGAAGGTGCGGAGCGCCGCGACCCGGTGGGTCGGCGCCGGGTCGGCGGGCCCGAGCGCGGCCTCGGGCAGGTAGCCGACATAGGCGTCGCGGACGATCTGGGCGAAGGCGAAGCCGTCGCGCACGTCGTAGACGGTGACCGCGTCGCCCATCACGGCTTCCGTGTCGAGCCCGGCCGCCACGTCGGGCCGGCGGCGCAGCGGCGCCGACGGAACCGCGATCCGGGCGGGCCTGCCCTCGACGAAGCGCTCCGCCGCGACCTGCCCGCGTAGGCAGATGTCGGCGAGATCGGGCCGGGCGGGGGTGAGGCGGGGGTCGAGATCGGGCGGCATCGCTCCGGTTGATCCCACGATCCGGGCGGGATTTCGGCGCCGGCCGCGCGGTCGAACGCGTCGCCGCAGCGTCCATTGCATTGCGGCATATTGCCCGATCGGGTTCGTTCTGTGGCGGTTCCATCGAATGTGCTGGCGCGCGTCGGTGTTCGGCGCGCATCCTGCATGCGTCGCAAGCGGGAGTATCCGCCGGGCAGCCATGCGGCCGGCGGTCCGTCACGCCCGAGTTCGATGCAGTGCACAAACCGGGCGGACCGTCCTAAGATCGGCGCATGAACACCGCGAGTCGTGCCGTGAAGAAGACGCCCAAGAGCTTCCAGGACCTGCCTCCGATCCGCGTGCGGCGCGAGCCGCCGACGGTCGCCGAGGCGGTCGCCGCCGCCCAGGACCTCGCCGACGATGTCGACCAGCAGGTCGAGATCGCCGCCGGGCTGATCGGGCTCGATCCCGACGAGGTGCGCCCGCACGTGGTGGCCGCCGCCAAGGCCGCCGCCGCGCGCCCGCCGCGGGGCCCCGAGCCGCGCATGGAGCATCGCATCATGGCGCCCGCGAGCCCCAACCGGGCTCCGCCCCGGGCGGTCATCGTCGAGCGCCGCAGCCGCCCGGCCGTGGTGGTCGAGCGCCGCACGCGCCCGTTCGAGCCGCGGCGCTGAGGCTTACCAAGCCAGCGTCTCGCCCCGGTAGTCGAGATAGGCTACGTCCCGGCGGCCCGCGAACGCTTCGATCACTGTGACCATGCCGGCGACGCTGGTCCCGACGTCGAGATCGGCCTCCGCGCCGCCCATGTCGGTGCGGACCCAACCGGGATGCAGCAGCAGGATGCCGTAGTCGCGCTCCGCGTGGCGCACGGCGAAGCTGCGGGCGTTGGTGTTGAGCGCCGCCTTGCTGGCCCGGTAGTTCTCCCAGCCGCCGTCCTCGTTGAGCGCGACGCTGCCGAGGATCGAGGACATGAAGGCGAGCGTCCCGCCGGGGGCGATCCGGTCGGCGAAGGCCTCCGCGAACAGGATCGGGCTCACCGCATTGGTCAGGTAGACCTGCGCGCTGACCGCGCGGGAGACCGCATGCAGCGGCTTGTCCGATTCGGTCGCCACGCCCGCCACCACGAAGACGAGGTCGAATTTTTCGCTTCCCAGCCGCTGGCGCAGGGCGGCGACGGAGGCGTCGTCGTCGATGTCCACCGTCTCGATCCGGACTCCCTGGAGCCGAAGGTTTTCGTGATCCGGTGACGACTTGCGAACCGTCGCGACGACGCGCCAGTCACGGTCGTGCAGCGACTCGGCGAGTCCGAGCCCGAGCCCGCGCGAGGCCCCGACGATGAGCGCGCGCCGTTCTTCGGTGATCGCCGGTTCCGCCATGGATTTCGCCCGTTTTCTCGCGCCGCTGCCGTCCGACGCACGGGGCCCGCCCTCGGTTCCCAGGCATGCGGGAACGGCCAAGCCTGAGTGACGTTGAACGGGGCATTCCCACCGTCCGAAAACCGCCGCGACCGATGTCCGCCTCCCCCAGCCCCACGCCCCGGCCGGCCGGGGAGACCGCCTCGTCGCCCACCGGCGCCGTGCTCTGGACCGTGTTCGCCGGCCTCGCCCTTGTGGCGCTCGCCGCCGCGCCGCGGCGGGCGGCTCCGTCCCTTCCGGTCGAGGACGAGGAGGAGCCCCGCGACAAGCCGAAGACCAGCGGCGGCGCCCATTCCCACGAGGGCCGGGCCGCGCGCTGGGTGGCGGCGACGCAGGGCGACCGCGGGCGCGACGCCGACCATCCGGGCGAGATTCCCGCTCCCGGCTGGTGGGACATCGTCGTGCGGGTCTACCAGGAGTTCCTGAAGGACCGGGTGATGTCGGTGGCCGCCGGCGTCACCTTCTACTCGCTGCTGTCGCTGTTTCCGGCCATCGCCGCTCTGGTAACCTGCTACGGCCTGATCGCCGATGCCAACACCATCAACGTCCATCTCGCCCTGCTCCAGGGCGTGCTGCCGGGCAGCGCCCTCGAGATCATCGGCGATCAGGTCAAGCGCATCGCGGCCAAGGGCGGGGGCACGCTCGGGGTCACCTTCTTCACCTCTCTGACGCTGTCGCTGTGGAGCGCCAACGCCGCCATGAAGGCGATGTTCGATGCGTTGAACGTGGTCTACGAGGAGGAGGAGAAGCGCAACTTCTTCTGGCTCAACCTCCGCTCGCTCACCTTCACGGCGGGCGCGCTGCTGTTCGTCATCCTGGCGCTGACCGCCATCGTGGTCCTGCCGGTGGTGTTCAATTTCCTCGGGCTCGGCGACGGGGCGCGGCTGATCGCGCTGGCGCGCTGGCCGGCGCTCCTCCTCGTCCTGCTCGGGGGGCTCGCCGTGCTCTACCGCTACGGCCCGAGCCGCGAGCGAGCGCGCTGGCGCTGGGTCGGCGCGGGGAGCGTCGTGGCCGGCGTGCTCTGGCTGCTCGCCTCGCTCCTGTTCTCCTGGTACGTCGCCAGCTTCGGCAATTACAACGAGACCTACGGCACGCTCGGCGGCGTGATCGGCTTCATGACCTGGATCTGGATCTCGGCGATCATCGTGCTGGTCGGCGGCGAGATCAACGCCGAGATCGAGCACCAGACCGCCCGCGATTCGACCACGCGCCCGGTGCGGCCGCTGGGCCGGCGCGGCGCCCGCATGGCGGATACGGTCGGGGCGGCGGCCTGAGGATTCGGCCCGAGATATCTGGTATACCAGAGAGGCCGCGCCGCCGGGCCGCACTCCTGGATCGGGCCGGCAACGCCTACCTTTCGAACCAGAAAAGACCCGGAGGACGCCATGGCCGGAACCGACACGCTCAACCCGCCCGAGACCCGCACCGAGGACGAGTGGCGCGCCGCGCTCACGCCCGAGCAGTACCGCGTGCTGCGCGAGCACGGCACCGAGCGGGCCGGCACGAGCTGCCTGAACGCCGAGAAGCGGGCCGGCACGTTCTTCTGCGCCGGCTGCGGCGCGCCCCTGTTCGAGACCGGCACCAAGTACGAGTCGGGCAGCGGCTGGCCGAGCTTCTTCGCGCCGCTGGAGGGCGCGGTGGAGACGCAGACCGATCGCAGCCACTGGATGACCCGCACCGAGGTGCATTGCGCCCGCTGCAAGGGCCATCTCGGCCACGTCTTCGAGGACGGCCCGGCGCCGACCGGCCTGCGCTACTGCATGAACGGCGTCTCCCTGAACTTCGAGCCGGCCGACTGAAGTCGGACCTCCGGTTCCGGACCGGACCCGCACGAATTCAACGGGTTTTCGCCATCGGGGCCGGGGGTTTTTAGCTCCGAGGCTTGCCGTGTGGTTGTTTGCGCGCCATCACTTGCCGACGAAGGCCATGGTCAAGACTTGGTGAAGGCTCGGACCCGTCGGCGCCGTCCGCCCGGCAGGTCGCGGGCCGCACCGGAGGCGAGCCGGCTCCGGAGGGAAGTGTATGAGTGTCGTTCGCCGCTTTCTCGTGGCGCCCTCGCTGGTCCGCCTGCTGCGCAAGGAGCGCGGCGGGGCGCGCATCACCGAGGGCTATTTCGCGCCGCAGGCCGGCCGGACCTCGTTCGTCCGGCTGCAGGGCAACAACTGCTTCCTCGTGCTGGTGACCGGGGCCGAGGGCGCGGCCACCGAGGAGCGCACCGAGGTGCCCCGCGCCCACGGCGACGCCCTGCTCGACGTCTGCGCCGGCAAGGCGATCTACGAGCGCACCGCCGTGGCGCTTTCCGGCACCGAGGCGCTGATCGACCGCTACGTCCGCCCGGCCGGTCTCGACCTCGTCAGCCTCGTCTTCGAGGAGGCCGAGGCCGCCAAGGCCTTCGCGCCGCCGGTCTGGTTCGGGGCCGAGGTGAGTGCGGACGCGGCCTATCACGGCCAGTCGATCGCCCTGACCGGCGTGCCGTCGGCGGGTGAGGTCCCGCTCTCCAACGCCGCCCTCGACGCGGTGCTCGATCTGATCGAGCCGCGCTTCGGCACGAGCCGCCCGGTCGTCCCCCCGCCGCCGCGGCCCGCCACCCCGCCCGCGCCGCCGCCCCCCGCGGCCAAGCCCGCCGAGCCGCCGAAGCCCGCGCCCGCCCCGGCCGCGATCGCTGCCGCCGCCGCGGCGCCCGCCGCAGCCAAGCCGGCGGAGCCCGCGAAACCCGCCCAGCCGGCCGCGGCGCCGAAGCCGGCCGAGGCCGCCAAGGAAGCTGCCGCTCCCGCGCAGCCCCCTGCCCCCAAGCCCGCCGAGCCTCCGAAGGCCGCCGCGCCCGCTCCCGCTCCCAAGCCGGCGGAACCGCCGAAGCCGGCCGAGCCCGCGAAAGCGGCCGAGCCGCCGAAGCCCGCGCCCGCTCCGGCCGAACCGCCCAAGGCCGCCGCGCCGGCGCCCGCCCCCAAGCCGGCGGAACCGCCCAAGGCTGCCGAGTCGGTCAAGCCCGCCGAGCCGCCGAAGCCCGCGCCGCAGCCGGCCGAACCGCCCAAGGCCGCCGAGGTCCCCAAGGCCGCCGAGCCAGCCAAGCCCGTGGAAGCTCCGAGGGCGCCCGAGCCCGCCCCGGCTGCCGCACCTGTTGCGGCCCCTGCCGCCGCAGCCGCCTCGGTGGCCGTCCCCGAGAGCGACGAGCGCCTGCCGCCGGATGCCCGGATCGACGACGTCATCGAGAGCCTGTCCAAGGCGCTCGGCGCGGCGATCCGCAATCCGCAAGAGCCGGGCCGCGACGAGGACGTGGCCGAGGCGTTCGAACGCTGGCAGGTCCGCCCCCGCCGCACCCAGCAGACCTGAGTTCGATCCGGCCGGACCCGATCGGCCGGATCGCTCATGGAACGGGCCGCGCCGGGAAATCCAGGATGGAAATCCGCGGCGATCGGCCGGCTACGCATTCCACCGCGTGCCCGGCGCGGAACCGGAATGGTCAAGCTTCGTTGGCTTCCTGTCCGGGACCGCCCCATCGCGCGGCGGCCCGATCCGTCGAATCGAGGAGCCGCCATGATCCGTCTCGCCGCCGCCGCCGCAGGGCTGATGCTCTGCCTCATGCCGCTCGTCGGCGAGGCCCAGGCCCAGGGCGTGCCGCGGGGCATGCAGCGCGGGGCGGCCGAGGGTGATCGCGTCGCCGGCCCGCTCGGGGCCGTGGTGGGCGGGGCGGTCGGTGGGGCCGTCGGCGGCGTCAACGGCGTGCTCGGGATCGATCCGGGCCGGCGCGCCTACCGCACCCGCATGCGCTCGCACCGCCAGCATCACCACCGCCGTCACCGCCACGATCGCTGAGCGTCGACGGGCGGCGGCTTCCTGGCAGGGAACGCCGCCGCGCTGTCGCGCGGGCGGACAGCCTCGCGTGCCTCATGGCTGCTCGGACGATCCCGCTTTCCCGTCCTCCCGGCGCGCCGTCCTGCGGCGCGCCACGGCGTCCTCGGCGATGAGGACGAGGCCGGAGGCCACGATGACGAGGGCGCCCACGAGCGTCCAGGCCCCCGGCACGTCGCCGAACAGGCCGTAGCCGAACAGCACCGACCATAGGATCTGCGTGTAGATCAGCGGCGCGAGCAGGCTCGCGGGCGCCTGCGCATGGGCGAGCACGAGGAGCCAGTGCCCCGCCGTCCCGAACAGCCCCACCGCGACCAGCATCCCCCAGACCTGCCAGGAATCCGGCGCCGACCAGATCCAGGGCAGGAGCGGCGCCATCAGCGCGAGGCCGGCGAGCCCGGTATAGAAGATCGTCGTCGCGCTCGAATCGTGGGCCGCGAGCTTGCGCGTCACGATCACGTAGAGCGCGTAGCAGAGCATGTTGCCGAGGCTGAACAGCATCGCGGGCTGGGCGGCCAGCGTGTCGGGCCGCACGATCACCAGCACGCCGACGAAGCCCGCCGCCACCGCCGCAAGCCGCAGGCGCGAGGACCATTCGCCGAGCAGCGGGCCCGCGAGCAGGGCCACGGCGAGCGGGGCGGCGAACTGGATCGAGACCGTCTCGGCCAGTTGCAGCGAGCGCAGCGCCAGGAAGTTGCAGGCGGTCGAGCCGAACAGCAGCAGCGAGCGCACGACCTGCAGCGACAGCCGCCGCGAACGCGCCACGCCCGGCCGCGTCACCGGATTGAGGAAGGCGGTGACCAGCGCGACGTTGACGGCGTAGCGCATGAAGGTGGTGAGCAGCGGATCGACGCCCTCCGCGGCGAGCCGCTTGCCGGTGGCGTCGAGGCTCGCGAACAGGATCGGCGCCACGCACATCAGGGCGATGCCGACCAGCCGGCGCGGATCGCGCGACACGGCCCGCTCCGCCCGCGAGTCCTCTTCAGCGCGCACGATGTCGATGCCTCCCCGTGGCTCGGCCGGATCGTCCCCGACCCTCATCCCGAAGGCCGGCCAGCGCCCGGACGACGATGATGCGGAGGCGCCGCTCTAGAACCGTTTCCGGCCGCGAGGCAATTTCGATGGCTGCATCCCGGCCACGCCTGATCCGAGCACGGCGGGAACGGTTTCGGGGCAAAGGCCGTTGTCCGCCCCGTCGAAGCTGAGGAGACGAAGCTTATGAGCAAACTTGCCGTGATCCTGGCCGGCGCCAGCGCCGCCGCCCTGCTGGCCGGACCTGCCCAGGCCTACGACTGGGGCGGGGGCACCTGCGTCGGCTACGGCTGCGCCCGCGTCCTCGACGACGGCTACCGCCCGGTGCGGCAGTACCGTCGCGTCGAGGAGATCGAGGAGCGCCCGGTGCGGGTGATCGAGCGCCGCTCGGTCCGCCGGGTCTACGAGATCGACGAGGACGACGACGAGGACTGATCCGGGTCAGGGCGCCGTCGCCACGCCGTCGGCGGCCGTCGGACCGAGCAGGGCGTCGGCCTCCTCGTCGTCCGGCTCGCCGTCCGCGTCCATCTCGTGATCGGCCTCGTGCCCGGTCACGCCCGCGGCCTCGGCGAGGCCGCGGGCGGCGCGGCGCAGGAGCTTGCGCAGGCGCCGCCGCTCCTTGTTGTCGAAGCCTTCCAGCAGTTCGGCCTCGACTTCGTCCCAGATCCGCTCGATCGCGGCGGCCTTGGCGAGGCCGGCTTCGGTCAGCCGCACCCGTACGATGCGCCCGTCGCCGGCTTCCGCCCGCCGCTCGACGAAGCCGAGCGCCGCAAGCCGCGAGATCGTCTTGGAGGCGGTCGGCGGACGCACCCTCAAGGTGGCGGCGAGGTCGCCCATGGTCATGCTGCCGGCGGCGGCGAGCGCCTGCACCACCTGCTCCTGGCCGGCGAACAGATCGAGGGCGGCCAGCCGGTCGCCGACGCGGGCGCGGTGGAGGCGGGCCGCCTGGACCAGCGCCCAGCCCACGCTCTTGGCCGCGGGCGGGCGCAGCCGCTTCACGGTCTTCTGATCGGATTTCGACGTCTTCTCGGAAGCCTTGCCCGACGCGCCTTTCCCGGAGGCGCCGTGATCCGCGCCCGACTCGGCCGCGGCGAAAGCTTGGTTTGCCGTCGCCGACATGATCTGGATTCCTTCAAGGACGCGCGGGCGAGCCGGGAGACGGCATCGTCGCCGCAGCTTACGCGGCAGCATCTGAAGCCTTGCGATGAAGCTTGGATGACAAAGACCCGATCGGACGACCTCGCCTCACAGCTTTCGACGGAGGATGCGCACCTCTGCGCCCGGCTCGGCGCCGGTCATCGGTCGAGGATGTCGACGAGTCTCGGCGGAAAGTTGCGATGCGGCGTCGCGAGGCGCTCGGCCGCCCCCTGCGCGACCTGCGCGACGCATGATAGAGGCGTGGCGATGATGCGGACGACGTCACTGAAAAGACCCCTCTCCCCGACCGATCTCGGGCAAGCCCGAAATCGGTCGGGGAGAGGGTTTCTCGGCCGCGGCGGAGGCCGCCGATGAAGGCCGTCATCCTCGCGGGCGGGCTCGGCTCGCGGCTCTCGGAGGAGACCGTGGTGCGCCCCAAGCCGATGCTGGAAATCGGCGGGCGGCCGATCCTCTGGCACATCATGCAGATCTTCGCGGCCCACGGCGTGAGCGAGTTCGTGATCTGCCTCGGCTACAAGGGCTACGTCATCAAGGAGTTCTTCCTCAATTACCGCCTGCACCTGAGCGACGTGACGCTCGATCTCGGGCGGGGCGACGTGCAGTTCCACCGCTCCGCCGCGGAAGACTGGAAAGTCTCGCTGATCGAGACCGGCGACGCCACCATGACCGGCGGGCGCCTCAAGCGGGTGCGCGACTATCTCGGCGACGAGGATTTCTTCATGACCTACGGCGACGGCGTCGCCGATATCGACCTCACCGCGCTCCGGGCGTTCCACCGGGCGCATGGCCGGCTCGCGACGCTCACTGCGGTGGTGCCGCCGGGCCGCTTCGGCGCGCTCGACCTCGACGGCGACGCGGTGCGGGCCTTCCGCGAAAAACCCGCGGGCGACGGGGCGACCATCAACGGCGGCTTCTTCGTGCTCTCGCCGAACGTCCTCGACCTAATCGAGGGGGACGCCACCGTATGGGAGAACGAGCCGCTGGAGCGCCTCGCCCGCGAGGGGAACCTGCGCGCCTACCACCATGCCGGCTTCTGGCAGGCGATGGACACGCTGCGCGACAAGAAGCATCTCGAGGCGCTGTGGGCGCGGGGCGACGCGCCGTGGAAGGTGTGGTGATGGGGGCGCTCAACCCCGATCCCGCCTTCTGGGCCGGCAAGAGCGTGCTGCTCACGGGCCATACCGGCTTCAAGGGCGCGTGGCTCTCCCTCTGGCTCGAACGCCTCGGCGCCCGCGTCACCGGCTTCGGCCTGCCGCCCCTGACCCGGCCCAACCTGTTCGACCGCATTGGCTTCCCGCCGGAGAATTCACGCATCGGCGACATCCGCGATCCCCAGGCGCTCGCCGACGCCTTCGCGGTGGGGCAGCCCGACATCGTGATCCACATGGCGGCGCGCGCCCTGGTGCGGCCGTCCTATCTCGATCCGGTCGGGACGTTTGCGGTCAACATCATGGGCACGGCCCACGTGCTGGAGGCGGCGCGTGCCGCCCGCAACCTGCGCGCCGTCGTGGTGGTGACGAGCGACAAGGCCTACGAGAACCGCGAATGGCCCTACGCCTACCGCGAGACCGAGGCCATGGGCGGGCACGATCCCTACAGCGCCTCCAAGGGCTGCGCCGAACTCGTCACGAGCGCCTACCGCGCCTCGTTCTTCGGCGAGGGGCGCCATCCGGCCCGCATCGCCAGCGCGCGGGCCGGCAACGTCGTCGGCGGGGGCGACTGGTCGCAGGACCGTCTCGTGCCCGACATCGTCCGCGCGTTCGAAACGGCCGAGTCGGTCGAGATCCGCGCGCCCCACGCGATCCGCCCCTGGCAGCACGTGCTGGAGCCGCTGGCCGGCTATCTGCGGCTGGCCGAATGCCTGTGCGGCGCCGACGGCGACGCCTTCGCGGAGGCCTGGAATTTCGGGCCGGCCGACGAGGATTGCCGGCCGGTCTCGTATCTGGTCGAGCGGCTGAGCCGAGGCTGGGGCGGCAACGCCGGCTGGCACTTGTCGCAAAAAACCCATCCGCACGAGGCGACCTATCTCAAGGTCGACGCCTCGAAGGCCCGCGCCCGCCTCGGCTGGGACCGCCGCCTGCCCCTCGACGCCGCCCTCGACTGGACCGCCGCGTGGTACCGCGACGCCGCCGCCGGCGCGGACCCGCGGGCCCTCACCGAGGCGCAGATCGCCCGCTACGAGGCGCTTCTCCAGCCCGGAGGGACGCCGTGATCCGCCCGACCTGCCGCGCCTGCGGTGCCGCCCTGACCCGCACGGTCTGCGATCTCGGCCTGTCGCCGCTCGCCAATGCCTACGTCGGCGCGGCGCACCGGCACCGGGGCGAGACCTTCCACCCGCTCCACGCCTATGTCTGCGACGCCTGCTGGCTGGTGCAGTTGGAGGCCTTCGAGAGCCCCGAGGCGATCTTTTCCGATTATGCCTACTTCTCCGGCTTCTCCGCCGGCTGGCTGCGCCACGCGGAAGACTACGTCGCGGCGATGGTCGCGCGATTCGGCCTCGGGCCCGACAGCCACGTCGTCGAGGTCGCCAGCAACGACGGCACCCTCCTGCAATACGTCGTCGCCCGCGGCATCCCCGTGCTCGGCGTCGAGCCCGCCGCCAACGTTGCCCGCGCCGCGGTGGCGCGCGGCGTGCCGACCGAGGTGGCGTTCTTCGGACGCGACACCGGCCGCCGCCTCGCGCAGGCCGGCCACCGGGCGGATCTGACCGCGGCCAACAACGTTCTCGCCCACGTGCCCGACATCCACGACTTCGTGGCGGGTTTTTCCGAGATCCTGAAGCCCGAGGGTGTGGCGACCTTCGAGTTCCCGCACCTCCTGCGGATGATCGAGAGCCGGCAATTCGACACGATCTACCACGAGCATTTTTCCTATCTCTCGCTCGGCGTGGTGATCGGCCTCCTGCGCCAGCACGGCCTGCGGGTGTTCGACGTCGAGGAATGGCCGACCCATGGCGGCTCGCTGCGCGTCTTCGCCTGTCGCGAGGCCGCCGCCCACGAACCGACCCCGGCGCTGGAGCGGGTGGTGCTCTCGGAATGGGCCGCGAACCTGTTCGATCCGTCGGGCTACGAAGGTTTCGGCCGCGCGGTGGCCGACATCAAATGCGCGGCGCTCCGCTTCCTGATCGAGGAGCGGGCGGCCGGCCGCACGGTCTGCGCCTACGGCGCGGCGGCCAAGGGCAATACCTTCCTGAACTATTGCGGCATCGGCCCCGAACTCGTGCAGGCGGTGGCCGACCGCTCGCCGCACAAGCAGGGCACGTGGCTCCCCGGCAGCCGCATCCCGGTGGTCGCGCCGGACGCGCTTCTGGCGCTACGCCCCGACACGGTGCTGATCCTGCCCTGGAACCTCAAGGACGAGATCGCGAGCGAGATGGCGGCGATCCGCGCCTGGAGTGGGCGGTTCGCGGTGGCGATTCCGGAACTGACGGTGTTCTGAGGACACCCCGCATGATCTTCGAGGAACTCGCCCTCTCCGGCCTCTACCGCGTGGCGCCCGAGCCGCACGCGGACGCCCGCGGCCTGTTCGCCCGCACCTTCTGCGAGGACGAGTTCGCCCGGCACGGCCTGACCGCCCGGTTCGCCCAGTCGAGCGTGTCGTTCAACGCGCGGCGCGGCACCGTGCGCGGCCTGCATTTCGCGAAAAACCCCCATGCGGAGACCAAGCTCGTGCGCTGCACGAGCGGCGCGATCCACGACGTCGTGGTCGATCTGCGGCCCGGTTCGCCGACCTATCTGCGCTCGGTCTCGGTGAGGCTCTCGGCTGAGAACCGCCACGCGCTCTACATCCCGGCGGGTTTCGCCCACGGCTTCCAGGCGCTGAGCGACGGAGCGGAAGTCCTCTACATGATCGACCGCCCCTTCGTCGCCGCCGCCGCCGACGGCCTGCGCTGGGACGATCCCGCCCTGGACGTGACGTGGCCCGAGCCGGTGACGGTGATCGCCGAGCGCGACCGCACCTATCCCGACTGGACCGGCCGGTGAGGCGCGTCCTCGTCACCGGCGGGGCCGGCTTCGTCGGGCGGCCCGCGGTGGCGGCGCTGGTCGCCCGCGGCTTCGAGGTCCATGCCCTCGGCCGCCGCGCGCCCGAGGGCGCCCACGCCTTCCATTCGGCCGATCTGCTCGACGCGGGAAGTCGCCGCGCCGCCGTGCGGGCGGCCGGCGCGAGCCACCTCCTGCACCTCGCCTGGGTGACCGAGCCCGGCCGCTACTGGCAGGCCCCCGAAAACCTCGACTGGACGGCGGCGAGCCTCGACCTCGTGCGCGCCTTCCATGAGGCGGGGGGCGAGCGGGCCGTGGTGGCGGGGACATGTGCGGAGTACGATTGGACCGGGATCGAACCGCTCGCAGGCCCTAGCCCCCCCTCTCCCCGCAAGCGGGGAGAGGGTCGCGACGACCCCGTCGTCGTCGCGACAAGCGGGAGCGGGGGTGAGGGGGCCTCTACGGACGAGACTCCTTCGGACAAGCCCCCTCACCTTCGCCTGCCGGCTCGCTTCGGCGACGACAGGGTCGCCGAAGCCCTCTCCCCGCACGCGGGGCGAGGGGATGCATCGGCCCTCCGTCGCGGACACTTGTCGGAATCCACCCCCTGCCGCCCCGCCACACTCTACGGCGCCGCCAAGGACGGCCTGCGGCGCATCCTCTCGGCCTACGCCGCGAGCACCGGCCTCTCACTGGCCTGGGGCCGGCTGTTCTACCTCTACGGGCCCGGCGAGGCCCCGGGCCGCCTCGTCGGCGATGCGGCGCGCGCTTTGCTGGCGGGCCGGCGCTTCGCCACCAGCGCGGGGCACCAGCGGCGCGATTTCCTGCCTGTGACAGATGCCGGCGAGGCCTTCGCGGCTCTGCTGGATTCCGGCGCCGAGGGTCCGGTCAATATCGGCTCCGGCGCGGCCGTACCGGTGCGGACGATTCTGGAGACGGTCGGCCAGCTCACCGGCCGCTCCGAGCTGATCGATTTTGGCGCCCGCGCCCTCCCTCTGAGCGAGCCGGCCTGCATCGAGGCCGACATCCGGCGCTTGATCGAAGAAGTCGGCTTCCGCCCCCGCCTCATCCTGGACGAGGGCCTGCGCGCCACCCTTGCGGCCTACGCCGCGCGGTAACCCTTCCCGCGGCCGCTCCCGGAACCCATGTGCCGGCGATGAACGCAGTGCTCGGCCTGTGGGCGGCCTATTGGGCGGCGGTCTTCGCGCAGCTCGCCCATCTGCGCAGGCAGGAGGACGGCGTCGGCGCGATGGCGTTTGCCCGCATCGCCGGCCTGCTGCTGGCGGCGGCGTTGGGCCTGTTCCTCAGCGCGCATGCCGGCTGACGCCGCTCATGACGCCCCGGAGCGACAACTCAGCGTGACGCCACCGTAAATCCGAAGCTCGCACAGGCAACTTCAAGCATGATTGCGACCTGTGCTGTAGAATGCACGATTCCATCAATCCTCCTGCGGCCAAACGCGCCCTTCATCGAATTGAGGCTGGCCTTTTACCGTTCGTTAGCCAAGTTCCAGCAGCAGTTGCATCATGCGGTCACCCGGCCGTCCCCTGCAACATCGGCATCGACATCCAGCCATGCGCGCTGTCTCGAACCTCCCCATCGTCGCCAAGCTCGCCCTCGCCTTCGGACTCGTCGTCTGCGCGGTATCGGGCTCGGCCTTCGTCAGCTGGCGCAACCTCGGCACGATCGAGGAGGCCAACCGCTGGCGCGACCACACCTATCTCGTGCTGCGCAAGGTCGACCGGCTCACCGCCGCCATGGTCGATCGGGAGACCGGCCTGCGCGGCTACGTGATCGCCGCCGATCCCGCCTTCCTCGATCCCTACCGGGCCGGTAGCCGAACCTTCGCCGAGACGATGACGGCCTTGCGCACGCTGGTGTCCGACAATCCCGAGCAGCTCCGGCGGCTCGACACGCTCGACGCCGCCGCCCGGAAGTGGACGGTCGAGATCGCCGAGCCCGAGATCGCGCTGATGCGCGACGAGGCGACCCGGGCGCAGGCTTTGCAGATCGTCGCCTCCGGCAAGGGCAAGGTGTCGATGGACGCCGTGCGCGCCACCGCCGCCGAGATCTCCCGGAGCGAGGAGGTCCTGCTGGACCTGCGCGCCCGGACGGCGGAGGAGGCGGCGTCGGCCTCGCGCTTCGCGGTGGCCGCGGGCCTCGCGGCGCTGCTCGTCGTGTCGGGTCTCGGCATCCTGCTGCTCGCCGGCACCGTCTCCCGCCCGATCCGCCGGATGACCGAACTCATGGCCCGCCTCGCTTCGGGCGACGCGAGCGTCGCGATCCCCTTCCGGGAGCGGCGCGAGGAGGTCGGCGCCATGGCCGCCGCCGTGCAGGTGTTCAAGGACAACCTGATCCGCACCCGCGCCCTCGAAGAGGAGACGGCGCTCGCCCGCGCCGGGGCCGAGGCGCAGCGCAAGGCGGCGATGCGCGAGATGGCGGACGGGTTCGAGCGGGCGGTGGGCGGCATCGTCGGGGCGGTGGCCTCCGCGGCGACCGAGCTTCAGGCGACGGCGCAAAGCATGGCCGGCACCGCGGCGCAGACCGCCTCGCAATCGGGCGCGGCCGCGGTGGCGGCGGAGGCGGCGGCCGCCAATGTCGGCACGGTCGCGGCGGCGGCAGAGGAACTCGGCGCCTCGGTGCAGGAGATCGCACGGCAGGTCAGCGGCTCGACCGTGCTGGCCCGGGCCGCGGCGGGCGAGGCCGAGGGCACGGCCGCGCTGGTCCAGGACCTGAGCGCCGCGGCGGCCAAGATCGGCAACGTGGTCGGCCTGATCTCGACCATCGCCGGCCAGACCAATCTTCTGGCGCTGAACGCCACCATCGAGGCGGCCCGCGCCGGCGAGGCGGGGCGCGGCTTCGCGGTCGTGGCGGCGGAGGTGAAGGAACTCGCCAACCAGACCGCGCGGGCGACCGACGAGATCTCCGGCCAGATCGGCCAGGTTCAGGCCATCACCGACCGGGCGGTGACCGCGATCGGCGGGATCGCCGGGCGCATCCGCGAGATCGACCACCTCGCCGGCGGCATCGCGGCTGCCGTGGAGGAGCAGGGCGCGGCGACCCAGGAGATCGTGCGCAACGTCTCGGAGGCCTCCTCCGGCACCGGAGCCGTCACCGGCAACGTCGCGGGCGTCGCCGAGGCGGCCGAGACCACGGGCGCGGCGGCCGCCCAGGTGCTCGCCTCGGCCTCGGAGCTGTCGCAGCGCTCCGAGCAGCTCGACGGTCAGGTGCGCCGCTTCCTCGATACGGTGCGGGCGGCCTGAGCCGGACGGGACGGTACGAAAAAGGCCACGGCGCCGAGTGCGCCGTGGCCTTTTTCATCGTGGCACCCAAAGGAATCAGGCCGAGAGGGCGTCCTTGGCGCGCTCGGCGCGCTTGCGGTCGTTGGGGTCGAGCACGGCCTTGCGCAGGCGGATCGACTTCGGCGTCACTTCCATCAGCTCGTCGTCCTGAATCCAGGCGAGCGACTTCTCCAGCGTCATCCGGATCGGCGGGGTCAGGCGCACGGCCTCGTCCTTCGAGGTGGTGCGGATGTTCGTCAGCTTCTTGCCCTTGAGCACGTTCACCTCGAGGTCGTTCTCGCGGTTGTGCTCACCGACGATCATGCCCTGGTACACCTTGGCGCCGGGCTCGATCATCATCGGCCCGCGATCCTCGAGGTTCCACATGGCGTAGGCCACCGCCTCGCCCTTGTCGTTCGAGATCAGCACGCCGTTGCGGCGGCCGGCGATCTCGCCCTTGTAGGGCTCGTAGGCCTTGAACAGCCGGTTCATGATCGCGGTGCCGCGGGTGTCGGTCATCAGCTCACCCTGGTAGCCGATGAGGCCGCGGGTGGGCGCGTGGAAGACGAGTCGCAGGCGGTTGCCGCCCGACGGCCGCATCTCGATCATGTCGGCCTTGCGCTCGGACATCTTCTGCACGACGACGCCCGAATACTCCTCGTCGACGTCGATCACGACCTCCTCGACCGGCTCCAGGACCTCGCCGCCCTCGCCCTTCTCCAGGACGACGCGGGGACGCGAGACGGCGATCTCGAAGCCCTCGCGGCGCATGGTCTCGATCAGGATCGACAGCTGCAATTCGCCGCGGCCGGAGACATAGAACGAATCCTTGTCGGCGGCCTCCTCGATCTTGAGCGTGACGTTGCCCTCGGCCTCCTTGAACAGGCGGTCGCGGATCATGCGGCTCGTGACCTTGTCGCCCTCGGTGCCGGCCAGCGGCGAATCGTTGACGATGAAGGACATGGTGACGGTCGGCGGATCGATCGGCTGCGCCTGGATCGGCTCGGCGACGGCCGGGTCGCAGAAGGTGTCGGCCACCGTGCCCTTGAGGAGACCCGCGATGGAGACGATGTCGCCCGCCTCACCCACGTCGATGGGCGCGCGCTCCAGGCCGCGGAAGGCCAGGATCTTCGAGACGCGGCCGGTCTCCACGACCTTGCCGGTCCGGTCGAGCACCTTGATCGACTGGTTGGGCTTGACCGTGCCGGACGCGATGCGGCCGGTGATGATGCGGCCGAGGAACGGGTTGGCCTCCAGAAGCGTGCCGAGCATGCGGAACGGGCCGTCATCGACCCGCGCCTGCGGCACGTGCTCCAGCACGAGGTCGAACAGAGGCGCGAGGCCCTGCGACTGGTCGCCGTCCGGCGCGGTGTTCATCCAGCCGGAGCGGCCCGAACCGTAGAGGATCGGGAAGTCGAGCTGCTCGTCGGTGGCGTCGAGCGCCGCGAACAGGTCGAACACCTCGTTGACGACCTCGTTGATGCGGGCGTCCGGCCGGTCGACCTTGTTGATGGCCACGATCGGGCGCAGCCCGATCTTCAAGGCCTTGCCGACGACGAACTTGGTCTGCGGCATCGGGCCCTCGGCGGCGTCCACCAGCACGATCACGCCGTCGACCATGGAGAGGATGCGCTCGACCTCGCCGCCGAAATCGGCGTGGCCGGGGGTGTCGACGATGTTGACGCGGGTGTCCTTCCAGACGACCGAGGTCGCCTTGGCCAGGATGGTGATGCCGCGCTCCTTCTCGAGGTCGTTCGAGTCCATCGCCCGCTCCTCGACCCGCTGGTTCTCGCGGAAGGTGCCGGACTGCTGGAGCAGCTTGTCGACCAGCGTGGTCTTGCCATGGTCGACGTGGGCGATGATGGCGATGTTGCGCAGCTTCATCGGGGTTCTCGATGGGGGCGGACGAAACCCGGCCATAAGGCGGCGTGTCGCGGGCCGTGTTCGACGGTCGTGACGCCAAAGTACGATTCGGGCGGTATCGCGTCGCAATATAAGCTGGGGGCCGATCCGGCAAGGGCGTGTGACGCGGGGCCGGGCGGCGCAGCCGGCCTCACCCGGGTCCGGTCGGGCGAAACAGGCATGCGGGAGAGGATCGGGGATGCCGCGTTGGCAATGGTTGATGGCGCAGCTGACGCGGCGGCTGTGGGTGCGCGCGACGCTGATCGGCCTGACGGGCGTGCTGGCCGCGGTGCTCGCGACCAGCGTCGATCGCTACCTGCCCTGGCGGATGCCGGTCACGATCAGCACCGACGCCCTCGACAGCATCCTCACCGTCATCGCCTCCTCCATGCTGACGGTGACGACCTTCTCGCTCAGCATCACGGTCTCGGCCTACGGCTCGGCCACCAACAACGTCACGCCGCGGGCCACCACCCTGCTGATCGAGGACGGGCTGACCCAGACCGTGCTCTCGACGTTCCTCGGCTCGTTCCTGTTCGGCATCGTCGGCCTCGTGGTGTCGAAGACCGGGGCCTACGGCGAGCAGGGGCGCGCCGTCCTGTTCGTGGTGACGATCGCGGTCATCGCCCTGATCGTCGTCGTGCTGCTGCGCTGGATCAACCACCTGACCCGGCTCGGCCGCGTCGGCGAGACCACCGGCCGGGTCGAGGCCGCCGCCCGCAAGGCGATCGAGGCGCGCCTGCGCGCGCCCTATCTGGGCGGGCGCCCCTTGCGCGACGAGGGCGCCATCCCGGCCGACGCCGTCCCGGTGAGCCCGGAGGCGATCGGCTACGTCCAGCACATCGACATGCCGGCCCTGTCGAAGCTCTGCGAGGCGCATGGCATGGAGGTCTTCGTCCGGGCGACGCCGGGAGCCTTCACCTATCCGGAGAGGCCGGTCGCCTGGATCGGGCCATCGGAGACGGAGGCCGACCGCGACGCCCTCGCCCGGGAGGTCGCCTGCGTCTTCTCGATCGGCGACGAGCGCTCGTTCGATCAGGACCCGCGCTTCGGCCTCGCCGTGCTGAGCGAGATCGGCTCCCGCGCCATGTCCCCCGCGGTGAACGATTCCGGCACCGCCATCGACGTCGTCGGCCGCTCGATCCGGCTCCTGAGCCTGTGGGCGCGCGAGAGCGCCGCCCCGCCGGACGACGCGCCGGTCCATCCCCGCGTCCACATCCCGCCGCTCGCCGCGGCCGACCTCCTGGAAGACGCCTTCATGGTGATGGGCCGCGACGCCGCCGGGCTGATCGAGGTGCAACTGCGCATCCAGAAGGGGCTCTCGGCGCTCAGCCGCATGGGCGATCCGGCGTTCCGGGCGGCGGTGCGGCACCAGTCGCGCCTGGCGCTGGAACGGGCCGAGGCGGCGCTCACGGTGGAGGCCGACAAGGCGCGCCTGCGCGCCCTGGCGCAGGTCTTCGGCGGCGACGTCGCAGCGATCCGGGCGGCCGAGGGCGCGGCCTGCGCCTCGCAGCGATGCGGATGAATGCTGTTGAGGAGCCCGCGCCCCTGGGCGGATGCCGTCGCGATCTGCCATAAGCTCTCCGGCATGACCCGTCCGTTCCGGCCCTTCCCGTGACCGCCCGTCCCCCGATCCGCTTCCGCGGCCGCTCGTTCCTGGCGATGGTGCTGGCCCCCGTGCCGCCGGTCGATCAGTGGCTGGCCGAGCTCGACGCCCTGAAGCAGCGCGCGCCTGCCTTCTTCGCGGTGCGCGCCATCATCCTCGACGTGACCGGCCTGTCCTTCGACCGCTCGGACCTGCTCGACCTCTGCGCCGAGCTGAACAAGCGCTCGATCACGATTCTGGGCATCGAGGGCATCGGCCCGACCTCGCTCGGGCCGGGCTTCCCGCCGCCGCTGGTCGGCGGCAAGCCGATCGACGATTTTTCCGCGCCGGAGCCGGGGGCCGAGGCGCCCGCCGCCCCCTCCGCAGCCCAGGCGCCGGCGCAGGCCGCGTCGATGCCGGCCCCGCCCCGGCCGCGCTCCTTCGTGCTCGACGCGCCGGTGCGCTCGGGGCAGGTGATCCAGCATCTCGACGGCGACGTCACCGTGATGGGCTCGGTCGCCTCCGGGGCCGAGGTGATCGCGGGCGGCTCGATCCACATCTACGGGGCGTTGCGCGGGCGGGCCATCGCGGGCGCGGTGGGCGATTCCAACGCCCGCATCCTGTGCCGCAAGTTCGAGCCGGAACTCATCGCCATCGACGGCCTCTACAAGACCGCCGACGATCTCGGCGGCACGGGGCGCGGTCAGGCCGTGCAGGCCCGGCTCGACGGCGACGCCATCGTGGTCTCGGCCCTCGACTGAGCAGATCCGCCGTCCACGGCTTTTCGCGCGGATCGCTCGGATTCTCGGCATTCGCTGAACCGCCGCTTCACGGGATCGGGCGCCTGCTGGACGCCCCGGAATCCCGGAGGCGTCGGCCATGCGCGTAGTAGTTCTGACGGCCCTCATCACCCTCCTGCCCCTCCCCGCGGCGGCCGAAGACGGCTTTCGCGCACGGCTCAACGATTACGTGGCGGATCACGGCGGCTGCCCGAGGAGCCGCGCCCTGGTGGAGCGGGAACTCGTCGCGTTCGAGCGCGGGCGCGCGGAGGGCGAGCCGGGTTCGCTCGCCCTGTTCGGCAAGCTCGCCGCCGAATGGACCGCGGAGGACATCCAGGACCTGCTCGCGGTCATCCGGGCCTGCGAGGCGCTGCGGCCGCGGCCGCGCCCTGCCGAGGACGGCGAACGCCGCCTCGCCGAGCGGCTCGACTACCTCGCCCAGGCGATGCGCCGGGCGATCGTGCTGAGCGCGCAGCCCTCGGCAATTCCCGAAGGCTCCGCCCCGTCCGGCCTGCGCGCCGACGCCCCGCCAGAGGCCGGGGGCGGACCGGGCGCAGCGCCGCGATCGGGTCGCCGCGGCCAGGGTCCGGCCTTCGTGCCGGTGGATGCCTCCCGCCCCGCCCCGGCGTCGGTCTCTGCGCCGGACGAGGGCCGGCGCCCCTTCTCCCCGGAGCGCGCCCCGGCCGAAGCCTCGCTCGCCCGCGCGGCACCGGCGCTCGGACCGGCGGAGGCCGCCGCGCCGCGCCGGGAGGCCCTGCGCGTCGCCTTCGCCCCCGGATCGGCAGCGCCCGGCATCGGGTCGGCGTTCCACCGCGCCGCCGCTGTCCCCGAAGCGCCGGTCGTGGCCTGCGTGGTCACGCGGGAGCGGTTCGAGCGCATCCGCGCCGGCATGTCGCCGAACGAGGTCGAGGGGGTGTTCGGCTGCCGCGGGCGCCTCGACAGCGCCGCCGCGATCGAGGGGATCGGCACCTTCGAGGTCCATGTCTGGTCACCGCCGAGCCTCGCCGGTTCGGTGACGGTGACCTTCCAGGATCGCCGCCTCAAGGCGAAGGTTCAGCGCGGGCTGATCTGAGTTCGCGCGCATCGGCCTCGTCCGAAAGCCGCGTCCCACCGTCCGGGCGATGCGCGAGCGAATCACGCCCGAGATCGCCGCGATCACAGGATCGGCTGATCCGGCGGGCCAAGGCGGCTTAACCTTTGGGCCGGCGCGGCCGCACGCGCGGCCCGACCGGCCAACGCCCTGGCGGGCCAGCGATCTTTCGGTTCGGGGCGGGGGTCGGCAAAAATGACCGGCCCGGCAAGATTTGCCGGGAACGTTGAGAAAATTAACCGACCGGTAACCTTACCGACGATCAATGGGCGTGTCGGTAAGGAAACGTCAACGCCCGTGACCAGCCCCGCTCCACCCCATCCCGAACTGCCCAAGCCTTCACTGCCGAAGCCTTCACTGCCCCTGCGAGGCCGCGTGTTCCGTGCCGTCTCGCTGGCGCCGCAAGGCCCGGCCGCGGACTGGCTCGTCCTCCTGGACGGCGCCCTGAAGCGCGACCCGACGCTGTTCGACGACAAGGCCGTGATCCTCGACGTCGCGGGGCTCACACCCACGGCGAGCGAGCTGGAGAGCCTGATCGCCGAACTGAGCACAAGGCGCCTGCGCATCCTCGGCATCGAGGGCGCGGACGCCGCGCTCCCCGAAAACCTGCCGCCGCGCCTCGTCGGGGGCCGCCCGCAGGGCGACACCCTGGAGGCGCCGGCCGCTCCGGAAGAGAAGCCCGCGCTCTCCTCCCTCACCATCGAGGGCTCGGTACGCTCGGGGCAGAGCATCGTCCACCCGGAAGGCGACGTGACCGTGATGGGCTCGGTGTCCTCGGGCGCCGAGATCCTCGCGGGCGGCTCCATCCACGTCTACGGGGCGCTCCGCGGCCGGGCCATCGCCGGCGCCGCCAGGAACCCGCGCGCCCGCATCTACTGCCGCAAGTTCGAGCCCGAGCTTCTCGGCATCGACCGCCTCGTCCGCACGGCCGAGGACATGGGCAATCACCTGCGCGGTCAAGCGGTCCAGATCTGGTCCGACGGCGGCGCGATCCGAATCGCAGCCTTGGGTTAAGGGGAAACAGTATGGCCAAGGTTCTTTGTGTCACGTCCGGCAAGGGCGGCGTCGGCAAGACCACCACGACGGCGGCGCTCGGCGCGGCGCTGGCCCAGGCCGGCGAGAAGGTCTGCGTGGTCGATTTCGACGTCGGCCTGCGCAACCTCGACCTGATCATGGGCGCCGAGCGCCGCGTGGTCTACGACCTGATCAACGTCACCAACGGCGACGCCAAGCTGCCGCAGGCGCTGATCCGCGACAAGCGCCTGGAAAACCTCTCGCTGCTGCCGGCCTCGCAGACCCGCGACAAGGACGCGCTCACCGACGAGGGCGTCGAGCGGGTGATGGGCGAACTCCGCGAAAAGTTCGACTGGATCGTCTGCGACAGCCCCGCCGGCATCGAGCGCGGCGCCCAGCTCGCCATGCGCCACGCGGATGTCGCCGTGGTGGTGACGAACCCGGAAGTCTCCTCGGTGCGCGACTCGGACCGGATCATCGGCCTGCTCGATTCCAAGACCGTGCGCGCCGAGAAGGGCGATTCCATCGAGAAGCACCTGATCCTGACCCGCTTCGACCCGGCCCGGGCCGACCGCGGCGACATGCTGAAGGTCGACGACGTGCTGGAGATCCTCTCGATCCCGCTGCTCGCCATCATCCCGGAGAGCCTGGAAGTCCTGCGCGCGTCGAACCTCGGCTGCCCGGTGACGCTCAACAACCCGCTCTGCGCCCCGGCCCGCGCCTATGCCGACGCGGTGCGCCGCCTGAGGGGCGAGACCGTGCCGATGTCGATCCCGACCGATCGCAAGTCCCTGATCAACAAGCTGTTCACCCGGAGGGCCGCATGAGTGTCCTGACCTTCCTCAAGCCACGGGGCTCCGGCTCCGTCGCCCGCGAGCGCCTGCAGCTCATCCTGGCGCACGAGCGCTCGGAGACGAGCCGCCCCGATCTGGTGATCACATTGCGCGAGGAAATCCTCGCCGTGATCGCCAAGCATATCGAGGTCGAGCGCGACAAGGTGCAGATCACGCTGGAGCGGGGCGAGGGCGTGTCGACGCTGGGCGTCGACATCGAGTTCCCGGTCGAGACCCCGAAGGCCGCCAAGAAGCGCGCCACCGCCTGAGCGCAAAGGCACGGGATTCCGAAGGGCAAGCCCTTCGGCGGGTTTTCAGGGCAGAGCCCTGAAGATCTCCAGGGCTCTGCCCTGGACCCGCGAAAGGACTTGGGTCCTTTCGAAACCTCGGATCAGCGCAGCGTCAGCCGGAAGGCCGGCGCGTGGTCGGGCTGGGTCGTCACCACGGCGGCCGGCAGGACCGGGCGGTCGTCCGCCCGCGCGATGCGGAAGCGGCCGACGAGGCGGCTCAGCGCCAGCGTCGCCTCGGTGAGCGCGAAGGCGGCGCCGATGCAGATGCGGGGGCCCGCGCCGAACGGCATGTAGGCGAAGCGCGGCACGGGCGCGGCGCCGGGCAGGAAGCGGCCGGGATCGAACGCGTCGGGATCGCGCCACAGGCGGCGATGGCGGTGTAGCAGCCAGGGCGAGATCGTCACGCTGTCGCCGCGGGCGACCGGCTGGCCCGCCAGCACGTCCGGCCCGAGCGCCGAGCGGGCGATGATGTAGGCCGGCGGATAGAGCCGCAGGGTCTCGTCGATCACCGCGCGGGTGTAGGGCTTTTCCGCCAAGTCCGCCTCGGCGGCGACCCGCTCCTGCGTGTCCGGGTCGAGAGCGAGCAAGGTGCAGGCCCAGAGCAGGGTTAGCGCCGTGGTCTCGTGCCCGGCCAGGATCATGGTGGCGACCTGATCGCGCAATTCCTCCGCCGTGAAGCTGCGGCCGGTTTCCGGGTCGCGGGCGGCGCGCAGGTGGTCGAGCAGGTCGCGCGGGCGGCCGTCGCGCTCCGTGGCGCGGTCGGCGATCACGGTATCCAAGAAGGCGACCCAGTCGCGCCGGAACCGGGCACGCGCCCGGTCGAGCGGCGTGGCGAAGCGCAGGGGCACCAGCGCATCACTGAGGTGCGGGCGCCCGAGCCGCTCGGAATAGGAGCTGAGAAAGCCGCGCAATCGCTGCCCGTGGCGGGCCATACCGACCGAGAACATGGTGCGCCCGGCGATCTCCAGGGCGAGGTGCTGGAGCGCGCCGAACAGATCGACCGGCCCGGCAGCCGCCGGGCCTTCGAGGGCGGCGACCGCCTCGTCGGTCGCCGAGACGATGTGCGGCACCAGCGTCTCCACCGCCCGCGGGGTGAAGGCGGGACTGAGCGCCCGGCGCTGATGGCGCCACGCCGCGCCCTCGCTGATGAGCAGGCCGTCGCCGAGCATCGGCCGCAGCATGCGGATCGAGATCGCGGTGCGGGCGTAGTTGCCGGCATTCTCCACCAGCACGCGGCGCACCGCCTCCGGGTCGCTGACCGTGAGCCGCACCTTGCCGAACACGCGCCGCCGCCGGAGCGGCGCCTCGTAGGCCGAGGCCGGCCAGCAGCCGATGCCGTTGGTGCGCATCGCGGCGACGAAGCGCAGCGTCGACAGCTCCCGCTCCGGCGGCACGGGCACCGGCGGCACGAGCCGGGCGCCGGGTCGCGGGCTCGCCGGCGCCGTCTGCAGATCGATGGTCATGGGCCTCTCACCCCGGCGGCGCTCCGGCCGCCACGGGAGGCTTCTAGGCGGTCACGCTTTCGCCCGCGAGCGCAATCGCGGCGGGGGAGGCCGGGGCGCGGCGCGGGGCTCGCTGGCCTCTCCTCCCCCTTGCGGGGAGGAGCCGGAGGTGGGGGTGGTGCAGGATTGAGCGGAGACGGTGCTTTCTGCCCGACCCCCACCCCTACCCCTCTCCGCAAGGGGGAGGGGAAATGCTCCTCAAGCCGCCTTCACCCCCTCCAGGAACCCGCCGACCTCGCGGCGCAGGCTCTCGGAATGGCGCGACAGCTCCTGCGCGGCCGCGAGCACCTGGGCCGCCGCCGCGCCGGTCGAGCCCGCGCCGCCGCGCACGTCGGCGATGCTCTGGGCGACTTCGCCGGTGCCGCTGGCCGCCTGCTGCACGGTGCGGGCGATCTCGTGGGTCGCCGCGCCCTGCTGCTCCATGGCGGCGGCGATGGCGTTCGAGGCGGCGGCCATCTCGGTAATCGTCGCGCCGATGGTGCGGATCGCCTCGACCGATTGGCGGCTGGCGTCCTGGATCGCGCCGATCTGCCCGGCGATCTCGCCGGTGGCGCGCGTGGTCTGGCCGGCCAGATCCTTCACCTCGCCGGCCACCACCGCGAACCCGCGGCCCGCCTCGCCGGCGCGGGCCGCCTCGATGGTGGCGTTCAGCGCCAGAAGATTGGTCTGGCCCGCGATGGTGTTGATGAGCGCCACCACGGTATCGATCCGCTCGGCCGAGGCCGCGAGCTGGCGCACCAGCCCGTCGGTGCGCTGCGCCTCCTCGGAGGCTTGGCGCGCGATACGGGCCGATTGGCCGGCCTGGCCTGCGATCTCGCGGATCGAGGCGGACATCTCCTCGCTCGCCGCCGCCACGGTCTGGACGTTGGCCGAGGTTTCCTCCGCCGCGCGCATGGCGGTGCCGGATTGCCGCTCGGTCTCGTCGGCGGTGCCGGCCATGGCGCGGGCAGTGGCCTCCATCTCGGTCGCCGCGCCCGCGAGTCCCTGCGTCAGCACCGAGACGTTGGCCTCGAAGCCCTGAGCCAGGGCATCGAGCCGGGCGGCCCGCTCGGCCTTGGCCGCGGCCTCGGTAGCGGCGGCGGCATCGGCCGCGCGCTTGGCGATGAGCGCGTCCTTGAACACCTGCACGGCGCGCGCCATGGCGCCGATCTCGTCGCGGCGCTCCGCGCCCGGCACGGCGGCCTCGGTGTCGCCGGAGGCGAGCCGCCCCATCGCGCCGGTCAGCGCCGTCACCGGCCGGGCGACGCCGCGACCGACCCGCCACGCCAGGACGCCGCCGACGAGGAGCGCAAGGAGGCCGACGAGGGCGACGTTGCGTTGGAGATCGTGGGCGTCGGCCGTCATCGCGGCCATGATGCGGCGCTGCTCGGCGAGCGAGGCCTCGCGGGCCGTGGTGCTGGCGGCGACCAGGCCGTCGCCGGTCTGCCGCAAGGCCTGGAACGCCGCATCGATCGCGCCCGCCCCGTCGAGCACGCCGTCGAGCGCCGCCGTGAAGGCCGGGAGCCGGCCCTGGATCGCCGCCAGCGGCGCGCGGAGCGTGGCCGCGGCGTCGAGCCGGGCCAGAGCCTCAAGCTCGCGGCCGTAGCGAAGAAACTCCATGCGGGCGGTGCCGGCATCGGCCGGGTTGGCGCTGCCGCGGAAGAGGTGGATCGCGGCCAGCGCGCTCTGCAGGGCGCGGTCGGCGCGGAAGGCGGCCGCCGCGAGTGCCGGCGCGGCGGAGGCCGTCGTCGCCATCGCGTAGCCGGCATTGGAGAGCGCCGCGCCGTGCTTGGCGAGGGCGGCCTGCGCGGTCTTGCGCGCCTGGATCGCCACGATCAGCCGCTCGGTGCCGGCGACGTAGGCCTCGACCTGCGCCCGCGCCTCGGGCTGTGTCTTGCCGGCCTCGGCGAGGCCGGCGAGCCCGGCCTTCAGCTCGGCCAGCATCTCGCCCTGCTCGGTGCGGGTGTAGTTGAGGACGAGGCGGCGGGTGGCGTTCAGCTCCCGGTCGAAGCGGCCGGCCCGCTCCGCGGCCTCGACGCGGGTGTTGGCGTCGTCGATCGCGCCGTTGACGGCACCGACGCCGCGGAAGGTGAGCGCGGCGGAGGCGAGGAGCAGCAGCAGCACGACGCCGAAGCCGGCCAGGATGCGCTGCGCGACCGTGAGACGGTCGAGGCGGAGAGCGGAGCTGAGCACGTCGGGGCGCCTTACTGGACGGACTTGATCTGCCGGATGGTCTCGGCACCGAAGGTCTTGCTGAAGCCCGCGCTCGCGGCCTCCAGGCTCCGCTCGAACGCGGCGCGGTCGATCGTGGCCACCACGCTCATGCCGGATTTGCGCAGGGCCTCGACGCCCTCGCGCTCGGCCTTGCCGGCGACCTCGCGGGAGACCTGTCCGCCGAGCCGCGCGGCTTGCGTGAAGGCCGCGCGCTCGTCCTCGGTGAGCGCGTCCCAGGCGGATCGCGACATGACGAGCGCGGCCCAGGAATAGACGTGGCCGGAGAGCGTCAGGTGCCGCTGGACCTTCGCGAAATGCGAGGCGGTGATGACCGCGATCGGGTTCTCCTGGCCGTCGAACTGGCCCGATTGCAGGGCGCCGTAGAGCGCCGGGAAGGCCAGCGGCTCGGCCTTCACCCCGAGGCTGCGGAAACCCGTCAGCATGATCTCGGATTGCGGCACCCGCATCGACAGGCCCTTCAGGTCTTCCGGGCCGGCGATGGGGCGCTTGGCGTTGGTGATGTGGCGCATGCCGTTCTCGCCCCAGGCGAGCGCCACCAGCCCCTTGGCCGAGAATTTCTGCAGGTAGTCGCGGCCGATCGGCCCGTCGAAGACCGCGTGGGCGTGGGCCGCGTTGCGGAACAGGAACGGGATGTCGAACACGCCGAATTCGGGCAGGATGCCGGCGAAGGGCGCGCTGGTGATGAAGGCCATGTCGAGATGGCCGGCGCGCAGTTCCTCCACCATCTCGACCTCGCCGCCGACGGTGCCGTTGGGATAGGGCTCGACCCGGACCGCGCCGCCCGTGCGCGCGGCGACCTCGGTGGCGAAGCGCTCGGCGCCGGCCCCGAGCTGCGATGTCTGCGAGAACAGATAGCCGAGCCGCAGCACACGTTCCCCGGCCTGCGCCTCAGAAGCGACGAGCGAGCACAGCCCGAAGACGGCGGCCACCACTTTCCGACTCGAGATCACCGTTCAACCCCACGCAATGTTTGCGCACAGCTATGAGGGTGACCGATTAAAGGAGAGTTTCACTCGGATTTTAACATAAATTGCTTTGACCGACCAGGATGTTGCCTTGACCACTCGGTTCAGCTTGCGGGCTGCGGGCGCCGGATCAATCGCGGGCGCCAGATGCCGAACACGACGTTGAGGGTGGCGATGAACAGCAGCACCCAGAGCGTGCCGCGCTCCGAGCCGAGGTCCTGGCCGAGGCTCGCCGGGTTGATGCGGCCCGCGAGCGCCTCGGCGCTGAGGCGCGCCTCCTCCTGCATCGGCCCCTGCACGCCGACGAAGCCCCACTCGAACATCACGACGCCGGTGGCGAGCTTGGCCCAGGCCCAGCCTGCATTGTGGAAGGCGCGCTGCGCGATCGAGAGCAGGCCGGCGAGCAAAGTCAGCGCCAGCGAGGGGAGGAACAGCCACGTCGCCACCGCCCCCATGGCGCCGCGGATCAGGGCATAGCCCTCGATCGCGGTGGGCGACGGGGCGCGCCCGAGCAGCACGAGCAGGGCGGCCATCGCCCCCATGAGCCCGATGGCCCCCATGGTGTGGAGGAACTTGAGAAGGCGCCGCATCGCGTCCCGCCGGACCGGATCGTGAGCGCGAGCCTATCGGAAACCGTTTCGATGCGGGAGGCGGCACTTGCGCGCCCGCCCGCACGTCGCCGTGAACGGCGGTCCGCTCAGGCGAAGAGGTCGAGCTGCGCCGCCGGGACCCGAGCGCGCCGGGCCGGACGGGCGGGCGGTGCCGGGGGCACGGCCGGGGAAAAATCGGGCAGCGGGATGCCGGGCTTGGCGTAGAGCACGGCGCCGACGACGCGCGTCCGCCCGGAATCGAGCAGGACGCAGCAGGTATGCGGGCCGCTGCGAACGATTTCCTGCACCAGTGGCTCGGCCGGCGGCAGCGCGGCCACCGCTTCAAGCAAGCCGGGCAGCCCGGCGGCGGCGACGCCCATCACGCGAAACTCGAAGGCCTGCCCGCTCCACGTATGACGGGCCGATCCGGCCTTGGTGGCGGCGAACGGGTTGCTGGCGAAGGCGGTGGCCTCGTCGCGCAGGAAGGCGGCGATCGCCGCGCGCTCGGGCACGGAGCCGGCGGCGAGGACGAGGTCGGCGAGGGTCTGCTTCGAGATCTTCTGGGATACGGGCACGAGCGGAAGGCTCGCACGGCGCCGTTCCGCGGGTCGAGGCTGGGCCGGCGGAAGCCTGTGGATACCGGCGTGCCGCTACCGCACCGAGTTCTCGCCGTTGTTGCGCTGGACGCAGCGATAGCCGGCGAAGCAATAGGGCTCGTCGAGGGTCGGCTCGAAGGCCGGGGCGGCGGTGACCTCGTTCTGGCAGGCGCCGCTCTCGTAATGCACCGTCTCGTAGGCGGTCGGGCTCGAGGCCAGCACGACGTGGCCCCGGCGCGCCACGAGGGAACGCACCGCCGCACAGGTGAGCGAGGGCGTGAGCGGGCGCTGGGTGAAGGCCGGAACCTCGATGAACGCCCCGCCCTGAGCGAGGACGGCGCCGGCCGGGAGGGCGGCGAAGCCGGCAGCGAGGAGGAGATGGGCCGCGCGCATCATGACCGGGAATCCCGTCGAGGGTCGCCGATCCTGCGCAGACGGCGCCGGCTCCCGCAAGCCGGGATCGAACGGGCGGTCCATGCCCGGTCTCGCCTCGGGCTCCAGCGTGCCGCGATAGGCGACGAGCAACCCGACCAGGGGCACGCGCACCGTGACGTCGAAGGCGAAGCGCCCGCCGGCCTGTGTCTCGAAGCTCTCGCCCCCCGGCAGCAGGACGCGCGGCATCGGCACGCCGAGGAACGACCAGCGCCGGGGCACGAAGAGCAGCCGCGCCCCGTCGCGGACGAGGGCGAGCGAGAAGGCGGCGGGGCCGAACCGCTCCACCAGCAGGTGGCGGTCCCGGCCCGTGCCGACCGACTGCACCGAGGCGAAGTTTTTGCCGCCGATGGTCCGGGTCCAGCGCTCGGCCCCCGGCTCCGGCGTGAACGCGACCGTGACGGGGACGCTCTCGGCCGCGTCCGGGAAGCCGACCATCGCGCAGAGGAGGCGGGCGACGAGCCCCCTCCCCCGCCGGACGCTCGCCGTACCGCTCCAGCGACGGGGCCCGGCCTCGTCGTGGAGGGCGCGGACCGGGGCCGGCAGCGCATCGAAAGCGGGGCCGAGGATGTCGCGGTAGATCGGGCCGCCGCCCGCATCGTCCCGGAAGCCGAAGACGATGGCGCGGCGCGCGAACAGGGCCTCGTAATCCTCCAGTTCCAGGGCGCGCACCGCCGAGCGGGCGCCGGGGGCGGGCCGCTCGCCGCGGAGCCGCTTCCGGATCAGCGCCTCGATCGCCATCGACGGGATCAGCGGGCCGTCGTCGCCCTCGGCCAGGAGATGCCAGCTTCGCACCACGTCGCGCCCGTCGGCACGGCCGCGCGCGGACACGATCATGCCGCCGCGATGCTCGCCGAAGCGCATCCGGTTCAGCACGGCGTAGAACAGCGTCGAGAACGGCGTGAGCGCCGGCAGCCCGAACCGCGCCCGCGCCTTGGCCAGGAGGTTGAGCACCCGGTGCAGCACCTCCGGCACCGGCCCGGCCCCCACCCAGATGTCGGTCATCGCCGGGTGCTCGGGCGGGAGAACCCGCAGGTCCGGCACGTCGACCAGGGAGAAGTGCAGGTTGGCCAGGGGCAGACGCCCCGGCACCGCGACGGTGAAGCGGCGGCTCTCGGTCAGGCCGGAGGCCTCGACCGTCCGGCCGCCGCGCCGCAGCGTCACCGGGCCGCCGGCATAGCCGACGACGGCGCGCATCACGTTGAGGCCGATCCCGGCATAGGGCGAGGGCGCGATGCCGCCCTCGACGGCGTGGATTTCCATTGTCGCCGCCAGCTTGCGCAGGACGGCGGCGGTCAGCACCGGGAAGCTGCTGACGCCGGACAGGACGACGACGCCCGCCGCCTTCGCCCGTTCGTCGAAGCGGGCGACGCCGAACACGAAATCCGCCCCGTCGGCGAAGTCGAGGTAATCGACGCCCGCCGCGATGCAGGCCTCGATCACGCGGTAGGGCTCGGCGCCATAATCCTGGAACGGGCCCGAGGCATCGACCACGAGGTCCGGCCGCTCGTCACGGAGCGCCTGCGCGATGTCCGCCCGGTCGAGGGCGAGCGGCACGACCCGCGCCGCACCGCGATACTCGGCGCAGAAGCCTTGGCAAAACGCTTGCGCCCGCGCGAGGCTGCGGCCGCCGACGACGAGTTCGAGATCGGTCAGATCCTGCAGCAGCCGGACGAGCCGCCCGCCGAACACCCCGTAGCCGCCGAGGATCAGGACCTTCATCGCCGGGCGCTCACAGGATGCGGTCTCGGTAATGTTCGGGCGCCATCCAGCAGGTGTCGCGCCGGCCGAACAGGCGGTAGCGGTTGCGCGCGACGAGGCGGTAGACCGGATCGCGTAAGGCCGCCGGGACGATCCGGAGGAGTCCGGCGAGCCGCCAGGGGAAGCCGAGCCCCTCGTAGATGCGCAACACCGCGTCGCTGTCCCGGCGCATCCGGTCCCCCTCCACCACGAGCAGGCTCACGGGATCGTTCGGGTCCATGCCGTGGCGGCGATAGAGGGACTGGCCGACCGCGCCCTGCATGGAGGCGAGGCGGAACCGCGCCGCACGGTCGTGTTCGAGGACGAACCGGGCATTGGCCGAGCACAGCACGCACTGGGCATCGAACAGGATGATCGGCCCGGCGAAAGCCGGAGCCGGGCGCGCGGGCGTCGTCATGTCTGGGTTGTAGCCGAGTTCACGGGCATAGAGAATCGTCCTAGATCTCGGATCCAGGACGATTCTCTATGTTGTTGTGCCGAATCGGCTTTTTCCGAAAGCCGGTTCCCACCTTTCGGGCCGATGCTCTGGGAGAAGCGTGCCCCGAAGCCGGGGCTTGCGACCGATCGGCCTGCCGCCCGCAAACGGGATCGCGCTCAGCCGCCCGGCGGCCTGCGATCGGGCGCTCCCGCGGGCGGATCGGCCCGGACGCCCCCATCGTTTGCCTTGCCCCGCGCGGGACGCGGGAACAGCACCATCCCGGCGAGCGCGCCGAGGAGGCCGGTCACGCCGAGGCGCATCCAGCTCATCGCGGCGCGTAGGTGTGCTCGTCGGCCGGGAAGCGGCCCTCGCGGACCTCTTCGGCGTAGAGCCGCACGGCGCCCTCGATATGGGCGCGCAGCGACCCGTAGCCCTTGACGAATTTCGGGGCGCGCTCGCTCAGGCCGAGCATGTCCTCCAGCACGAGGATCTGGCCGTCGCAGGCGCTGGTGGCGCCGATGCCGATGGTGGCCGCCGTCACGGCCGGGTCGGTCGCGATGGCGCGGGCCACCGGCTCGACGATGCCCTCCAGCACGATGGCGAAGGCGCCCGCGTCGCTGATCGCGCGGGCATCAGAAATCAGGCGGGCCTCGTCGCCCGCGCCGTGGCCCTGGACCTTGAAGCCGCCCATCGTGTTCACCGATTGCGGGGTGAGGCCGATATGGCCCATCACCGGCACGCCGCGCTCGGTCAGGAAGGCGACGGTGTCGGCGAAGCGCGCCCCGCCCTCCAGCTTGATCGCCCCGGCGCCGGTCTCCTTCAGCACGCGGGCGGCGCTGAGGAAGGCCTGCTCGCGGCTCGCCTCGTAGGAGCCGAACGGCATGTCGACGACGACGAGCGAGCGCGACGTGCCCCGCATCACGGCCTGGGCCTGGACGATCATCATCTCCAGCGTCACCGGCAGGGTCGATTCCATGCCGTGCATCACCATGCCCAGCGAGTCGCCCACGAGGATGAAGTCGCAATAGGCGTCGAGGATGCCGGCCGTGTGGGCATGGTAGGCGGTCAGCGCGATGATCTTGCGCCCCTCCGCCTTGCGCTTGGCCAGGTCGACCGCCCTGAGGCGACGGGACTGGACGTGCTGCGACATGGGTACCGATCCGAAGGCTGGCATTCCGGGTCGCCGGGCGAAAGCCGGCATCTCGATGCAGAGCCTATAAACCGGTTCCGGCTCGCCCGCTCGGGCGATCACGTCTCGAGGGGTTTCAAATGTGGCCCGGAGGCACCGGCCTCCTGTTGCGGTGGCGTTTGCCGCCCCGCGTCGCCCGTTTTCGGGCGTTTCCTCCCTAGACTTCGGACCGCCTCCGGGCGCGCCGTTTTTCCGCCACATCCGGCCCGGTGTCAACTCCCCGAACCTGTCACAAGGGGTTTGAAATTGCTTGAATTTCGAGCTTTGCCGGAAGTTTGTCGAAAATGTGACAAATCCGGGTGGCGCCGGCTCAGAGCGCCTTCTCCAGAAGCTGCTCGATCCACTCCGGTTGCGTCTCGCCCACCGAGCGGCCGACCTCGGTCTTGCCCTTGTAGACGATCAGCGTGCTCTGCATCCTGGCCTCGAATCGGCGCACGAGATCGCGCTGACTGTCGAAGTCGATGGTGAAGACCGCCAGATCCTTGAACCGCGGCTCGGCGGAGAGCGTGGCCAGGATCGGCTTCTGCGTCTTGCAGATCGGGCACCAGGGCGCCGAGATCTGCACGAGGATCGGCCGGCCCTCGCCCTGCGCCGCCTCGAAGGCGGAGGCGTCGAACGGCACGGGTGCTGCGGCGCGGGCCGTGCCGGCGAGCATCACGAGGGCGGCGAAGGCGAGCGCGTGGCGGCGGGTCGGCATCATCGAAGGATCCTCGAAAAACCTAGCGCTCGGGCGTGCCGCTCGCCGCGACCCATTGCGGATCGGGCTTGACCGCCGCGGTGTCGTGGTCGTCCTGCCAGCCCTCGACGCCGAGGGGGAACCAGTGGACACGGGTGTAGCCCGCCGCCACCAGCCGCTTGCCGGCGTTCCAGCTGCCCCAGCATTCCGGCCGGCAGAAGGTGACGACGGGTCTGCCCTTGTCGCCGCCGGTGAGCGCGGCGACGCGGGCCAGAAAAACCTCTTCCTGCGCGGGCTTGAGCGGCGCCTCGCCTGCCCCCGGCAGCCAGACGGCGTCGGGCAGCGAGCGGTGGGTCGGCAGCCAGGGGCGGCTGGCCGGGAAGCCCGCGGGCTTGCGGTCGGCCAGCACCACGTCGAGCAGCACGGGCTTCTCCGGCAGCAACGCCTCAAGGCCCTTGAGGTCGAGCACGGTCGCGCCCTTGAGGGTCGCGGGCGTGTAGCCGTGCGAGGGGCCGGTATAGAGCCCGTCGGGCTCCGGCACGTTCACCGGCGAGTCCGCCGGCCCGGCCGCCCCGAGCATCAGCCCGAGAGCAGCCAGGGCGGCGGTTCTGGCGAGCGCCCGCATGGCGTCAGTTGCTCGCCGAGGGCAGCGCGAAGCTGTGCTCCCAGCGTCCGCCCTGGTTGTCCGAGGCCATGACCTTCACCGGGCCCTTGCCGTCGGGCTTGATCCCGAAGTTGATCACCGGGTTCGACGCGATCGAGATGTCGCCCGCGAGCTGGAACACGAGCTGGTCGCCGTGCATCACGTCGAGCTTCTCGATGTAGCGGGCCGGCGTATAGTCGCGGGTGACCTGATTCATCTGCATCCCCGAAAAATTGGGGTGGCGCACCATCAGGGTCGCCTCGACCGGCTTGCCGCCCTGGCCGTCGCCCGAGAACTTCATGCGCATGTCGCCCATGCCCTTCATGGCCTCCTCGTCGCTCATGCCCATCGGGGCCGAGCAGCCGCCGGACGCCTTCACGAACTTGGCCGATTCGATCAGCTTGCCGTCCTTGGTCTCCACCACGGCGTGGACGTTGGTGTAGTTGTTCACCCGCACCCGCAGCTTGATCTCGGCCGGGTCGGCGGCCGGGCCGAAGGTGAAGTGCGCGGCGTAGGGCGACGGGTTGTCGTCGATGATGAAGTAGAGGCCCTTGACGTTGTCCTTGTCGGCGAGGGTCAGGCCGACCGGCACCAGCGAGGCGTCGAGGGCACGCGCCGGCGCGTCGATCTTCACCGCGCTGTCGTTCGCCTCCACGGTTCGGTCGTTGAAGATCGTCTTCTTGATCTCGTTCCAGCGGGCGGTGCGCTCCTCGTCGGAGTCGGTCGCGCCGGCCAGGACCGGCACGGGGGCGAGCGCCGCGGACGAGAGGGTGAGGCTGAGGGCGAGCAGCAGGCGTTTCATGGTCGTTTCCTTCCTGAGTTGGGGCCGCGGGATCACTCCCATTCGAGCTCTTGGTAGGCCTGGGTGACGTTGCGGCCGTTATAGGTGTCGAACAGGGCCCACTTGTCCTTCTCCCCCTGCGCCACGCTCTGCACCGCCGTCTCGATGGGGGTGTCGGCGGCGACCGCCTTACGGGTTTCGTCGCGCATCGTCGTGAGGTAACGCGCAAGATCGTTGATCGCGGGCGCGAATTCGACGCGGGTCGGGCCGTGGCCCGGCACGGCGCTCGCGGCGCCCATGCCCTTCAGCCGCTCGATCTCCTTGAGCCAGCCGATCAGGCTGCCGTCGAGCGAGGGGATGCGGCCGACGAACAGCAGGTCGGCGGGAAACAGCAGGCCGCTGCCGGAGTCGATCATCGACAGGTCGCAATTGGTATGCGCCGTGCCGTGCGCCGTGAGCTTGAGCCTGCGGTCGCCGAGATCGATCTCGGCGCCGTCCTTCACCTCCATGGTGGGGTAGACCACCGTGCCGGCCCGCTCCTCGCCGAGGAGATCGGCGAGCCGCTTGCGGTAGAACTCGCCGCGCGCATCGAGCGCGCCGCGCAAGCTCGCATGGCCGACGAAGGTCGGGTTGTCGGCCTTGAAGGCGGCGGCGCCGAAGACGTGGTCGGGATGCACGTGGGTCAGCATCACGTATTTGATCGGCTTGTCCGTGCGCTTGGCGATCTCGGCGCGCAGCCATTGCCCGTCGGCGAGGCTGCCGCCGGATTCGGTGACGAGCACCCCGTCGCGGCCGACGATGAAGCCGATATTGGCGATCGCGTCGTTGTTCTCAGGCGTCGCCTCCGCATCGGGGCCACGGCGTATGAAGATGCCGGGCGCGACCTCGTCCGTGGAGAACGACTCGGCGGCGCGCCCGAGCGTCGGCAGGCAGCACAGGCACAGGCCGCCGAACAGCGCCTGCCTGCGGGTCGCGAAGGCGTTCACGACCGGCTCTCCCCTCTCTGGCACGTCCGTGCCGCCATGCGCCGATTCCTCCCGATGACCCGGTGATATATTGCCAACCATCTAGTAGGTAGATTTCCGCCGCGTCAAGTGCGATGATGTGTTCGAGACAGTCTGGGCCATCGCGATTCCGTGAGCGGCCCTCATAGCGGACGAACGATGAGAGACACGCGCGCGTCGCTCCTGAGCGAGGCCGAGATCCTGGTGCGCGGCCGGGGCTATTCGGGATTCAGCTACGCCGACCTCGCCGAGGCGGTGGGCATCCGCAAGGCCAGCATCCACCACCATTTCCGCACCAAGGAAGACCTCGCCGCCGCGCTGATCGAGGCCTACGACGCGCGCTACGACGCGGCGCTCGCCGACATCCTGACCGAGACTTCGGACGGCGTGGCGCGGATCGAGGCCTATGGCCGGCTCTATCTCGGCGGGGTCGAGCAGGGGCTCGGCTGCCTGTGCGCGGCGCTCGCGGTCGAGCTGGAGACCCTGCCGGACGGGTTGCGGCGGCGGATCGGCGCCTTCTTCGACAAGCACATCGCCTGGCTCGTCGCCGTGCTGGCGGAGGGCGTCGCCGACGGCAGCATCCGCGCCGGGATCGACCCGCCGTCGCACGCCCGGATGGTGGTGGCGACGCTGGAGGGCGCGCTGCTGCTGGAGCGGTTCCTGGCCGGGCCGGAGGGGTTCGGGCAGGCGCTGGGAGCGTTGAGCGCGGGGTTGCGGCCGGTTCGGCCGGGCGTCGAATCGACGGCATGAACCGGACGACGGCCTTCGATCGTATGCATATTTTTAGATGCCGGACCTCGCCTCGCGGGATCCGGCATGACGTTCGGTCTATGCCGATACTCTAGATATTGTCTTTCCCGGCCTGTTCGGAGCACGCCTTGAAGATCTCCGAGATCGACAGATTCGAGTGGCCGGGCGCTTTCGCCGTATCGTCGAGGCAGGAACGCACGCTGGCCTTGGATGAAGAGCCGCTCGACGCATCCAGCTGCTGGAGGAGAGCGTCTTTTTCGGCCGGCGAGGCCGCCGCCCAGGCCTGCATCTTGTCCCCCGTCCCGAGCGCGAATGCGGGCGTCGCAAGCACGGACAGGGAGACGGCTCCGGCGAGAAGGAAGCGCATTGTCATGACCTCGGGCTGCAGTTGACCGATAGCGGCACGCCGGACTTCTCAAGAAGCTGGCCGCAGCAGGAGCGCCGGCCGATACGAGCACGAGAGCCCCGAACGAAAGTCCGTCCGAAGTGAATTAGGCCCCGAAGTGTGAACGAAACTGCGGGTGGCTTAGGGCAAATACGCGCAGCGCACCCCGCCTCTCCCGCCGTGGTGGCGTCTCGCCGGAAAGCGCGCTCGGGAATCCCCCCGACCTTCCATCGGGCCCCGCTGATACAATATGACAGCCTCAAGCCCCCTCACAGCACAAGCGCCCCGATGTCCGACGCCTCTCCCCTCGCTGCCGCCTCCCAAAAAATCCCGGTGACGGTCCTCACCGGCTATCTCGGGGCGGGCAAGACGACGCTCCTGAACCGCATCCTCACCGAGCCGCACGGCAAGCGCTACGCCGTGATCGTCAACGAGTTCGGCGAGATCGGCATCGACAACGACCTCGTGGTCGGGGCCGACGAGGAAGTGTTCGAGATGAACAACGGCTGCGTCTGCTGCACCGTGCGCGGCGACCTGATCCGCATCATGGACGGCTTGGTGAAGCGCCGCGGCAAGTTCGACGCGATCATCGTCGAGACCACCGGCCTCGCCGACCCGGCTCCCGTCGCCCAGACCTTCTTCGTCGATCAGGACGTGGGTGACGCCGCCCGCCTCGACGCGGTGGTGACGGTGGCCGACGCCAAGTGGCTGACCGATCGGCTGGCCGACGCGCCGGAGGCCAAGAACCAGATCGCCTTCGCCGACGTGATCCTGCTCAACAAGTCCGACCTCGTCTCGGGGGAAGACCTCGACCGGGTCGAAGGCCGGATCCGGGCGATCAACCCTTACGCCAAGGTCCACCGCACCGAGCGCTGCGCGATTCCCCTCGATCAGGTGCTCGACCGCAACGCCTTCGACCTGTCGCGCATCCTCGACGTCGAGCCCGACTTTTTGGAAGAAGGGCATCATCACCATCACGACGCGCAGATGCAGTCGGTCTCGGCGAAGATCGACGGGCCGGTGGACCCGGAAAAGTTCATGCCCTGGATCTCGAACCTGACCCAGGTGCAGGGGCCGGACATCCTGCGCTGCAAGGGCATCGTCGCCTTCCCCGACGAGCCCAAGCGCTTCGTCTTCCAGGGCGTCCACATGATCCTCGACGGCGACGTGCAGGGCGAATGGGGCGCCGACGAGCCCCGCGTCTCCCGCGTCGTCTTCATCGGCCGCAACCTCGATCCGGCGGCGATCCGGCAGGGGTTTTACGACTGCAAGGTCTGATCGAGGGGGGCGCCGTGCGGATCGCGCGACGGGTCGGTCCGGCAGCGCCGGAACGGCCGTCAAGCGAGGCGCTGGAGCACGCCCGCCGTCGTCGCGAGACCGAGGGCGGCGGCGGCGGCCCAGCCGACGAGGCGGGGGCGATAGGACAGGAGCAGGACGAGGCCGAGGCCGGCGCCCGTCAGGGTGCCGATCCATTGGACGGGCCCGAAGCCCCATCCCTCCGCCTCCCCGGCGACCAGCAGGGACAGGCCGATGCCGGCCCAGCCGACGGCGCGCAGCAGGAGGACCCGACGGCGGCTCGGGTTCGCCCGGACGATCTCCCCATGGTGCCGGTTCAGGCTGAGACAGAGTGCCGAGAGGGCCGCGAAGCCCAGGCACAGATTGAGCATCAGGATGGAGGGCGTCATGCGCGCTCCCCGCGCAGCCGAGAGCGGCTCTCGGGCAGGACGGTCTCGCTCCGCCGAGGGGCCGCAACGCCGCGGCCGCGAGCCGAGACCTTGCGGGCCGCGACGGCGAACAGAGCGGCGAGCGCGAGCATCGCCCCGTCGAACCACAGGAACAGCGCCTCGCCCGCCCCCCACCGCCGCAGCGGATGCGCCTCGACCGTCGCCACGTCCGCGGCGGCGACGGCGAGGCACAGGACGGCGACGAGGGCCAGCCCGTCGCTCCAGGCCCGGCGGTGCGGCCGGGCCAGCGGAAGCAGGGCCGCGACGATCCAGGCCGCGAAGAAGGCGCGGATCTCCATGTCCGCACGGCCGGCGAGGTCGGTCGGCAGCAGGCGGTTGGCGAGGAAGTACACGGCCACAGCGGCGGGCAGGCCGGCGATGCTGCCGATGTTGAGGGCCTGAACGAGGCGCAGGCCGAGGAAGGGCCGCTCGTTCGGCCTCGGCAGCCGGGCGAGCGACCACAGCACGAGGCCGGTCGCCACCATGGCGGAGCCCATGATCCCGCACAGGACGAACAGCAGCCGCAGGCCGGTATCGGCGAAATGCGCCACGTGCAGGCCGATCAGGGTCGAGACGGTCCTGGCCGCGGGCTTGAGGTCGCCGCCGCGGATCTCCAGCAGCGCCCCGCTCGCGCCGTCGAAGGCGATGTGGGTCGGCGTGTGGGCAAGCCCGTGCGGCTCCTCGAACATCGCGACGACCGTGGCCCGGGCGTCGCCGTGATTCGTGACGGTGAGCCGTTCGAGCCGCTCCGGCACGGTGGCCAGCGCCTGTGCGATCATCGGCCCGAGGGGCGCGGGAGGGGCCGGCCGGCCGGCGGGCGGGCGCGGTGCCGTGATCCAGCCGGCTTCGGTGAAGAAGGCGCGGGTGTCGCCCTCGTAGGCCGCGGTGACGCCCCAGGGCATGTAGAACGTCGCGAGCGCCACGACGCCCGTGTAGGTGATCATCAGGTGGAACGGCAGCGCCAGCACGCCGGTGACGTTATGCGCGTCGAGGAAGCTGCGGCGCGGGGCCTTGTCCCGGCGGAAGGTGAAGAAGTCGGCGAAGATGCGCTTGTGGGTGACGATGCCGGAGATCAGCGCGACCAGCATGATCATGGCGCAGGCGCCGACGATCCAGCGCCCCCAGAGCGGCGGCATGTGCAGCTCGTAATGGAAGCGGTAGAGGAAATCGCCGCCTTCCGTGTCGCGCGATGCCGCCTCGACGCCCGTATGCGGATCGAGGAGCACGTGGCCGGGCGGCTCGCCGGGGCGGGTGCGCCAGAACAGGTCGAGCAGCAGCCGCTCGGGCTGCGGCATCCCGATGAACCAGGTCCTCGCCTTCGGAGCGTGGCGTTCGAGATAGGCGACCGCCCGCTCGGCCGCCCCCGGCAGGTCGGCAGGCGCGATCGTCCGGACTTGTGCCAGCTCGGGCCGCATCCAGCGGGAGATGTCGGCGCGGTAGTAGCTCGCGGTGCCGGTGACGAAGATGGCGAACAGCACCCAGCCGACCACGAGGCCGGCCCAGGTGTGGAGCCACGCCATCGACCGGCGGAAGCCGCCCTTCACGGGACACCCCGCATCGCCAGCCCCAGCAGGCCGCCGAGGACCAGGGCCGAGCCCGCCACGATGAGAGCCGCCCGCCGGAGCGAGCGCACCGCGAAGACGACGACGGCGACCGCGGGCATCAGGAGGAAGCCGAGAAGCGTCGCGGCGGCCACCGCCTCGGGGCGCGCCAGCGGCAGCGCCAGCGACAGGAGCGCGGTGGCGAGCGCCGCGAGCCCGTAGCCGCCGCCCGCTGCCAGCACGACGCGGCCGGCGACGGAGAGCCGCCCGCGTCGAGCGATCGATGCGCCTCCCGCCGTCATCGGGCCCCTATCGATCCCAGTACGGCATCAGAAGTCGACCGCGGCGGAGAGGATGAAGGTCCGCGGCGCGCCGACGGCGAGGAAGCCGCGGGCGGCCGACGCCCAGTAGCGCTCGTCGAACAGGTTCTGGACGGTGGCGCGCAGCACCACCGGCTTGCCGTTCACGCCCTCGAAGGCGTAGCGCAGGCCGGCATCGAAGCGCGTCCAGTCCGGGACCGTCTGGGTGTTGCCCGTATCGTAATACACGCCGCTGGTATACATCGCCCGGCCGGTCAGGGTCAGGCCGGGGGCGAGCCACGGCGGCAGGTCGACTTCGCCGTAGAGGTTGAACGCCGTGCTGGGCACGCCGGGCGCGATGTTCCCGTTCGTCAACCGCGGATCGATGAAGGTCACGCCCCCGAGCAGCCGCACGCCCGGGACAGGCTCGCCGAAGACGTTGAACTCGGCACCGCGATTGCGCTGGAGGCCGGCGACGGAGAAGATGCGCGTGAGGGGATCGGTGAAGGCGTTCGGCTGCTCGATCTCGAACAGCGCGGCCGTGACGGCGACGGTGCCGAAATCGTACTTGGTGCCGATCTCCTTCTGCCGGCTGACGACGGGCGCGAAGATCTCCCCCGCATTGGCCGCCAGGGCCGGCGCGGTGGGGCCCTCGGTGAGCGCCTCGATGTAGTTTCCATAGAACGAGAGGTTCTCGAAGGGCCGCACCACCAGGGCGATGGCCGGGCTGAAGGCGCTCTCCGCGTAGCTGGACGCCAGATTCCCCTGTGTCGGCACCGGACGGGTGACGTAGCTCTTCAGTCCGATCTCCTGATAGCGCCCGCCGAGCGTCAGCAGGAACCGGTCGTCGCCGCCGAGCGAGAGGGTGTCGGCCACCGCCACGCTGCGGGCGGTGAGTTCGGAGAAGAGCGGCTGCTGGCTGGCGCGCGGCAAGCCGAACGTCGCGATCGAGCCGAACGGCAGGGAGACGGGATCGAAGATGTTGGTCTCGAAGCTCGGAAGGCTCGGCGGGAAGTAGCCCCGCGAGAAGTTCTTGTTGTTCACCTCGACGGCCGAGACCGTCAGCCGATGGCCGAGGAACCCGGTCTGGAAGTTCGAGCGCAGGCCGATCTCGCCGGTCATGCCCTGCAACTCGGTGGGGGCGATGGCGAGCGTGTTGGTGGCCTGCCCCGTGGGGCTGGTGATCAGGTAGTACGAGCTCAGGGAATCCTCGCGATAGCGGCTGATGCCGCCGGCCACGTAGACCGTCGTCTCGGGGAGCAGGTCGTACTCGACCCGGCCCGCGGCCATGTCGTAGACGCTGTCGTTGTACTCGAAGGCGCTCGCCGTGTTGCGGCGGTTCGCCGGGTTTCGCGGGATCAGGACATTGGGGGCCGCCGCGTTGAACAGCGACGTCGGCGCGGTGATGTTCTGGCGGCTGTGCGTCAGGTCGAGCGCGGCGCGGAAGCGCTCGCCGCGGTAGTCGAGGCCCAGCGCGGCGACCCCGACCTCGATCTCGTTCTTGTCGAGCGGCGTGGCGCCGTTGCGGTAGGCGCCGTTGAAGCGCACGCCCCATTCCTTGAACTGGCCGAAGCGGCGGCCGAGATCGGCGTGGGTCCAGATCTGCGCGTCGCTGATATAGGTCGTGGTGAGGCGGGCGAGCGGCTCGTCGTAGGCGCGCTTGGGGATGAGGTTGATCGTGCCGCCGACGCGGCCGGTGCCGCCGCTCAGGAGCGCGGTCGGCCCCAGCAGAACCTCGACCCGCTCGATTCCTTCCACGAAGTGACGGCGCGGGTTGGCGATGTAGAACAGGCCGTCGAAGGCCGTGTCGAGATTGGTCACCGAGAAGCCGCGGATGAAGTAGGAATCGCGCTCGCTGAACGGCGGCGCGTCGCTGCGCACGGATGGGTTGTTCAGCACCACGTCGGCGACCGACCGCGCCTCCTGATCACGGATCAGCTTCTCGGTGTAGCCGGTGACGCTGAAGGGGGTCGCCAGGACGGAGCGGTTGCCGAGCATGCCGATCCGGGCGCCCGTGCCGACCTGCCCGCCGGCATAGGGGACGGGCGGCTGCCCCACGGTGCCGGAGCGGGGCGGCAGGCCGGCGGCGACGATCGCCGTTCCCCGGCCTTCGCCCTCGACGCTCAGTTCGTCGAGGCGCACCGAGGCGACCGGCTCGGGGCCGAACTGGACGTAGCGCGGGTTGATCAGCGTGATCGTCGAGGCGCCTGCCGGCCGGTGGGTCAGGCCGGTGCCTTCCAGGAGCCTGGTCAGGGCGTCGAGCGGGGAGAACGTGCCGTCGAGGCCCTCCGTCTCCAGCGTCGCGGTCAACTCGGTCGGGTAGACCAGCTTGACGCCCGCCTGCTCGGTGAAGGCGACGAGGCCGCTCTCCAGCGATCCCTTCGGGATGGTCAGCCGGACGCTGGCGCCGTCCCGCGCGGCACGGGCAGCTTGCGCGGGCGCGGCGGTCTGAGCGGCGGCGGCCTGCACCAACACCGCGACCGACACGCCGGCCAGCGCGATCCCCGCCATCCGGCCCCGTGAAACCCTGCTGCCGCGCAACGCCAAATTCGTGGCCATGTTCGTGCCCCATCGATCCGTCGAGGGGCGGCGCGCTTCGCGCTCTCTCGCTCCTCACCGATCAAGATCAACGGGGGCGCGATCTCCTGACGTCGGGCGCCGACTTTTTCTCGCGCGGTGCCTCGGTCCGACAGGATGGGGCCGGCCTGTCGGACAAAGCCGATCCGGGTGTCCGTCCGGTCGTCGTCGAGCGCACGACGACGGTCAGTGCCAGAGGGAGAGCCATGCCGAGTGGCACAGGACGGTCAGCGCGAGCGCGCCGTAGAAGCCGACGCCGAGGGTCGCGAACAGGATATTCCGATCCCGGCGGCACCGACTCAAGTGATCGTGGACGTGGTACATCTCGCATCTCGAAGGCTTGCTGCGATGGCAAGAAGATGCCGCCGATCGCATATAGATGCGAGATGATTCGAGGCGCGCGGATATAAGTATCTCGTTAGGAGCGTCTCGAATCGCGGGAGAGGATCGTTTCGATTCCGTCGCTCGGCGTGGTCCGCCCCCCAGGTCTCGGCCGTGGCTCGGATCACAGGGGCGATCCGACGAGGACCAGGAGGGGCGAGACGCGCCGGATGCGCGCGCCCATCGTGGCGGCGATGGCGTCGAGGGCCTCGTCGGTGTCGCGGGCGTCGAACGCCCCGGTCACGCGCCGCTCGCCGAGGCGGCGGTCGAGCAGGAGGATGCGGCCGTGGCGGTAGCGGCCGAGTTCGGTGAGCACGGTCGAGAGGGTCTGGCCGGCGAAGAGCAGCCGGCCGTCGCGCCAGGCCATGCTCCGCTCGACGTTCGCCGCTTCCGCGGTGAGCGAAGAATCCTCGCCGCGGTGGACGGCTTGCCCGGCGGAGACCAGGGCCCGGCGGCCCGCCTCCGCTACGTCGACGCGCCCTTCCGCGACGCCGACCGGGCTGTCGGTCCCGTCGGCGCGCACGAAGAAGCGGGTTCCGACCGCCCGCGCGCTCAAGGTCCCGGCCTCGACCGTGAAGGGCCGGCCCGCGTCCGGCACCACGTCGAAGCTCGCCTCGCCGCGCAGCAGCGCGATCCGGCGTTCCCCCGCGGTGAAGCGCAGAACCAGGGCGGTGTCGGTGTTGAGATCGACGCGGCTGCCGTCGGGCAGGGTCGCGTGGGCGATGTCGCCGACGCCGCTCCAGAGATCCGCCCGCCAGCGATCGACGAGGCCGTAGCGGTCGGCGAGCACGCCCGCGAGCAGGGCGGCGGCGGCGAGACCGGTCACGGCCCTGGGCCCCCTCCCGCGCCGCGTACCCGTCGTCGACTTGGACTTCTTGGGCTGCTTGGGCGCCTCGGGGCGGCGGTCGGGCAGCTCTCCGAGCCGGCGCCACAGGGCATCCATCTCGGCATGGGCCGCGGCATGGGCCGGATCGGCGGCAAGCCAGACGTCGAACGCGGCCCGATCCGCCTCGGTGGCGTCGGCGGAGGACAGGCGGGCGACCCAGCCCGCGGCTTCCTCAAGGACCGGGTCGTCGCTCTCGCCGCGCTCCGCGTCGGTCTGTTCGGTGCCGGCCACGCCGCTTCCCCCGGATCTCGCGCCCCATGTCCGGCGATGCGCTCTCCCGTCCTTGAGATCAACGAGGCGCCGATCTCCTGAGGTTGTGCCCTCAAAAATGTTCGAGCCGGCGGCGGCAGTGCAGCAGCGCCTTGATGATGTGCTTCTCGACCATGTTGCGCGAGACGCCGAGGCGAACCGCGATCTCCCCGTTCGCCAGACCCTCGAAGCGGCTCAGCAGGAACACCTCGCGGCAGCGCGGCGGCAAAGCGTCCACGGCCGCGGCGAGGCGCCTCAGCTCCTGCCGGGCGATCGCCTGCCGCTCGGGCAGGGCCATGCCGTCGACGATGTCCACGAGATCCGCCTCGCCCTCGTCCGCGAACAGCCGCCGCTCGAGCCGGTGGCGGTTGCGGGTGCGCAGCGCGACGTTGTGGGCGATCCGGAACAGGAGCGCCGTGGGATGCTCGACGCCGGTGCGCGACAGGGCCGAGAGCATGCGCAGGTAGGTCTCCTGCGTCGCGTCGGCGGCGTCGGTCGGGTTGCCGAGCATGCGCAGGAGGAAGCGCTGCAGCCGCAATCCCTCTCGCCGATGAAGAGCATCGACCGATACTCCGCCCATCTCCCAAGTCCTGTCGCTCACGGCCCCTCGCGCCTCTTCGTTGTCCTGAGGGTGAGGGCGTGATGAGGCAAGACGCGTGCTGGCATCCCGTCAGTTTAAACAGCTTCCAATCTGGGCCGTCATCGGAGGACAAATCTTTGGAATGCCAGAGAAAAACTGCGAAGCCTGGAGCAAGATGAGCTGGAATAATTAAAGTATCGGATTCAATTCATGCCGTTGTTGCGCGAAAGTAACAGCCGGCAGAGAGGTGCCCCGCGTGACCCGGGAGTCCGAGGCAGGAGGACGCGCCGGCCGCGCATGAACGGGGCGAACATGGCGGCCGGCGCGCTCGCGAACGGGAGCGACGAGGCTCGACCGCCGCGATCGGGGATCGCTTCCCTCAACGCCCGAACGGTCCGGCCGGCCCCGTCACATCGTGCGGCGCAGCGTCACGATGGTCTCGCGCAGCCAGCGCTGGCTCGGCACGGCATCGTTGGAGACGTGCCAGATCATCGAGATCGCGACGTCCGGCAGGTCGACCGGGGCGGGGCTCACCGTCAGCCCCATGCTGTCGGCGAAGAAGCGCGCCAGCCGCGAATGCATCGTGGCGATGACCGGGGCTTGGCGCACCACGAACGGCATCACCGAGAAGCGCGGCGAGGTCAGCGCGATGACGCGCTTGCGGCCGATCTTGGCGAGCGCGTCGTCCACCACGCCGTGGGCGCTCTCCACGAGGCTGGTGAGCAGGTGGGGGAAGCGCAGGTAGTCGTCGAGCGAGATCGGGGGCTCGAGGCCGACGAGGTCGGCGTTGAACAGGCAGAGATAGCTCTCCTTGTTCAGGATGCGCCGCTTGTGGTGCGTCTGCCCCTGTTCGAACACGCCGATGCCGAGATCGACCCGCCCGCTGTCGAGGTCGTCGAGGATGCGGTGGCGATCGACCGTGTGCAGCAGGAGCTTCACCCCCGGGGCCCGCGCCTGCAGATGCGCGATGAGGTTCGGCATCAGGAGCACCTCGGTCGAGTCCGGGATGCCCAGCGTGAAGGTGATGTCGGCCGTGTCCGGATCGAACGCGGCCGGCGGCGCGGTGATCCGCTGGATCTGCGCCAGCGCCGCCTGCATCGGCTCGATCAGGGCGAGCGCCCGCGGCGTCGGACGCATGCCGTCGGGCCCGCGGGTCAGCAATTCGTCCGAGAAGGTCGTGCGCAAGCGGCCCAGGGCGTGGCTCATCGCCGATTGGCTGATGCCGATCCGCCCCGCCGCCCGCGTCACGCTCCGCTCCGTCAGCAGCGCGTCGAGCGCCACGAGCAAATTCAGGTCGAGCCGAGCAAGATGCACGTGATCGATGCGCATTATGAAATCAGCCCATTTGATTCATGGCACCGACATCAGCACATTCCTCCTCACGAAGCGACGGGGAACCCGCCGCAGAAACGACGAAGAGGCTGAACCCGATGTCCAAGCAGATCATCTCGCGCGCCGCCGCCGGCCTGGCGCTGACCCTTCTCGCCACCGCCGCCGTCGCGGGCGAGCCGGCCGCCATCCACAACACCAAGACGGTCGGCGCGCTGACCCTGGAGACCCAGGGGCTGGCCACCGACACCGGCTCGGTGCACCGCCAGGGCGGCTACGCCCTCCCCGGCGCCGTCCAGTGGAAGGTCCCGGCCGCCGACGACCGCGTCAAGCAGGCCGCCGCCTTCTAAAACGCAGTCCGACGAAGCGGATGCCGCTTCGTCGGACTGCACATCCAAGCAAGGACTTGGCGCATCGTCCCGGATCTCGCATCCGGGACGATGCGCGATGTTGCCGATCGCGCACCCTCGGGTTGCGCAGGCCCAAGGCGGAGCGCGGCGCGAACAGGCCGCCCGCGAGCCCGGCCCACAGGCGCGCCGTCCCGCCGGAATCGCGGCGGGCGCTCCATCGCCCGCACGGTGCGGATCGCCTCGGTGAGCGAGGGGCGCCCGTGGAAGACCCGCGCGCGGGTCGCCTCGGCCTCGACGTGTGACGGTTCGATGACGGGCCGGCGGCGCCTCAGGAGGCAGCCGGCGAGGAGCGGGTGGGACCGGCCTTCCCCATGAGCCGCTTGCGCAGGTCGCCCAGCGGTCCCCAGAACAGCAGCAGCACGCCGAGGATCATCAGGGTCGAGACGAGGCCGTTCGAGAAGAACACCGAGAGGTCGCCGCCCGATCCGAGCAGGGCCTGCCGGAAGGCGTCCTCGGCCCGGTCGCCGAGGACCAGGGCGAGGACGAGGGGCGCCAGCGGATAGTCGAGCTTCTTGAACACGTAGCCGACGACGCCGAACACCAGCATCAGCCAGATGTCGAAGCGCGAGGATTCGACCGTGTAGGCGCCGATGGCGCAGACCACGAGGATGATCGGGGCGACCAGCGCGAAGGGGATGCGCATGATCGCGGCGAAGACCGGCACGGTGGCGAGCACGATCAGGAGCCCGGCGAGGTTGCCGAGATACATCGAGGCGATCAGGCCCCAGACGAATTCCTTCTTCTCGACGAACAGCATCGGGCCGGGCTGCAGGCCCCAGATCATCAGGCCGCCGAGCAGCACCGCGGCGGTGGCCGAGCCGGGGATGCCGAGCGCCAGCATCGGCAGCAGCGCCGAGGTGCCGGCGGCGTGCGCCGCGGTCTCGGGGGCGAGCACGCCCTCGATGTCGCCGCGCCCGAACTGCTCCGGCTGGCGCGAGAAGCGGCGGGCGAGCCCGTAGCCCATGAACGAGGCCGCGATCGCGCCGCCCGGCGTGACGCCCATCCACATGCCGACGATGGAGGAGCGGATCAGGGTCGCCCAGTAGCGCGGCAGCGAGGCCCAGGTACGCAGGACCACGCCGAGATCCATCGCGGCCTTCTTGCCCTTGAAATGCAGCCCCTCCTCGATGGTGAGCAGGATCTCGGAGACGCCGAACAGGCCGATCACCACGACGAGGAAGTCGAAGCCCTTCATCAGCTCGGGCGCGCCGAAGGTGAGGCGCAGGTCGCCCGAGATGGTGTCGAGGCCGACCGCCGCGAGCAGGAAGCCCAAGGCCAGCGAGACGATGATCTTGGCCTTGTTCTCCCGGCCCATGCCGATGAACGAGCAGAAGGTGAGGAAGAAGACGCCGAAGAACTCGGCCGGGCCGAAGCGCAGGGCGAACTTGGCGACCAGCGGCGCCACGAAGGTGATGAGCACCACGCCGGACAGCGCGCCGATGAACGAGGCCGTGAAGGCCGCCGTCAGCGCCTCGCCCGCCCGGCCCTGCTGGGCCAAGGGATAGCCGTCGAAGGTGGTCGCCACCGACCACGCCTCGCCGGGGATGTTGAACAGGATCGAGGTGATGGCGCCGCCGAACAGCGCCCCCCAGTAGATCGACGACAGCAGGATGATCGCCGAGGTCGGGTCCATGCCGAAGGTCAGCGGCAGCAGGATGGCGACGCCGTTCGGCCCGCCGAGGCCCGGCAGCACGCCGACCACGATGCCGAGCAGCACGCCCACCACCATGAACAGCACGTTGTGCCACGAGAGCGCGACCTGGAAGCCGAGCAGAAGCTGGTTGAGATCGTCCATGGGTGTCGCTCCGCCGTGTGCCGGTCAGTAGCCGAGGAGGGCTTCGATCGGTCCCTTCGGCAGGGGGACCCGGAACTGCTGCTCGAACACCCAGAAGGCGACGAGGGGCACGAGGACGACGCCGAGGGCGGTCTGCCACCAGCGGAACGAGCCGAGCATGATCATGAACACGGCCATGAACAGGGCCGAGGCGACGTAGATGCCGAGATAGGCGATGCCGAGCACGTAGAGGAACAGCGGCACGAACACCTGGGCGACGAGCCGGAGCTGGCCGTAGGTGACGAAGACGCTGTCCTCGCGCCGTAGCGCGCTGACCAGCGCGGCGACCGCGGCGACGGCCAGGATGACGGCGACGCGGGCCGGGAAGAAGCCGTTCTCCGGCCCGTTGTCCCAGCCCATGCCGCGCCCGTAGGAATCCCACAGGGCAAGCCCCGCGAGCCCCAGCAGCAGGAGCGCCACGACGATCTCGACGGCGCGGCGCGAGACGCCGCGCTCGGGCGTCAGAGGGGAGGCTTCGGTCATGGCGAGGTGTCCCGGGGCAAACGTCCGCGGGCGCCGCATTCCACGGCGCCGGATGGCGGCATCAGGTCTTCGTCGTCGCAATGCGCGGTCGCGACGGGGCGGCCTGCGCCCCGTCGCGGCAATCGCGCCGTCAGTTCGTCGCGATGAACCCGGCCTTGGTCATCAGTTCCTTGTGCTTCTGCTCGTCCTGCGTGAGGAAGTCGACGAAGCCCTGACCCGAGCGGAAGTCCGGCACCAGCGCGTTGCGCTCGAGATAGGCCTTCCAGTCCGGCGTCTCGGTGACCCGCTTGAACAGGTCGACGTAGAAGGCCTGCTGCTCCGGCGTGACCTTGCCGGGCATGAACATGCCGCGCAGCATCTGGTAGGTGACGTCCAGTCCCTGCGACTGGCAGGTCGGGATGTCGGACCACGCCTTATCGGCGGTGACCTTCTGGGTGTATTCCATGGGCTTGCCCGAGAAGGCGCAGAGCGGCTTGACCGCGCCGGAGCGCCAGTTGGACACCTCTTCCGCCGGGTTGTTCATGTTGGCGTCGATATGCCCGCCCGCGAGCTGCACCGAGGCCGGTCCGCCGCCCTGGTAAGGCACGTAGGTGATCTTCACGCCCGCCGCCTGCTCCATCGTCACGGAGATCAGGTGATCCTCCCGCTTCGAGCCGTTGCCGCCGGTCTTCAGCGGCGGGGTGGCGGTCTTGGCGGCCTCGATGAATTCCTTGGCGGTGTTGTAGGGCTTGGCGCTGTTGACCCACAGCACGAACACGTCCTGCGCCAGCATCGCCACCGGCGTGAAGTCCTTCCAGCTCACCGGCAGCTTGGTGGAGAGCGGCGTCATGTAGATGCCGCTCGACGTGGTGATGAGCTTGTGGGGGTCGCCGGCCGACTTCTGAATGTCGAGCATCGCCTCGCCGCCCGCAGCCGCCGGCTTGTTGACGATGATGATCGGCTGCTTGACGAGGTTGTTCTTCTGGATCGCGCCCTGGATCGTGCGCGCCATCTGGTCGGACGCGCCGCCGGGCGGGAACGGGACGATGATCTCGATCGGCTTCGTCGGCTCCCAGGCCTGCGCCGCGGCGACAGGCAGCAACAGGGACGCGATCGCGGCCCGCACGGCAGTTTTCATGGCGTTTCCTCCAGCGGTGCTCGTTGCGGCACGCGTTACTGTTATTTCTTCTCGAAGACCGACCTATCGCACTTGCAGCCCCGCGAGGAAACTCCTCGAGTGCGGCGTGCCTCGGCGGCCCGCCTCGTCGAGACGGGGCCGAGCCGTCGACAGGCCCCGGCCGGCGTTGCCAGGGCTCGTGTTTCCGGCCGTTTGAATTTTGTATTATATGGCGTGGGCATGCAAGCGGGCGGAACGATTTTTCACCGCCCACGTCGGGAGCGAGCCGACGGCGCCGATGGCGGCCCTCCGGTACGACATCGCGGCCAGGACGCAATTCCGGCGCGATCCCCCCGACGGCTCTGATCGGAGCGCTCCCGAAGCCCGGTCCGCCTCTCGGCATCCTATCCGCCCGAGACGCGCCGCGCGCGACGACCGGCATCAGAACACGAGGAAGTCGCCCGCACCGAGCGCGACCTTGTTGTCGAGCACGGCGAACTTCACCGCAAGGCCCTTCCCCGAGCCGTCCGCATCGTAGAACAGCTCGCCGGTGGTCTGCTTGTAGAGGATGCGGTCGGTGGCATCCGCCGTGCCCGCGCTGATGTTCTTGAACGCGCTCTCGGCGAGCTGCCCCGGCGCCAGAGCGGAAAAGACGCTCTTGGCCAGCCGCATCGTGTCCTCGGCCGCGAAGTCCGTGATGCGGTCGACGTTGGTCGAAGCGATCGCCGTCGAGAACACGAAGCTGTCCGCTCCGGCCCGGCCGGTCAGCACGTCGGCGCCGCCCTTGCCGTCGAGGACGTTCGCCCCGTTATAGCCCATCAGCTTCTGACCGAACTCGTTGCCGGTCAGGTTGAGCGCCCGGCTGCCGGTCGCCGCGGCGAGCTGGACCGCCTCGACCTCCTGACCGGCGGTCAGCACCCAGGAGGCGGCCGCGATCACGGTGTCGCTGCCGCCGCCCCTGGCCTCGATCACGAGGTCGCCGGCCTGATCGACGGCGTAGATGTCGTTGCCGCCGAACCCCTCCATGCGGTCCGCACCGCCCCGGCCGTCGAGGGCATTGGCCCCCGCATTGCCCTGGAGCGTCTGCGCGAACTCGTTGCCCGTCAGGTTGATCGAGGCCTTGCCGCTGCTGCCGAACGTCCGCAGCGTCTCGATCTCCTGTCCGACAGCCAGCGCGTAGCTCCCGCTCGCGAACACCGTATCCGTGCCGCCGCCCCTGGCTTCGATCACCCGATCGCCGGCGCTGTCGACGAGATACGCGTCATTGCCGCCCCGGCCGGTGAGGATGTCGGCGCCCCCGCCGCCGTCGAGGCGGTTTCCGCCCGCGTCGCCCCTGAGATCGTCCGCGTAATTCGATCCGACGAGGTTCTCGATCTCGGCCAGGAAATCCCCGGCCGCCTCGCCGCCGGCATTCGCGTTGGTCGCCAGGTCCACGACGACGCCCGCCGAACTCGACGCGTAGGAAGCCGTGTCCGCACCCGATCCGCCCGTCAGCGAATCGGCCCCGAGGCCGCCGATCAGGGTGTCGTCGCCGTCGCCGCCGAAGATGTTGTCGTCCCCTCTCAGGCCGAGCAACCGGTCGGCCCCCATCCCGCCAAGCATCTCGTCGTTGGCGAAGTCGTTTCCATAGAGGAGGTCGGCGTCGCCCGAGCCGTAGATCAGCCCGTCGCGCGGATCGACGATCTGCATGCGGATGGCGGTCCCGGAGGGATCGCCACCCGTCATGCTCGCATCGGTCCAGGTGACGGCGACCCGGCCGTCCTGCAGGGCCGTGACCGACGGCTTGTACTGGCTCTCGGCCATGGTCGTGTTGACGATGATCTCGCCGCCGATCTTCGCGCCCGACCCGTCGAAGGCCTGGAGGTGGATCGACGAGCCCGACGAATCCGGTCCCGTGGTCGGGAGGAAGATGTTGCTCTCGCTCCACGACACGACGAATCCGCCGCTGTTCGGCAGCCGGGTGACCGTCGGATCGCTGCCGTTGCTGGAGGAATTGGCGAAGACATCGTCGGTGATCGCCGTCGCGATGCCGCCGATCACCTGAAACAGGCGGGCGTGGATGCCGCCGCCGCTGCCCTGGTTGAACGCCGACCATGTCACGACGAACCGGCCGCGTGCGACGTAGGTGATATCGGGCGAATCGAGCAGATCGGCCGTCGGCGCACTGACCTGAAATTCCTGCCCGTTGGCGGCACCGTTGCCGATGATCATGCCCTTGATGCCGGTGAAGTCCTTCCAAACGACCGTGGCCAGGCCTCCCCCGAGGCTCGTCGCGACGGCGGGCTGGCTCTGCAGCCCGTCCCGCTTCGCGTTGACGACCAAGGTCGATCGGATGCTGCCGTCAGTGTTGTACAGAATGGCGGAGATGTCGCCCGCGTTCGATGCGGCGTCCTCCCAGACGACGATCGATTCGTAATCCTGATCGAACCGCGCCACGTCGGGATTGGACTCGTCGGCCGTCGAGGCGGCCGTGATCCGGCTCTTGAAGACGCCGTTGGCGCCGTACACGAAGGAGTAGATGTCCCGATCGCCCGGAGCCGAGGCATGTTCGGCGGAGACGATGAACCCGCCATCGGAGAGGGCGGCGATGCTCGGAACGCTGTCCCCGGTGGACGCCTGATCGATCAGCAACTCGCCGCCGACCCTATCGCCGGCCGTATTGAAGATCTGCCCCCTGACGGTCGCCTTCTCGTCGACGACGCTCTGCCACACGACGATGAAATTGCCGTTCTTCAGCACGGTCGTGACGGCATTGGATTGATTGCCGGCCGTCGTCCTATTGACGAGTTGCTCCGAGCCCCACTTTCGAGTCGGCATTTCTGGATCCTCATGGTGGGCCGTCGGCGCATTCGAGAATAACGAGTTCAATTCTACCGAGCAACGCGGGAAATCGATGGCCGGCGCACGGTGAGCGTCGATCTCACCCCAGGTCCTGCAGGTGGCGCGCGGCGATGATCGAGGCGGCGGTGCGGTTCTCGACGCCGAGCTTGGCGTAGATGCCTTCGAGATGCTTGGTGATCGTGCGCGGGCTTAAAGTCAGGATCTCGCCGATGTCGCGGTTCGACTTGCCGCGCGCGAGCCAGAACAGCACGTCGGCCTCGCGCGCGGTGATCGGAAGCCGCGTGCGTAAGAGTTCGATGCCGGCGGCGGTGGCGTCGCGGGAGAGGCGCAGCAGCACCTCGTTGCCGGTGCGTCCGACGAAGCTCACGGTGTGGGCCGCCCCCGACAGGTCGGTGAGGGTGAAGGGCGCGCCTTGCGTCCCGTCGAGGCAGCCGCGCAGCCACGCGCGGCCGGCGGCGGGGAGCCCGTAGGCGTCGTCGGCGCGCGGCGCGCAGGCGGCCAGCACCTGCGAGGCCTGCGGCGTCGCCCAAAGCACGGATCCGGCGGGATCGACCGCGAACAGGGTGCGGCCGGTGGTGTCGAGGGCCGCGCGCAGGCTCTGGGCCGCCCGCGCGCCCGCCACGTGGACGCGGATGCGCGCTAGGATCTCGTCCGGGGCGATCGGCTTCGTCACGTAGTCGACGCCGCCCGCCTCCAGCCCCTGGACGATGTGTTCGGTTTCCGACAGCCCGGTCATGAAGATGACCGGCACGGCGGCCACCGCGGGCTTGGCCTTGAGGCGGCGGCAGGTCTCGAACCCGTCCATGCCCGGCATCATCGCGTCGAGCAGGATGATGTCGGGGGTGATCTCGTCGACGAGCGCGAGCGCCGCCTCGCCCGCCACGGCGACGAGGACGGTGGCGCCCGAGCGCTCGATCGCCTCGGTGAGGAAGCTCAGCGTGTCGGGGGAATCGTCCACCACGAGGACGATGTCGCGCTGGCCGGGCGCCTCAGGCATCGCTGGCCTCCCGAGCCGGTTCTTTCGAGGGGGCGGCGGCTTCCTGAAGGACGCGCATGTAGGTCGGCAGGTCGAAGGCGGAGACGAGCGTTTGCAGGCGCTCCGCGAAGGGCGCGGAAGCGGGCTCGGTGCGGGCGATCTCGGCGAGCCGGGCCTCGATGGCGCGCACGTGGCCGATGCGGCCCAGGCGGAGCAGTTCGTTCAGGACCGGGAGGGCGGGGCGGGACGCGCCGTCACGCTCGCCGATCACCGGAAGGAGCGCCTCTCCTCCCCCCGAATCTCGGGCTTGCCCGAGATTCGCACCTTGCTGGCCCAGATCGGGCAGGCCCGATCTGGGTGGGGAGGAGGGAGGAGGTGGGGGTAGTTCAGGAGGGACCGCAGCAGTGCCTTCTGCACCACCCCCACCCCTGACCCCTCCCCGCAAGGAGGAGGGGAACGGCTCCGGCGCGGCAGGCGTCCCCTCGACCCAATCGAGGCCGAGCAGGCGGGTGACCTGATCCAGAAAGTCGCGCAGGTCGAACGGCTTGGCGATGATGGCGTCGTGGCGGGCGTCGATGCCGCGGGTCGGGCTGATCTCGTGGACGTTGGCCGACATCATGGCGATGCGCATCCCCGGCACGCGTTCGCGCAGGCGCTCGGCGACCGCCCAGCCGCTCAGGCCCGGCATGGCGATGTCGAGGAGGACGAGGTCGGGCGCGCGCCCGCCCGCATCGAACAGCGCGAGGCAGGCAGGCCCGTCGGGGGCCTCGGCGACCGCGATGCCCAGCGGCTCGAGGATGTCGCGCATCAGGGTGCGGTGGGCCGGATCGTCGTCGACCACGAGGACGCGGCGCTTGCGACCGGCATAGCGGCGCGGCGCGGTAGAGGGCACCGGCACCGTGGGGGACGTGGGAGCGGGGGCAGGGCGGGCCACGGTGGACAGCATCAGCCGAACCCGGAAGCGGGTGCCGCGCCCGACCTCGCTCTCCACCGTGATCTCGCCGCCCATCACCTGGGCGAGGAGCCCGGCGATGGTGAGCCCGAGGCCGGTGCCCGGCTGGCTGCGGGCGGCGGGGATCGAGCCGCGCTCGAACGGCTCGAAGATGCGGCTGAGATCGTCCGGACGGATGCCGAGGCCGGTGTCGCGGATGGTGAAGACGGTGACCTGGCTGCGATAGGTGACGTCGAGGCCGATCTCGCCGGACGGCGTGAACTTGATCGCGTTCGACAGGAGGTTGAGCAGGATCTGGCGCAGGCGCTTCTCGTCGGTCGCGACCACCGCCGGCAGGGTCTCGGGCCGGGTGAAGCGGAAGCGCAGGCCCGCGGTCTCCGCCTGGAGGCGGACCATGTCGACGATCTGGTCGAGGAAATCGGTGAACCGGATCTCGTTGCGGTGGACCTGGAGCCGCCCGGCCTCCATCCGCGAGATGTCGAGCAGGCCGTCGATCAGGCCCGACAGGTGCTGGGCGCTGCGGCGGATGACTTGGAGGCCGCGCCGCCGCTGCGCCGGAATCTCTGGATCGACCTCCAGGAGTTGGGCGTAGCCGAGCACGGCGTTCAAGGGCGTGCGCAGTTCGTGGCTGATGCCGACGACGTAGCGGCTTTTGGCGAGGTTGGCGGCTTCCGCCGTCTCCTTCGCCTCCTGCAGCTTGGCGTCGGTGATCTTGTGGGCGGCGATCTCGGCTTGGTAGAGCGCGGTCTGGCGCTCGGTCTCGGCCTGGGCGACGCGGCGGCTCTCCTGGGCGAGCACGAACAGCCACGCGACGATGCCGAGGATCAGCACGAGGATGAAGAACACGCTGGTGAGCGCGGCGCGCAGGGTCTCGCGGTGCTCCGGATGGCCGTTGCTCGCGCCCGCGTGGACGATGCCGAGGATCAGCCCGATCACGCCGACGAGGCAGAGCATCAGGGCGAGGTAGCGCCCGAGCGGCGCACCGATCCAGGCGGCGAGCGGCGCCGGCACGAAGCGCCCGAGGCTCGCCTGGGCCTGGGCGTCGAGGCGCCCGTGCGGCTTGCACAGGTCGCCGCAGCGGGCATCCAGCGAGCAGCACAGCGAGCAGATCGACCCGCCATAGGCGGGGCAATGCGCCATGTCCTCGCCCTCGAACGGCAATTCGCAGACGCGGCAGACGATCTCGCCCGTGGCCGGCACGGGCTCCGGGGTCCGTGCGATGTAGAAGCGCCCGCCCGTGCCCCAGGCGATCAGCGGGGCGGACGCGAAGGCGGCGGCGAGCGCCAGCAGCGGGGCGAAGGCGGCGGGCAGGCTCCCGAACACGCCGGCATAGGCGAGCCAGCCGAGCGCGAGGCCGAGCGCCATCGCCCCGGTGCCGACCGGGTTGACCGCGTAGAGATGGGCCCGCTTGAACTCGATGCCCGGCGGCGACAGCCCGAGCGGCTTGTTGACGGCCAGATCCGAGGCCAGCGCCCCGACCCAGGCCGAGACCACGACGGCGTAGAGGGGGAGCGTGCTCTCGATCGTCTTGTCGATGCCGAGTTCCATCAGCATCAGGGCGATGGCGACGTTGAAGACGAGCCAGACCACCCGGCCCGGATGGCTGTGGGTGAGGCGCGAGAAGAAGTTCGACCACGCGATCGAGCCGGCATAGGCGTTGGTCAGATTGATCTTGATCTGCGACAGCGCGACGAAGCCGGCCATCAGCAGCAGCGCGCCCTCCCGCGAGGGCGTGACGTAGCCGAAGGCGACGGCGTACATCCGGGTCGGCTCGGCGGCCTGCGGCGCCGGGATGCCGTGGCCGAGCGCCAGCACGGCGAGGAAGGCCCCGAGCAGGATCTTTACAAGGCCCGGTACGATCCAGCCCGCGCCGCCCGCCAGAACCGCTGTCCACCAGCGCCGATCGCCACGCCCTCGAGCCGGAGGGACGAACCGCAGAAAATCGACCTGCTCGCCGACCTGGGCGAGGAGCGCCAGCAGCACGCTGGTGGCCAGCCCGAAGCGGAGCGGATCGAACCCGGCCGCGGCGCCGTCCCCGAGGCCGGGAAAGGCCGCGAGCGTGCCGAGCGAGGCCGGGGCGTCCGGGCTCAAGGCGATGAAGACCAGCGGCAGGAGGTTCAGCACGAGCCAGACCGGCTGCGTCCAGATCTGGAAGCGGCTGATGAGGCGGATGCCGTAGACCACCAGCGGGATGACGATCCCGGCGCAGAGGATGTAGCCGAGCCAGAGCGGCAGGCCGAAGCAGAGCTGGAGCGCCAACGCCATGATGGCGGCTTCGATGGCCAGGAACAGGAAGGTGAAGCTCGCATAGATCAGCGAGGTCACCGTCGAGCCGAGATAGCCGAAGCCCGCGCCGCGGGTGAGGAGGTCCATGTCGACGCCGTGGCGGGCGGCGTAGACGGTGATCGGCGCGGCGGTGGCGAAGATCAGCGCGCCGACGAGGAGCACGGCGGCGAGCGTGTTGGTGAACCCCACCGCCAGCACCAGCGTGCCGCCGATCGCCTCCAGCGCCAGGAACGAGATCGAACCGAGGGCCGTCTGCGCGACGGCGAACGGGCTCCAGCGCCGCGCCTTCTTGGCGGTGAAGCGCAGGGCGTAGTCCTCCAGCGTCTCGTCGGCGACGAGACGGTTGTAGGCGCGCCGGATCGGGATGATGTGCTGACGGCCGTTCATCGTGACCGGTGCTGTCGGACCCATACGCAACCGCCCGACGCGCCCCGACCGGACACCCGCCTCGGCGTGAGGAGCATGATGCGCGCCGCGTCGCCACGCAGGCAAGGGCATGCAGGCACGGGCACGCAAGCAAGAGCCGTGCGCGCCGAGGACGCGCCGGAGACTTTCCATTCGAAGGACGGCCATCCTGGTCCTGTCCGCCCGCGCCGGCCATACGCAGAACAGCGTATATGCTGCGATGCAAAACACGGCCTAGCCTGCATCCCGTCGATCCGCGGCCATCCTAAGAGCCGCCGGACGCGCGATCACAGGGCTGGCAGAATGGCGAAGGACATTTCCGACACCGAGAACGGCCTGAGCTCGCCGCTGCGGCGCAAGCTCCTGATGGGCATGGCCGGCCTGCCGGCGCTGGCGCTGATGCCGCGGCCGTCGTTCGCCGCCGCGCCGACCTCGGCGGTCAACACCACGGGGCTCGCGGTCACCGACACCGAGGTGACGGTCGGCATCCTGCACTCGGCCACCGGCACGATGGCGATCTCCGAGACCGGCACGATCCAGGCGGAAAAGCTCGCCATCGCCCAGATCAACGAGATGGGCGGCGTGCTCGGCCGCAAGATCAAGGTGATCCAGGAGGACGGCGCCTCCGACTGGCCGACGTTTGCCGAGAAGGCCAAGAAGCTCCTCGTCAACGACCATTGCGCCGCGGTGATGGGCTGCTGGACCTCGGCCTCGCGCAAGGCCGCGCTGCCGGTGTTCGAGCAGTATAACGGGCTGCTCTACTACCCGACCTTCTACGAGGGCCTGGAGCAGTCCAAAAACGTGATCTACACCGGCCAGGAGGCGACGCAGCAGATCCTCGCCTCGCTTGACTGGGTCGCCAAGGAGAAGGGCGCCAAGACCTTCTTCATGATCGGCTCGGACTACATCTGGCCGCGCACCTCGAACAAGATCGCCCGCAAGCACATCGAGAACGTGCTGAAAGGGACGGTCGTCGGCGAGGAATACTACCCGCTCGGCCACACGCAGTTCAACTCGGTGATCAACAAGATCAAGCTCAAGAAGCCCGACGTGATCTTCGCCGACGTGGTCGGCGGCTCGAACGTGGCGTTCTACAAGCAGCTCAAGGCGGCGGGTATCGACCTCTCCAAGCAGACCCTGCTGACGATCTCGGTCACCGAGGACGAGATCGACGGCATCGGCGGCGACAACATCGCCGGCGCCTATTCCTGCATGAAGTACTTCCAGTCGCTCAAGAACCCGAACAACGAGAAGTTCGTCGCCGCCTTCAAGAAGATGTGGGGCGAGAAGACCGTGCTCGGCGACGTGACGCAGGCCGGCTATCTCGGTCCGTTCCTGTGGAAGATGGCGGTCGAGAAGGCCGGCTCCTTCGACGTCGACAAGGTGGTCGCGGCCTCGCCGGGCATCGAGTTCAAGGAGGCGCCGGAGGGCTACGTGAAGGTCCACGAGAACCATCACCTCTGGTCCAAGACCCGCGTCGCCAAGGCCCTGCCCACGGGCCAGTTCGAGGTGGTCTACGAAAGCCCCGAGCTGATCGAGCCGAACCCCTTCCCGAAGGGGTACCAGTAGCTCGACGCGCCCTCCTCCCCCTTGCGGGGAGGAGTTGGAGGTGGGGGTCGAGCCGGATGAGGCTCGGCGGTTCCTTCTGAACCACCCCCACCCCTAACCCCTCCCCGCAAGGGGGAGGGGAATGTCCGTGGCCCGCCTCTTGCTGCCTCCCAAAATCCTCCGCCGGAGACACCTCCCATGTTCGGCGAATACTCGCTCGCAGACCTCAGCTCGATCTTCGTGATGCAGGGCTTCGCGGGGCTGATCCTGTTCTCGGTCTACGTGCTGATGGCGCTCGGGCTGGCGATCATCTTCGGCCAGATGGGCGTCATCAACATGGCCCACGGCGAGTTCATGATCCTGGGGGCCTACGTCACCTACTTGTGCTCGACCTTCTTCCAGGAGCACCTGCCCGCACTCTTCTCCGCCTACTTCTTCATCGCCATGGCGCTGGCCTTCCTGGCCTCCGGCGCGCTCGGGATGCTCGTGGAATGGGCGCTGATCCGCCATCTCTACAAGCGCCCGCTCGACACGCTGCTGGCGACCTGGGGCCTGTCGCTGATCCTGCAGCAGGCCTACCGCTCGATCATCGGCCCGCGCGAGGTCGGCGTGGAGCTGCCCTCGTGGATGATGGGCTCGATCCCCGTCACCGATTCGATCGAGGTGCAGATCAACGGCCTGTTCGTGATCGCGGTCACCACCGTCATCACGCTCGGCGTCGCGCTCCTGATCTACCGCTCGCGCTTTGGCGCGCAGATCCGCGCGGTGATGAGCAACCGCTCCATGGCCGGAGCGGTCGGCATCGATACGGAAAAGGTCGACCGCTACACCTTCGGGCTCGGCTGCGGCATCGCCGGCATCGCCGGTTCGGCCTTCACCATGATCGGCTCCACCGGGCCGACCTCGGGCCAGCTCTACATCGTCGACACCTTCCTGATCGTGGTCTTCGGGGGCGCGGCCAGCCTGCTCGGCACCATCGCCTCGGCCTTCTCGATCTCGCAGACCCAATCGACCCTCGAATTCTTCCTCTCCGGCTCGATGGCCAAGGTGCTCACCCTGCTCGCGGTGGTGGGAATCCTGATGCTGCGGCCGCAGGGCCTGTTCACCCTCAAGGTCCGTCGCTGAGGAGCGCCCCCGATGACGAGCCCGATGCAAACCCTGTCCAAGGCGGTCACCGTCAACGACAACCCCTTCATGAAGCCGATCGAGTGGATCAGCCTCGCGCTGCTGGCCGGCTTCATCCTCGTGGTCCTGCCGCTCGTGCTCGACGGCTTCCGCCTCAACTTGGTCGGCAAGTACCTCACCTACGCCTTCGTCGCGCTCGGCCTCGTCATCTGCTGGGGCTATGCCGGCATCCTGTCGCTAGGCCAGGGCGTTTTCTTTGGCCTCGGCGGCTACTGCATGGCGATGTACCTGAAGCTTGAGGCTTCGAGCGTCGAGAACACGAAAATCCAGTCGACGCCGGGCATCCCGGACTTCATGGACTGGAACCAGATCACCTCGATCCCGTGGTTCTGGCAGCCGTTCCACTCGCTGCCGCTGACGCTCCTCCTCGTGGTCGCTGTGCCGGTGGCCTTCGCCTTCGTGATCTCGGTGGCGATGTTCAAGCGCCGCGTCGGCGGCACCTACTTCGCCATCATCACCCAGGCCATCGCCGCGATCCTGACGATCCTGATCGTCGGCCAGCAGGGCTATACCGGCGGCATCAACGGCATCACCGATCTGCGCACGCTGAACGGCTGGGACATCCGCACCGACAGCGCGAAGTTCATCCTCTACTTCGTCAACGGCGGGCTCCTCATCGGCTGCATCCTGATGGCGCAGTACGTCAAGAAGTCGAAGCTCGGGCGCATCCTCGTCGCCATGCGCGAGAAGGAGGACCGGGTCCGCTTCTCGGGCTACTCGGTGGCGGGCTTCAAGGTGTTCGCCTTCTGCCTCGCCGCCGCCTTCGCCGCGGTGGGCGGCGCGATGTTCACCCTGCAGGTCGGGTTCATGTCGCCCTCCTTCGTCGGCATCGTGCCGTCGATCGAGATGGTGATCTACGCCGCCGTCGGCGGGCGCCTGTCGCTGTTCGGCGCGGTCTGGGGGACGCTGCTCGTCAACTTCGCCAAGACCTCGTTCTCGGAAAGCTTCCCCGACCTGTGGCTGTTCGGTCTCGGCGCCCTGTTCATCGCCGTGGTGCTGGCCTTCCCCAACGGTCTCGCCGGCCTCTGGCGCGAGCATGTCGAGCCGCGCCTGTTCCGCAAGGCCAAGGGCCTGAAGCCGGTCGCCGTCCCCGTCCTGCCCCAGGGCGCCCCCGCCGAGTGAGGATCGAGACAACCATGAATGCGGCGATCCTCCCCTCCCTGCCGATCGGCACGCCCGCCGACGACAAGAACTTCCTGCTCGCGGTCGAGGGGCTCACCGTCTCCTTCGACGGCTTCAAGGCGGTCAACGACGTGTCGTTCTACGTCGATCCGGACGAGATCCGGGTCATCATCGGCCCCAACGGCGCCGGCAAGACCACGGTGCTCGACCTGATCTGCGGGCGCACCAAGGCCAGCTCCGGCTCGATCAAGTACAAGGGCCAGGAACTCACCAAGCTCTCCGAGAGTGCCATCGTCCAGGCGGGCGTGGGCCGCAAGTTCCAGACGCCGTCGATCTACGACGACCTGACGGTGTTCGAGAATCTCGAGATCTCGTTCCCCCGCGGCCGTTCGGTGTTCGGTGCGCTCACCTTCAAGCGCGACGCGGAAGTCCGCGACCGCATCCACGAGATCGCGCAGACCATCTTCCTCAAGGACCAGCTCGACGAGCGGGCCGAGTTCCTCAGCCACGGCCAGAAGCAATGGCTGGAGATCGGCATGCTGCTGATCCAGGACCCGGAACTGCTCATGCTCGACGAGCCGGTCGCCGGCATGAGCGTCGGCGAGCGCATCAAGACGGCGGAACTCCTCAACCAGATCATCAAGGGCCGCTCGGTGCTGGTGATCGAGCACGACATGAAGTTCGTCGAGGACATCGCCCACCGGGTCACGGTGCTGCACCAGGGCAAGGTGCTGTCGGAGGGCTCGATGGAGCGGGTCAAGACCGACCCGAAGGTCGTCGAAGTCTATCTCGGTCACTGAAGGCGCGCGAAACCATGCTTCAGACCGCCCCCCCAGCCAGTCCAAACGTCTCCCCCGTGCCGCCGGTCCTAGCCGGCGCCGCCCCGATGCTGGCGATCTCCGACCTTCATTCGGCCTACGGCCAGAGCGAGGTGCTGCACGGCATCGACATCAACGTCGCGCCGGGCGAGATCGTCGCCGTGATGGGCCGCAACGGCATGGGCAAGTCGACGCTCATGAAGACCCTGATGGGCATCGTGCCGACGAAGTCGGGCACGGTTCGGCTCGACGGCACCGACGTGACGGCGTTGAGGAGCCACCAGCGCGTCGCCGCCGGCCTCGCCTACGTGCCGCAGGGGCGAATGATCTTTTCCACCATGACGGTGCAGGAGAACATCGAGACGGGCCTCACCGTCACCAAATCGCGAAAAGTGCCGCAGGATCTCTACACGATGTTCCCGGTGCTGCTGGAGATGAAGGGCCGGCGCGGCGGCAACCTCTCGGGGGGGCAGCAGCAGCAGCTCGCCATCGCCCGGGCGCTCGCCTCGAACCCGAAGGTGCTCCTCCTCGACGAGCCGACCGAGGGCATCCAGCCCTCGATCATCCGCGAAATGGGCCGGACGCTGAAGAAGATCCGCGACGAGCGCGGACTCTCCATCGTCGTCTCGGAGCAGGTGCTGAGCTTCGCCATGGACGTCGCCGACCGGGTGCTCGTCATCGAGAACGGTTCGATCGTCCACGAGTCCCTGCGCGCCGACATCGACGAGGCGCAGGTCGCCCGCTTCCTGTCGGTCTGAGGGGATCGGAATGGCCGATTACGCCATCTTCGAACTCGGCGACGTCGTCCTGCAATCCCGGCAGACGATCCGCGGCGCGCAACTCGCCTACAAGACCTACGGCACGCTCAACGCGGCCAAAGACAACGTCATCGTCTACCCGACGTGGTATTCGGGCCAGCACTACGAGAACGAGTGGCTGATCGGGCCGGGGAAGGCACTCGACCCGGAGCAATACTTCATCATCGTGCCGAACATGTTCGGCAACGGCCTGTCCTCGTCGCCGAGCAACACCCCGGCCCCGTTCAACGGGCCACGCTTTCCCAAGGTCACCGCCTACGACAACGTGATGCAGCAGCACCGGCTGGTCACGGAGAAATTCGGCATCGAGCGGATCAAGCTCGTGACCGGCTGGTCGATGGGCGCGCTCCAGACCTTCCACTGGGGCGCCCTGTTTCCGGACATGGTCGAGCGCATCCTGCCGTTCCAGGGCTCGGCCAAGTGCTCGCGGCACAACTTCGTCTTCCTGGAGGGGGTGAAGGCCGCGCTCCAGGCGGATGCCGCCTTCGCCGACGGCTTCTACACCGCCCCGCCGCAGCGGGGCTTGCGCGCCGCCGCCCGGGTCTATGCCGGCTGGGGCCTGTCGCAGACTTTCTACCGGTCCGAGGGCGACCTGAGGCGGCTGGGCTACGCCTCGCTGGAGGACTTCCTCGTCGGCTTCTGGGAGGGCTGGCTGCTGGCCAAGGACGCCAACAACCTGCTCGCCATGCTCTGGACCTGGCAGAACGGCGACATTTCGAACAACCCGCTCTACGGCGGCGACTACGCGAAGGCGCTCGGCGCGATCAAGGCCAAGGCGATCGTGATGCCGGCCTCGACCGACCTGTATTTCCCCCCCGAGGACAGCGCCATCGAGGTCTCGCACATGCCGAACGCCGAACTGCGCATCGTCGAGACCGACTGGGGCCACTTCGCGGGCGGCCCCGGCACCTCGCCCGACGACATCGCCGTGCTCGACGCGGCCCTGAAGGAGCTGCTCGCGGCCTGAAGCCATCGGCGGGTCGCCTTCCGCGACCCGCCCGCACCGATCCGGCGCCCGTTGCGCCGGATGAACGAAGAACGACCCGACGACCCGCCGCGGCGGCCGGCCCCACCCCGGACCCGCAACGGGGACGGCTGACCAAAAATCCAAGAGGAGCGCGCGAAGGACATGCCCGAGACGCTGATCAAGGTCGATCTCACGCAATCGGCCTACGACAACGACATGGTGCACAATCGCTGGCACCCCGACATCCCGATGGTCGCGACCGTCAAGCCCGGCGACGACTTCATCGTCGAGACCTACGACTGGACCGGCGGCTTCATCAAGAACAACGATTCCGCCGACGACGTGCGCGACATCGACCTGTCGATCGTCCACTTCCTGTCGGGCCCGATCGGCGTCGAGGGCGCCGAGCCCGGCGACCTCCTCGTGGTCGATCTCCTCGACATCGGCGCGAAGCCCGAATCGCAGTGGGGCTTCAACGGCTTCTTCTCGAAGAACAACGGCGGCGGCTTCCTCGACGAGCACTTCCCCCAGGCGCAGAAATCGATCTGGGACTTCGAGGGCATGTTCACCAAGTCGCGCCACGTGCCCGGCGTACGCTTCCCCGGCCTGATCCATCCGGGCCTGATCGGCTGCCTGCCCGATCCGAAGATGCTGGAGACGTGGAACACCCGCGAGAAGGCGCTGTTCGACACCAACCCGGAGCGGGTGCCGGCGCTCGCCACGCTGCCCTTCGGCCCGACGGCGCATATGGGCCGGCTGAAGGGCGAGGCGAAGGACGCCGCGGCGGCCACCGGCGCCCGCACGGTGCCGGGGCGCGAGCACGGCGGCAATTGCGACATCAAGGACCTGTCGCGCGGCTCGAAAATCTACTTCCCGGTCTACGTGCCGGGCGCGGGCCTCTCCATGGGCGACCTGCATTTCAGCCAGGGCGACGGCGAGATCACCTTCTGCGGCGCCATCGAGATGGCCGGCTGGGTCCATCTCAAGGTGAGCCTGATCAAGGACGGCATGGCCAAGTACGGGATCCGGAACCCGATCTTCAAGCCGTCGCCGGTCACGCCGAAATACGACGACCACCTGATCTTCGAGGGCGTGTCCGTCGACGAATACGGCAAGCAGCACTACCTCGACGTGACGGTCGCGTATCGCCAAGCGTGCTTGAACGCCATCGAGTATCTCAAAAAGTTCGGATATTCGGGGGCGCAGGCCTACTCGATCCTCGGCACCGCCCCGGTCCAGGGCCACATCTCCGGCGTCGTGGATATCCCGAACGCCTGCGCGACCCTCTGGATTCCGACCGGCATCTTCGACTTCGACATCAACCCGTCCGCGGCCGGGCCGACGAAGTTTTTGGACGGCTCGATCCAGATGCCGCTCTCGCCGGACCTTTGATTGTCTTGGTTTGCCGCGCTCTCCGGGCGGCAAACCGCACACACTTTGCCTGAGAGCGCTTCAGATGCCGGTCTACGACTATTCCTGCGAGGCTTGCGGGCCGTTCACGGTGCTTCGCCCGATGGCGCAGTTCAAGGACCCGCACGACTGTCCGGATTGCGGCGGGGCATGCCAGCGCGCCTTCCTCACCGCCCCGCGCATCGCCGGCATGGATGCGGGACTCAAGGCCGCGCATGCCACCAACGAGCGCAGCCGCCACGAACCGCGGCGCTCCGGCAGCCACGGCGCGGGCTGCGGCTGTTGCTCGCCCAAAAAGAAGGCCTCCGCCCCCGCGGCGGCCAAGAGCTTCCCGAACGCTCGGCCCTGGATGATCAGCCACTAGGATCGGACCGGAGCCACCGAGGCGGCCGGAGTCATCCGGCCGCCTCAAGCGGCGAGGCCGAAACGGCCCGCCGCATGCATTCGGGAGGGAGCCTTCGAACGAAACCGCTCCGCGAGGGAGCCGCCGACCGATCACGACAAGCGGGGAATCACCCCGTGGTGACCGGCCGGCGCAGAGCACGGGTTGGGGATCGACAATGCGCAACGCGACGAGACGAGCACGACGACACCGCCGAGGCCTTTCCGCCTCCGCCCTCCTGGCCGCGGGGCTCGCCCTCGGTGGGCCGGGCGCGCAGGCGCAGCAGGCCTCGCCCGTGGGTCAGTTCAACGACCAGACCCAGCCGCGCACCGATCCCGCCATCGCCGCCAAGCCCACGGACCCCGTCCGCGTCGGACCGCTCGCCCCCTGGGCCACCGACATGGCCGCCCGCGGGCTCACCTTCGACATCAACATCTACGACTTCTACCAAGCCAACCCCACCGCCGGCCTGCGCCGCGGCGAGCAATCGAACTCGGCCTACTTCGTCCTCTCGATGAACGCCGACATGCAGCGGCTCGCCAACATCGCGGGCGGCACGATCAAGTTCACCCAGACCTTCTTCGGCCTCGTGCGCAACCTCAACATGGCCGCCGACATCGGCGACACCACGGTCGGCTACCAGCCGCCCTACACCCCCAACAACAACCGCCTGTCGCTGCTCACCTACGAGCAGAAGCTCCTCGACGACCGCCTCGTGGTCGAGCTCGGCCGCACCCACCCGGACCGGTACTACGGCCTGCCGCCCTGCAACTCGATCAATTCCTGCTTCCAGGACCTGTTCTACTTCAACGCCGGCTTCACCTCGCCGCTGTTCGCGGTCTGGGGCGCCAACGTCGCCTACCAGATGTCGCCGACGAGCTACATCCAGGCCGGCGCCTTCACGGTGAACCCCAACACCAACGTCCTGTCGGGCTACGACTGGGGCTACGAGCGCATCTCCGGGGCGCTGGTCATGACCGAGATCGGCACCAAGACCACCTACGCCACCCATGCCTATCCCGGTCGCGTCTCGCTCACCGGCTTCGTCAACACCGCCGACCACGACGACAACTTCAAGACCGTGTTCGGCACATCGAAGGGCCTCAACCCCGGCGATCCGGTGCTGCAGAAGTCCGGCACCTCGGGCGTCGTGCTCACCGGCACCCAGACGGTGTGGCGGGCCGATGCCGGGCTGATCACCAAGGGCGACGTGAACCTGCACCCCACCGCGATCTCGCTCTACACCGGCACCGGCTACGCCTTCGATCCGACGATCCCGATCCGCTTCAACTCGTTCTTCGGCGTGCTCCTGGAGGCCCCCGACCAGAGCCGGCCGAACGACACCTACGGCCTCAAGGTCAACTGGCAGCGCCTCAACGAGAACTACACCCAGTTCCTGGCGGACGCGAACTTCATCTCCGGCGGCTCCGGCGCGCCGTATTCGCGCGACAAGCTGATCTTCGAAGCCAACGCGCACCTCGACATCGGCAAGGGCGTGATCCTCGAGCCCGTTGTCCAGTACGTCGTCAACCCGAACTCGTTCTGGAACCCCTACACGGCGCGCCGCGCCAGGGACGGCTTCTACGGCGGCTTCACCCTCGTCGTGCCGCTCGGAACCCTCCTCGGCCTCGCGCCGGGCTGAAGGCTCAAGCTCAGGGCCGCGGGCAACCCGCGGCCCCTCCCCAAAACCAGTTCAGAGTGGAGGACAACGCCATGATGCACGGCGACATCTCATCGAGCCAGGACAGCGTCGGCGTGGCGGTGGTGAACTACACGATGCCCCGCCTGCACACCAAGGCCGAAGTGATCGAGAACGCCAAGAAGATCGGCGACATGATCGTCGGGATGAAGGCCGGCCTGCCGGGCCTCGATCTCGTGATCTTCCCCGAATATTCGACCCACGGCATCATGTACGACGCCGCCGAGATGTACGAGACCGCCGCCAGCATCCCCGGCGCGGAGACCGAAATCTTTGCGGATGCCTGCCGCAAGGCGAAAGTCTGGGGTGTGTTCTCGCTCACGGGTGAGCGGCACGAGGAGCATCCCCACAAGGCGCCCTACAACACCCTCATCCTGATGAACGACCAGGGCGAGATCGTCCAGAAATACCGCAAGATCATGCCCTGGACCCCGATCGAGGGCTGGTATCCGGGTGATCGCACCTACGTCTCGGACGGGCCCAAGGGCCTCAAGATCAGCCTCATCATCTGCGACGACGGCAACTATCCCGAGATCTGGCGCGACTGCGCCATGCGCGGCGCCGAACTCATCATCCGCTGCCAGGGCTACATGTACCCGGCCAAAGAGCAGCAGGTGCTGATCTCGAAGGCGATGGCGTTCGCCAACAACACCTACGTCGCGGTCGCGAACGCCGCGGGCTTCGACGGCGTCTACTCGTATTTCGGCCACTCGGCGATCATCGGCTTCGACGGGCGCACGCTCGGCGAATGCGGCGAGGAGCCGATGGGCATCCAGTACGCGGCGCTGTCGAAGTTCCTGATCCGCGACTTCCGCGCCCACGGCCAGTCGGAGAACCACCTCTTCAAGCTGCTGCACCGCGGCTATACCGGCATGATCAACTCGAAGGAGAACCGGCACGGGATGTCGGAATGCCCCTACGACTTCTACCGCCGCTGGATCGAGGATCCCGACGCCACCCGCGACGCCGTGCGCGCCATCACCCGCTCCAGCGTCGGCACCGAGGAATGCCCGATCGAGGGCATTCCCTTCGTCGGCAAGGGCGAGGGTCCGCCCGACCCGCGGTGAGCGAGACCGCCGCCGGGACGGCCGAGCGGGTCGCCGGCCCTTCCGCGGAAGGGCCGCGGGTCAGGACGCGATGGACGTCCCGATCACTTCTGCAAGACTTTCGTGACCGCGGCATCTCGCTTGATGTCCGCGATCTCCCGGAGGCATTTTTCCTTCGATTCGAGCGATCGCGTGCTTTTGGCGAGGACGAAACCTGAATCCGTCTCAAGGCGCCAACTGTGAGCATTGTCGCCGACATTGTTCCCGTCTTGAACGATGACGAATTTCATGGCTCTGCACCCCCGATATTGAACGACTCGAAGCAAATTTCTTGCCACGCTCCCTGTCGAGGCTTTTGCGAATTTCCGGTTGTTTTCTTCTCTGTCGGACTTCTCTGAGTCGACCAAGAAAGCCAGCTTCCCCGCCTCGGCTCATAGAGCTTCGCAGTATAGCGTCGCCCCCGTGATGGCGACAAGGCGTCGACGGAGCGGAAAATTCGGGAAACACCGCTTCCGCGGAGGCAGCCGTCGGCGTTCCGGGGCCGGAGGTTGATCCCCCGCTCAAGGGGGCAACGGAGAGGGGTGAAGCCGCGGGCCGGACGTGGGGAATGCGGCTGCGCCAGGAGCGATCGACGGTGCGCGGCAAGTGTCGTTCACGACGCTTCCACTGCGCCGTCGAACCCGAACTGGCGCGGATCGGTGACCGGGAGCCTTGAGAGGACCCTCAAGGGGTCTCATCGGCCGGCAGGGCGATGAACCACTCGTGCGGTCCGGTCAGCCGGTCGATCATCGCGGGCTGCAGTTGAAAACCTTCGGGATCGTCCTCGATCAGGCCGGAGACCTGGGAGGCGTGGGCCTCCACCGCCCGGCGCTTGGCCGCGCGCTCGTCCTCGACCGAGAGGCGGCAGCCGGTCGGCGCCGGCCCGACCTCGCGCTCCGGCGGCAGGGTCCAACCCCAGACCGGGTAGGCGTGGAAGGCCGCCCCCGGCAGGTGTTTCCGGGCGAGATCGACGATGGCGGCGGAGGCCGTGTGGTCGCAATGCGGGTCGTGCTTCCACGTCACGAACACGGCGTTCGCCCCGGCTTTTTCCGCGATCCCGGCGATCCGGGCCGCGGCGTCCTCGGCTTGCGGGCCCTCGCTCGGCACGCCGCCGTCGGGCAGGCGCAGGAAGTGGACATGCTCGGCCCCGAGCCCCAACGCGGCCATGGCCGCGATCGTCTCGGATTCGCGAAGATCGCGCAGGCGATCGTGCGGAAAGGCCTTGGAGTTCGGGTGCGAGCCGCAGCCGTCGCTGACGATGACGACGCGGACCGGGCGGCCGCGCGCCAGCGCCTGCACGATCAGCCCGCCGCAGCCGAGGCTCTCGTCGTCCGGGTGGGGCGCCACCACGACGAGGCCGCCCTCCGGCACGAGGGTCTCGAAGGGGGCCACCGGCAGGGTCTTCACGGCTTCGAAAAAGGTGTCGGCGCGCATGGGCTGCTCCTTTCCTCGAACACGGTCAGTCGGCTCGCGCCGCGCGGTAGCGCGAAAACCCCTTGGCGCGCAGGTCGCAGGCCGGGCAGGTGCCGCAGCCGTAGCCCCACGGATGGCGCGCGCCGCGCTCGCCGAGATAGCAGGTGTGGCTCTCCTCGACGATGAGGTCCACCAGGGCCCGGCCGCCGAGTTCCTCGGCCAGAGCCCAGGTCTGCGCCTTGTCGAGCCACATCAGCGGCGTGTGCAGCACGAAGCGGCGCTCCATGCCGAGGTTGAGCGCGACCTGCATCGCCTTGATCGTGTCGTCGCGGCAATCGGGATAGCCCGAATAGTCGGTCTCGCACATGCCGCCGACGATGTGGCGCAGGCCCCGCCGGTAGGCGAGCGCGGCGGCGAAGGTCAGGAAGGCGAGGTTGCGCCCCGGCACGAAGGTGTTGGGCAGCCCGTCCCGCTCCAGCCTGATCTCGCTCTCGCGGGTCAGCGCCGTCTCGGAGATCTCGCCGAGCGCCCCGAGATCGAGGGTGTGGTCGCGCCCGAGCCGGCGCCACCACGCCCGGTCGCGCGCCGTCATGCCCTTGCGTAAGGCGGAGCGCCGCTCCAGCTCGACCCGGTGGCGCTGGCCGTAATCGAAGCCGAGCGTCTCGACGCGGGGAAAGCGGTCGAGCGCCCAGGCGAGGCAGGTGGCCGAATCCTGGCCGCCCGAGAACAGCACCAGGGCGCCCGAATCGCCGTCCTCCGCTGCCCTCTCGGCCATGTTCATTCGCCCTCGTATTCGGCCCAGGAGAGCGGCGTCTCGAACACGCGCACGCGCGACAGGCCGGGGATCGCGGGCTTGGCCCGATGCCAGATCCAGGCCGCGATGTGCTCGGCGGTCGGGTTCTCCAGCCCCTCGATCTCGTTGAGGCAATGGTGGTCGAGCCGCTCCAGCAGGGGCGCGAAGGCGCTCTCGATGTCGTAGAAATCGACGACCCAGCCCGTGGTCGCGTCGATTGCGCCCGAGACCGTCAGCTCGACGCGGTAGGAATGCCCGTGCATGCGGTGGCAGCGATGCGTGACGGGCACGTTGGGCAGGCGGTGCGCCGCCTCGAAGGTGAAGGCCTGGGTGATCTTCATGGGCGTCTCAGCCGGCCCATGGGCCGGCATCGGGTTGGCGGGAGTGGGGCTCTGATGGGCCGATATGTCACCGAACCCGCCGGAATGCACGCGGGGCCCGGGTCAGGCCGAGGCAGCGAGATCGGGCAAAGGGAGAAACCGATACCGCGACAGGGCCCCTTCTCACCCTCGCCCGTCATTCCGGGGCCGCGCAGCGGAACCCGGCCCCGAAGGGGCGCGCCGAAGGCGTGCAATCCACCCGTGATGCATGGTGCTCGGCCGAAGTCGAACCGTCGCGGCCAGCCGTGGATTCCGGGTTCGCCTTCGGCGCCCCGGAATGACGGCGGAGGTTCGAGATCGCGTCGTTGGCCCTGCAACCCGAGGCCGATATCCTCTGGTCCGTGCCTGATCCTCAGGAACCGGCACACGCACTGACCGGTTCGTGAAGCTTCCGAGGCCCGCGGGCCCAATCCCCAAAAACGTCAAGCGCAGCGGCTGGAAGGCCCGGAGCCCTCATGAGCGGAACCGCACTGATCGCTGGCGTCAGCGGCATCGTCGGCAACAACCTCGCCCGCCATCTCGTAGCTACGGGCTTCACGGTCCACGGCCTCGCCCGGCGTCCGCCCACCGACATCGATGGCGTCGCGCCGGTGGCGGCCGACCTGCTCGATCCGGAGAGCCTGCGGGCGGCGCTGGCCGAGCTGCGGCCTGCCTACGTCTTCATCACCACCTGGCTGCGCCAGGAAACGGAGGCCGAGAACATCCGGGTCAACGCCGCGATGGTGCGCAACCTCCTCGACGCGGTGCGGCCCGCCGGCTCCGTCCGCCACGTCGCCCTGGTGACGGGCCTCAAGCACTATCTCGGACCCTTCGAGGCCTACGGGAAGGGCATGCTGCCGGCCACGCCCTTCCGCGAGGAGCAGGGCCGGCTCGACATCGAGAACTTTTATTACGCGCAAGAGGACGAGGTGTTCGCCGCTGCGGAACGGCAAAAGTTCGGCTGGAGCGTGCATCGCCCGCACACGATCATCGGCTACGCGCTCGGCAACGCCATGAACATGGGCGTGACGCTGGCGGCCTACGCCACGCTCTGCCGCGAGACCGGGCGGCCGTTCCGCTTCCCCGGCTCGGCGGCGCAGTGGAGCGGGCTCACCGACATGACCGACGCGCGGCTGCTCGCCCGGCATCTCACCTGGGCGGCCACGACGCCCGAGGCTCGCAACGAGGCCTTCAACGTCGTCAACGGCGACGTCTTCCGCTGGAGCTGGATGTGGGGGCGGCTCGCGGCGTGGTTCGGCCTGGAGGCGGCGCCCTTCGATGGGGAGCCCAACCCGCTGGAATCGCAGATGGCGGGTGCCGGCCCGCTCTGGGCCGAGATCGCGGACCGGCACGGCCTGATCGAGCCCGACCTCGCCCGCGTCGCCTCGGCGTGGCACACCGACGCCGATCTCGGCCGGCCGATCGAGGTGGTGACCGACATGAGCAAGAGCCGCCGCCTCGGCTTCCTCGACTATCAGGCGACGGACGACGCGTTCTTCGACTTGTTCGCGCGGCTGCGGGCCGCGCGCGTCATCCCGTGATTATCAAGGAATCCCGATGATCTTGTGCGTCTGGAGCGACAACCGCCAGCGCGCATCCGCCCGGCAATAGGCCACCGCGGCGGCGGTGTTGGCGGCGGCGTCGGGTCCGTCCATCGGCTGGAGGAAGCGGTGGCGGAAGGGCAACTCCGCGAATCTGTCCGGCGGCGCCTCGGCTTGCGGGAAGACGAGCTTGAGTTCGTGGCCCGAGGTCTGCGCCAGCGCATTTCCGGCCTTCGGGCTCACGCAGATCCAGTCGATGCCGGGCGGGGCGGGCAGCGTGCCGTTGGTCTCCACCGCCACTTCGAAGTTTTGGGCGTGGACGGCCTCGATCAGCGCGGCGTCGAGTTGCAGCAGCGGCTCGCCGCCGGTGAAGACGACGTAGCGGTTCGCTTCGCCGCCTTCCCAAGTGGCCGCGATGGCCTCACTCAGGGCCGCGGCATCGGAAAAACGTCCGCCGCCCTCGCCGTCCATCCCGATGAAATCGGTGTCGCAGAAGGTGCAGGCCGCTTCGGCCCGGTCCTCCTCGCGGCCGGACCAGAGATTGCAGCCGGCGAATCGGCAGAACACCGCCGCGCGCCCGGCCTGGGCGCCCTCGCCCTGGAGGGTGTGGAACAGTTCCTTGACCGCGTAGGACATCGCCGACTTCGCTTGAGTGACGGCCCTGCCCATACAGGGGCGCATGGAACCGTGTCACGCCGCTCACGATTCCGCGGGCTTGAGCCCGCGGGCAAGCTTATCCGTTGGGAATCCGGCGGTTTCTGCCATGCTCTCGCCACGGAGGGCACGTTGATGATCCCGTGAATCCTCGCGCCGGACCCGATCGACGCCGCCCGACGGGCGGAGCGATGCCCGGCGCCTCTCCGAAAAACCCTTCCCGTCACCCTTGCCCGAGATGAACCCGATGGTGAACCGAGTCTGGGGACGCCTGATCGCACCGCTCGCCGCTCTGGCCGCGCTCGCGGGCCCGGCGGCGGCGGTGACGACGCCGATCCTCGTGGTCGAGGCCGAGTCCGGCAAGGTGCTCTACAGCCAGGGCGCGACCGATCCCTGGTATCCGGCCTCCATCACCAAGCTGATGACGACCTATGTCGCCCTCGACATGGCGCGCCGCGGCAAGGTCTCCCTCGACACGCTGCTCACCGTCACCCCCGAGGCCGCGGCCGAGCCGCCCTCGAAGATGGGCTTCAAGCCCGGCACCCAGATCACCCTGGAGAACGCCCTCAAGATCATCATGGTCAAGTCGGCCAACGACGTGTCGTGGACGATCGCGGAAGGCCTCGGCGGCTCGGTCGAGGGCTTCGCCGACATGATGAACGAGACCGCGCACCGGATCGGCATGCGCGAGAGCCGCTGGTACAACCCCAACGGCCTGCCCGAGCCGCGGCAATGGACCACCGCCCGCGACATGGCGATCCTGGCGCGTGCCCTGATGCGCGACTTCCCCGACCAGCAAGGGCTCTTCTCGATCTCGGCGATCCAGTTCGGCAAGGCCGTGATGGCCAACCACAACGGCCTGCTCGGGCGCTATCCCGGTGCCGACGGGATGAAGACCGGCTTCATCTGCTCGGGCGGCTTCAACGTGGTGGCGAGCGCGACCCGCGGGGGCCGGCGCATCATCACCGTGGTGATGGGCCAGCCGAGCGCCCGCGAGCGCGACATCAAGGCCGCCGACCTGTTCGATTACGGCTTCGGCCAGTCCGCGGGCTGGACCGCGCAGACGCTGGAGACCCTGCCGCCCTCGAACCTCGCCGGCCCGCCGGACCTGCGGCCCTACATCTGCGACAAGCGCAAGCCCTTGCCCGTCGACGAGGGGCCGGGCGCGCTGACCGCGGGCGCCGACGCCACCGCCACGCAGCTGTTCGGCTCGGCCACCGCCGACACCTCGAACCTCGCCTTCGCGGCGCTCAGCGCGGCCAATGTCCGCGGGCGCGCCCTGCCCCCGCGCGCCCCGCTCCAGCCCGTCGCCGTCTGGACCGGCCGCAGCCCGGCCGAGGGCGCCGCGGCGCTCGCTCAGGCCGAGCAGGAGGCCCAGGCCTCCAAGGAAGCCGCTCACACCGCCAAGTTGGAGGCCGCCCGGCAGAAGCGCGAGGAAGCCAAGGCGGCCCAGAAGGCTGCTCAAGCCGCGAAGGCCGAGGCCAACAAGCAGGCCGCCGCCGAAAAGGCCGCCAAGGCCCGGGCCGCCGCCGTGACCGCGCCGAAGCCCGCCGCCAAGGACAAGGTCCCGGCTGCTGCCAGCGCCTACACCGCTGCGGAAGCGCCGAAGCCGGCGCACAAGCCCGCCGAGAAGCCGGCGGCGAAGAAGGCCGAAGCGAAGCCCGCCGCCAAGAAGACCGAGGCCAAGCCGGCGGCGAAGAAGGCCAAGGGCAAGGACGACGACGCTTAAGAGTCGTCAACATCGGCTCAGTAGCACTCGCCTCCATCGATGCGGGCACTCTCCTCCCCCTTGCGGGGAGGAGGTAGGAGGTGGGGGTGGTGCCGGATGAGGCTCGGCGCTCCATCCTGCCCCCCACCCCGAACCCCTCCCCGCAAGGGGGAGGGGACACGCGCCTCTTGCGTACTGGGCAACGAGACAAGACCTCCGTGTCGATCGCCCCTCGCTTAAAACCGGCCCGACCGATGTCCACCGCCCCCCGCCTCCCGGCCCCGATCCCGCTCACCGTCCTCACCGGCTTCCTCGGGGCCGGCAAGACCACCCTGCTCAACCGGTGGCTCACCGATCCGGCGCTCGCCGACACGGTGGTGATCGTCAACGAGTTCGGCGAGATCGGGCTCGACCACCTGCTGATCGAGACGGTCGACGACGGGATGATCCTCCTCGGCGCCGGCTGCCTGTGCTGCACCGTGCGCGGCGACCTCATCAACACGCTCGAAGACCTGCTGCGAAGGCGCGACAACGGCCGGATCCATCCATTCCGCCGGGTCGTGATCGAGACCACGGGGCTGGCCGACCCCGCCCCGATCCTACACGCGCTGATCTATCACCCCTACCTGTCGCTGCGCTTCCAGCTCCAGGGCGTCGTCACGGTGATCGACGCGGTCAACGGCCAGAACACCCTCGACGCACACCAAGAGGCCCGGCGGCAGGCGGCGGTGGCCGACCATCTCGTGCTGACCAAATCCGACCTGCCCAGTGCGGCGCCCGAGGCGCTTGCGGCCCGGCTCGCCGCCCTCAATCCGGGCGCGTCGCTCCACGGGCCGGAGGGGCCGGCGGAGCGCCTGCTCGGCGGCCTGTTCGGGCTCGACGGCAAGGGCGAGGACGTGCGGGCGTGGCTCGGGCCGGCGCCGGAGCATGACCACGGGCACGATCATGGTCATGACCATCACGGCCATGGGCATCGTCATGCCCACGACGTGAACCGGCACGACGCCGCGATCCGCGCCTTCCACCTCACCAGTGACGTGCCGGTGCCGCGCCCGGCCTTCGAGATGTTCCTCGATCTCGTCCGCTCGGCGCACGGGCCGAAACTCCTGCGCCTGAAGGGCCTCGTGGCATTGGCCGACGATCCCGAGCGACCGGTCGTGGTGCACGGCGTGCAGCACGTCGTCCACGCGCCCACGACGCTGCCGGCCTGGCCCGACGCCGACCGGCGCTCGCGGCTGGTGATGATCGTCCACGACCTCGACCCGGACTTCGTGCGCCGGATCTGGGATGCGTTCCTGGGTAAACCCGCCATCGACACGCCGGACCGGGCGGCGCTCACGGACAATCCGCTGGCGATCCCGGGGGGCTAACCCAAGGGCTCTGCCCTTGACCCGCGAAAGGGATGATCCCTTTCGAAACCCGAAATCATTCGTCTTCGCCGAATTTGTCGGCGAGCAGCGCCTCGATCGCGTCGAGGGCGGCTTCGGCGTCGTCGCCCAGCGCGACGACCGCGATGGTGGTGCCCTTGGCCGCGCCCAGCGTCAGCAGGCCCATGATCGAGCGGCCCCCGACCGTCTCGCCCGCACGGGTCACGGTGACGGCGGCCCCGTACCGCTCCACCGTCTGCACGAACTTGGCCGAGGCGCGGGCGTGCAGGCCGCGGCGGTTGATGATCGGCAGGATGCGGCAGAGCCCGCCCTCCGGAATCTCGGGCTCCGGCTCGATCTCGCCGTCCACGCTCTCGCTCATCGGGCTTCACGCTCCTCCCGGATGGGGAGAGAGTGGTTAAGCCGGCTCTCGGGCGAAGGGAAGGCGCGGGACGGGCGGAATCGGGCTACTTGCCCGCAAGAACCCGCGAGGCGACGTTGATGTACTTGCGCCCCGCCTCCTGGGCGTGGAGCACCGCGTCGCCCAGGCTCTCGGCGTCGCGCACGCTGGCGAGCTTGATCAGCATCGGCAGGTTGATCCCGGCGACCACCTCGACCTCGCCGCCGTTCATGCACGACAGCGCGAGATTCGAGGGCGTGCCGCCGAACATGTCGGTGAGCACGACCACCCCCGCGCCGGTGTTGACGCGGCAGACCGCATTCATGATGTCGCCGCGGCGCAGCTCCATGTCGTCCTCGGGGCCGATCGTGATCGTCTCGATCTGCCGCTGAGGGCCGACGACGTGCTCCAGGGCGGCCTTGAACTCGGTCGCCAACAGGCCGTGGGTGACGAGCACCATTCCAATCATCGAAGCGTATTCCGACGCCCTGTGAGCGGAGACGCCATCTTGTGCAGCGCAAGGTGAAGCGCAACCCGATCGCGGCGATTTGCTCGATGCGATGCGCCACCATGCCATGATGGCAACACCCGCGCTACACGGAGCAGGGCCCGCCGGGCACGAGAGCGGCGGGGTGCGTCCGAACGGCCACGCTGGCATCGAGCGCCTCGCGAATCAGGTATTCCCTCGGCTGACCCGGTGCAAGGGAGAGGCGCGGCAGCTCCACCCCGAGGAGACGCTCGGTCGCGGGCCGCTCCGCCGGCAGGCGCTCGGCCGTTTCGATGAGATCGACCACGAGGCGCAGGACCGTCGCCTCCGCATGGGCCACGAGCCGCCGGAGGCCGTGGCCGCGGATCTCGATCAGCCCCATGAGCGTCGGATGCGGCCGGGCGACGAGGCGTCCGTGATGGGCCTCCAGCCGGATGCGGTCGTCGCCGACGAGGCGGGCGTGGCGACCCTCCAGCCCGGCGCGGTCGAGCAGCGCGAGGCACAGCGAGGATTTCCCCGAGCCCGGCGGCCCCCGCACCAGGACGCCAGCCTCGCCGAGGAGGACGCAGCTCGCATGGACGGTGGTCGATGCGCCGTCGTCGCTCACGCCGCGAGGTCGTCGCCGAAGCGGTCGGCGCGGGGCGCCACCGGCAGGCGCACGGTGAAGCGGGCGCCGCGCACGGTCGGATGGCCCTCCTCGTCGGCGGGGCCGGGGCGGTTCTCGGCCCGGATCGTGCCGTGATGCGCCTGGATGATCTGGCGCGAGATCGACAGGCCGAGCCCGGAATTCTGCCCGAACCCCTGCTCGGGCCGGTCGGTGTAGAAGCGCTCGAAGATGCGCTCCAGGGCGTGCTCGGGGATGCCCGGCCCCTCGTCCTCGACGATGAACTCGACCTCGGTCTTGAGACGCCGCAGGGCGACGCGCACCTGGGCGCCGGGCGGCGAGAACGAGCGGGCGTTGTCGAGCAGGTTGTTGACCACCTGACCGAGCCGGCTGTCGTGGCCGATGATGCGGAACGGGTCCTCCACGTCGCCCGGCGGGCGCTCGATGTCGAACCGGATCAGCGCCGCCTTGGCGCGCCGCCGCTCGTTGGCGACCGAGGTCACGGTGGTGAGCAGCTTGCCGAGATCGACGCGCCGCGCCTCGGCGCGGGCGAGTTCGGCGTCGAGGCGCGAGGCGTCGGCGATGTCGGAGATCAGCCGGTCGAGGCGCTTCACGTCGTGCTGGATGATCTGCATCAGCCGCCCGCGCGACTCGTCGGTCTTGGCGAGCGGCAGGGTCTCGACCGCGCTGCGCAGGCTGGTCAGCGGGTTCTTCAGCTCGTGGCTGACGTCGGCGGCAAAACTCTCGATGGCGTCGAGCCGGCGGTAGAGCGCCTGGGTCATGTCGCGCAGCGCGCCCGAGAGATGGCCGATCTCGTCGGTGCGGTTGGTGAAGTCGGGAATCTCCTGCCGCGACTTGATGCCCCGGCGCACCCGCTCGGCGGCGTCGGCCAGACGCCGGACCGGGCCGGCGATGGCGCCCGCGAGCAGGATCGACAGCACCAGCATGACGGCGGCGGCGACGAGGAAGACCTGCAGCAGGCCGAACCGCTCGGAGGCGATGACCCGGTCGATGTCGCCCCCTTGCGTCGAGACCATCAGGACGCCGCGCACCGATCCCGCGCGCTGGATCGGCACGGCGACCGAGACGATGGTCTCGCCGCGCTCGTTGCGCCGGGCGATGGTGCCGCGCGCGCCCGCGAGCGCCGCCTGGACCTCGCGGAAGCCGCGCCCGTCCTGCGGGCCGGCGTCCTGGCCGACATCCCCTTGGCTCGACCGCTCGCTGACCACGAGGCCGAGGATGCGGGTGCCGACGAAGTCCCAGATCCGCTCCAGCACGTTGGGCTTCGGCGGACGCACGGCATTGTCCGGACGGCCGATCTCGCCGCGGGGAAACAGCGAGCGGGTGTCGAACAGGAGGCTGCCCTCGCGGTCGTAGACGCGGGCGCGGTTGCCGGTCGGCGTCACGAGGCGTCGCAGAAGCGGCGCGACTTTTTCCGGATTGAGCGAGAAGGCGAGCGAAGACGGGTCGTCGTCGATGTCCTTGCCCTCGCCGGCCTGCTGCTGCAGCAGCTTGTCGGGATCGACCCGGATCGTGTCGGTGTCGACCGAGGCCTGGGCCGCGATGGCGCCCGCGATGATGTCGCCCTGGATCAGCAGGCTCTGCACGCGGGCCTGGATCAGCCCCTGGCGGAACTGGTTCAGGTAGAGGAAGCCGAACAGCAGGACGATCAGCCCGACGAGGTTGAGCACCACGATGCGGCGCGTCAGGCTGGAAGAGGCGCGCTGGCCCACCGCGTTCCACAGGTCGCGCGGCCAGGTTAGGGGCGGGCGCGCGATGGATTCGAGCAGCCGCGCCAAGGCGCCACGGACGCCGCCGCGGCGGGCGCCGTCCTTCGGGTCGGGAGAGGGGAACAGGGGGGCGAGCATCCGCGGATCGGCCTTCGGGCTGGTGCGGAGTCTCAACCTTCCTTGAAGCGGTAGCCGACGCCGTAGAGCGTCTCGATCATGTCGAAGCTCTGGTCGGTCACCTTGAACTTCTTGCGCAGCCGCTTGATGTGGCTGTCGATGGTGCGGTCGTCGACATAGACCTGATCGTCGTAGGCCGCGTCCATCAGGGCGTTGCGGCTCTTCACGACGCCGGGGCGCTGGGCCAGCGCCTGGAGGATCAGGAACTCGGTGACGGTCAGCGTCACCGGCTCGCCCTTCCACGTGCAGGTGTGGCGCTCGGGGTCCATCATCAGCTGGCCGCGCTCCAGCGAGCGGGCGGCGGCGTCCGCCTCGCTGCGCGCCGCCCCGCCCGGCGTGGCGTCCTTCGGGGCGAAGCGGCGCAGCACCGCCTTGACCCGCTCGACCAGCAGGCGCTGCGAGAACGGCTTATGGATGAAGTCGTCCGCGCCCATCTTCAGGCCGAACAACTCGTCGATCTCCTCGTCCTTCGAGGTGAGGAAGATCACCGGAAGGTCTGATTTCTGCCGCAGGCGCCTGAGAAGCTCCATCCCGTCCATGCGCGGCATCTTGATGTCGAAGATCGCGAGATCGGGCGGGGAATGGCGCAGGCCGTCGAGCGCCGAGGCGCCGTCGGTATAGGTCTGGATGCGATACCCCTCGGTCTCCAGCGCGATCGAGACGGAGGTCAGGATGTTGCGGTCGTCGTCGACGAGGGCGATGGTCGGCATGCAGAATTCCTGACTGGACGGCGCGGCGCCGCTCTCCCGAAGGATCGCGTCGGCGCGGCCTGCACCCGCCGCCGGGGCGGTGACGACGCCCCGCGGTGGGTCTCGTCCTTTACGACCATCGTTCGAAAAAAGCGAGCGGCTGTCTAAGCTTGGCCGTAACAGGCCGGTTCATCCGCCCGCCTCGTCCGGCAGGATGCCGCACCCGATGGGCCGCCTCCCGCCCTCGTGCGGGGCGACGGCTGCGGGCTATGCTCGGGCCCGAACTGGGGCCGACAATCCTCGGCGTCCGAGACGATCTTTGTCGTCCGAGAGGGAGTTTTTCATGAACGACGACGCGACGCCGCCGATTCCAGAGCGGCGCGGCCCGGCCGAGCCGTTGCCCGCGGCGCAGGCGCCCTTCGACGCGATCGGGCTGGCCCGCCAACTCCTGCGCGGCGTGCGCGCGGGTGCGCTCGCCACGATCGATTCGGGCGACGGCACCCCCTTCGCCTCGCTCGTCACCATCGCGACCGACCACGACGGCACGCCCCTGATGCTGATGTCGCGGCTCTCGGCGCATACGCGCAACCTCGACCGGGACCCGCGCTGCTCGCTGCTGTTCTCCGTCGGCGGCAAGGGCGACCCGCTGGCCCATCCGCGCCTGACGGTGACGGGCCGCGCCGCCCGCACCGACGAGCCGCGTATCCGCGAGCGGTTTCTCGCCCGCCATCCGAAGGCCAAGCTCTACGCCGACTTCCCCGATTTCGGCTTCTTCGCCCTCGACCCTTCGGCGGGCCATCTCAACGGGGGCTTCGCCAAGGCCGCGACGCTGACGCGCGACGACCTCCTCCTCGACCTGACCGGCGCTGAAGCCGTGACCGCGGGCGAGCGCGGCGCGGTCGATCACATGAACGAGGACCATACGGACGCCCTCGCCCTCTACGCGGCTTCCGTCGGCGAGGCCGGCACCGGCTGGCGGCTGACCGGGCTCGACCCGGAGGGGCTCGACCTGCTGGCGGGCGACCGCACCGCCCGCGTCCCCTATCCCGAGCCGGTGCGCGACATGGGCTCACTTCGCAAGGCTCTGGTCGCGATGGCGAACGCGGCGCGGGCCGGCGCATCGTCCTGAGTTCTCAGGTCGATGCGCCGGGTTCTTGTGCCGCATCGGCTTTTTCCGAAAGCCGGCGGCCGCCCTTCGGGCCGATGCTCGGAGGCTACCGGCTCCTGAGGATCAGCCGGTCGCCGCGCACCTCATAGGAGGGCAGGCGCGTCAGAAAGCTCTGGCCGAGCAGGTTGCCGGTGAGCGCGCCGGGCCGGCTCACCACCGCATCGACGTTGCGCTCGGTGATCGGCCCGACCCGGACCGAGTCGAGCCGGATCGGTGCGGTCATCGCGATGCCGTTGGCGGTGGAGACGCGCAGGTTGAATTCGCTCTCCGCCGGGCGGATGCCGAGCGCGGCGGCGTTCTCGGCGGTCAGCACCACGCTGCTCGCCCCCGTGTCGAAGGCGAAGCGCTGCTCGGCGCGGCCGTTCACCTCGGCAAGGACCGAAAAGTCGCCGTCGGCGCGGCGGGTGATCGTCACCTCGCCGCCGGGGCCGACCACGGCGGTGCCGGGGCGCAGCGCCCCGATCAGGTTCGCGCCCACCCGCTGCGCGTCGTCGCGATAGGCATAGGCTCCGACCGCCAGCGCCCCGAGTCCGAGCCAGATCAAGGCCGCCCGAAGGGTGTCGCCCGGCATCGCCAGCGCATGGCGCCAACGCCCGGCGGTGAGGAGCAGCAGCAGCGCCGAGAGCGAGACGAGGCCGGCGAGCTGATCGGATTCGAGCCCCATCACGGGGCCGCCGTCGTGGTTGGCGATCAGGACGACGAGGCCGATGCCGAGGATCGCGAGCCCGACCCACATCATCGCGTGAGCGCCCCACGGCCCGGATAGGCCTTGGCGAGCCGCTCGGGAAGCGTCGCCATGATGGCCTGCCGCCGCGGCTCCGGAAGCGAGCCCCACAGCCCGATCTCGTCACGAGTGCGCCCGCAGCCCTCGCACAGCCCGGTGCGCGCATCGAGCACGCAGACCTTGGTGCAGGGGGAGGACGGTTTTTGGATAGGCTGGGCGGTCATGGCCCTGGCAGATGGGGCGGAGCGGCCTCGCGAATCAAGGCCTACGCCGTCGTCGCCACCAGCGCGAGCAGCACCGCGATCTCGCCGAGTTGCTGGCAGGCGCCGACCACGTCGCCGGTCTGGCCGCCGATTTTCTGCTGCGCCAAGGCCGAGAGCGCGAAGGCGACGGAGGGCGCCAGGACGAGGCCGAGGGCGAGGCCGAGCGGCGGCAGGCCGAAGCCCGCCCCGATCAGCGCGAGAGCGAGGCAGAGGCCGGCGACGACGAGAAGCGTCGTCCGGTCCGGGCGGCCGACCGCGGCGCCCGCGCCGCCGGGGCGGGCGGGGCCGAGCCACGCGATCGGGATCAGGGCCGCGCTGCGCGAGACGGAGGCCGCGTAGAGGAGCGCCAAAGCCGCGAGCGCGCCGGAGCGGTCGAGGAGGGTGGCGAGCGTCGCCGCCCGCAGCGCCAGCCCGAGAAACAGGGCGGTGCCGCCGAAGGCGCCGATGCGGCTGTCGCGCATGATCTCCAGGCTGCGCTCGGCGCTCCGCCCGCCGCCGAAGCCGTCGGCGACGTCGGCGAGACCGTCCTCGTGCATCGCCCCGGTGACGAGGGCGAGCGCGGCGAGCGCCAGGGCCGCGGCCACGAACGGCCCGAGCCGGATCTCCCAGGCCAGGACCAGCACGAGGGCGGCGGGCAGGGCCAGCAGCAGCGCGGCGAGGGGAAGCATCCGCGGCACGGTGCGGAAATCCGGCACGCCGTAGGGCTCCGGTTCGTCGGGCAGGGCCGGGATCGGCAGGCGGGTGAAGAAGCGCAGGCAGGCGGCGAGATCGTAGACGAAGTCGGCGCCGGGAAAGGGCGGGCCGGGATCGCTGGCTCTGCGCTCCACCATGCCGGCTCCCTTCGATCGGGCGTCCGCCGCCGGGACGCCGAGCCGCCTGTACCGCGGACCCACGCGCTTCTATAGCCCTGGCGAGCCCCCGCCCGCTACGCGTCCCGGCCCGCCTGTCCGCCGCATTTTTCGGCAGGCGGCGCCCGTCACGAAGAATTTTTCGAGAGGTCCCGCGATGACCGAGCCCGCCGCGCCGTTCGCCGACATCCGCCGCCTGATCGCCGACATGCCCGGCCCCGACGCCGACGCCGTCGCGATGGTCCGCGCCCGCGACGCGACGCTGACCAAGCCGCCGGGCGCCCTCGGGCGGCTGGAGACCCTCGTGGAATGGCTCGCCGCGTGGCAGGGCAAGGGCAAGCCGAGCCTCGACCGGCCGCTGGTCTGCGTGTTCGCCGGCAGCCACGGGGTGGCGGCGCGCGGCGTCTCGGCCTTCCCGGCGGAGGTCAACCGGCAGATGCTCGACAACTTCGCCGCCGGCGGCGCGGCGATCAACCAGCTCTGCGCCGCCTACGGCCTCGGCTTCCGGGTGTTCGACCTCGCCGTCGACCTGCCGACCGGCGACATCTGCGAGGGCCCGGCGCTCGACGAGAAGGGGTGCGTGGCCACCATGGCCTTCGGCATGGAGGCGGTGGCCGCCGGCACCGACGGGCTCGCCATCGGCGAGATGGGCATCGGCAACACCACGGTGGCGGCGGCGATCTACGCCGCGCTCTACGGGGGCGATGCGGCCCACTGGGTCGGGCGCGGCACGGGGGTGGACGAAGGTGGGCTCAGTCGCAAGGCGGAGGCGGTGCGGCTCGCGCTCGCGACCCATGCCGGCCATCTCGACGATCCGCTGCAGGTGCTGGCCCGCCTCGGCGGCCGCGAGATCGCCGCCATGGCCGGCGCGATCCTCGCCGCGCGCCTCCAGCGGGTGCCGGTGGTGCTCGACGGCTACGTCGCGACCGCCGCGGCGGCCGTGCTGCACGCCCTCGACTCGTCCTCCCTGGACCATTGCGTGGCCGGCCACCTCTCGGCGGAAGGCGCGCATGCGGAGGTGCTGGAACGGCTGGGGCTCACCCCGCTGCTCTCGCTCGGCATGCGGCTCGGCGAGGCCTCCGGCGCGGCGCTGGCGATGGGCCTGCTCAAGGGCGCGCTCGCCTGCCACCGCGACATGGCGACGTTCGCGCAGGCGGGGGTGTCGGGCAAGGCGGACTGAGAATCGGCCGTCTCACGCCCATCCGGCGAGGTGCAGCCCGACGCCCGCGGCGGAGGACGCGAGCAGGGTCGGGATCACGCCCGCGCGGAAGCGGAACACGGCGAGGATCGCCGCCCCCGACAGCAGCAGGGCCGGCCCGCGCAGGCTCGTCCAGACTGGGATGTCGAGCCGCAGCCCGAGCCCCGGATGCAGGCTGCGGATCTCCGCAAACAGCAGGTGCAGGGCGAACCAGACCGCGAGGTTGAGGATCACCCCCACCACCGCCGCGGTGATGGCCGCGAGCGCCCCCGACAGGGCCCGGTTCTCCCGCAGCGCCTCGACGTAGGGGGCACCCGCAAAAATCCAGAGGAAGCAGGGCAGGAAGGTCACCCAGGTGGTGAGCAGCCCGCCCAGCACGCCGGCCACGTACGGATCGAGCCCGCTCTGGCCTCGGAAGGCGCCGAGGAAGCCGACGAACTGGGTCACCATGATGAGCGGGCCCGGCGTCGTCTCGGCCAAGCCCAGACCGTCGAGCATCTCGCCGGGTTTGAGCCAGCCATAGGTGTCGACCGCGGCCTGCGCGACATAGGCCAAAACCGCGTAGGCGCCCCCGAAGGTGACGACCGCCATCTTGGAAAAAAACACCGCGATGGCGCTGAAGACGTGGTCCGGCCCGAGGCCGATCACCAGCGCCAGCACCGGCCCGAGCCAGAGCGCGAGGAACAGGGCGGAGAACGTCAGCGTGCGGCGCAGGTTCGGCCGGGCATGGGCCGGCACGCCGGTGCCGAGCCGGCTGTCGGCGTCGGCCAGACCATTGGCCGCTCCGCCGTGACCGCCGGTGCGAAAGCTGTCGGCGCCGCTGCGCGTGCCGAGGTAGCCGATCAGCCCGGCGGCCAGCACGATCAGCGGGAACGGCACATCGAACAAGAAGATGGCCGCGAAGGCGCCGGCCGCGATCGCCCGCATCGCGTCGTTGCGCAAGGCGCGGGCGCCCACCCGCACCACCGCCTGGAGCACGATGGCGAGCACCGCGCATTTGAGGCCGAAGAACAGGCCGCCGACGATCCCGACGCCGCCGAAGGCCGCGTAGATCAGGCTCAGGCCCATGATCGAGACGAGGCCGGGCAGCACGAACAATCCGCCCGCGATCAGCCCGCCCGCGGTGCGGTGCATCAGCCAGCCGATATAGGTGGCGAGTTGCTGCGCCTCGGGGCCGGGCAGCAGGGTGCAGAACGAGAGCGCATGGAGAAAGCGCGCCTCGCCGATCCAGCGCTTCTCGTCGACGAGGATGCGGTGCATCACCGCGATCTGCCCGGCCGGGCCGCCGAAGCTGAGGAGCGCGATCCGGGCCCAGACGCGCGCGGCCTCGGAGAGCGTGACGCCGTGGCCCGGCGGGCCGCCGCGATCCATACGGCTCAGCCTTCCGCCCGCAAGGCCGCCTCGATCATCCCGGCGATCGCCAGCGCCCGCCCGTCGTCGCCGAAGCGGGCGATGATCTGCACGCCGAGCGGCAGGCGATCGCCCGGCACCGGGACGGTGACGCAGGGCACGCCCATGAGGGTCCAGAGCCGGTTGAAGCGGGCATCCCCGGTGGTGGCGATGGAAGGCGCACGGCCGACGGCGGACACGGTCAGAATCGCGTCAAACTCCGAAAACATGTCTTTCAGCTGGCGCCGCGCCCGGTGGGCATCGCGGCGGGCCGCGTCGTACTGCGCGGCGGTGAGCTCCTGCGCCCGGTCGAGCTGCGGCCCCAGCACCGGCGGCAGGGCGGCGCGGTGCGTCGCGACTTCCCAGGCGAGGGCCTGACGCGCCTCGAAATCCTGCACGGTCGGATGCGCGGCCCAGGCGCGGGCGAAGGACTCGGGCAGCGTCAGATCGAAGACCGTGGCGCCCGCCCGCTCGGCGGCCCGCGCGGCGCGGGTCAGCGCGGCGAGGGCGTCCGCGTCGGCCGCGCCCGCGAAGTCCTGGAGGCAGAGGGCGAGGCGCGGCGCACCGGCCTCCGCGGTCTCGATGGCCGGCCGATCGACGATCAGCGCCAGCGCACGGGCGAGGTCGGGCACGCCGCGGGCAAAGAGCCCGACCGTGTCGAGCGCCCAGGAGAAGGTCTTCACCCCCACCGTCGGGATCAGCCGAAACGAGGGCTTGATCGCCGCGACGCCGCAGAACGCCGCCGGGCGGATCACCGAGCCGCCGGTCTGGGTGCCGAGCGCCAGCGGCAGCAGCCCGGCCGCGACCGCGGCGGCCGAACCCGAGGACGAGCCGCCCGGCGTGTGGGCGGGATCGTGCGGGTTCACCGTCCCGCACGGGTCGAGCCCGGCGAACGCGGTGGTCGCGGTCTTGGCCAGCGGCACGGCGCCGAGCGCGCGCAGCCGCGCCACCACCGCGGCATCGGCTCGCGGGCGCCAGCCGGCATAGATGCCCGAGCCGTGCTCGGTCGCCATGTCGGCGGTGTCGATGATGTCCTTGATGCCGACCGCGATGCCGGCGAGCGGTCCCTCCGCCGGGACCGGCCCCTCCGGCGCGGTGCGCAGGATCGCGCCGAGGCTTTTATCGCGCTCGGCGAGGCTTTCGCGCGCCTCGGCGATGGCGGCGTCCGGCGCGAGGCGGCCCGCCTCGATGCGGGCGCGGAGATCGACGAGCGAGATCATGGCTCCCGCGTGAGGCTTGGGTGCCGCCGCTGTCAACACCGCTCCACAGGCCCGATGCACCGAAGACACGCGGACGGCGCATCCGCCCGCATCGTTAGCGTCGCGTTTACGGACTCGCCCGCATCGTCGGCCTCATGTGGCGTAAAGTGTTTGCGTTCTCGGCCCTGGCGCTGTTCGGCGCGGGCCTCACCGGTTGCGCGATCAACCGGTTCGAGCGCCGTGAGGCGTGGCGCGACCAGGCGGAGCAGGCTTGCATCGCCCGGAAGCTGGTTCAGCCGACGACCTACGTCTCGCTGGCGCGCGAGATCGAAGGCCCCGGCCCCTGCGGCATGCAGCAGCCGTTCCGGGTGACCCGGCTCGGCAACGGCACGGTCGCGCTCAAGCAGCGGATGACGCTGGCCTGCCCGGCGCTCGCCGAGGCCGAGGCGTGGCTCGCCGACACGATCCAGCCCGCCGCGAACCTCTATTTCGGCGTGCCGGTGGCCGAGGTCAACGCCGGCTCCTATTCCTGCCGCGGGCGCAACAATCAGGTCGGCGCCAAGCTCTCCGAGCATTCCTTCGGCAACGCCGTCGACATCATGTCCTTCACGCTGGCCGACGGCCACGTCATCACCGTCAAGGGCGGCTGGCGCGGCACGGAGGCCGAGCAGGCGTTCCTGCGCGAGGTCTTCGTCGGGGCCTGCGCCCGCTTCACCACGGTGCTGGCGCCGGGCTCCGACATGTTCCACTACGACCACATCCACGTCGATCTCGCCCGGCACGATCCGCGGGGCCTGCGGCGCGTGTGCAAGCCGCTGCTGAAGTTCGAGTCGCAATTGTACGCCGCCGACGGCACGCCCCGGCCGATGGCGACGCCCCGCCCGCCCACGCGCCAGCCGGTCGCGCCCCAGGCGCCGGCCGACATGGAGGAGGACGACCCTTACGGCCTGTCGCCGACCTCCTCGCGGAGCGGCGGGAACCGCTATGCCCGCAGCCCCAGCCCGTCGGCCCCCGCGGCCTACGCCGCCGCCCCGCCGCCGCGCCCCCGGGTGGCCGCGGCGCCCGCCGCCGAGGAGGACGCGGAGCCGACCACCGCGCACGGTCCTTCGGACGAGCCGATTTATTGAGGTTGTTCATGCCCTTCGGAGCACCAACAACGACACCGCATCCCATCCCTCCCCCTCCTCCTGAGGCGGCGGCGCGAAGCGTCGCCCTCGAAGGAGGGCGTCCCACGGATCGCGCTCCGCCGGAGCCTTCCTTCGAGGCCCGCCGGGGCGGGCACCTCAGCATGAGGGGGATGGGTGGGGGCACGTCCGCGCAATCGGTTTCAGATATTCCCTTGGTGTGCCCCCGATACCCCAGCCGCCGCCAAAACGACCGCCCCCGCCCGGCGCAAGCTTGACTTGAGGCGGCCGCCCGGCATCGTCTTCCGCCATTCTCAACAGGCGGATCTGAGCGGCATGCGCCCGAACCTTCCCCTCGCCGTCCTGGCGCTCGGCCTCGTCACGGTCTCGGCCGTGCACCCGGCCTTCGCCCGCTCCGGCCGCGAAGAAATCTCGCCGGCCGAGGAGCAGACCTTTCCCTACGACGCCGACATCCCCGGCTGCCAGGACACGGACGTGCTGGAGAAAGTCTCGACCCAGTTCGCCGAGAAGGAGGCGAAGTTCTGGAACTCGTCGCTGACGATCCTCTCCTACGAGCGGATCGAGCGTACGGCGTGGCGGCCCTACGGCGTCGACTTCATCCCGCGCCGCTACTGCTCGGCGGTCGCCACCACCTCGGACGGGGTGCGCCGCAAGGTGGATTACTCGGTGCGCGAGAGTCTCGGCATCATCGGCGCGACCTGGGGCGTCGATTTCTGCGTGCACGGCCTCGACCGCAACCTCGCCTACGCCTACGCCACCGCCTGCCGGATGGCCCGGCCCTGACGGAAAAGCCGAAGGGGCGGCGGGCACAAGCTTGACTTGCGGCCCGTGCCCGGCATCGTCCGGGGAACCGCCCGCGCTTTTTTCGAGACCGCCATGCTCCGCCGTACGCTTGCCGCGCTCGCCCTCGGGCTGACGCTCACATCCGGCGCGGCAATGGTCGCCTCCGGCGCGGGCGCGCAGGATTTCGGCGGGTTCCGGCGCGGCGGCGGGGAGCCCGGCGCGTTCGACTTCTACGTGCTGGCCCTGTCGTGGTCGCCGACCTATTGCGACGGCGAGGGCGCGCGCCGCGACCGCGACGGGCAATGCGCGCCGGGCCGCGGCCTCGGCTTCGTCGTCCACGGGCTGTGGCCGCAATACGAGCGCGGCTTCCCCTCGAACTGCTCCGCGGTCGAGCGCCCGCTCACCCGCAACGCCGTCGAGGCCGCGGGCGAGGTGATGCCGAGCGAGGGGCTGGCCCGCCACGAATGGCGCACCCACGGCACCTGCTCGGGCCTCGATCCGGTCGCCTACTTCAAGGCCGTGAAGACCGCCCGCACCGCGGTGACGATCCCCGACGCCTTCACCAAGCCCGAGGGCACGATCCGCGCCGCGCCGATCGACATCGCCCGCCAGTTCGTCGCCGCCAACAAGGGCCTGCGCCCCGACATGATGTCGGTGACCTGCCGCCGCGGGCAGCTGCAGGAGGTGCGGATCTGTTTCTCGAAGGACCTGCGCGGCTTCACCCCCTGCCCGGAGGTGGCGCGCCAGAATTGCCGTGCGGGCGAGGTGACGATCGAGGCGGCGCGCTGAGCGGGCTCACGCCCCGGCCCGGCTGGTCAGGCGCGACAGCGCCCGGTCGAGGCGGTGCCGCAGCCGGGTGAGCCGCAGCCGCAGCGCCTGCCGGTTGGTCCCCATCAGCCGGTCGAAGGCGAGACCGAGGGGAAGGTCGGCGAGTTCGCAGGCCGAGGCGTCGAGATACTGGTAGTGCTGCCCGCGCTTGGCCGCCAGGATGAGGAACCAGGGCCGCAGCATGCCCCTGCCGTCGAGGTCGGAGTTCAGTTCCAGCACCCGCAGGTCCGGCCCGCCGAAGACGATGTTGCTCAAGCCCGCGCCGTGGGCCGCCACCACGTGGGTCGCGCCCGCGAACAGCCGGATCTGGTCGGCCATGTCGCGCTCTTCGAGCCGCACCTTCTCGAAGCCGTGAACCGCGAGATGCCGGTCGAGGCTGCGGATCGCCTTCGGGTCGAGCAGGCGCGCGTCGCGCACCCGCTCGATGAAGATGCGCTTCGGGAGACGCCGGGCCGTGTCCGCCGGGACGGCCCGGGCCAGCGCGTCGAAACAGGCGAAGACCTCGTCGAACAGGTGGAGCGCGGCGGGCTGATCGTGGTTCGGCCAGATCAGGTGGAGGTTGCGCGGCCGGTAGAGGCCGTCCGCCACCGGCCGGACGCGGGCAGTATGCCCGCTCAAGGTGAGGAGTTGGTCGAGCATCGCAGGGCCGCCCTCCGCCGCACCGGTGCGGCGGGCCGGCAGCACGACCGCCGCCCCCGGCAGGTGCGCGAGCGCCAGCGGCAGCTTCGGCAGCGCCAGCGTCAGCAGATGGAAGTGGTTGTCCCAGGCGCAGTCGATGACGCTGACCCAGTCCTCGTCGACCTCCTGGGCGGCCCGCAGGCGCTCCGGCGTCACGGCAGGGGCGGTGCGGGCGAAGATCGCGGTCTCGCTCACGGGCCGCCCCTCGGCGGTGAAGACGATCCCATCGACGCCGGGGCCGAACAGCAGGCAGCCGCCGGGAATCGTCACCACGTCGAGCCGCATCGGCCCGCTTGTGCCGTGGTAAGGAACCTGCTTCACGAGAGCCGCCGGGTCCTGCCCCCTGAACGAGGGGACGACGGCCTCGGCGATGCCGGGGTCGCGCCCCACGGCGATGGTCCGGCGCTCGGTCAGGTCCGTGACGGCGATGTGCCGCGCCTTGGTCATCGGCTGGAACGCCCGCCGGGCGCCCCGCCTCCGAACCCTCGAAACGTGGAAGCCGGCATCATGGTCCGATCGCGACGGAACGAGGATCGGGCATCGTCTCCGGCCGTCCGGTGAATTACCGCCACGCCTTCCACGCCGGCAATTTCGCCGACGTGCTCAAGCACCTCGTGCTGGTGCGGGTGCTAACATACCTCGCCGCCAAGCCGAAGCCGTTCCGCGCCGTCGACACCCATGCCGGGATCGGCCTCTACGACCTCGACGCCGACGAGGCCGGGCGCACCGGCGAGTGGCACGACGGGATCGGCCGGCTCGACGCGCCCTTCGCCCCCGAGGTCGAGGCGCTGCTCGCCCCCTACCGGGAGGCGGTCGCCGCGGTGCGGGCGCGCTACGGTGCCAGGACCTATCCGGGCTCGCCCGCGATCATCCGCGAGGCCCTGCGGGCGGGCGACAAGGGCGTGTTCGTGGAGCTCCATCCCGTCGATGCCGGGACGCTGGCGGAGCGTTACGCCAGCGATTCCCGCACCAAGGTGCTGCATCTCGACGGCTGGACCGCGCTCAACGCCCTGATCCCGCCCCCCGAACGCCGCGGCCTCGTGCTGATCGACCCGCCCTACGAGGAGCGCGGCGAGATCGACCGGCTGGGCACGAGCCTACTCAAGGCCGTGCGCAAATGGCCGACCGGCATTTTTTTGGGATGGTACCCGATCAAGGACCTGTCGGCGGTCGATCGCATGGCCGCCGCGCTGGATGCCGGCCTGGAGCGGCCGGCTTTGCGCCTCGACCTGATGATCGAGCGGCCCGACGACCCGACGCGTCTCTCCGGCACCGGCTTGATCGTGATCAACCCGCCCTGGACGCTGGCGGCGGAAGCCGAGATCGTCCTGCCCGCGCTCGCCGAGCGGCTGGCGCGGGGCGGCTACGGCGCGTTCCGCTGCGAGCGGCTGGGGCCGGAGGGGTAAGGCATCGGCCCGAACGGTGGGCACCGGCTTTCGGAAAGAGCCGATGCGGCACAAAGATCGAGGGCATCCCCTCAGTGCAGGGTGTCGTCGCCCTCGGGCGGCGCCGCGACGACCTCCGAGAACGGAAACTCGAACACCGTCTCGCCGACGGCATCCGCGACGATCAGGCTGGCTTGCATCAGCCGGGCGGTGTCGGGCTCCTCGGCGAGGCTCTCGCGGATCGTCGCGCGGGCGACGCGCCACGCGTGGTCGGGATCGGACAGCTCGACGCCCTCCTCGTCGGGGAGGACGGCGCCGCCGATGCGGGTGTGGAAGAAGTAGCGCGGCATCTGGGTCTACTCGCCCGGCGGGGAGTGGCGGTCGAGGTCCCATTCGTGCAGGCGCACCGCGCCGTAGGCGAGCGTCAGGACGATCGCCGGGATGCCGAAGATGACGTAGATATCCATCCAGCTCACGCGCGGAGCCTCCGCAGCAGATGCCTCGCCATGAGATGTAGAACGACCGCGGCGGCAAACCAAACCAGCGAGAACGCGACGCTTTTGGCCGTCGCCGGCGGCGCGGTCGGGAACTCGTAGCTCCAGGCGATCACCGGCGTGACGACGCCGATGATGCCGAAGGCACTGCTCAATCGGTCGAGGTTGCCGGCGAGCAGCTTGGTCTGTTCGTTGCGGACTTGGCTCATCGGGCCGGGAAGGCGCAAAAACTCACGCCGCCACCCGGCCCTCCAGCGGAAACACCTTGGCCGGGTTCATCAGCCAGGCGGGGTCGAACACGTTGCGCACCCGCATCTGCTGTTCGAGGTCTTCCTGCGCGTACTGGAAGCGCATCAACTCGCGCTTCTCGATGCCGACGCCGTGCTCGCCGGTGAGGCAGCCGCCGACCTCGACGCAGAGCTTGAGGATCGCGTCGCCCGCGGCCTCGGCCTTCTGCAATTCGCCGGGCGTGTTGATGTCGAACAGGATCAGCGGGTGCAGGTTGCCGTCGCCCGCGTGGAACACGTTGGCGACGCGAAGACCTTGGCTCGCGCAGATCGCGCCGATGCGCTCCAGCACCGGGCCGAGTTGGCCGGTCGGGATCGTGCCGTCCATGCAGATGTAGTCGGAGATGCGGCCCGTGGCGCCGAAGGCGGATTTGCGGCCCTTCCAGATCGCCGCCGACTCGGCCTCGGATTTCGAGACGCGGATGCTGGTCGGGTTGAAGCGCGCCGCGATGGCCTCGATCCGGGCGAGCATGTCCTCGCATTCCTCGTCCGAGCCCTCGACCTCGATGATCAGCATCGCGGCCGCATCCCGCGGGTAGCCGGCGCCCGAGAAGTCGTCGGTGATGAGGATCGCCTCGCGGTCCATGTACTCGATGGCGACCGGGATGATGCCCTCGCCGATGATCGCCGCGGTGCAGGCGCCGGCATCCTCCACGGACGAGAAGCCGACCAGCGCCGGCCGCGCGCCTTCCGCCGAGCGCAGGATGCGCACGGTCGCCTCCGTGACGATGCCGAGCTGGCCTTCCGAGCCGCAGATCAGGCCGAGCAGGTCGTAGCCCGGTGCGTCGAGGTGCTGGCCGCCGAGTTCGACCACGGTGCCGTCGTTGGTCACCAGCGTCACGCCCATGAGGTTGTTCGTCGTCACGCCGTATTTCAGGCAGTGGGCGCCGCCCGAGTTCATGGCGATGTTGCCGGCGATGGTGCAGGCGAGCTGGCTCGACGGATCGGGGGCGTAGAAGAAGCCCTCATGCGCCACCGCGCCCGAGATCGCGAGATTGGTGATGCCGGCCTCGACCCGCGCGGTACGGTTGGGAAAGTCGAGATCGAGGATGCGGGTCATCTTGCCGACGCCCAGAATGATCGCGTCCTCCTGGGCGATGGCGCCGCCCGCGAGCGAGGTGCCGGCGCCGCGGGCCACCACCGGCACGCCGTTGGCGTGGCAGAACGCCATCACCGCCGAGACCTCCGCGGTGGTGGACGGCAGCACGACGGCGAGCGGCATCTTGCGGTAGGCGGTCAGCCCGTCGGTCTCGAAGGCGCGGCGCTCGTCCTCGGTCGTCACCAGGGCCTCCGGCGCGACGAGGGCGGCGAGTCCCTGGATGATCGCCTCGCGGCGGGCGACGACGCCGGCATCGGGAGTGGGGAAGGCGATCGACATGGGCGGCGTCTCCTCGGGGCTCTGGCGGGCGCGCCCGGGTCGGATTCTCGCTTCGCCGGCCCGCGGGTCTTCAGCACCGCTTCAGCCGCGCCTTGCGAGGATCGGGCGCGTCGAAAGCGGGAAACCTAACCTGAAACGCCGGCCGGTGCACGGCGCTCCAGCGCCGCGGTGAGTCCGGAACCGGAAACGGTGCGACGGGCGTTAGACGTGGCCGGCTCGACTGGACGGTGGCACGGCATAGTCTATATCTGTTCTAAGGCAGGAAGCTCTGCCGCAAGGGGACGGCCGTCGGCCGCCCTCACGGAGGAAGGAACACGATGCGTCACCTCATCCTCGGCGCCGCCCTCGCGGTGCTGATGCCGATCGCAGCTCAGGCCGAGGGCGACGCCGCCGCCGGCGAGAAGGCGTTCGCGCCCTGCAAGGCCTGCCACAATTTCGAGAAGAACGGCGTCGGCCCGAACCTCAAGGGTGTCGTGGGCCGCAAGGCCGGCATGGCCGAGGGCTACGGCTACTCGCAGGCGCTCAAGGATTCCGGAATCACCTGGGACGAGGCCAACCTCAAGGAGTGGCTGATCGGCCCGGCCTCCAACAAGGTGAAGGGCACCAAGATGGCCTATCCGGGCCTGAAGGACGAGAAGAAGGTCGAGGACGTCATCGCCTACCTCAAGTCCAAGTCCTGATCCCGACAGGGACCAGAGGCCCGGCTGCCCGCAGCCGGGCCTTTTCGGTTTCGCTCACGCCGTGCGGAGGGTGAGCGGAGCACGAGGATCCGCGTGGCCGCAGAAGCCGTGCGGGTCTCACTCAGGAACGAACCTCTGCACACGCGCGCCAACCGGCCGCACCCAAGGAGGAAAACAACAATGCGTCATCTGATCCTCGGCGCCGCTCTCGCGCTGCTTCTGCCCGTCGCCGCCCAGGCCGAGGGCGATGCCGCCGCCGGCGAGAAGGCGTTCGCGCCCTGCAAGTCCTGCCACAACTTCGAGAAGAACGGCGTCGGCCCGCAGCTCAAGGGCATCGTCGGCGAGAAGGCCGGCCAGGGCCGCGACGGCTACGCCTTCTCCGACGCGCTCAAGAATTCCGGCATCACCTGGGACGAGGCCAACCTCAAGGAGTGGCTGACCGACCCGAAGAAGAAGGTTCCGGGCACCAAGATGGTCTTCCCCGGCATCAAGGACGAGAAGAAGGTCGACGACATCATCGCCTACCTCAAGACCAAGTCCTGATCGCCGTCAGCGCCCGATCCCTCGGATCGGGCGCCGGAGGAGCCGCTCCGCCTCGGGGCGGCTCTTTCCCGTTCAGCAGGGCTCGGCGACGGGCTCGGTCCCGGCGGCGCCGGCATGCAGGGCGTCGCGCATGCTGGCCAAGCTGTCGAGCAGCGCGCGGCGCTCGTCCAGGCTCATCCCGGTCATGCCGCCGACCGTGAGGGGCAGGCAGTCCATCTTGCCCTTGAGGCCGCGGCCCTTGTCGGTGAGGAAGATGCTGACCTGCCGCTCGTCCGGCCTGTCGCGGGCGCGGCGGACATGGCCCGAAGCCTCCAGCCGCTTCAGCAGCGGCGTCAGCGTGCCGGAATCGAGGAAGAGCCGGCCGCCGATCTCCTTGACCGACAGGCCCTCCTCCTCCCACAGAACCAGCAGCACGAGGTATTGCGGATAGGTCAGCTCGTGATGGGCGAGCAGATTGCGGTAGGCGCGGCCGAAGGCGTGGGCCGCGGCGTAGACGGCGAAGCAGAGCTGGTTGTCCAGCAGTTGCGGGTCGTCCCGGCCCGGGTCACTCATGGTCCATCCTCGATGCGCGCCGCGCCCTGGGCCGGCTTCCGACGGGCGTCGAGCCGGAAGCGGCGGAGCACGGGGCGGCGAACCGCCTCAGATATGGTCGGTCCCCGGAGAACGCCAATCCGCCGCGGCGGATCGGCCTCCCGCGCATGCACGACACCGCCGCGGCGACCCCTGCGCCTCCGGCTGCGAAACGCCATCGGACCAGGGACGATCGCGCAGCGGGCATCCTGCGACAGACCCAAGCCCTGATACCTAAAGGAACATCTTGCAGGGCACAATCAAACTGTACGCAGCGCATCCCCCTCTCCAGGGGATGGCTCGGGTGGCCGCACGTCGTTGGCAGAGTTCCACGATATCGAGGGATGTCCGCCGTCATTCCCCGGCCGCGCAGCGGAGCCCGGCCCCGAAGGCGCGCCGGAGGCGTGCAATCCACGACCGGCCGCGACGCCTGTCACGGGCGCGCATCACGGGCGGATTCCGGGCTCGCCTGCGGCGCCCCGGAACGACGGTGAAGGGTTCGGACTTCGACAGCAAAACCGCCCTCACTCGTCCCGCCGCGGGGCGGGCGCCAGCGGGGTGATGCGCAGCGAGGTGATGCGGTTGCGCGCCTTGCGCAGCACCTGGAAGCGGAAGCCGTGGAAGTTGAACGCGGTGCCGGCGTCGGGGATGGCGCGGGCCTCGTGGATGACGAGGCCGGCGACCGTGGTGGCCTCCTCGTCGGGCAGGGTCCAGTCCATCGCCCGGTTGAGGTCGCGCACCGCCACGCTGCCCTCGGCGAGCACCGAGCCGTCCGCCTGCGGCCGCACCCCCGAGACCGCGACATCGTGCTCGTCGGCGATATCGCCGACGATCTCTTCCAGGATGTCTTCGAGGGTCACGAGGCCCATCACCTCGCCGTACTCGTCGACCACGAGCGCGAAGTGGGTCTTTCGCGAGAGGAACGCCTTGAGCTGGTCGCGGAGCGTCGTGGTGCCGGGCACGAACCACGTCTCCAGGGCCAATGCCTCGACCTTGAGGCCCGCCGCCTCGCCGCCCGCCGCGTCGAGCGCCCGCAGCAGATCCTTGGCGTGGAGCACACCGACGATGTTCTCGTGGCTGTCGCGCCACAGCGGCATGCGGGTGTAGGGCGAGGCCAGCACCGCCCGAACGATCTCCTCCGAGGGGAGGCCGGCGTCGATGGTCCGCATCTTGGTGCGGTGGACCATCACCTCGGCCACCGTCAGCTCGCCGAGATCGAGCAGCCCGCCGAGCATGTCGCGCTGCGCCTTCTCGACGCCGCCCTCGCGGTGAAGCAGGGCGACCTGCCCGCGGATCTCCTCGGTCGGCGTCAGGATCGAGCGGCCGGCATCGATCGACAGGCCGAGCGGGCGCAGCAGCACCCGCACCAGGGCCTCGACCGCGAGCGCCAGCGGCCCGAGGAGACCCACCGCGAAGGCGACGGGGCGGGCGGAGGCCAAAGCGATCCGGTCGGGATTGTTGATCGAGAGCGTCTTGGGCAGCACCTGCGCGAAGGCGATGACGAGCACCGACAGGCCGGCGGTGGCGTAGAGCACGCCGATCTTGCCGAACAGGTGGACCGCGACGCCGGTGGTGAAGGCGGCCGCGCCGATGGCGACGACGTTGTAGCCGATCAGCATCGCGCCGATGAACCGCTCGCGCCCGGCGAGAATCCGGTTGACGATCCCCGCCTGCCGGCTGCCGGCATTCTCCAGCGCCAGCATCCGCGCCCGCGAGGCGGCGGTGTAGGCGGTCTCGGCCCCGGCGAAGAAGGCCGACAGGATCAGCGCGATCCCGACGATGCCCGCCGCGAACCAGAACTCGGTGTGGTCGTCCATGGGCGCGTCCGGTTTTTTGTCTGTGGGCGAGAGAGCCCAGAACCGGAGCAGTATAAGCCGATACGCATCCGCCGCGTCCCCCTCTCCCCTCCGCGGGAGAGGGTGGCCCCCGAAGGGAGTCGGGTGAGGGGAGCGACGCTTCCGCTTGGCCGCAATCGACGGTGAAATCTCCGGAAGCGTCGCTCCCCTCTCCCGCCCCCTCCGCGGGCACCCTCCCCCGCGGAGGGGGGAGGGTTACGCGCCAGCGTCAGCCCTTCCCGTCCTCCGTCGGCTCGGCAGGGCTGTCGATGGTGCAGCCGACGGCCTGCACCGCGGCGTCGGCCGCCGCGCGCTGGCTCGGCAGGGCGGCGATGACGCGGACCACGGCGAAGCCGCGGCGGGCGGGGGCGACGATGCGCACGTCGCGGGTCACCTCGCCCGCGACGTCGTTGGCCAGCGCCTCGTCGTACTGGGCGCGGGTCATCACCACGAGGTCGAGGCCGCCGCGCACCGCCGCCTGGTCGGTCAGCGCGTAGAAGGCGCCGCGGCGGGCATGGACCGAGACCGAGAGCATCAAGGACCCGGCCTGGGCCGAGACCCGCATCGGCCCGTCGTCGAGATCGTAGGAACAGACGCCGACCGACACCGCCGGATCGGGGTTGGGCAGCCAGGATTCCTGCGGTGGGGCGTCGCCGGTCAGGCCGTGGATGCGCAGCGGGTGATCCAGCGTCTCCGAGGCCTGGGCGCGGGAGAAGGCGTCGCCTTCGGCAAAGCGCGGGATCGCCAGCACGGTCGCGACGTGGACGAGGCCGGCGAGCACCAGCCCGGCGGCGGTGGCGAGAAGGAAGGGGCCGCGGCTCATCGGGCGCAGCCCACGCGCTCGATGGCGGGCAGGCTGTCGCGGTCGAGCGAGCTGACGCTCGCGGCCACCGGCGTGTCGTAGAGGCGCAGCGCGAGGCGCACCGGTCCGCGCGGGCGCGGCATCGGCAGCCAGTTTCCCGGCTGGACTTCCGGGGAGAGCAGGATCGCGAACAGGCCATCGGCGTCGCGCAGGATCTCGGTGGAGGTGAAGTTTTCGCGCATCGGCGCCTGCTCGGCGGTGCCGCGGCCGGTGACGGTCAAAGTCCAGGCGCGGGCCGGGGGCGTGATGCCGGAGAGCCGGTAGGTGCAGGTGGCGTCGAGCGTCCGGCCGGAATCGTCGGCGGCGGCCGTCAGCAGCATGCCCTCGCCGACCGCGAGCGGGATGTCGCCGCGCCGGGCGTTGACCGCGCGGGAATAGGGGTCGGCGTCGAGCGAGCCGGCCTTGGGCCACGCCGTCCAGCTGCCGATCGCGGTGCCGCCGAAGGGATAGCCGCCGCTGGTGGCGTAGTCGGCGCTGACGAGGCCGAGCGCGCCGCCGAGCGCCAGGGCGTAGACCACGAGCCCGACCCGCGAGGTCCGCGCGGCCAGCCCGTTCAGGATCGCACCGAGGCGCGGCGAACGCCGCGCGGGCGCCCCCGCCGTGGGGCCGGCTCCGGTCGGTGCCTGCATGTCCATGCGGGCGCCGCTCAAGGCGTCCCGAAGCCGGCGGCGCGGGCGCCCTCGGCGACGTCCACCGGGGCGAGGCCGGGCACCCGCGGGGAGCCGAGCGAGCCCTGGCGGGCCGGCCCGCCGGTCGGTCCTTGCGTCGCGGCCGAGCGCTCCGACTCGACGCTGCGGAACAGGCCGTTGAGGCCGGACAACACCTCGAACGAGCGGCGCGACAAGCGCCCGCCTGCGCTCGCGGCGGCGGCCGCGGTCTCGGCCTGGGCGACCTGCGGGCTGCCCTTGCGGTCGTTCAGCCCCGGCATCGGCTTCAGCTCGATGCCCTGGTGGGCCGGGGCCATGATCTCGTGCCACGTCATCGCGGGAAGCGAACCGCCGGTCATCTTGTTGGTCGGACTGTGGTCGTCGTTGCCGTACCAGACGGCGCCGACATAGTTGCCGGTGTAGCCGACGAACCACGCGTCGCGGTAGCCGTTGGTGGTGCCGGTCTTGCCCGCCACCTTCACGCCCTCGATCTGGGCCTTGCGCGCCGTGCCTTCCTCGACGACCTTGTTGAGCATGTAGTTCATGTCGGCCGTCACCTGGGACGAGAGCACCTGCACCGGCGGCTCGTCGGCGTGGCGGTAGATCACGTCGCCGCTCGAATTCTTCACCTCGACCGCGGCGTAGGGCTTGGCGAGCCGGCCGCCGTTGGCGAACACGGCAAAGCCCGCCGCCTGATCCATCACCGTCACCTCGGTGGCGCCGATGGGCAGCGAGGGCGTGTCGGTCAGCGGCGTCGTCACGCCCATGGCCTTGGCAAGCTGGATGATCTTGGCCCGGCCCGCCTTCGCCGCGTTCCACTCGTGGGTGATGCCCATCCCCTTGCCGATGGCGGTCGTGATCTTGATCGGGATGGTGTTGACGGATTTGGCCACCGCGAGCCACAGCGGCTGGCGGCCCGAATAGGAGCGGCCGTAATTCTGCGGGCACCAGTTGCCGACGCAGACCGGCGAATCGACCACGGGCGAATCGGGCTTGTAGAGCCCGGCGGCGAGGGCGGCGGCGTAGACGTAGGGCTTGAACGAGGAGCCGGGCTGGCGCAGCGCGTCGGTGGCGCGGTTGAACTGGCTCTCGCCGTAGTCGGCGCCGCCGACCATGGCGCGCAGCGCCCCGTCGGGATCGAGGATGACGACGCCGGCCTCGTCCACGTCGTACTGGTCGCCGAGCCGCCGCAGCATCCCCTCGACCGCTTGGTCGGCCGAGCGCTGGATCGAGAGGTCCAGCGGCGTCTTGACGGTGAGCACCCGGTCGGAGCGGAGCTTGCCGGCATCCGCCATCCGCCGGACCTCGTTGAAGGCCCAGTCGAGATAGTAGTCGGCGGTGATGTCGCGGGTGCGGGTCACCGGGGTGGCGGGGTTGCGGAGCGCCGTCTGGATCTGGCCTTCCGTGACGAAGCCGGCCTCGACCATGTTGTGCAGCACGTCCACCGCCCGGCCGCGGGCGGCGGGCAGGTTGACGTTGGGCGAGTACTTGGTCGGCGCCTTGAACAGGCCCGCCAGCATCGCGGCTTCCGCCAGCGTCACGTCCTGCAGGCGCTTGCCGAAATAATAGTCGGCCGCCGCCACCGCGCCGAAGGTGCCGCCGCCCATATAGGCGCGGTCGAGATAGAGCTTGAGGATCTGGTTCTTGGTGAGGTGGCTCTCCAGCCAGAAGGCCAGGAACGCCTCGTTCACCTTGCGCTCCAGCGAGCGCTCGTTGGACAGAAACAGGTTCTTGGCGAGCTGCTGGGTCAGGGTCGAGCCGCCCTGCGTGCCGCCCTTGCCGGACGAGTTCGACACCAGCGCGCGGGCGGTGCCGATCGGGTCGATGCCGTAATGCTCGTAGAAGCGCCGGTCCTCGGTGGACAGCAGCGCCTTGATCATCAACTCAGGGAAGTCGTCGAACTTGAGCGAGTCGTCGTGCTTGATGCCGCGCCGCCCGACCTCGGTGCCGTAGCGGTCGAGGAAGGTGACGGCGAGATCCTGGGCTTTCAGCCAATTGTCGCTGGTCAGGTTGAAGGCGGGCTGGGCCAGGAACAGCAGGAACATCGCGCCCGCCACGCCGACCGTGACGCCCTCGCTCGTCAGATCGAGGGCGACGCGTTTCCAGCCCCTGAAGGCGAAGACCTGCATGCGCGCCTGGAAGCGCTCGTAGGCCTCGGTGGTGGAGTGGCCGCCCTCGTAGAGCCCGGCATTGACCCAGGCGTCGAACGCCAGCGCCCCGCGGGAGAGCCGTGTCTTCAGCGTGGTGAGGCTGGGCAGGCGCACGGGGTGATCCGCTCTTCTTACCTTCAGGGCCGGCCGTCGGAGCACCGGTTCGTCCGCGCGCCGGGCCCCCGCCGTTCTGTATCAGGACAGGGGCGGGCCCGCGAGCTTTCGTGTCCGTTAAGGAACGCGAGACCCGCGCCGCCGCACCGGCCCAGGCGGGGCAAGCTTCGCTTAACCTTAACGGGGCCGATCAAGCTCCAGCCTCGTCGCCGATCCTGGCGTGGGTGTGGCGGCGGGCGGGGGCTGGATTGCCGAAGAACCGAGGAGATTCCATCGACCCTCGCCGTCGTTCCGGGGCGCCGAAGGCGAACCCGGACCCGAAGGGGCGCGCCGGAGGCGTGCAATCCACGACTGGCCGCGACGGTCCGGCTTGAGCCGTTTATCCCGCATCACGGGTGGATTCCGGGTTCCGCTGCGCGGCGCCGGAATGACGGCGGGGAGCAACAAATGCCGGCTCCGCTTGCCCCGTCTCCCGCCATGCGGCAGGAGGGGCGCCGTCCCGGAATGGAACGCGATGCGAGAGAAGCGAGGCGCCGACATCATGGCGGAGCGCGGCGAGGGGCCGTTCTGGCGGGTCAAGACCCTCGAAGAGATGAATCCGGCGGAGTGGGAGAGCCTGTGCGATGGCTGCGGCCGCTGCTGCCTGTTGAAGCTCGAGGACGACGACACCGGCGAGATCCACCACACCGATATCGGCTGCACGCTCCTCGACGCCCATGCCTGCCGCTGCCGCGACTACCGCAACCGGGCGAAACGCGTGCCGGACTGCGTGCGGCTGACCCCGCAGGCGGTGCGCGAGATCCCGTGGCTGCCGCCGACCTGCGCCTACCGCCTCCTGCGCGAGGGCCGCGACCTGCCGGGCTGGCACCCGCTGATCACCGGCCGCCGGGCCAGCGTCCACGAGGCCGGCGTCTCGGTGCGCGGGCGCGTCTCGGGCAACGAGGAAGAGTTTTCGGAGGAGGAATACGTCGAGCGGATCGTGGCGTGGCCGGGCGAGGCCGCCTGACGCCCGTCACGCCGCCCGCGGCAACGACGGCGGCGAGGCCGCCGCGGCGAGCCCGAGATCGAGCCATCCCTCCATCCCCTCCCGCCACAGCGAGAGCGCCGTCGGCCGGGTGAGACGGAGCGCCGCCTCGCTCTCGCCGTCGCGCAACCGAACCTCCGCGCCGAGGCGGCAGGCCAAGCGCCGCATCGCGCCGTTCACCGGCAGGCAGCGCAGGTGGAGTTCGCGCACGCCGCGGTTCCGCGCGGCCTCCGCCAGCCGCTCCAGCAACAGCCCGCCATGGCCGGCCCGGCGAAAGCCGCGCTCGACCGTGAGCGCACCCTCGGCTCGCGACCCCAGCCGGCCGACCCCTCCGTTGGGGCCGTGCGGGCGCAGTTCACCGAGCCCTCGCAGCACGCCGTCGACGAAGACGCCGAACATCAGCCCCGGCGTCCGCATCGCGCGCTCGGCATGGGCCGCCACCGCGGCGTCGCCGAGGGCGGCCATGAAGCGGCTGGCGCGGGCCTCTCGGTCGAGGCGCAGGAAGTGCTCGCGCACGGCCACGGCGTCGCCCGGCCAGAGGCGGCGGCAGAGGGCGCCCATGACAGGCGGCGGGCCGGACGGGAGATCGGTGGATGGCTCGATGGAGGGCATGATACGCGACTTCGCCTCGAAGGCCGCTCGAACCCGAGGGTCGATGGCCGGCACGCTCCCCTCCCGCCTCGGAAACTGGCGGCGAACCGGAATTGTTGCAATGCAGCAAAGTGCCGGATCGGCGGGTTCGCCCGCATGGCTGTCCCGCGCCCGCAGGCTTGACCGACTCCGCTTGATCCGGGCCGGGCCGCACGGCACTAGGGATCCTTCGGCCCGAGACGGCCGCCCAAAGACGCGGCCCCGGATGCCCACGGACAAGCTCGCCCCCTCCGACCATGCCCGCTCCGGCGCGGTCCATCCCGGCCCGGTGCGCCAGCGCTACGACGCCCTCGTCCATGCGGGCTCGATCGAGCGCGACCCGGCCCAACTGCGCCTCGTCGCAGCTTTGGACGATCTGGTGCAGGCGCTGTCGCGCCGCCGCCGGGCCAGGAAGGGCTCGGCGCTCGGCTGGCTGTTCGGCCGCAAGGACGAGGGGGTGGAGGCGACCAAGGGCCTCTACGTCTGGGGCTCAGTCGGCCGCGGCAAGACCATGCTGATGGACATCTTTCACGAGTCCGCGCCCGGCCCGAAGCGCCGCGTCCACTTCCACGGCTTCATGGCGGACGCGCACGAGCGCATCCACGCCCACCGGCAGGCGGTGAAGAACGGCACGATCAAGGGCGACGACCCGATCCCGCCGGTCGCCGAGGCGCTGGCCGCGGAGGCGACGCTCCTGTGTTTCGACGAGTTCACCGTGACCGACATCGCCGACGCGATGCTGCTCGGCCGCCTGTTCGCCGCCCTGTTCCGCCACGGCGTGACGGTGGTGGCGACCTCGAACGTCGAGCCCGACCGGCTCTACGAGGGCGGGCTCAACCGCGCCCTGTTCCTGCCGTTCGTGGCGGAGCTGAAGCAGCGGGTCAGCGTGCTGCGGCTCGATTCCCGCACGGATTTCCGCCTGGAGAAGCTCGGCGGCGCCTCGGTCTACCATGTGCCCGCGGACGCGAGCGCGGGGCAGGCGCTCGACGCCGCCTTCCGCTCGCTCACCGGCAAGGCCAAGGGCAGTCCGAGCACGGTCCGGGTGAAGGGGCGCGCCGTGGCGGTGCCGGAGGAGGCGGGCGGCGTCGCCCGCTTCGGCTTCGACGATCTCTGCCGCCAGCCGCTCGGCGCCTCCGACTACATGGCGCTGGCGGTGACCTTCCACACGCTGATCGTCTCCGGCATCCCGGTGATGGGCGAGGCCGAGCGCAACGAGGCCAAGCGCTTCATCACACTGATCGACACGCTCTACGACGCGAAGGTGAAACTCGTCGCCTCCGCCGCCGCCGAGCCGCCGGGGCTCTACACCGCCACCGACGGCCGCGAGGCCTTCGAGTTCGAGCGCACCGTCTCGCGGCTGATCGAGATGCGCTCGGAAGAGTACTTGGCGGAAGCCCACGGGCATGGGCTGTCGGAGTCGAGTGCGGGGCTGGTCGAGACCTGACCGGCGCGTCCAGTCCCCTTCTTCCCACCCGCCCCTCATCCTGAGATGCCCCTTGCCTCGGCAAGGGGCCTCGAAGGAGGCCTCCAGGGATCTCGCGACTTCTGGGGGCCTCCTTCGAGGGCGCCGCTTCGCGTCGCCACCTCAGGATGAGGGGGCGGGTGGGAGAAGCGACCGTCGCGGCAGCGGCCGGCTCACGAACGGGGAGCCCGCCAGCAGGAAGCGCCAGGGCGTCTCCGCCCCCTTGGTGATGCCGATGCGGGTGGTCGCCACGACGCTCACCGGGCCCTCGGGCGCGCCCCAAGCGAACGGCGCCCGATCGGTCGGCACGCCGTCATGCGAACAATCGATGGCGAGCGCCTGGGCGAGGCGGCCGGGGCCGGCGCAGAGGCGCCTGGGATCGTCGAGGCCGCGGCGGGCGCGCATGGTGTCGAGGCCCCGCGTCGGGGCGAGCGCGCGCAGCAGCACGGCGCTGCCGGGCGCGCAGACGAGGTTGAGGCACCAGTGCAGGCCGTAGGAACGGTAGACGTAGGCGCGGCCCGGCGGGCCGAACATGCTGGCGTTGCGCTTCGTCGGCCCCGCAAAACTGTGCGAGGCCGGGTCGGTGCGGTCGTAGGCCTCGGTCTCGACGATGACGCCGCCGACGCCCTCGACCAGGAGGACATGGCCGATCAGCTCGGCCGCGACGGTCGCGGCCGGGCGGTCGAAGAAGGCGGCGTCCATCCGCCCTCCCCTCAGGACGCCTTGCGCGACGAGAAGTCCTGTCGCGCGCGGGCGATGCCGGCGGGGCCGAGATCGAGGGCGAGCCGCAAAGCCTCCTCCAGCAGCGCCTGAGGCGTCGTGCCGGCCCGATCCGCGGCGCGGGTGAGCGCCCCGACGAGGTCGGAGGGGAGCGCGACCGGGGTGGTTTTCTGGACGGGGCTCGGCGCCGAAGGAGCAGAGATCGTGGCCGAGGTCGCGGCCGAGGCCGACGCCGTCGCGGAAGACGAGGACGACGAGGCGGCGGCCGAGGACGCCGTGCTCTTCACCCCCGTCAGCGCCTCGCGGCGCCCCTGCGCGGCGAGGCGGTCGGCGCGCTCGTTGCCGGCCTCGCCCGCGTGGCCCCGCACCCAGGTCCAGCGCACGTCGCGGGCGCTCGCGAGCGCGTCGAGGCGCTGCATCAGGTCGACGTTCTTCACCGGCCCCGTGGCGGTGCGCCAGCCGCGGGCCTTCCAGCCGCGCATCCATTCGGTGACGGACTTCACCACGTACTGGCTGTCGCAGCGCATCTCGATCGAGGCGCCCTCGGGGAAGTGTTCGAGGGCGCTGATCGCGGCGGTCAACTCCATGCGGTTGTTGGTGGTGGCGCGCTCGCCCCCGCACAGCTCGACCGTGCCGCCGGGCGCCTGGATCACGACGCCCCAGCCGCCGGGGCCGGGATTGGGGTCGCAGCCGCCATCCGCGTAGACGATGGTTCGCATGTTTGCCTGAGCGTTTCGGGGTCGGGAGCGCCTAATACTTGGCCACGACCGGCGGAGCCAGGGCGACGGCGGCGGCGTCCGCCAGACCGCAGCGCTCGGCCGTCTCCGGCGGCAGCAGCGGGTCGAGCAGGCGGCGGCGCCCTTCCAGGAAGGCCAGCGCCTGCTCGGCGGGCACCGCCTCGCGGCCGGGCATCTCGACCAGGAAGTGCTCCAGGGCGTAGCGGTAGCGCGCGACGCGAAGGCCCGTCTCCAGGCGGACCCAGGCGACGAGGCAGCGGTTCTCGGCGACCCGCATCGCGGCCTGCCGCATGTCCCACTCGTCGAGGCTTTTGGCCAGCGGCAGCGCCCGCAGGCGCATCGCGTCGGCCTCGAACACGCGGGCGGCGATGGCCGTGAAGGACGGGATCAGCCGGCCGTCGGCGGTGGCGTCCTCGGACAGGCGGCGGTAGCGGGAAGTGGGTGAGCGAAACCCCTCGCCGAGCAGGCCGTCGTGGTAGGCCGGCAGGTCGTCGGGCCGCCAGGAAGTCGGCAGCGCGCGCACGCGGGTGAGGTTGGCCAGCACGTCCTCGAAGGCCGCACGTCCCTGCGCCGGCATCAGGAAGCGCCACGCGCGATCGCGCAGGGTCTCCTCGTCGTCCGTGAGCGGCGAGGCGGAGACCATCAGGCCGCGCTCGCGGGCGGCGATGGTGCCGGTGGTCTCGACGAGGCCGTTCCACGCGCTCTTGGCCGGCCGCCCGAAATCGCCCTCCTGGGCGCAGGAGACGAGCGACGGGACGAGGAGCGCCGTGAGCAGCAGCGAGGCGAGCGGGAGCGGAAGGCGGAGCCCGCCGCCGCGGATCACGAGCGGCGGCGCTGCGGGACCGCCGGGGCGTCCGCGTCCGGCAGCCTCTCGTAGCGCACGCCCGTGAAGAGCAGGATCTGGCCGCGGGGCGCGTCGTCGTCGCGGCGGAGGCGGCGCGTCGGGGCCTTGGGGAAGGGGACCACGGCGGCGGGGCCGCGGCTCCGGAGGAAGGGCGAGGGTCGCTCGGAAGGGGTCTGGGTCGAAGGCGTCTTGGTCGAGGGCGTCATGAGCCTGTCCCGTCATGCTGAGGAGTCCGGCGCCCGCCGCCCCCTGCCGCCTCGGGAGGAGGCGGTGCGGAAAGCGGCTGGCCGCCGTGGACGGGCTGGTCCGTCCGGCCGGGCTGTTGGGCCAAGCTCATCATGGCGTGGTTAACGGAATGTTTCGCCGGCCCGGCCTGCGGCCCTCATCCGCGAGGATGGCAGCGGCGAGGCGTCGCAGGTGGCATTCACGCGACACCGGCCTGCTCCTTGCTTCGGTGCTTTCGCCCATGGCGGGCTTATCCTCCCTTCGACTTCGGCCCCGCGCGCGATCCGCTGCGGGGCCGTTTTTCGTGTGCGGATGCCGCCTTCATGGGCGGACGGTGCAGCGACGGAAGCGGGGCCGCGGGAGGCCGGACGCTCGATGCTGCGCTTGCTAACCCGGCGAGATGACCGATATGCGAGGCCCAGAGTGCCTCGCGAAACGCCCGCTGCGCCGCCGCGTCCGAACGGAAGCCGAGGGGGTTCGGGCGTTTTGCGAGAGACACGAGATGCCCCTCTCGGATCGAGCGAAGGACAAGGCAGGATGCGTCCGGACTTCTCACGACTTGGCAGACGACCGCGCGCCGTGCGGGGCTTGTCGGCGGCCCTGAGACTCGCCCCCTTCGCCCTCGTCGCCCTGGCCGTGACCCCGGCCCAGGCCCAGCGCGAGGACCAGGGGCTGCAGCTCGGCTGCGCCAACGACTATTTCCGCCTCTGCGCGGGCGTCGATCCGAACAGCCCGGACGCCGAGAACTGCATGAACCGCAACCGCTCGCGGCTCTCGCCCGAGTGCCGCTCGGCGATCACCGACTACGACAAGCGCACCGGCGGCGGCACGAAGGGCAACGGCCGCGGCCGCGGCGCGGGCCAAGCGGACGACTGATTTTTCTCGTCTCGCCGGGATGTCGCATCCCGGCGAGACGCGCGGCGGGATCAAGGACGCGAGGACAGGCATGGCGTTGACCGTCGCGGTCCAGATGGACCCGATCCAGTCGATCCGCATCGCGGGCGACACCACCTTCGGCCTGATGCTGGAGGCGCAGAGGCGCGGCCACACCCTCTACACCTACACGCCCGACCGGCTCTCGCTGCAGGGCCGGCTCGTCACCGCCCACGCCTCCCCCGTGACGGTGCAGGACGTGGAGGGCGCGCACGCGACCCTCGGGCCTCGGGAGCGGATTGATCTGGGGCAGGTCGACGTGGTGCTGATGCGCCAGGACCCGCCCTTCGACATGGCCTACGTCACCGCCACGCACATGCTGGAGAAGATTTCCTCTCGCACGCTGGTGGTGAACGATCCGACGGAAGTGCGGAACGCGCCGGAAAAGCTGTTCGTCCTCGACTTCCCCGACCTGATGCCGCCGACGCTGATCTCCCGCGACCGCGCCGAGATCGAGGCGTTTCGCGCCGAGCACGGCACCATCGCGATGAAGCCGCTACACGGCCATGGCGGCGCCGCGGTGTTCCGGGTCTCGGAGGAAGACCCGAATTTCGGCTCGATGTTCGACCTGTTCGCCGCGACCTTCCGCGAGCAGTGGGTGGTCCAGCGCTTCCTCGAAAAGATTTCCGAGGGCGACAAGCGCATCATCCTCGTCGAGGGCGAGCCGATGGGCGCCATCAACCGGGTGCCGGCCAAGGGCGACATCCGCTCCAACATGGTCCGCGGCGGTGCCGCCGGCGCCTCCGACCTGACCGAGCGCGAGCTTGAGATCTGCGCCAGGATCGGCCCGGAACTGCGGCGGCGCGGCCTGATCCTCGTCGGCATCGACGTGATCGACGGGCATCTCACCGAGATCAACGTGACCTCGCCGACCGGCGTGCGCACGATCCAGCGCCTCGGCGGCCCGGACCTGACGGGGCCGATCTGGGACGCGATCGAGACCCGGCTCGCGGCGCGCCGCCTGACGCCGCAGACCTAGAGAATCGGCTTTTCCCGAAAGCCGGCATCCCCCTTTCTGGCCGATCCGCTAGCGGAACACCGGCAGACCGGAGCCGATCAGGGCGAGCCCGAGGATCAACAGCCCGCCCGCGACGGTTTCGGCCAGCGCCACCCGCTCCTCGAACTGATGGGCAAGGCCCGCCAGCACGGCACCGGCGACGAGGCAGGCGAGGGAGGTCGCGACCATCGCCTCACGCGCTCCCGAGAGGCGGATGCGCGCCGACGGGACGGGCCCGGTGGTGCGGGGTTTCGAGGGTCATCGGGAACGTCCGCAAAGAAATCGACAGTTTCGAGTTGGGCCGTGCACGCGTTCGAGCAATCGTTGCCGTTATGGACGTTGGATTTCGCGGATCAAACAAATCTTTTTGACGAAATTGCGAATGATGTGGATGCCGGATTTTGAGCAACTTGGAATTGTACGGCCGATATCGCAATTGAAATCGCATCAGTGCCGGCCTTGGCAGGGCCTTGAGATTGCATTCGATTGCGAATGCCGCCTCGACAGATGGACGATACCAATCATCTTCGAAAAGACCCTGTCGTCATTCGGGTCGTGTAAAATGCAAACCCGTCCTTGCGAGGCGAAGCCGAAGCCATCCAGTGATCCGCACTCACCGGATCGATCACGCGCGTGACCGCTTCTTCGGCGCGGCCTCGTCTACTCTGGACAGGTCGCGCTCCGGAACGCCTCGCGAGGACGGTGCGGGCCAACCGCTTCGTCAGCCCGCCGTCCGGCGCGCGGTCCTCGATGGATCGAGAGTTCCCCTTCCGAACCACGCCCATCCCTGCCGCGTCCTTCGCCGAGGGGGAGGCGAGCGCCCGACCCGGCGACACGGGGCAGGAGATCCCTCACGCCTCCGCCCGCGGCGTGGCGTTGAGTTCGGCCCAGTCCAACTCCTCCTCCAGCACGAAGTAGGCGTCGTCGCCGATATGGCCGCTGCGGCGCAGGGACTGGATGCGGTCGCGGGCGGCATGCACGGCCCTGCGGCGGGGCGCGTCGGTGGGCAGGCCCTCGGGCGCGAGGCCCTCCTCGTGCGCCTCGGCCTGGGCGAGCGCCGCGTGGAACTCCCGGCGCAGGGCGTCGGCGGCCTCGGAGGTGTCGCCCTCAAGGGTCTCGACCGCGGCGCCGTAGGCCTCGGCGCGCGCCCGGCCGACCTCGCGCCCGACCGGATCGGCGTCCTCCAGCCCGAGGCGGAGCAGGAGCGGGCGTAAGCTCAGCCCCTGGATCACCAGGGTGCCGATCACGACGCAGAAGGCGGTCAGCACGATGAGGTCGCGGTAGGGGAAGCCGCCGCCGTCCGGCCCGCCCTCCGGCAGGGCGAGCGCGGCGGCGATGGTGACGAGGCCGCGCATCCCGGCCCAGGAGACGGCGAAGCCCGCCCCCACCCCGAGATCGGCCCGCGGCTCGCCCTCGCGCGGCTCGCCGAACCGCATCCGGCGGATGCCGCTCGCCGGCAGCACCCAGGCGATGCGCACCGCGATCACGGTGGCGACGACCGCACCGGCGACGACCGCGTAGGACATCGCCTGCGCCTCGGTCAGCCGCGCCAGGATCGGCCCGATCTGGTTGCCGATCAGCACGAAGGCCAGCACGTTGAGGACGAAGATCACGGTCTGCCAGACCGCGTTCGAGATCACCCGCTGGCGCGGCGCGGTCTGGCCCGGCGCGCGCCGGGCGACCGTGATGGCGAAGCTCACGACCGTGAGGACGCCCGACAGCTCGATCGCCTCGGCGGCGATCCAGAGGCCGAAGGTAACGACGAACTGGAACACGATGGTGCTCGGCGCGTCGGCGAAGCGGCGCAGCACCCGCAGGTAGGCGAGCGCCGCGAGCGGACCGGCGATCAGGCTGCCGACCACGCCGATCAGGAAGGCCGGCGCCACCTCGGTCACCGAGAAATGCCCGGTCATCGCCGCCGCGACGCCGAGGCGGTAGATCAGCAGCGAGCCGGCATCGTTGAGCAGACTCTCGCCGCGCAGGATCGTGGCCAGCCGATGCGGCAGCGGCACGTGGGCGAGCACCGAGAGGGCGGCCACGGCATCGGGCGGGGCCACCACGGCGCCGAGCACGATCGCCGCCGAGAGCGGCATGTCGGGCACGAGCCACTTCGTCACCCCGGCGACGGCCGCCGTGGTGACCAGCACGGCCCCGACGGCGAGCCCGGCGATGGGACGCCAGTTGCGCACCATGTCGCGCAGCGAGATCGCGTAGCCCGCATCCATCAGGACGGGGGCGAGGAACAGGGCGAGCGCCAGCTCAGGATCGAGGCCGAGATTCGGCACGCCGGGCACGAAGGCGAGCCCGGCCCCGCCCAGCGCCAGGAAGGCCGGATAGGGCGCGCCGACCCGCCGGGCGAGCGCCGCGAGCAGCACGGCCCCGAACAGGACGCCGACGATCCAGGAGAACACGAACATGAGGGCCGGCAGATAGGGCAGGCGCGGGCCGACCCGCGCGGTGGCGACGAAACGCCGCCTGAAGCCGCTTCTTTCCCTGATGGGTCAGCCGGGCAGCGCGGCGATCAGGTCGCGCAGCGTCGTGATCGTCGAGGCATCGGCCACGCCGTCGACGCGGGCGGGCCGGAAATGGCGCTGGAACGCGGTGACGACGGCGCGCAGCGCCTCGTCGAACCGGCCGGTGATCGGCTGGTCGTAGCCGTAGAGGGCGAACATCGCCTGGAGCGCGGCGATCGGATCGCCCGCCTCGCCCATGGCGAAGAAGCGCCCGTCGCGGATCGGGGCCGGTGCCACCCAGTGGCCGATGCCGGCCGCCGCGAGCCGGTCCCACGGAAAGTTCTCGCCGGGGTCCTCCTTGCGGTCGGGCGCCACGTCGGAATGGGCGAGCACGCGGGGGGCGGGGATCGGGTTGCGCCCGAGGATGTCCCGGCACAATGCGATCACGGCCTCGATCTGCCCGTCCGGGTAGGGCGGCAGGCCGCCGTCATGGCCCGGATGGACGATTTCGATGCCGATGGAGCGGGAATTGATGTCGGTCACGCCGGCCCAGGCGCCGCGCCCGGCATGCCACGCCCGCTCGGCCTCCGGCACGAGCTGCACCACGCGCCCGTCCTCGAACACGAGGTAGTGGGCCGAAACTTCCGCCCGCGGATCGCGCAGGCGCGCCAGCGCGCCGCGCCCCGTCGCCATGCCGGTGTAGTGCAGGATCAGCATGTCGATCGTCCCGCCGATCCGCGGGCCGCGATTGGCCGAGGCCAGCACCTCCGCCACATGCGGGGAATCGGCGGCAAACGTCACCGCAGGCCCCGCTCGGCCGCGATCCGGTCCCAGGCGGCGTTGATCGCCGCCAACCGGCGGGTCGCGATCGCCACCGCCTCCGGCGGCAGGCCGCGGGCGAGCGCCCGGTCCGGATGGGTCTCGGCCACGAGGCGCCGGTACGCCGCCTTGAGGGTGGCGTCGTCCATCGAGCGCTCAAGGCCGAGCACGAGGTAGGGATCGTCGGCCAGCCGCACGTGGCGGGCGGCGATGCGGCGGAAGCCGTCGTCGTCGAAGCCGAAGATGGCGGCCACGGCGCGCAGATAGCGCTCCTCCTTCTCGTGGATCGCCCCGTCGGCCTTGGCGATGTGGAACAGGCCGTCGAGCACGTCCTCGAGAAGCGCGGGCTCCTCGCCGAAGGTCGCGGCGAGCTGGCCGGCATAGGCCTCGAAGCCGGCGGTCGTCGCCTTGGCGAGGTCGAACAGGCGCTCGACGCCAGCCCGCGCCTCCGGCTCGACCTGAACCACCTGCCCGAAGGCCTCGACCTCGGACTCGGTCACGACGCCGTCGGATTTCGCCATCTTGGCCGCGAGCGCGACGAGGCCGGTGGTGAACACCACGTCCCGCGGCGTCGGCCCGAACGGCGCGCCCTCGCGATCGACGAGGAAATGGCCGGCGACACCGCCGACCAGCGCCCCGATCGGCCCGCCGACGAGCCCGCCGAGCCCGGCCCCGCCGATCTTGCCCCAGATGCCGGCGCTCATCGGCGGGCTCCGGATCGGATGGGCGCGGGGGAGGGATCGGAGCGGGGCACGGGTGGTCGGAATTCCTGTGGCGTCCGCCGAGTGTAACGCCGCAAAGCGCCGCCCGGCGCAAGCCCGGTCGTGCCGGATCGACCGGAACGGGAAAGGGCCGGGGCTCCTCGAGCCCCGGCCCTTTCCGTCGTCTCGTCGCTTCGATCAGCGGCAGTAGACGTTGCCGAACTCGTCGCGGTAGGTGCCGTAGGGGCAGCGCGGGGCCGTGGCGGCGCCCGCGATGGCGCCGCCCGCGCCGCCGATCGCGGCCCCGGCCAGCGCGCCGCCGGCGCGACCCGTGGCGAGGCCGCCCACCGCGGCGCCGAGGCCCGCGCCGAGCGCAGCGCCGCCGAGCGCGCGGTCCTGTGGCGTGTTGCAGGCGCCGAGCGAGAGCGCGAGGCTGCCGGCGAGCGCGGCGGCGATCAGGGTCTTCATGGTCGTGCAACTCCCTTGTGCAACGGCGCTCCGGCCTCGTCGCGAAAGAATCCCGCCGGGCGCCGGTGGTCTCTCAGCACCGGCACGTGAAACGGCCAAGATTGCGACCGGTTCGCGCCGGGGCATGACTTTTCGGCCCGCGCCTGCCATCTGAGGCGCACCTGTTGCAAAAACGTCGGCCTTCACGGCCCGCGCGTCGTCCCGAGGATGCCATGCCCACAGCCCGCCAGATCGTCCGCAAGGCCGCCGTCCGGCCCGAACAGGTCGTCGATACGCTGACCCTCGACCACGCGGCCCGCGCGAAGGCGCACGCCCACTTCCACACGGCGGGGGGCTTCTGCGTCGATCTCGCCCTGGAGCGGGCGGCGGGTCTGGAGGACGGCGATGCGCTCCGCCTGGAGGACGGGCGCCTCGTCGGCGTCAAGGCGGCCGAGGAGGCCCTGCTCGAAGTGCGCGCCGGCAGCCCGGCCCGGCTCCTGCGCCTCGCGTGGCAGCTCGGCGGCAGCCACGTCCCGGCCGAGGTCGGCGCGGACGTGCTCTACGTGCCGGCGAGCGCGGCGGAGCTGGTGCGCGGCTCAGGGTGTTCCGCCGAGCCGGTCTCGCGCGCCTTCCGCCCGGAAAAGGCCGCCCACGACCACAGCACCTGCGGGCACGACCATTCCCACGATCACCATCATCACACCGAAAAGCACGATCACGGGCCTGCCCACGATCACGCGCACGATCACTCCCATGACCACGGCCACGATCATTCGCACGACCACAAGCACGGACATGACCACGACCACCGGCACTGAGCCGCGGATGATCGCCCGCGACCTCCGCTTCTCCGTCGCCCCCATGATGGACTGGACCGACGCAAAGCGTTTTCGCATGCGTAATGGCGCGGAAATTTCGCGCATGCTGTAGGGAATGCTGTAGCCGCTCAACCAAGGAGAGGGCCTTTAAGGACCTGCGGACACAAAAAACCCGCTACGGGCGCTGCCGGGCGGGACTGGGTAAGAGGGGCCTGGAGGCCCCTCCCCTTATTCCGGGAGGAAGATCAGGTCCCGGCCGGTCTTACAGTAATAGCTGGCCATTTCGAGGGTGAGACCGACGGCGGCGGTCTTCTTGGTGCGGGTGTTGGAGAGCTTGTAGGTCATTTGTTGTCTTCGTCTCTTTTTCTAAGTAAGCAATACACCAGTTAATGCTTAGGGTGGCAACAGTATTCGCGCAAGGCAACGCAAGTATTCTGCGGGCGAGACAAGAAAAACCCCGCCGCGGTTGAGCCGGGCGGGGCGAGGCTTGGGCTTGAGACGGTGCGTTCGCCGGCCAGCGAAAATCAGCTGCCGTCGCTGGACAATGACATGACCGCGATAATAATTTTCGGCGCCCTACATATCGATGATGAAAACAAATTTGACCCAGCGTCGCTTCGCGACATCAATGCTCGGTGGCGCATGCTGCGGCGCCATCATGCTCGGGCTTCTGGCCACTCTGTGGCCCAGCCAAATCACTCCCATCCCGCCGGTAATCTTCGCGCTCGCCTGCGTCTTGGCGGTTGCGGGCGGCGCCTTCGGCTCGCTCTTCGCCCTTGGGCAGACCAAGCACGGCTGAGTGCGGGACAAGAAGAAGGCGCGCCGGGTGACCGGGGCGCCTTGGGGCAGGCGGAGGACCTGAGTGGCTATTCTGGCGGCGGTCCGGCCGGGACGGCACCGGGCATCGCGCCGGTGCGCCAGAAGTCACCGATCCAGGGCCGCGCCTGCTCAATGTTGAACCCGCTGAAGGCGGAGAGCGGCACGAGACAGCGGTGCTCGGGCCCGAGCCAGCGGCGCCAGCGCTGCGCACGTTGGTGACACCGGAATCGACCCGCTTGCCCCCAGAGCGAAGGCCGGGGAGGACATGCCCCAGCGGTACATCGAGAGAACGCGCCGCCCCTGCGCGATGTGGGCGATCGGCGCGGCGGTGTTCGGAAAGATGCCGGGCGGCGGCGGTAGGTTACCGGTGCGGTCAGCGTCGATTTGGAAGGCGCGCCGCCACACCGATACCAACCTCGTCGACCAATTGATAAGACGTCGCATCCGCCTCCCGCATAACCCCCTCCGAACGCGGAGAACTTCGCACCCCAATATCGTTACATAAAAACTACATCACCAAAAATTCTTCGTTCACAAGCGTTTCGCGCATTCTAGAGGGCGAGCCTTCCGCGACAATCACCTGAGCCGGGGGTAAGAACAGGTCGCTCGACATGGCGTTCGTCATAAGACCTATGCTGGTCTCAGCTGTCGACTGCTGGCGCGGGATACTTTCGGATGAAACGACGCCGATGCCATCTGATACCGTTCAGCGCGTTTGCTGTCGCAGCAAGACACTTGCGACGTCTGAACGCATGTTTCGCGGCATCGTAGGTGCATCAAGGAACTTAATTCCTGAATAGCTGCCGCCGGACTGCTCGCCGCCACTCGACGATCACGGCACTTCAATAGAAATTCCACAAAGGGAGTACAGCATGAAGACGATCAGGAAGGCGGGGCTGGCCTTTGCCTCGCTTCTGTTTTTCGCCATCTCGGGTGGGGCAGCATCGGCGCAGGCGACACGCACCTGGGTCTCGGGCGTCGGCGACGACGCGAATCCGTGCAGCCGCACCGCACCGTGCAAGACGTTCGCCGGCGCGATCTCCAAGACTGCGGCCGGCGGCGAGATCAGCGTCCTCGATCCGGGCGGATTCGGCGCGGTGACAATCACGAAGTCGATCAGTATCGTCGCCGACGGCAGCGAAGGAAGCATTCTTTCGCCCCAAACCAATGGGATCGTCATCAATGCGGGAGCGAACGACACGGTTCATATCTCCGGCCTCAAGCTCGAGGGGGCCGGACAGGGCGTCAACGGCATCCGTGTCCTATCGGCCGGGAATGTGTATATTACGAATACACAAGTTCGCGGATACATCACCGGCACGGCGCCAGCAGGTCGAGGAATATCCCTCGAAAACAGCGCGGCGGCGTCTCGGGTTTATTTAAGAAATGTTGAGATCACCAATAATAACGTAGGCGTCTATGTTCATGCCGGCGCAACTCCGGGCGTCGTTCTGCTGGATGATTCTGTGGTTGAAGGGAACAAGAGCAATTCATTATATCTCGACACGAGCAACTCATCCGTTGCCGCTTCCAAATCGAACATCCTGACACCTGTTTTTCTGTCCAATGGTGCACAGTTCATCTCGACAGGGAACAACTTCATTCAGGGCGCCGTAGGTCCGACGGTCACGATCCCGCTCAGGTAGTTCCGGGAGTCGACGGGGACGCTCGCCGAATCGTACACGGCGGGCGCCCCCGCGCCGCGGCTGTGGCGTCTTCGATGCGCCATCGGCGACGAGCATCCCCAAGCGTCCGACTTCATGTGTGTTCAAAAATCCCGTCGCACTGTAATGCCGCATTGGAACGCGACGACGATCGGGAGTGTTGAGAGACACCTAGGACTGTAACCGACCTGATGGCATCACGCCGGCGGCTCCAAGTCCTTGTTGTGCCGCGCATTCTCGCGACGAACCCGTTTACCCTTCGTTAGAACGCGACCTAGAGCGCAGGTTCCGGAAACGCCGGTGAAGCCGGCCGGCCCCCGGCTGCCGTTCAGCGCGGATCGCCGCCGCGCTCCTTCTCAATGAGGATGTCTTCGATCAGCACGCCATCGAGGCCCGACGTCATCAGCATGCCGAGGGCATCCTCGACGGCGTTCACGATGGGCTTCCCCATGATGTTGAAGCTCGTGTTCAGGATCACCGGCACGCCCGTTCGCCGGCCGAACGCCTCGACGAGGTCATGGAGCCAGGGATTGTCCGAAGGCGTCACGGTCTGCACGCGGCCGGTGCCGTCCTCGTGCACCACGGCGGGGATGCGATTCCGCTGGTGAGGGCGCCACGGCAGGGTGAACGACATGTAGGGCGAGGGCTGGGCCCGCTCGAACCATCGGTCCACCTGGTCGGCCGGGACGACGGGCGCGAAGGGCCGGTAGGCTTCACGCCCCTTCACCCGCTCGTTGAGACGGTCCTTCATGCCCGCCGGGCGCGGATCGGCGAGGATCGACCGGTTGCCGAGGGCGCGCGGGCCGAACTCCGCCCGGCCGCGCATCACGCCGATGACGTGCCCCTCAGCAAGTCGCTGTGCCAGGATGTCGGCCATGCCGGTCGAGAGATCGGATACCGCCGCGGCGCCGCAATTGCCTGCGAGCTTGGCGATCCTGAGTGAGTCGGCGGTCGAGCCGAGATAGGGGGAGCCGTCGCTGGCGGGGAGCGCGGAGGCCCCGGTATCCTGCATCCAGGCCAGCAATGCGGCGCCGACCGCGTTGCCGTCGTCGGCCGGAGCGGACGGCACGAAGACCTGCTCGAACGGCGTGCGGCCGACGATGGTCCCGTTATACGAGGAATTGAGGGCGCAGCCGCCGGTCAGGACGAGGTTGGTCGTCCCCTCGTGGGCGCAAGACGCCAGCATGCGGTCGACCAAGCACGCATAGACGGCCTGTCCCGTCGCCGCGAGATCGGCCGCCTGCAGGATCGGACCCCCCGGGCTGCGCATGTGACGCGAGGCGGCGGCCCGTCCGGTCTCGATCGCCGCCGCGTCGGCCAGGCGCAGGCGCCCCCGGTCGACCGCCAGCATCGGCTCCAGGGCCACGGCGAGGTCGGGCAGCACCTCTCCGAAGGCGGCCAGACCCATCACCTTCCACTCCTCACCGAGCCGCCAGTCGAAACCGCACAGCCTCGTCAGCCACGCGTAGAACGTCCCGAGGCTGCCGGGTCCCCAGGATCGCCAGCGGCGCGCGAGGCTGCGCCGGCGCAGGTCGAACAGCGAGACGGCGCCGACCTCGCCCTCGCCGTCGATCACGAGGCAGACGGCATCCTGCATCGGCGACTGGAAGCAGGCGGCCGCGGCGTGGCACAGGTGGTGGTCGAAGCGCAGAACCGCGGGCATCGTCTCCGCCAGCCCGAGCCGCAGGAGCGAGGCGCCGGCCTGGCCCTGCGCCTGAGCCTGGAGGATGCGCAGCCAGAGGCCGTCCTGGGCGGGCAGGAGCGCGTGGGAGACCTGCACCGGGATGTCGGCCTTCACGCCCGACCAGCTGCTCGCGACCGTCAGAGCGTCGCGCCCTTGCACGAATCCGGCGGTCTTGAGCGCTTGGTCGAGATGGGGCGCGTGGTCCGGCGCGATGCCCCAGGCCCGCTTGTCCTGGACGAACCGCTCGGTCGCCTCGGCGAAGACAAGCCGGCCGGCCGGATCGACGAGGGCGAGCGCCGGGTCGTGCCCCGACGTGGACAGTCCGAGATAGAAGCGGCTCATCGCGCCTCGAGGCGGCGTGCGACGTAGGCCGTGAAGCTTCCGACGGTGTCGTGCTCGAAGATCGAGCTCGGATCGAGCTCGACCTGGAACCGGTCCTCGACCTCGCCGCACAGGAGCACGGCATCGACCGATTGCAGCCCGAGATCGACCAAGCTCGAGGTGACGTCGATCTCCTCGACGGGCACCTTAACGAGCAACGACAGCCTCGCCCTGACGAACTTGACGATGGCGGTTTCACGATCACGCGTCGTCATGGTGCTTCCGGAATCGGCGTAACGGTGAGGCGGCAGGGCAGCGAGGCCATGGCAACGGTCTGCGACATCGTGTGATAGGCCTGCGCCTGCGGAACCAGCGTGATCGTCGGGAAGCGGCGGAGCAGCGCCGGCACCGCACGACGCAGCAGCAGGCGCGTGAGTCCCGCGCCCACGCAGTGATGCAGGCCGTGGCCGAAGGCAAGATGACCGCTCGCGGCGCCGCGGTTGATCGAGAGCAGCTGGAAGCGGGCCGTATCCCCGATCGAGACGGTGAGGTCTCCCCGCTGCGACGGCCGCCGCGCCATGCGGTAGATATATTTGGGCGATGCGCAGAGCGCGATCAGCCGCTCCATGTTGCCTTCGATCCAGGTCGGTCGCGCGACCTCGTCGCGTTCGTCCGGAGGCCGGCCGAGGATCCAGTGGAGCGCGTTGCCGAGCGTGTGGGAGAGGTTGAAGCTCGCCCCGTAGAGGACCAGCACCAGCGCTTTCAGATCCTCCGCCTCGAAGTCGGGCAGTTCCGACGCCAGAAGCGAGGAAAGCAGCGAAGCGCCGGGGCCCTGCCGCGGGGCGGCGGGCAGTTGCATCAGCGCGAGCAGCTCGACGCTGACGTCCTGCAGCCGCATGAGTTCGCGCATCGGCAGCCACGGCTCCAGCACGTCCTGCAGAACCGGGGCGACGGCATCGAACCGGGCCGGGTCGCGGGTCGAGATTCCGAGGATCGGCTGGGTCACCTGGCGGAACAGGGGCTCGGCGAAGTCCCGCACAAGGTCGGGCGTCCCGGAGCGGGAGAGGCGGTCGAGCGCCGCCTCGATCCGCTCGTCGACGAGATCGGTCCACACCGCCAGGCGGTTGGTGCCGAGGCAGGCGGCGACGGCGCGCCGGGCGAGGGCATGCCGCTCGCCCGACATGAAGAACATGGCGTTGCGGGCGATGCGGATCGAGGGGGCGAGATCGCGTCCGCTGCCGGCCGCCAGCATCCGCAGATAGGCCTCCATTGCGGGTGGCGAGAAATCGGCGTCGTCGTTGACGATGCTGCGGGCCGTGTCGAGGTCCTTGACCTCGACGAGACGCTGAGTCGCCCGGCGCGACGATCCATGCAGCTCGCACGGAAGCGCGACGGGTGCCGGGACCGGCGGCGCGACACGGAACCGGGCGAGATCCTTGTGCAGCGACAATCGGGGGAAGCGGCGGGCGAGAGCGGGAATCGCCGTGCGGAACAACGGCCCCGCCAGCCCGCCGTCTCCCGCGGCGCCTCCGCCGACCGGGACGTCGATGGCTCCGATCCACGGGGGCGGGAGATGGAGGGCGAGCAGGCGGTCGAGCCGGCGCGCCGGCCAGTCGGGCTCAACGGCCTCGTCCCAGGCCGCGGACGCACCCGTGAGCAGCCCGTACAGGGCGCAGGCGAGAGACTCGGCGGCGACATCGACCGCCGGGCGCCGGTCTGCGTCCGCTCCGGGGCGCTGGGCCAGGATCGCGGTGATCGCAGCGTGGAGCGGTGCCACGAAATCGGCCACGAGATCCGGTCGCGCGGCCGCTTCAAGGCGGTCGAGCGCGCCGGTCACGGCCTCCAGGATCACGCTCTCCAGCCGAAGCGCCTCACCGCCGACGCGCTCCCCGGCGGGACGCGGGCAGGCGGGACGATGGACAGCCGGCCGGTGCGGCTCGATCCGCTCCGGGCTGCGTTCGAGGACCGATGGATCGGTTCGTCCGTCGCGCGTCATGGCGCGGCAGCGCCTGTGGCCTCGCCGTCCGTCGCGTAGCGTCCCTGCCGATAGGCCTCAGCGACGGCCTGGCGCCGGATCTTGCCGCTCGTCGTCCGCTCCAGCCCGCCCCGGGGCAGGATCCGCACGTCGCGCAGGCGGAGGCCCCATTCGCCCGAGACGGCCCGCTCGATCGCGACCCGGACGGTGTCGGGGCGGTCGGGCGCCTTGCGGCCCGACTTCAGCTCGATGAGCAGCACGGCTGTCCCGCTCTCCGTCGGGTCCGGCATGAAGGCGGCCGCCGCGAGCGGGTTGAGCGCGTCGTCGAGGCCGGCGGCCAGCCATTCGAGCTCGGCCGCCGCGACCTTGCGGCCGTTGACGATCAGGATGTCCTTGAGGCGACCGGTGACGTAGACCCATTCGCCGGAGATCGCCCCGAGATCGCCCGTCCTCAGCCATTCGCCACCGGCGCCGGAGGCCGGCGCGACGCCGAAGGCGGTCTGTGTCTCCTTCGGCCGGTTGAGGTAGCCCCGGCCCATGGAATCGCCGCGCAGCCAGATCTCACCGGATTCGCCGTCCGGGACCGACCGGCCGCTCTCGGGATCGACGATGCGCAGCCCGGGCGCCGTGATCTCGGTCAGGCGGCAGGGATGGACGGCGCCGCAGCCTTTCGGCGGCAGCGGCAACGGACCGTCCTCGGGCGCGCCGGCCGCGAACAGGGTCATCTCGGCCAGCCCGTAGCATCCGAACACGGCGGCGGGCGCGAGACCGTAGGGCGCGAACCGGCTCCTGAACGACGGGAGCAGCCCGGCCGGGATCGGCTCGGCCCCGCAGAAGGCCCGGCTCCAGCAGGACAGGTCGAGTCCGACGCAGTCTTCGTCCGCAACGCGCCGCACGCAGTCGGCGAAGGCGAAGGCCGGTCCGCCGCTGAAGGTCGCGCGGTAGGTGGACACCGCCCTCAGCCAGTCGGCGGGCCGGCGGATCATGTCGAGCGGGCTCATCTGCACCGAGTAGGCGCCCGCGAGCAGCGGATACAGGATGCCGCCCATGAGCCCCATGTCGTGATAGTGCGGCAGCCAGTTGACGAACCGCGACGAGGCGTCGAGATCCCAGCTGCGCATGACGAGATCGGCGTTGGCGAGGATCTGCTCGCCGAAGATGCGCACGCCCTTCGGCAGACGCATCGAGCCGGACGTGTACTGGATGATGGCCGGCCCGGGTCCCGCATCCGCGCCGCGCCTCGGCGCGACACCGTCGGCCTCGGTGTTGTCCGGCCCGTCGATCGCGACGACGCGGGGCCCTGCCGGCCGGTCCTCGGCCGTGCCGAGATGCCGGAGGATCGCCGGCCGGTGCTCGGCGAGGCAGAGCAGGGCGGTCGCGTCGCAATCACCCAGGACATGCGCCAGCCGATCGGAATGCGCGCCCGCGCGGGGCAGCGCCACCGGAACCAGAGTGTGCCCGCCGAGCAGTCCCGCCAGCAGGGCGGCGAGGAACCTCTCTCCCGGCGGGAGCGCGAGAACCAGGGTGTGGGGGCCGGGGCCGAATTGGGCGCCCCACCGCTCGACGAGCTGGGCGGCGGCGGCGTGCAGGTCACGGCCGGTCAAGTCGAGCGGCGGACGTGCCCGCGCGAGCACGGTGATCTGCGCCGTGTCCCACCGCTGCGACAGGCGGCGTTCGATGGTCTCCCGCAGAGGGTCGCGCAGCGTCGTCACGCGACCGCTCTCGCGGTGCCGCCCGCGCGGGCCCAGGGCTGCTGCCGCGCGTAGCTGTTGAGATAGAGCCCGAGGGCCTGCATCAGGTCACCGCGCGTCAGCGGTCGCTTACGGCTGAGGTCGCTCACGCACTCGATCACCCTGCGTGCGCCGCGGTCCCGCGAGGATTTCGTCAGAAGCTCGATCAGGGGGCCGGAACGAGCCGTGGGCACCTCGCGGATGCCGCGAACGAGGTGGGGCGGGCAATCGCCGAGCACCCGGGCATACAGCTCGAAGCGACGGATCGCGTTCTCCGGGTCGAGGAGCGACCGCTTCAGCCAATCCGTCCCCTCGGCGAGTTGTGCGCGGGTCATCTGCATCGGCTGGATGTTCGTCATCGTTCCGGCGGTCGAGGCCCGCGTCTGCGTCACGTCCTCGACGATGCGGCCGGCGGCCTTCATCGCGTCGTAGAGCGGCGTCGCGACGGGCGCGACCAGCACGGCAGGCCGGTACATGACGATCGGCAACGTCATCGCAAACGAGAATTGCCGCTCGAAACACGACAGGTCGTCGCTGTCGAAGCCGAGCATCAGGCCCGCCGTCATCGAGACGCCCGCGCCGACCACCTTCATGCACTGCTCGACGAGATCGACGCGCAGGTTCTGCCGCTTGCGGCTCTCGGTCAGGGCCTCCTCGCTGCTGGTCTCGAGGCCGACGAAGGCGAAGCGCAGACCCGCCTGGCTGCATTTGGCCAGCAGATCGGGCGATTTCGCCACGTCGATCGACATCTGCGTCATGAAGCTGACGGGCTGGCGCCCGTCGGCCGCGTTCCAGTCGGCGAGTGCCGAGAGCAGGGTGCTCGTGCGCTGCCGATAGACCGTGAAGTTGTCGTCGGAGAGATTGATCTGGCGATATCCCAGATCGTACAGCGTCTGGACTTCCTGGACGACCTTCTCGGCCGGCTTGTGACGCTGCACGCGGCCGAGATACTGGATCACGTCGCAGAAGTTGCACTCGAACGGGCAGCCGCGGCTGGTCTGGACGACGCCAGCCAGGGCCCGCTCGTTGTCGTAGAGATCCCAGCGCGGCGGCAACGTCGCCGCCAGGTCGGCCTTGCTGCCGTCGTAGCGCGGCTTCAGCCGTCCGGCGAGCAGGTCCTCCATGAACGCGCCCGCCACCGGCTCGAACTCCCCGACCACGAGGCAATCGGCCGTTCCCTCGAACAGGTCCGGCGCGAGCGAGACGTGAGGGCCGCCCAGGACCACGCGGATGCCCTTCGCCCGGAAGGCGCGGGCGATCGACATCGCGCGCGGCACCTGTGCGACGTTCACGCTGATCGCGACGTAATCCGCGGGGTCGTCGTAGTCGACGGGCTCGATGATCTCGTCGCAGAGCCGGAGATCAACCTCGTCCGGAAAATAAGCTGCGACGGTCGCGATGCCGGCCGCCGCCTGCATCGCGACCGGCCGATCGAGGCCCATCGCGCTGTCCTCGTCCAGGCCGTCGCGTCCGAAATCCGGCGCCGGGGCGATCAGGTACACACGCATCGAGACCTCAGGGCATGACCCGGATGGCATGACTTGGACGGCATGACTTGGATGTCACGTCCCGGAACCGGTCGTGGGATCGCGCGCCACATCCGCCGGAACGCGATTGCGTTCCGATATCGACGACGACAGCGAGCGGCGGTCCTGCCTTGGCCGGGGAGGCTGTTGACAGGACGGGGATGTCATAAATGCGGCTGCTTCGCAGTGGCGAGCCTCGCCGCGCCTGCCCGAGCTACGGCGCATGGGTTTGGTCCCGTTTCGGATCGGCGAGCCCGTCCTCGCGCGATGCGGCCCGAGGCGGAAACATTCCTCGGAAGCGAAGAATGAAATCCCCCTTCATGCCGGCCCACAGCGTCGGCAGGATTTCGGCATCGCCATCGGTCCAGCACCACGACGAAGCCTCGCCCCTCTCGATTTCGAAGAACCCCGCCGACAGGGCGGGATCGTCGAGGGCGACGTCGCGGACGTGAGCGTGGTCCTCGACGGAGATCTGGCTGATCAGCACCCCGAGCGTCCGGACGTCGGGGGCGGCCGCCGGGGTGCGCGCGGACACGAGGCGCACGGAGCGCGCTCCGCGCGGAACGGAGAAGAGCAGTTCGTCCGCGCAGACACGCCCGAACCTCGCCGTCCCGTCGATCACGAGATGCGGATCGCCGGAGGCGCCCGCCCGTTCGCTGCGCGGATCGTCGGGCGCGTCCGGGACGACCTCCACGGGAAGGGCAGCAGCCCCCTCCGTGCGAGCGGGATCGAACCACGCATTGCCCTCCTCGACAACATCCACGACGAGGAGGAAGCGGCCGGCGTTGCGCGGTGCCGTGATCGTCAGACCGAGTTCGACGCTGGCTCCAGCCTCGATCCTGGGCAGGAGGCAGCGTCCGTCCGAGGGCTGGAGTGTTTCCTCCAGGTCATCGACCCAGTAGCTGCCCAGCATCAGACCGGAGCTTTCGGTTTCGAGCCATGCATAGGCGCTGCGGTTCTTGAGGGTCAACGCGATGGTAAGCGGCTGGCCGGGCTTCAGGCTCGCAGGCGGCGCGGCGAGGCGGATCGCGGCGCGGCGCCCGTCGACCGGCACCTCGAGCGGCGGTCGGGCGAGCGCCTGCGCACAGGCATCCGCGAGCGACGCCGCGGTCGAGGTGACGTACTTGGCGTCGAAGAGTTCGCGGTAGGCGGCGTCCGGCAGGGCGACGGCGGACACCTCGCCGTAGCGCCGGCTCCAGGCACGGTCCGGCTCGCTGAAGCGCCGGTAAGGGCTCGAAAACCGGCTTTCCTGTCCGTAGAGGAGGAGGACGCGACCCGGATAGCTGCGAAGGTTGAACCCCCATTCCATGAGGGCGAGGAGGCGCACGTCGCGCCCCCGGTGCAGCAGGTGTTCCGCCATCGCCTGCGCGACGATGCCGCCCTGGCAGGCGCCCGCGATCAGGATCGGGCCGTCCGGCCAGACCTCCTGAAGGTCGGCCGCGTAGCGCAAGGCGAGCGTCTGGATGTCCTCCTCCCGGCGCGACGTGACCATGTATCCGGATCGGAAACCGTGCACCGGCTGATCGGAACCCAGTTCCCGGGCGAGATCCCGCACCTCGAACTCGACTTGGCCGACGAAGAAGATCGGCACCCGGCGACCGTCCGTATTGAAACTCACGACCAGCCGGTCTTTCGTCACGCGCCGACCGGGCCACGATTCGGTGAAGACGAGGAGGCTGCGGTGCTGGCGCGCCGACAGCGGCCAGATGTCGGGTTCATCCGCGGACGCAGTGTGTTCTGCCTCGATCAGGGCCTCAAGGCCGGCCAGTGTCGGGTTCCTGTAGAACGCGCGCGGATCGACGCGCGACCCGAACGCCTCGTCCAGACGCGAGAACAGTTGCAGGGAGCGAAGCGACTCTCCGCCGAGCGCACGGAAATCGGCGTCCGGATCCTCGGCACTGCCTGGACCGAGCACCTCTTCCCAGATGCGCCGCAGGGTCGCCCGGTGCGGCGCCGACGGTGTGTCCGCCGCCACGGCCGTGGGCTGCGGCGCGATCGCCTCCTGTGCGGATGCGGTTTGCGGCGCCAGCCGTTCGGCCAACAGGCGTCGGTCGACGTCACCGGCCACGGTCTCGGGAACGGCATCGGCGGTCAGCGTCGCGACCTTGTCGACCTCGAGCCGAAAGGCGGAATGAACGGTTTCGCGGACGGCCTGCTCGACGGCACCTGCCGACGATGCGCCGGTTCCGACCACGGCGGCGGCTTGCCACCCGTCCCCGCTATCCTCTCGGCGGATCACACAGGCATGGACCGTCTCGCAGTCTTCGGTTGAGTGGGAGGCTTCATCGATGGAATCGCCGGGGCCCGTGGAACGCTCGACATCCGTATCGCTACCGTGGCTCTGCAAGGTTTGTCGGCCCATGGGGTGATCCCGGAACAAGATGCGGACCGTAGTGCAATTCCCCTCGTTGTCGAGCGCGTCGACCTCGGCACTTCAGTGGCTGGCCTTGATCGTGCAACCTGCTTGATCAGGAGCATCGTCCTCCCAGAGACCGCGCCGGCGCCGGCCCCGTCCGCTGCTCAGGCCGCGCAGCGCGACTGGATGAAGTCCTGCAACGCCGACGCTGGCATGCAGAAGCTCGCGGGCGACGCGCGCAAGAGCTTCATGGCCGACGGCCTTGCCGGCAAGACGACCGCGGCGCCCGAGACGGTACTGACGCCGCAGCAGGCCAAGAAGAAGAGCTGCAACGCGGACTCCTCAGCAAAGAGCCCGAAGGGCGCCGACCGCAAGGCATTCATGAACACCTGCCTGAAGGGGTAGGCCGCGGGCGTGCTCGAACGCCGGCAACGAAATCGTGTTGGTGGTGGTTAGCCGCCATGCTCAAGCGATGGTGCGGGGGCAAAAGGAGCACCGCCTATGTCCGTCACGACCATTCTGCTGATCCTGCTCATCCTCATCGCGTTCGGTGGCGGCGGCTTCCTCGGCGGCGGCGCCTATCGCGGCCCCGGCTTCGGGCTCGGCGGCATCCTGCTCATCATCCTCATCGTGCTGCTGGTCACCGGCAGAATCTGAGGCAACCGCTTGGGCCCGTGAAGCTGTGCGGTATCTTAGGCACCGCACCGGGCCATCGACGCTATCGAATGGGCCTCCCGAGAAGTAATCGGGAGGCCCCGGCGCTCCTTACCGGGTTCCCGAGCCGGTACCGGTACCCTTCGATCCTGGCGACGAGCCCGAACCGGCGTCGTTCGCACCGGTACTGTTCGAGGTGCCGGATCGGCTCTTGTCGCCGGTGGTCGGCCCGCTTCCGGAGGCGCCGGGGGTCGATCCTGCGCCGGCATCATTCGGTCCGGTGCTGTTCGACGTGCCGGAATTGCTCGTCCCGGAAGATCCCGATCCCGTTCCTCCTGCGATCGCTTGGCCGCTCACCGCGAGAAGAAGTGCGCTGGCGAGCGCTGCTGCCGTCACTCTCATAGGCTTTCCTCCTGTTGTTGTGCCTTTCGGCAGGAGGGGGAACGGACGCTGGAGACGGCTCGTTCCAGAATGTCGCAGTCCTGCGGGGAGAGTTGGGCAATGCGGGCCGTGCCGGTGACCCTCAGGCCACCGGCAGCGCTGAAGTTCAGGGACAGCCCCAAGGCCGAGCCTCTTCATCGCCTGCCTTCTCATCCCGCTCTGCATCTGCATTGTGATCGCGGCGGCCATGGCTTTCTCATCGGCAGCAGGATCGCGCCCCGCGTGCCATGGCACGGCGACCTCGCCTGACGAGACCAGCAATGACGTCGCCTCGCGCGAGGCGGGGCCGCCCCAGTAACACCGCGTGAGGATGGAAGGGCCCGAAGGCCCCTCCCCTTCAGGCCGGGAGGTAGATGAGGCCCCTTCCGTCTCGGGCGATCGCGTGGGCTTGGTCCAGGGTGAGCTTGGTGGTGAGAACCTGCTTGGACTTGGTGCAGAAGTTCTTGTAGGTCACTTGCTGTCTCCGCCTCTCTGTCTATCCAATCGATACGCCGGTTAATATTTGAGATTTCAACAGCATTCTCGCAAGGCAGCGCAAGTATTTTGCCGTTCGAGCAAGAAAAGCCCCGCCGCGGCAGTGCCGGGCGGGGCGGTAGTTCGTTGAGCGGGTCCGCCTGGGTGGCGGGCCGTGGTCAAGGCCGGCTGCCCGATGTTGAAGCAGAGCGAGACCAGGGCGTCGAAGGCGTGCTGCGGCAGGTCCGCCGACACGGCGTCCCGCACCGTCTTCACGAACTTCTGCACGCCGCGGGCGAAGATCGCATCGCACTCGGCCGCGGTGATGCGCAGGCCCACGCGCGGCGTCGGGGGGCCCGCGGCGGCGGTGTGGCCGACGCCGATGGTCCAGATACCGACGCTGTCCCTGTAGGCTTCGAGCCGCCGTCCCTCGCGCGCGATGAGAGCGGCCTCGCCGATGAGGCTGAGGTTTATAATGTTTCTCCGGTGGGGGTGGGGGTGGCGGGGCCGGACTAGGCGGGGGCCGAGCCGGTGGGTAATGATGCGCGCCGCCGTGAGCCGGTCGGCTCACATTCAGCGAAGGCACAAGCGATGAGCACGAACCCGCTTTCTGGCATCATCTCAGCCGGCTCCCTGATCATCTTCCGGCTCGGGCTCGACGAAGAAGCCTACAACGCAGGCGCCTACCGAGCGAAGCAAGACATTCATCAGGGCGATGCGATCGACAATTACGTGATGTATCTGCGCGATGAGCAGCCCGGAGAAAAGCCCTATAACGAGGGCTTTCGTTTGTGGATGATTGAAAAGGAGATGATCGAGGAGGTGCCCACGGCGGATTGGGACCTCGGCGACCACATGGGGTTCGACCCGCGCCGCTCCTGATCCGCCCCCTCGCGCAATTCCGGAAATCCCTGATGTCATCGGACAAGCCCGCGGAACCGTTCAAGCATCCGCGCGTCATGGGCACGCTGATCTGCAAGGACCCGCCCATCATCCTTGGCGGCATGAATGGTCTTCCGAATGGGTATCCGCTTAATTCGGCATCGCTCGACGCCTTTATCTGTCATAAGCGGCCGATGTATTACTTTTTCTGCCCGCAGTGGAGCTTCACGCAGCCCAAATACCTGAAGACGGCGGTTGACGCTCTCAAGGACCGGATGAAGCGATTCCCGCAACACACCTACACCATCCTCGTGAACGACCCGATCGACCTTCCCACGGTCCGCGCGGCCCTCCCGGAAGTTGGGGTCTATGTCTGGAACACCAACTGCACCGCGGACCCCAAGGCGTTCTCGGGGCCGCCGACCGAGCCGACCGAGCCGACCGAGCCGGAATTCGGCGCCGTCTACAACGCGCGTTACTCGCCTTACAAGCGGATCGAACTGGCGGCGCAGGTCGAGCGGCTGTGTCTGATCTCGCGCGGCTGGAAGGCCGAGCAAGCCGGCGCCCTGCGCTCCCTGGTGCCGAACGCCTACATCCCGAACCTCGGTGAGGGCGATCAGCCGCGCGTGCTGCCGCCGAAGGAAATCGCTTCCATCTCCGCGCGCTCACGGTGTGGCCTGATGCTGTCCGGCCTCGAAGGTCAGACGCGAGCGATCATGGAATACCTGCTCTGCGGTCTGCCGGTTGTGACGACCCCCAACTATGGCGGACGCGATCGCTTTCTCACCCCGTCCAACTCGCTCTTCGCCGCACCCGATCCAGCGTCCGTAGCAGCGACCGTGGCGATGGTCCCCGCGGTCGGCTTTGATCGACACGAGATCCGGGCCGAGGCGTTGCGCGCCATGGAGAAGGAAAAGAACCTGCTCGTCCAGATCGTCAACGCCGTGATCCAGGCCAAAGGCGAGCGGGCGATCCGCCTGGAGGAGTTGCGCCTGCCGCACAAGGCGTCGAGCGAGCCGAACCGCCTCAGCTACTATTTTACCGAGTTGGGCTATGAGCTGCCCCCGCCCGAGGCTTTCGTGAGCGCGGCGCTGACGTGAGTCCCGGAAAGGATGGACACCGCGTACCCGGCGGGCTTTAACGGCACCGCATCGACCCTTCGGAAGGGCGGTGGGGTCAATGAGCCAGGGGGACGTGATGGACGGAGAAGCAGAAAAGGACCGACTCATCGCCCCGTTGACGGGCGACGGCTATACGGTCGTGTTGAGGAACCTGCACAAGTTCCTGAGGCCGAAAACCTACTTGGAGGTAGGGGCGCGCTCGGGCCGATCGCTGGAATTGGCGGAGTGCGATACGATCGCTGTCGATCCTACGTTCACCCTGCGCGACAAGTTCTTCGGCAAGAAGCCCTCTTGCCTGCTGTACCAGATCGGCAGCGACCAGTTCTTCCGCGAACAGGACCCGGTCGCTCTTTTCGGGCGCCCGGTTGATCTCGCTTTCCTCGACGGCATGCATCTTGTCGAGTTCCTGCTGCGCGACTTCATGAACACCGAACGGCACTGCTCGCGGAACTCCGTGATCGCGATGCACGATTGCGTCCCTGCCGACTTCGCGATGACCCGACGCGTCGAAATCGGCCCGAAGGACGCGCAGAGTAAGAACGAGCCGACGTGGTGGCTCGGCGATGTCTGGAAAATCGTGCCGCTCCTGAGGAAGCATCGGCCAGACCTGA
>NZ_JACHOP010000012.1 GCF_014199935.1 Methylorubrum rhodinum
GATGTCGCGACCGGCCGTCTTGCCTGCGTCGCCTGCCTCATGGCCGCCAACGCCCTCAACAATCCAGCCTAAGCTTTCGTCCTCAAACAGGCTCTGAGCATGAGACGGACGAAGCCGACCCTGTGCAAGAGGCGGTCGGTCATGCGCGAAGCGGATCCCACAGCTCTGCCGCCGTCGGCGCGCTCACCCCACCATCCGCCGCATGACGGCGGTGATCTCGTGCTTCTTGTAGGGCTTGGTGAAGAACACGCCGCGGGCCGGCAACTCGTCGCTCCGGAGCAGCCGTTTGCCCGAGACGATGATGAGTTCGATGGGCGGCCAGCGGTCCCGGACGGTCGCGGCGAACTGCATCCCGCTAAGGCCGCCGGGCATGTCGATGTCCGTGAACACGACGCGGATGTCGGGTCGGCTCTCCAGCACGCGAACCGCCTCGACCGCGCCCGCGACGTCGACCACGTCGAAGCCCGCGTCCTCGACCAGATCCACCGCCATCAGGCGCTGGAGCGGTTCGTCCTCGACCACGAGCACGACGGGCCGCATCGGCGGCGTTCCCTGACCCAACCGGACCTCCTTCAAGAATGCTGCAACTGGACGAGGGGCGCGCGCATCGTCGCCTGGAAGCCGGACGGCGGGTAACGAAGGTCCACCCCGCCCGTTCCCACGAGCCCGAGGTGGATCAGCCGCGAGCCGAAGCCCTTGCGCCCGCTGTTGACGGGCGGCGTCGGCGGCGGCCCGCCCCGCTCGGTCCAGTCGAGCGACACCTCGCGCGCCTCGCCCTCGCCCGCCAGCTGCCACTCGACCGCGACCCGTCCGTCGGGCACCGACAGCGCGCCGTACTTGGCCGCGTTCGTCGCGAGTTCGTGAAGGAGGAGCGACAGCGAGAGCGTCGCGCGCGGCCCCAGATCGAGTTCGGGACCGGCGAGGTCGACGCGGTCGCCGTGTCCGGCATTGGCCAGCACGGCCCGCATCACCTCCCTGGCCGGCGCCGCCGCCCAGCTCTGGCGCAGCAGCACGTCGTGGGCCGACGAAGGCGCGTGGATGCGGCGCTCGAACGCCTCGACGGGCGCGCGCTCGGGCACCGTGCGCAGCGTCTGGGTGGCGATGGAGATCACCATCGCGAAGGTGTTCTTGAGGCGGTGCGAGAGTTCCTCGTTGAGCACGCGCTGGTCGGCTTCCGCCTGGAGGCGGGCCACCGCGCTCTGCACGCGGTCGGCGACGGTGCGCACGAAGGCGAGGTCGTCCCCGGTGAAGGGGTGATGGTCGGCCCAGTTGACGAAGGCGATGCCGACGAGGCGGCCGCGCTCCAGGATCGGCACGTTGAGCAGCACCCGCACGCCGATGGCCAGCAGCGCCGCCGCATTGTCCCGGGTGCGCGGGTCGCGCGTCACGTCGTCGATGGCGACGACCTCGCCGCGCTTGAGGTCTTCGATGTAGGAGCCGTAGGTGCGGAAGCCGTGCCGGCCGGCGACCGACACGGTGTCCGGCGCGTGCCAGTCGGTGAGCACCTCGACCGTCTCGCGCGCGGCGTCGACGAGGCCGTAGCCGGCGCGGGTGGCGTCGTTGACGCGGGCCAGGATGCCGGCGGCGGTTCCGACGAGCGCGGGCACGGTGTCGAGGTCGCGCAGGCGCTCGCCGAGTTCGAGCAGCGCGTCGCGCCGCGTGTCCGCTTCGACGCGGGCGGTGACGTCCAGGAAGATCATGCCGAACCGCTCGGACCCGAGCGGGAAGGCGCGGCCCTCGTACCAGCGCCGCAAGGTGCTGACCCGGCGCGTGAACGTCACCGGTTGCCCGCTCTCGACCACGCCGGCGAACTCGTCGACCCACTCGTCCTCGACGCCGGGCAGGACCTCGCGCAGGGTGCGGCCGACGATGCACGCGGGGTCGAGCCCGACGAGGGGCCCCCAGGCCGCGTTGACGTCGACGTAGCGCCAGTCGGTGATCCGGCCCGCGTGATCGCGCACGACTTCGCCGACGAGGAAGCCCTCGCTCAGCCGCTCGAACAGGCCGCGCCAATGCGCTTCGCTCTCGGCGAGGCGCGCCTCGGCCGTCTTCCGGTCGGTGATGTCGACGGCGGTGCCGGAGAAGCGCACGGCCGCGCCCGCCGCGTCGTGGGTCAGCTGCCCCTTGCACTCGACCCAGCGCAACGCCTCGCCGGGGATGGCCAGGCGGTACTCGACCCCGAACGGAGCCCCCCGCTCGAAGGTGTCGCGGATGCGGGCGCGCAGCGGTTCGACGTCCTCGGGGACCACGAACGCCTGGAACTGCTCCATGGTGAGGCCGGCGGCGGTGCGCGCGACGTCGAGCCCGTACAGGCGCGCGAAGCGGGCGTCGCCGTGCAGGAGGTCGGTGTCGACCATCCAGTCCCACAGCCCGACCACGCCGGAGGCGGTCAGCGCCAGTTGAAGGCGCTCCTCGGTGAGGCGCAGCGCCTGCTCCGCCGCGTGTCGCCCCTCGATGTCGAGGACCACGCCGGGAAAGCTCAGCGGCGTGCCGTCCGGACCGTGCTCGACCCGCCCGTTCGCCTCGATCCAATAATAGCGCCCGTCGGCGCGCCGCACCCGGTACTGATGCGCGTAGGCCCCGCCGCGGGCGACGGCCTCGGCGATGGCCGCCGCCAGCCCGGACCGGTCGTCGGGGTGGACGGTGGCGACGATTTCGGCGAGCGGGACGCCGTCGCGGCCGAGCGCGAGGTCGAGGCCGAAGGCGTCGGCGAAGGCCTCGTCCGTCGTGAAGCGGTCCGAGGGGATGTCCCAGTGCCACGTGCCGATGATCGCGCCGGCCGCCAGGGCGAGCTGCACGCGCTGGATGTTCGCGCGGGCCAGGGCCTCGCTCTCGCGCAACGCGGTCTCGGAGCGACGCCGCGCCGTCGTGTCGGCGATGAGCATGGCGACGCGACCGCCGCCGGCCGGGAACAGGTGGGCGTCGTACCAGCGCCCGAGCGGGGCCGCCTCGCCCTCGAACCGCAGCGGCTTCCCCGTCCTGGCGACCTGCCCGTAGGCGTCGTGCCAGTGCTGCTCGATGCCGGGGGCGATCGCGTTGGCCCAGCGTCCCACGGCGTCCGACAGCCCGGTGTGACGCTCGAAGGCCGGGTTGGCCGCGAGCACGCGGTGATCGACCGCGCGACCGTCCTCGTCGAACTTCACCTCGCAGACGCAGAAGCCGGCATCGATGTTCTCGAACAGGGTCCGGTAGCGCTCCTCGCTGCGGCGTGCCTCCAGCAGGGCCGAGGCCTGCCGCCCGAGCGCGCGCAGGTCGTCGGCCTGATCGGGCGTCAGCCCGCCGGGCCGGGGGACCGTGTCGATGACGCACAGCGAGCCCACGACATTCCCGTCCGCCAGCCGCAGCGGCGCGCCGGCGTAGAAGCGGATGCCGGGCTCGCCCGTGACCAGGGGGTTGTCGCGGGTGCGCGGGTCGGCGGTCAGGTCGGGGATGACGAGGAGGTCGGGCTGGGCGAGGGCGAGCTTGCAGACCGAGCGGTCGAGGTCGGTCTCGCAGGAGGGGAAGCCGATGCGGGCCTTGAACCATTGCCGATCGACGGCCACGAGGCTCACCAGGGCGACCGGCACGGCGCAGAGGCGCGTGGCGAGGCGCACGAGATCATCGAACCCCTCCTCGGCGGGGGTAGCGAGGATGGCGAGGGCATCGAGTGCCGCGAGGCGCGCCGGATCGGCAACGACGGACGGGTTCATCCCCACCGCTGTCTCCGCTCGGACGTTTGCGGTCAACTGGATTGTCGGCAAGCGAACGGTCGGAGGGCCACGGTGGGTGAAACAGTGGCGGTTGGGCGAGCACATAGCCAACGACGGATCGGCAATCGAAGCGGACGATCGTTAAGTTCGATCAGCCACCCAAAACCCAAAATCGTCGACCGCCGAGAGCGACTTGTCGTGATCTTGGCAAAGCGACGTCCTGTCGTTTGGCTCGGACCGAGGTTTCGCGAGCTTGAGCGATTTCGCGGTCTTGCGAAGGAGCTTACGCATGTCGCGGGGTATCCGGACGAGACCGCCGCGCGGCTCCAGGATGCGCCGCACCAAAAGATGTCGTGCAAGTCTCGTACAGGTCATCATGCCGGCTCGGTGCCGTTCCGGAATGAGAGGCTGTTTGACGATGCCTGACAGTCTTGGGCCCCGCGTCAGCAGAGCGGCGATCTCAGACCAGAGCCCTTCGGCCTGGAAACGGTCGTGCCACGTGCGCACGGTCTCCCACGGACCGAAGTCGGTCGGCAGGTAGCGCCACGGGCAGCCCGTCTTCTCCAGATCCAGGCCGGCGTTGACCATCTCCCGCAGGTCCGCCGTCAGCGGATCGTAGCCGGTCAGAAGCGGCGCGACCGTCGCCCATTGCGCATCCGTCAGGTCGCTCAGGTAGCGACCGCCTCGATCCCGACACGTCTTACGATCTGCGTCCGTCCACATCTGCTTCTCCTCACGAAGCCAACGCGCAACTGTGCCGCCCAGTCAAACAGGCTCTGAGGTGCTGCGAGGCAGCCTCGAAGGAGGGCTCAAGTGTCTCGCGCGATCCCTGGAGGCCTCCTTCGAGGCTCCGCTTCGCTGCGCATCTCAGGATGAGGGGGTTTGGAAAGGGAAGCGGGATCTCCTCACTTCCCGAACCGCTCGAACTTCGGGAAGCTCCGGCTCATCAGCGTGCCGGCCTCGGCGCGGTGGCCGATCCACTTTTCCAGCATGGCGGCGTTGGCGAGCCGCGTCTGGCCCGAGCCGTCGCGCCAGGGAAGGCCCTCGGCGAGCGTGAAGACGCAGGCGTCGGCGAGATGGCTCAGGCGGCAGCGTTGCAGCCGCACGCCCTTGCCGCGGGCGAGTTCGGTGAGTTCCGAGGCCGGGAAGACCAGCATCAGCTTGTCCGAGGAGCAGACCGCGACGTGGTCGCCCTCCGCCGGCACGAGGAGGATGGCCTTGGCGCCCTCGTCGAGGCCGAGGATCGCCTTGCCCTTGCGGGTGTTGGCCACCAGCGCGTCGGAGGGGGCGATGAAGCCGCGCCCGTCGGAGCCCGCGATCAGCAGCTTGCCGTCCGGCTTGTAGGGGAGCGCGGCGACGATCTCGGTGCCGTCGTCGAGATCGACCATCAGCCGCACCGGGTCGCCGAAGCCGCGCCCGCCCGGCAGCTTCGCCGCCTCGATGGTGAACACCTTGCCGTTCGAGGCGAGCAGCAGCAGCTTTTGCGTCGTCTCGCTGGGGAACGACACCTTCAGCGTGTCGTCGCCCTTGAAGGCGACGCCCGACAGGTCGGCGACGTGGCCCTTCAGCGCACGGATCCAGCCCTTTTCTGAGAGAATGACCGTGATGGGCTCGCGCTCGACCATGGCGGCAGTGAAGTCGATGCCGGCGGTGTCCGGTGGGTTCTCCAGCGTGGTGCGTCGCTTGCCCAGCTTGGTGTCGGGCCCGAAGGTCTTCTTCACCGCGCGGATCTGCTTGGTGATCTCCGTCCATTGCAGCTTCTCGGACGCCAGCAGGGCCTCGATGCCCTCCTTCTCGGCGCTCAGCGCCTCGAATTCGCGCTTCAGCTCCATCTCTTCGAGCTTGCGGAGCGAGCGCAGCCGCGTGTCGAGGATGGCGTTGGCCTGGATTTCGGTGAGTTCGAACCGGGCCATCAGCGCGGCCTTCGGCTCGTCCTCCTCGCGGATGATGCGGATCACTTCGTCGAGGTCGAGATAGACGATGAGCAGGCCGCCGAGGATTTCGAGGCGCCGGTCGATCTGGCCGAGGCGATAGGTCGAGCGCCGCTGCAGCACGACCCGGCGGTGGTCGACCCACTCGCGCAGGCATTCGGCCAGCCCGATCACGCGGGGGACGAGCCCGCCCACCAGCACGTTGAGGTTGAGCGGGACCCGCGCCTCCAGCTCCGAGAGCCGGAACAGCGATTCCATCAGCATCACCGGATCGACCGAGCGCGAGCGCGGCTCCAGCACGACGCGCACGTCTTCGGCCGATTCGTCGCGCACGTCGGCGAGCAGAGGCAGCTTCTTCTCTTGCAGACGGTCGGCGAGCTTCTCGATGAGGCGGGCCTTCGGCACGCCGTAGGGAATCTCGGTGACGACGATGTTCCAGGTGCCGCGGCCCAGATCCTCCTTGGCCCAACGGGCGCGCACGCGAAAACCGCCGCGGCCGGTGCGGTAGGCCTCGCGGATGGTCTCGGGGCTATCGATCAGGATGCCGCCGGTGGGGAAGTCCGGCCCCTGCACGAAGGTGCAGAGCTGTTCGGAGGACGCCTCGCGGTTCTGGATCAGGTAGAGCGCGGCGTCGCAGAGCTCGGCGGCGTTGTGCGGCGGGATCGAGGTCGCCATGCCGACCGCGATGCCCTGCGAGCCGTTGGCCAGCAGGTTCGGGAAGGCCGCCGGCAGGACGACCGGCTCGTCCTTCTCGCCGTTGTAGGAGGGGCGGAAATCGACCGTGTCCTCGTCGATCCCGTCGAGCAGCAGGCGGGCGACCTCGGTGAGCCGCGCCTCGGTGTAGCGGTAGGCGGCGGGGCCGTCGCCGTCGATGTTGCCGAAATTGCCCTGGCCATCGACCAGCGGATAGCGCTGGGCGAAATCCTGGCTGAGGCGCACCAGCGCGTCGTAGATCGCCTGATCGCCGTGGGGGTGGAAATCGCCCATCACGTCGCCGACGATCTTTGCGCATTTCTTGAACGCGGCGGTCGGGTTCAGCCGCAGCAGGTTCATGCCGTGCAGGATGCGCCGATGCACGGGTTTGAGGCCGTCGCGGGCGTCGGGGAGCGCGCGCTGCATGATCGTGGAGAGCGCGTAGGCGTAGTAGCGCTCCTCCAGCGCCGTCTTCAGTTCGACGCTCTCGATGCCGTCGCCCGGCGGCGGCGGGACGGGCTGGCCCATCGTTCACTCCAAGGCTCATCAGACCGGACGACGACTCTTCGTCGTCCGCCCCCGCGAATGCGAGGCGGCGATCGTTTGCCGGACGCAGCGCGGGCGGCCTCGGCCGTCCGCGCTGCACAAAAGCACCACGAAGAACATAGCACGAACATCGTCACCCCTGGCCAGTGCCGTGTGCGACGAATCGTGCCCGCTCCTCCGGCGGCGCCAGCGCGCGGGGGCGCCAGACGTGCTGATCGAGGAAATACCCCGTCAAGGTAAACCCCTCCCGAACGTCGTGGGCGTCGGGCGTGCGCCAGCCGCTGCCCGGCTGCGCGCGGTCGCGCAGGAACGGCGGGAGCGCCAGCAGCCGGTCGCGGTACGGCTCGCCCGCCGAGGCGCTGACCGCGCGCCCGCTCTTGGGGGAGACGTAGATCAGGGCATCGTTGGCGCCCGTCGCCGCGCATTGCGCGAGGTCGAGCCCGAAGCCAAGGCCGGCCAGCACCGCGAGTTCGAACCGCACCATCAGGGCCGGGGCGATCTCGGGGGAATCGAGATGCTCGATCAGGATGCGGGCGGCCTCGTAGAGATCGGGATGGGGGTCCCGCTCCGGCAGCAGCCGCAGCAGGGCGCAGAGATGGCCGATCCCGTAAAGCGCCAGCCCCGAGCCCATCAGCCGCGACACCTCCGAGCGCAGGGGCTCGACCGTGTAGGCACCGAGCGACGCATCGAGCCGCGCCCGCCACGTCGCGCGGACGAGGTTGCCCGGCTGGAGCACCGGCTGCATCCGCCGCGAGCGCCCGCCATGGACGAGCCCGAGATGGCGCCCGCGCTCCGGCGTCATCAGTTCGAGCACGACCGACGTCTCGCCGTGCCTGCGCAGGCCCAGCACGAGGCCCTCGTCGATCCATTGCATGGGGGGAAGATAGTCTTTTTTTGGATGTTCGGGACGGACCCCGCGCCGTCATCCCGGGGCCGCGAAGCGGAACCCGGGACCCACCCGCGATGCGCGGTGGAAGCTCAGTGTCGCGGCCAGTCGTGGATTCTGGGTTCTCGCCTTCGGCGAGCCCCGGAATGACGGCGGAGCGTCTGTGAGAAGCCTTGGAGGTTCCTCATCCGATTCCTGCGCTTCGATTGCGCCACCGGGCCTGTTTCACGCCCTGCGCGAAACGGCTACGCTTCTTCCGGGGCGGGAGATTCGGCGATGCGCAGCGGCGGCGGGGTGTGGGGCGCGGCAGTGCTCGCGACTTGGCTCGCCGTGTGGCTCGGCGCCTGCACCGCGACGTCGCCGCTGCCTCCGCCCGGTGCGGCGGCTGGTACCCTACGCGAACGCATCGCCGCGCTGGCGCTGGGGCAGGTCGAGTTCGGCTCGGTCTCGCTCTTGCCGGTGCGGCTGGAGCACAGCCGGCTGGCCGGCCCGTTCGAGGATGGCGGGCGGCGGCTCTACTGCGTCAAGACGCGGATGTACGGGCGGACCTTCGGGAAGCCGGAGCGGCCCAAGATCGTGGTGCGCGACGAAGGCGGCGCGCTCAGCGTGCTGCGCGACGAGGACGATGTGTGCGAGGGGCACCGGAGTGAGCCGTTTCCGGAGCTGGATACGGCGGCGGGCGCGCCGGCCTGAACCCTCCCCCCTCTGCGGGGGAGGGTGTCCGCGGAGCGGACGGGAGAGGGGAGCGACGGCGGCGCCTGGCCGCGTTCGACGGTGAATTCTCCGGAAGCGTCGCTCCCCTCTCCCGACCCTCGCCTACGCGAGGCCCACCCTCCCCCGCAGAGGGGGGAGGGATGTGCGGTGGCGGTCGGATAGGCCAATCTCATGGCGGCCTTGAGCCGCCACGGGTTGCGCCGCGCCGCCCGGAATGGTCCGCTCCCGGCCCATGCCTTCCCGTCCCCCCTCCCCTGCCCTCTCCCTCGACCTCATCGCCCGCGCGCACCCCCAGAAGATCGCGGACGACCCATCGGCGCTGGCCCTCCTCACCGACGCGGACATGGCGCCCGACCTCGCGGGGATGCTGGCGCGGCGCCTCGCGCCCGAGGGTGGGCTGTGGGTGTTCGCCTACGGCTCGCTCTTATGGAGCCCGGAATTCGCGTACAGCGAAACACGCGTCGGCACGGTGCGGGGCTGGCACCGGCGGTTCTGCCTGTTGCAGCACCGGTTCCGCGGCACGCCGGAGCGGCCGGGGCTCGTGCTGGCGCTGGAGCGCGGCGGGCTGTGCCGGGGCGTCGCGTTCCGGCTCGACGACGCAGACCCGCACGCGACGCTGATGCCGGTCTGGCGCCGGGAGATGAAGGGCAAGGGCTACGAGGCCCGCTGGGTCATGGTCGCGACGGCGGAAGGCCCGCTGCCGGCGCTCACCTTCGTGGCGAACCGGATGAGCGAGCGCTACACCGGCCGGCTGTCGGACGAGGCGGTTGCCGACAAGATCGCGACGGCCTGCGGGCATCTCGGACCGAGCGCCGAATATCTGTTTCGTACCGCGGAGGCCTGCACGGCGCTCGGCATCCGCGACCGGCACCTGAGGGCCTTGCAAAAACTCGTCGCCGAGCGGCTGGAGCGGCGGGCCGCGGACGGCCCGCCGAAGTGATCACGGCCCGTCGATCTTGTCGCCGAGCAGCGCGATGGCGCGCTGGTAGACGCCGGCCGCGTTCCAGCCCTGGATCGCGGCGAAGTTGGGCTCGCCGGGCTGGTAGCCCGCGCCGCGCTGCCAACCGTGACCTTTCAGGAAGTTCGCCGTCGAGTTCAGGGCGACGGGGGCGCTGTCGAGGCTGCCGCCGACGCCGTAGGTCAGGACGTTCTTCGGCAGGAACTGGGTGTGGCCGACCTCGCCGTGGGCGGCACCGCGGGTCGCCGGGGTGAGGACGCCGGCATCGACGAGCTTGAGCGCGGCGTAGAGCTGGTCTGTGAAGAAGGCCGAGCGGCGGCAATCGTAGGCCAGCGTCGCCACCGCCGAGAGCGTGTTGACGTTGCCCTTCACGGCCCCGAAGCCCGTCTCCATGCCCCAGATCGCCAGGAGCGGGCCCGGCGGCACGCCGTAGCGCTGCTCGATCGAGGCGAAGAGCGCCGCGTTCTGCGCCTTGAGGGCGCGCCCGCGGGAGACGATGGTGTTGCCGCCGCGCTTGGCCAGGAACTGGTCGAGGGAGAGCTTGAAGCTCTTCTGGCCGCGGTCGGCCGAGATCGTCGCCGTGGAATAGGACGTGCCCTGGAGCGCCTGCAGGCTCGCCGCGCTCGCCCGGCCGCGGGCCTCGGCGGCGAATTCGTCCTTCCAAGCTTCGAACCCGGCGGCGGTGTTGCCGCATTGCGCGGCCTGCGCGCCGCCCGCCATCGCCGTAAAGCCGGCGGCGGCCACGAGCATCCTGAACCCGCGTCTGGTCATCCCACACTCCTTCGGGCGCTGGGTGTCCCAGCGCCGCAGCCTTCATCGTCGCGCTTCGGGCGCCCCGTGGCGGGAGCGGCCGCCTCATCGGTCGAGGTCAGCCCTTCATCCCACGGTTTCCCGAGAACCGGATACCGGAGGATCACTTAGCTGTGGCGCTCGTGAGGCATGAAAGAGCCGGACGAGACCGATTTTGCGCACAGGGTGAGCGACATCCGACGATTTTCCCCCGACACGGGCCGACGCCCTGAGAACCGGCATGAGGCGTGGACATCCTGCCGGCACCACCGCCCTTTCACAACAATGCGTTGTGCGCTTCAAAAAGCTATGCTGAAATGCATCGTTTCTAATGGGGATACTGAAATGGCAATTGAGGACAGCCTGCGCACATTGTCGGAGCGCATTAAATCGCATTCAAGCGCGATGCTCACGGAGGAAGCCGTGAAGACCGCGGTTGTGCTGCCGTTCCTGGCTGGCCTGGACTACGACGTCTTCAACCCCAACGAAGTCATACCGGAATTCACGGCGGATGCTGTCGGCAAGAAGGGCGAGAAGGTCGATTACGCAATCAAGGTCGATGGTGACATTCGCATCCTCATCGAGTGCAAGCCGATTACGGCCAACCTCGACAAGACGCATCTGTCACAGCTTTATCGTTACTTCTCGGTCACCTCCGCCAAATTCGCGATTCTGACCAACGGCAGGAGTTTTCACTTCCACACCGATCTCGAGGCTCCGAACAAGCTCGACGAACGGCCGTTCTTCGCCTTCGACCTGACCGACGACCATCCTCAGATTGTTGCGGAGTTGCGGAAGTTTTCGAAGGGCGAGTTCAATGTCGAAGCAATCCTACAATCTGCGCACCGCCTAAAGTACACCTCCGCCATAAAAAAGGAGGTTCTCGCGCAGATGGAAGCGCCGAGCGACGATCTGGTGCGGCTGCTGACGGCCAACCTTCAACTTGGAAAGTTCACGCAAGCCGTTCGTGAGCAGTTCACGCCGATGGTCAAATCGGCGTTTCGCGAAATCATTCGCGACTCGGTGAAATCGATGCTGTCGAACGCACTCGATACGACCAATCGCCTTCAAGTTGCCGAACCGCTCACCGACGTCGATGAGGAAGAGATCGTCACGACGGAAGAGGAGCGCGAAGGCTTCATGATCGTCCGCGCCATCGTGCGGGAGGTTATCAAGGCCGATCGCGTCATCATGCGCGATCAGAAGAGCTATTGCGGCATCCTGATCGACAACAACAATCGCAAGCCGCTCGCCCGGCTGCATTTCAACCGGGCGATCAAGTATGTGGGGTTGTTCGACGGCGAGAAGGAGGAACGCGTCCGGATCGACAGCCTCGACCACATCTACGATCTGACGGAACGTCTGCGGGCGACGGCCCGCTTCTATGCCGAGGGCGGCTCCCGCAAGGCCGAACCTCCGTCGGCCCCTGCGAACCAGGGCTGATCCGGCCCAACAGGGATCACCAACGCTTTTCCGAGACAAGCTCGCCGAAGACCAAAGCCAACCCGCCTGAAGTCCGGGTTTCGAAAGGACGAGTCCTTTCGCGGGTCCAGGGCAGAGCCCTGGTTTGAAGGGATGCCGGGGCTCTGCCCCGGCGCCCCGCCAAAGGGATGATCCCTTTGGAATCCACGAAGTCTTCAGTTCATCTCCACTTGGACCACGCCGGGCACCGCCCGCAGCGCGCCCGCGACCTGGGGCGTCGCCTGATACCGGCCCGGCAGCTTGACCTCGACCTCGCGCTCGCCGCCGTCGAGGATGAGGATCAGCGAGACCTCGCCCTCGCCGCGCAGCGACAGCTGCTTGTGGACGGAACCAATCGGGCGGTCGTCGCGCAGGTAGATGCGCATGCCCTTCTGATGACGGGCGGCGGCTTGGTCCAGCGGCTCGGCGGTGGTGATGCGGGCGCGCACGTCCTCGCCCTCCAGATTCGCCTGAAGGGTGAGCACCAGCGGGCGGCCCGGCTCGAGGATGTCGCGGTACTGGTTGAGCCCCTCGGAGAAGATGATCGCCTCGAAATGGCCGGTCTGGTCCGAGAGCGTGACGATGCCGAGCTTGTTGCCGCTCTTGGTGCGCCGCTCCGAGCGGTCGAGCACCGAGGCCGCCACGCGGCCCACGTTGGCCGAGCCCGCCCGCACCGCCCGGCCGAAATCCGCCCAGGACTGGACGCGCAGCTTGTCGAGGATCTGGCCGTACTCGTCGAGGGGATGGCCCGAGAGGAAGAAGCCGATGGCGTCGCACTCGCGCTTCAGCTTGTCGGTGAGCGTCCAGAACTCGTGCGGCGGGATGCGCAGGGAAACGTCGGCGGAAGCGACGCCGCCGAACATGTCGACGATGCCCGAGGTCTCGGCCTCGGCCGCGCCCTGCGCCATCTTCATCATCGGCTCGACCGCGGCCCAGGCGCGTGCCCGGTCCGGCTCGATGCAGTCGAGGGCGCCGGCCGCGATCAGGTTCTCCAGCGTGCGCTTGTTGACGTGGCGCGGGTTCAGGCGGCGGGCGAAGCAGGCCAAATCCTTGAACGGCTTATCCCCGCGTGCGGCCACGATCGACTCCACCGCCGCGCGGCCGACGCCCTTGATGGCGGCGAGCGCGTAGAGGATGCGCCCCTGCTTCACGTCGAAGACGACGCCCGAGGTGTTCACGGACGGCGGCTCGACCGTGATCTTGAGCCGCTGCGCGTCCTGGCGGAATTCGGCGAGCTTGTCGGTGTTGTCGATGTCGAGCGTCATGGCCGCGGCCAGGAACTCGACCGGATGGTTCGCCTTGAGGTAGGCGGTCTGGTAGGTCACCAGCGCGTAGGCCGCCGCGTGGGACTTGTTGAAGCCGTAATCGGCGAACTTGGCCAGGAGGTCGAAGATCTCGTTGGCTTTCCCTTCCGGGATGCCGCTCGCCTCGCAGCCTTTCACGAAGCGGTCGCGCTGGGCGTCCATCTCCGCCTTGATCTTCTTGCCCATGGCGCGCCGGAGCATGTCGGCCTCGCCGAGCGAGTAGCCGGCCAGGACTTTCGCGACCTCCATCACCTGCTCTTGGTAGACGATGATGCCGAAGGTCTCCCGCAGGATCGGCTCGAGCATCGGGTGCGGGTACCAGCTCGCCTCGTTGCCCGCGTCGCGCCCGAGCTTGCGCTCGCAATAGACCGGGATGTTGGCCATCGGGCCCGGCCGGTAGAGCGCCACGAGCGCGATGATGTCCTCCAGCCGGTCGGCCTGCATCTCGCACAGCGCCTTGCGCATGCCGGCGGATTCCACCTGGAACACGCCGACCGTCTCGCCGCGGCCCATGGGGATGTATGTTTGCTTGTCGTCCAGCGGAATTTGGGCGAGATCGACCTCGATGCCGCGCTGCTTCAACAAGTCGGTGCAGCACCGAAGCATGGTGAGGGTCTTGAGGCCCAGGAAGTCGAACTTCACGAGGCCGGCCTGCTCGACCCACTTCATGTTGAACTGGGTCACCCGCATGCCCGTCTTCGGGTCTCGGTAGAGCGGCACCAGCTCTTCCAGCGGGCGGTCGCCGATCACCACGCCGGCGGCGTGGGTCGAGGCGTGGCGGTGGAGGCCCTCCAGCTTCTTCGAGATTTCCATCAATCGGGCGACGATGGGTTCTTCCTCGATCGCCTGCTGGAGCTTCGGCTCGCCCTCGATCGCCTGCACGAGCGTGACGGGGTTCGCCGGGTTCTGCGGCACGAGCTTGGTCAGCTTGTCGACCTGCCCGTAGGGCATCTCCAGGACGCGGCCGACGTCGCGCAGCACGCCACGGGCGAGCAGGGTACCGAAGGTGATGATCTGCCCGACCTGCCGCTCGCCGTAGCGCTGCTGCACGTAGCGGATCACCCGCTCGCGGCCCTCGACGCAGAAGTCGATGTCGAAATCCGGCATCGAGACGCGCTCGGGGTTGAGGAAGCGCTCGAACAGCAGGCCGAACCGGAGCGGGTCGAGATCGGTGATGAGGAGCGACCACGCCACCAGCGAGCCCGCGCCCGAGCCGCGGCCCGGCCCGACCGGGATATCGTGGTCCTTGGCCCACTTGATGAAGTCCGAGACGATGAGGAAGTAGCCCGGGAACTTCATCTTGACGATGACGTCGAGTTCGAACTTCAGGCGCGCCCGGTAATCGTCTTCAGTGAAACCCGGCGCGGTGCCGTGCTGTTGCAGGCGCAGCTCCAGCCCGGCCTCGGCTTGGCGGCACAGTTCGGTCGGCTCGTCGGCGGCGACCGCCTCGACCGGCGCGTCGGCGGCTTCGGCCAGCACCTCGGCCATGGGCGCGGCCTCGCCCGCCGCCACGGCCCCGAAATTCGGCAGGATGGGTTTGCGGGTGCGCACTCGAACGGCGCAGCGCATGGCGATCTCGACCGTCGCGGCGAGTGCGTCCGGCAGATCGCGAAACAGCTCCAACATCTGTGCGCGGGTGGTGAAGGCGTGGCGCGGGGTCAGCCTCCGGCGGCGTTCGTCCGAGACGAGGCGGCCGTCCGCGATGGCGAGCAGCGCGTCGTGGGCGCCGTAATCGTCGGGCTTGGCGAAGAACGGCTCGTTCGTCGCCACGAGTCCGAGCCCGTGGCGGTCGGCGAGCCGCAGCAGCTCGCGCTCGACCGCCCGCTCGTCGTCGAGGCCGTGGCGCTGGACCTCGACATAGAGCCGCTCCTCGCCGAACGCCCCCTTCAGCACCTCCAGGCGCCGCGCCGCCTGATCGACGCGACCCGCCCGAAGGCAGGTGTCGAGCGGCCCGGTGAGGCCGCCGGTCAGGCCGATCAGGCCCTCGACGTTGCCCTCCAAAGCGGAGACCGCGACGTTGGGCGCCGCGCCCAGCGGCCCGTCGAAATAGGCGCGGCTCGCCAGCCGCAGCAGGTTGCCGTAGCCGGTCTCGTCCTGTGCGAGCAGCACGATGTTGGCGCACGCCGCCTGCGGCATGCGCGCCATCGGATCGGGTGCCTCGAAGCAGACGGTGAGCTGGAGGCCCGCGATCGGCTGGATGCCGGTGCCCGCGGCCTTCTCCGAGAATTCGAGCGCGCCGAACAGGTTGTTGGTGTCGGTGAGCGCCAGCGCCGGCTGTCGGTCGGCGGCGGCCGCCTTGACGATGTCGGCGACCTTCACGCCGCCTTCGAGCAGCGAGTAGGACGAATGGACGTGGAGGTGGACGAAGCCGACTTCTTTGAGGGTGCGCAACGGCGAACTCTTTTTGAGCCGCCCTTTAAGAGCGGCCTGACTCGAAGCCCGGCAGGATCCGGGCTCGGGCTTAAAGAGTCGACCGGGCGAGGGTCCATTGATCGCGATATCCACCGACCGTCGCCCCTTGGCACCACTTCCAAGGCGGCATGCCGCCGATCGCCCTTCCACGATCGCTTTCCTGTGTGCAACCGCTCCGGCGCAGGAACAAATAGCGCTCGGACGCGAACGGTTAGTGAATCGGCGCCAAGGCTACCGCCCACAGCGCGACCGCGCCGAACAGCATGCCGAAGGCGGTGAACTCGACGAGGTTGGTGAGGAACCCGCGCTTGGTCATCTGCTCGCTCTCTGGTGATGGAGCGAGTTTTGTTCCTGTTTTGTTCTTTGTAAAGCGGGGAAATGTCAGGTCGTGGCGGGATGGTGAAGAATGTGTTGCCGGAGCCACGGTCGCAGCAGCCGGCCGGCCTCACGCCACCTGCTCGATCATCCCGTCGCGGATCGTCACGCGCCGGTCCATGCGGGCGGCGAGCTCCATGTTGTGGGTGGCGATCAGCGCCGCGAGCCCCGAAGCGCGCACGAGCTGGAGCAGGATGCTGAACACCCGGCCCGAGGTCTGCGGGTCGAGGTTGCCGGTGGGCTCGTCGGCGAGCAGCAGGCGGGGCCCGTTGGCGACGGCGCGGGCGATGGCGACACGTTGCTGCTCGCCGCCCGACAGTTCGGCCGGGCGGTGCGGCAGGCGCTCCTTGAGGCCGAGGAAGCCCAACAGTTCGGCGGCGCGGGCCTCCGCCTCCTTGCGGCCGAGGCCGCGGATGAGCTGGGGCAGCACGACGTTCTCCAGCGCCGAGAACTCCGGCAGCAGATGGTGGAACTGGTAGACGAAGCCCATCTCCTCGCGCCGCAGCCGGGTGCGCTCGCCGTCGGACATCGAAGCCGTCGGCTGGCCGCCGATATAGACCTCGCCGCCGTCGGGCCGCTCCAAGAGGCCGGCGAGGTGGAGCAGCGTCGACTTGCCGGCGCCCGAGGGCGCCACCAGCGCGACGAGTTCGCCCGGCCAGATGGCCAGATCGGTGCCGCGCAGGATCTCCAGCGCCCCGTCCCGTTGCGGGTAGCGGCGCTCGACGCCCGAGAAGAACAGGGCCGGCACCGGCTGCGCGGCGTCGGCTTGCGTCTGTGCCATGGAGATTCCGTCAGCCGTAGCGCAGGGCCTGCACCGGATCGAGCCGGGCGGCGCGCCAGGAGGGATAGAGGGTCGCGGCGAGCGACAGCAGGATCGAGGTGACGACGATGATCGTGACCTCGGTGGTGTTCATCTCGGCCGGGATCTCGGCGAGGAAGCGCACGGTCGGGTCCCAGGCGCCGGGAAACAGCGTGCGCTGGATCGGCTTGATGTTGAGGGTGAACAGCACCCCGCCGATGAGCCCGATCACCGTGCCGACGAGGCCGATCAGCGCGCCGTTGATGAGGAACACCCGCATGATCGTGCCGGGCGTCGCCCCCATGGTGCGCAGGATCGCGATGTCGGAGGACTTGTCGCGCACGAGCAGGATCAGGCCGGAGATGATGTTGAGCGTCGCCACGATGACGATGAGGTTGAGGATGAGAAACATCACGTTCCGCTCCACCTCCAGCGCGCCGAAGAAGGTGCGGTTGGTCTGGCGCCAGTCGGTCAGCAGGATCGGGCGCTCGGCGGCGAGTTCCAGCGGCTCGCGCATCTCGGCCACCGTGTCGGCGTCGTCGAGATAGATCTCGATCAGGCTGACGTCGCCGTCGCGGTTGAAGAAGGCCTGCGCCTCGGTGAGCGGCATGAAGGCCATGGTGGTGTCGAAATCGGTGACGCCGATCTCGAAGATCGCCTTCACGGTGTAGCTCTTCGAGCGCGGGGCGGTGCCGAACGGCGTGCTCGCGCCCTTGGGCGTCTGCAGCGTGACCTGATCGCCCGCCTGGAGCCCGAGGGAATCGGCGAGCCGCCGGCCGAGCGCCAGCCCGGTGCCGTCGTCGAAGCCCTCCAGCGTACCGCTCTTGATGGCGGTGGAGACGGCCGGAATCTTCGCGAGGTCGGCCTCGCGCACGCCGCGCACCAGCACGCCGGAGCCGCCATAGGGCGAGGAGGCGAAGGCCTGCCCCTGCACCATCGGCACCACGGCCCGCACGCCCGCGACCTTCTCCAGCCGCTCGGACAGATCGACGTAGTCGGTGAACAGCTTGTCGATCGGCGCGGCGAAGACGTGGCCGTTCAGCCCGATGATCTTCGAGCGCAATTCGGTGCGGAAGCCGTTCATCACCGAGAGCACGATGATGAGGGTGGCCACCCCCACCGCGATGCCGAGCACCGAGAACAGGGCCACCACCGAGACGCCGCCGCCCCGGCGCCGGGCGCGGAGATAGCGGCCGGCGATCAACCATTCGAAGCCCGCGAAGGGCCGCGTCGAGGCGCTCGCCCGCGCCTTGCGCAATCGGGCCCAAGTGCCCTTCAAAGCGCCCTTCCAGTCGCTAAGCGCGAGCGCCATCCGCGTCCGCCTCAGACGCGCCGCAGCCGGGCGGGCAGATCGACCGGGTCGAGCGTCTCGCGCTCGCCCGTGGCGCGGCGCTTCAGCTCGATCCTGCCGTCCGCCAGACCCTTCGGGCCGACGATGACCTGCCAGGGCAGGCCGATCAGGTCGGCGGTGGCGAACTTGGCGCCGGGCCGGTCGTCGCGGTCGTCGTAGAGCACCGACATCCCGGCGGTCTCCAGCGCGGCCTGGATCTCGGCGCAGGCGGTGTCGCAGGAATTGTCGCCCACCTTGAGGTTGATCAGCGCCACGTCGAACGGGGCGATGGCGTCCGGCCAGATGATGCCGGCCTCGTCGTGGCTCGCCTCGATGGTGGCGGCCACCAGCCGGCTCGGGCCGATGCCGTAGGAGCCCATATGCACCGGCCGCTCCTGCCCGTCGGGGCCGGTGACGACGGCCTTCATCGGCGTCGAGTACTTGGTGCCGAAATAGAAGATGTGGCCGACCTCGATGCCGCGGGCGGACAATCGCGAGGCCTCCGGCACCTCGGCGAAGGCCGCCTTATCGTGCATCTCGTCGGTGGCCGCGTAATGCGAGGTCCAGGCATCGACCACGCCCTGAAGACCGGCCACGTCGTCGAAATCGACGGAGGGCGGCGGCACCGGCATGTCGAGATAGGCGCGGTCGCAAAAAACCTCGCTCTCGCCGGTGTTGGCCAGGATGATGAATTCGTGGCTGAGATCGCCGCCGATCGGGCCGGTGTCGGCGCGCATCGGGATCGCGCGCAGGCCCAGCGTCTCGAAGGTGCGCAGGTACGAGACGAACACCTTGTTGTAGGAGTGGCGTGCGGTCGCCTGATCGAGGTCGAACGAGTAGCCGTCCTTCATCAGGAACTCGCGCGAGCGCATGGTGCCGAAGCGCGGGCGCACCTCGTCGCGAAACTTCCACGAGATCTGGTAGAGGTTCTTGGGCACGTCCTTGTAGGAGCGGGCGCTGGCGCGGAAGATTTCGGTGACAACCTCTTCGGCGGTCGGCCCGTAGAGCAGGTCGCGCTCGTGGCGGTCCTTCAGGCGCAGCATCTCCTTGCCGTAGGCCTCGTAGCGCCCGGACTCGCGCCACAGGTCGGCGGCCTGGATCGTCGGCATCAGGATCTCGACGGCGCCCGCGCGGTCCTGCTCGGTGCGGATGACCTTGCAGACCTTGTCGAGCACGCGCAGCCCCAGCGGCAGCCACGCATAGATGCCCGCGGCCTCCTGGCGGATCATGCCGGCGCGCAGCATCAGCCGGTGCGAGACGATCTCGGCTTCCTTGGGCGTCTCGCGCAGGATCGGCAGGAAGTAGCGGGAGAGACGCATCTTTCGACCTTGAACGGATAAGCGCGGCCGGCGGCAGGAGACGGGCCGGCGCGCGAGGCACACAACACATTGCGCCCGCAAAACACAAGCGGTGACGGACCACAGGCCAGGCGGGGGATGGCTTCCTTCAGCAGACCGTCATTCCGGGGCGCGAAGCGAACCCGGAATCCACGACTGGCCGCGCGGCATCGTTCTAGCGCCGCGTCGTGGGTGGATTCCGGGCTCCGCTGCGCGGCCCCGGAATGACGACCGTGGAGGTGGCAAACAACGTGCGCGCAGCCCTTTTCGGCCCACCGGAGGGCAGTTTGCCGCAAGGTCGGCAAAAAAGCGCTGCGAACCGTCTCCGGGCTGATGACAAAGGGAAATCTTGTTCCTATAAGCACCCCGCGATGGTCGCCGCCCGACGAGGCAGCGCACGGTCCGAGTCTCGGGAGGAACAAGCAGCCGCCGCGCCGCAAGAAATGCGCGAGATAAAGCTAGGTTGCAAAACACTCGATTGTTTCAAAGCAAGGCCTCGTGCCTTGCTTTTTGTTTTTCGGGCCCTGCCGTAGGATTTCGCTATTCGGCGGGGAGCGCGGCCGGGCGGCCCAGGGCGTCGCGGGCGTGGGCCAGGGCGAACCCGGCGATGCAGAGGTAGCACAGGGCGGGCAGCGCCAACGCCACGGCGAGGCCGAACCCGTCGGCCAGCGCACCTGTGGCGACTGGCACGATGGCGCCGCCGACGATCGCCACGCAGACGATGCCGGCCCCCTGCGCCGTGCGCTCGCCCAGGCCCTCGATCGCCAGCGCGAAGATCGTCGGGAACTGGATCGCGTTGGCGAGCCCCACCGCGATCAGTGCCCAGCCCGCGAGCGTGCCGGTGCTGGAGGCCGCCAGCACCGCGAGCCCGGCCGCCACGAGCGCGACGGCGCAGAGCGCCGCCCCCGGCCGGACCACCCGCAGCACGAACGAGCCGACGATCCGCCCGGCCAGCGCTCCGCCCCAGTAGAAGCTCAGCAGGTGGCCCGCCTGCTCCGGGCTGGCGCCGAGCACCCGCGGCTGCTCCAGCCAGCTCACCATCAGCGTGCCGATGGCGACCTCGGCGCCGACATAGAGGAAGATCGCCGCCGCCCCCAGCGCGAGGCGCGGGACTTTCAGGAGATCGAGCCCGAGCCCGGCCGGGCCGGAATCGTGCGCCGCGCGCTCCTCCCGCACCCGGCGGCGCAGGAACCAGAACAGGATCGCCAACGCGCCCAAGCCCGCGGCGATGACGAGGAAGGGCGTGCGCACCACGTCGGCCTCGGCCTGCCGGGCGACGGCGAGCGCCGCCGGATCGGTGCCGGTCGGCGTGACGGTGTGGGCCAGGATCGTCCAGGCGCCGATCACCGGGCCGATTGTGGTGCCGAGCGCGTTGAAGGTCTGGGCCAGCGTCAGCCGGCTCGACGCCTGGGCGGGATCGCCGAGCCGCGCCACCAGGGGGTTGGCCGCGACCTGCAGCACGGCAATGCCCGACGCCATCACGAACAAGGCGAGCAGGAACATCGGAAAAAGCCCGCTCCGCGCGGCCGGCGCGAACAGCAGGCAGCCCGCGGCCATCACCACGAGGCCGACGACGAGGCCGCGCATGGCACCGATCCGCGTCACCATCGCGCCCGCCGGCAGCGAGATCAGGGCGTAGGCTGCGAAGAAACAGAACTGGGTGAGCGTCGCCTCGGTGTAGCTCAGGTCGAACAGGCTCTTGAGCTTCGGCGTGACGATGTCGACGAGGACGGTGGCGAGCCCCCAGGCGAAGAACAGGGCCAGCATGAACGGCAGGAGCCACGTGTTGCCGCCGCCCTCGCCGTCGGCGGACGCGCGCGGCCCTGGCATCATCGCGGCCATGGCGCCTCTCCCTGTCGGCTTCCGGTCTTCGCCGGCTGCGTCGGAACAGGGTGCGGGCGCGCTCCGGCGCCTGTCAACGCGGCGCGTGGACCGTCCCCGACACCGCGATGGGCGGTGCGTTCACAGCCTCGCGAGCGGGAAGACCAGGATCGCGGCCATGAAGGCGCCGCCGGCGAGCAGCGTCGTCAGCAGCGCCTTCTCGCGCAGGCGCGGCAGGGCGGGTGCGCCGGGGTCCTGCCCCGGCACCAGCCGCTGCGGATCGGCCTCCGCCGCGTTGCCGAGCGGCAGGATCGCGAACAGGAAGGTCCACCACAGGACGAAGTAGAGGGCGAGCGCGCCGAAGACCGTCAGCGCGAACCCCTTCACCGCCACCGCCACCAGCACGGCGACGAGCGCGGCCACCGTGAGGAGGGTCAGCGGCGTCGAGGCGGCGATGGTGCGGAGGGGGGTCATGGCTTACCGTTTTTGCGGATCGCGCGCCGCGTATCTCCCTCCCCCCTCTGCGGGGGAGGGTGGCCCCCGAAGGGGGTCGGGAGAGGGGAGCGACGGTGCCGGAGATGACTGGTCGACGGCGGCCAAGCGGAGCCGTGGTTCCCCTCTCCCGCCCGCTCCGCGGGCACCCTCCCCCGCAGAGGGGGGAGGGTTTCGGAGTGAGCTCTTAGACTTGCTCCAGTTCGACCAGCGTCCCGAGAAAATCCTTGGGATGCAGAAAGATCACCGGCTTCCCATGCGCGCCGATCTTCGGCTCGCCCGTGCCCAGCACACGCGCGCCGGCCGCCTTCATCTGGTCGCGGGCGGCGAGGATGTCGTCCACCTCGTAGCAGACGTGATGGATGCCGCCGGCCGGGTTCTTGTCGACGAAGCCCTGGATGGTCGAGTTCTCGCCGAGCGGCGACATCAGTTCGACCTTGCTGTTGGGCAGTTCCACGAAGACGACGGTGACGCCGTGCTCCGGCTGCGGCAGCGGCTCCGTCACCTTGGCGCCGAGCGTGTCGCGGTAGACCGCGGTCGCCGCGTCGAGGTCCTTCACCGCGATGGCGACGTGATTGAGCCGTCCGATCATTTTTTCGAATCCTCCCTGCCATTGGCGTTCCCCTCCCCCTTGCGGGGAGGGGTGAGGGGTGGGGGTGGTGCAGGAGGCACCGCTTCGCCCCATTCTGCACTACCCCCACCTCCGGCTCCTCCCCGCAAGGGGGAGGAGGGAATGCTCACACCTCGACCACCTGCACGTGGCAGGCGGGCTTCTTGCCCCAGGCCTCGTTGACGGCGGAACGGATGGCGCGGTCGACGGCGTTCTCGACGGCTTCCGAATCCTTCATCTTGCCGCGCGGCAAATTGCCGAGCGTGCGGTTCACCGTGTCCACCACGGTGTCGAGCAGGGGCTCGCCGCTGCGCCCGCGGTTGGGCAGGCCCATGATGTCCACCGCCGGCTCGCCGACCACCATGCCACGGTCGTCGATGGCCAGCGCCACCGAGACGATGCCGGTCTGAGACAGCTTGCGCCGCTCGGGGATCGCCCGGTCCTTGTGGTCGATCAGGACGTTGCCGTCCTTGTAGAGCCGCCCGGCGCGGACGTGCTCGATCACCTCGGGCTTGCCCGGAGCGAGGCGTACGACGGCGCCGTTGCGGGCCTTCACCACCGTCTCGACGCCCTGGCCGCGGGCGAAGCGGGCATGCTCGTCGAGATGCAGCGCCTCGCCGTGGACCGGGATCACGGCCTTGGGCCGGGTCCAGCCGTACATCGCCACCATCTCCTCGCGCCGGGGATGGCCGGAAACGTGGACGAGTTCGGTGCGGTCGGTGATGACCTCGACGCCGGACTCGATCAGGTCGTTGATGATGGCGCCGACATCGCGCTCGTTGCCCGGAATCGCGCGCGACGAGAAGATGACGCGGTCCCCCGCGGTCAGCGAGATCGCCGGATGGTCGTCGCGGGAGACCCGCGACATCGCCGCCCGCGGCTCGCCCTGCGAGCCGGTGAGCAGGCAGACCAGCTTGTCGCGCGGGATGTGGCCGTAGGATTCGGCGCCGCGGAACTCCGGCAGGCCGTCAAGGTAGCCGCATTCGCGGGCGACGTCGATGACCCGGTCCATGGCGCGCCCGACCGCGATCACCTCGCGGCCGCAGGCCTGCGCGGCTTCCGCCACCGCGCGGATGCGGGCGACGTTCGAGGCGAAGGTCGTCACCGCGACGCGGTGGGGCGATTCCTGGATGATGCGCCGGAGCGTGGCCGAGACCTCGGACTCGCTCGGGGAGCGGCCCTCGCGCAGCACGTTGGTCGAATCGCAGACCAGCGCCAGGATGCCCTCGTCGCCGAGCGCCTTGAAGGCCTCCGGCGAGGTGGTGTCGCCGGCCACCGGCGTGTCGTCGAGCTTCCAGTCGCCGGTGTGGACGACGAGGCCGAACTCGGTGCGGATCGCCACCGCGTTCGATTCCGGGATCGAGTGGGCGACCGGCACGAACTCAATGTCGAACGGGCCGACGACGACGCGCTTGCCCGGCTTGATCTCGCGCAGGTCCACCTTGGGCGCGCCGGGCTCCGAGAGGCGGCGGGTTTCCAAGAGCTGCTTGGCGAAGCGCGTGGCGTAGACCGGCACCTTCAGGCGCGGCCACAGCTCGGAGATCGCGCCGATATGGTCCTCGTGCGCGTGGGTGATGAAGATGCCCAGAAGGTCTTTCTTGCGCTCCTCGATGAAGGTGAGGTCGGGGAACATCAGGTCGACGCCCGGCAGTCCCTCCTCACCGGCGAAACCCATCCCGCAATCGACCATGATCCATTTGCGTTGCCGCTCGGGACCGATCCCGTAGAGGCCCGCGTTCATGCCGATCTCGCCCACGCCGCCGAGCGGCACGAAGACGAGCTCGTCCTGCCGTGTCGTCATCTTGTCGTCTATCCAGTCTCAGGCCGCCGTCGCGGCTCTTCCGAAATGCACCTCGCCCGCCGTCACGGTTCGTCGTGTTCCGTCCGGGGCGAGGATCACGAGCCGCCCCCCCTCGTCGATCGTGTCAAACGTGCCCGACAGTACCGTCTCCGCGGTTCGCACCGACACGGGAGCACCCACCCCCGCCGCGCGCTCCAGCCAGAGCTGCCGGATGTCTTGGAATCCGCGCCCCTTGTTCCAGATCCGGGCCGCTTCGACAAATCGTTCCGTCAAGGATTCGAGCAGAATGGGCGCATCGACCGCATGCGCGGGGCGAAGGGCCGCGGCCGGATAGGGCAAATCTTCGGGAGCCGCGGCGACGTTGACGCCGAAGCCGATGACGACCGCGCGGCGCCCGCCGGGGAGCTGCTCGGCTTCCAGGAGGATGCCGGCGAGTTTTGCGCCGTCCATGAGGACGTCATTGGGCCATTTCAGGCGGAAATCCGCAGCAGCATCCCCTCTCCCCGCGCGCGGGGAGAGGGCTTCGGCGACCTCGTCGTCGCCGAAGCAAGGCGGCAGCCGGGGGTGAGGGGGCGCATCAGGAAGAGGCTCACCCCGAAAGGCCCCCTCACCTTCGCTACCGCTCGCCGCGACGACGACAGGGTCGTCGCGGCCCTCTCCCCGCGTGCGGGGAGAGGGGGCTTGTAATCGGCACACATCCCGGATGGCATCGACCAGCGCCACGCCGGCCACGAACCCCAAGGTCGCGACCATTTCCGGCGCCACGCCCTGAACCGGCCAGAGCAACGTCGCGAAAAGATTGCCCTCGGGCGATTCCCAGACATTGCCGCGCCGGCCCCGGCCCGCCTCCTGAAGCTGCGTCGCGACCCAGAGCGGGCCGGTCTCGCCGTCGCGGGCGCGGGCGAGCGCCTCGGTGTTGGTCGAGCCGAGGCGGTCGTAGCTGTGCAGGCGGTGGCCCTCCGCGCGGGCCGCCGGGCTGAGCCGGAAGCTCATGCCCTCAGAACAGGGACTTCGCGGCGCTGCCCGCCGCCGCCACCAGCGGTGCCGGGATCAGGAAGAACAGCACCACGACGACGCTGGAGGCCGCCAGCACGATGGCCGAGCCCGGCGGGATGCGCTCATAGGCAGCTTGAGGCTCGTCGAAATACATCACCTTGACGAGGCGCAGGTAGTAGAACGCGCCGACCACCGAGGTCACCACGCCGATCACCGCCAGCGCCACGAGGTCCGCCTTGATGGCGGCGGCGAAGACGTAGAACTTGGCGAAGAACCCGGCGAGCGGCGGGATGCCGGCCAACGAGAACATCATCGCGGCGAGGCTGAAGGCCAGCCACGGATGGGTGCGCGAGAGCCCCGAAAGGTCGTCGATGGTCTCGAACATCTTGTCCTTGCGCCGCAGGCTGAGCAGCACCGCGAAGGCCCCGAGCGTCATCGCAAGATAGACGATCATATAGATGACGACGCCGCGGATGCCCTCCTCGGAGCCGGCGGCCAGCCCGATCAGGGCGTAGCCGACATTGCCGATGGAGGAATAGGCCATTAGGCGCTTGAGGTTGCGCTGGCCGATCGCCGCGAAGGAGCCGAGCGCCATCGAGGCGATCGAGACGAAGACGATGATCTGCTGCCAGACCGCGGTCACGTCCGGGAAGGCGCCGATGAACACGCGGACCGTCATCGCCATGGCGGCCATCTTCGGCGCGGAGGCGAAGAAGGCGGTGACCGGCGTCGGCGAGCCCTCGTAGACGTCGGGCGTCCACATGTGGAACGGCACCGCCGCGAGCTTGAAGGCGACGCCGGCCGCCACGAACACGATGCCGAGCACGAGGCCGAAGCTAGCCGGGCCATCGTCGAGCGCCGTGACGATACCGGGGAACGAGACCGTGCCGGTGAAGCCGTAGACCAGCGAGGCGCCGTAGAGCAGCATGCCGGACGAAAGCGCGCCGAGCACGAAGTACTTGAGGCCGGCTTCCGTCGACTTCACGTCGTCGCGGTGGAAGGCGGCGATGACGTAGGCTGCGAGCGATTGCAGCTCCAGGCCGAGATAGAGCGAGATCAGGTCGTTGGCGGACGCCATCACCATCATGCCGATGGTGCAGAGCACGATCAGGATCGGGTACTCGAACCGGTCGATGCGCTCGCGCTGGAAGTAGTCGCGCGACAGAAGGATCGTGGCGGCCGAGCCGATCAGGATCAGGGCCTTCATCACCCGGGCGAACGGGTCGGCGATGAAGGCGCCGTTAAGCGTCGTCACCGAGCCGGTCTGCGACATCACGAGGAAGAAGGTGAAGATCAGGAGCCCCAGCGCCCCGAGATTGGTGCTCTCGGCCGAGCGCTCGCCGCGCCACGCGCCCCAGAGCACCAGCAGCAGCGCGCCGACGCTCAGGACGATCTCCGGCAGGACCGGCGTGATCGACGGCAGGACGGACTGGATCGGGGTCATCGCGCGGCGGCCTCGATTTTCTGGGAGGTCTCGGGGGCGGTCTTCTCCGCCGCCGCGAGCTTGGCAGCCTTGGCGGCGGCCTCCGCATTCTGCGTGTTGGCGAGCGCCGTGCGCATGTTCTGCATCAGCGCCTCGGTCGAGGGCGCGAAGGTGTCGAGCACGGGGGCAGGGTGGACGCCGTACCAGATCGTCAGCGCGACGAGCGGCGCGATGATGATCTTTTCCCGCAGGTCGAGATCGAGGATGCCCTGGAGGTTGGGCTTCTCCAGCTTCCCGTAGATCACCCGCGCGTAGAGCCAGAGCGCGTAGCCCGCCGAGAGGATGATGCCGAAGACCGAGAAGAACGCGACCGTGGGGTTGGCCTTGAAGGCGCCCATCATCGCCAGGAACTCGCCCACGAACCCAGACGTGCCGGGCAGGCCGACATTGGCCATGGTGAACACCATCATCGCGGCGGCGTAGAGCGGCATCCGCTTCACGAGGCCGCCATAGGCGGCGATCTCGCGGGTGTGCATCCGGTCGTAGACGACGCCGACGCAGAGGAAGAGCGCGCCCGAGACGATGCCGTGCGAGATCATCAGGAACAGCGCGCCCTGGATGCCCTGCTCGTTCAGCGTGAACAGGCCCAGCGTCACGAAGCCCATATGGGCGACCGAGGAATAGGCGATCAGTTTCTTGATGTCGGTCTGCATCATCGCGGTGAGCGAGGTGAAGATGATCGCGATCACCGACAAGGCGAAAACCAGGGGCGCGAACTCGGCCGAGGCGTCCGGCAGCATCGGCAGCGAGATGCGGATGAAGCCGTAGCCGCCCATCTTCAGAAGGATGCCGGCCAGGATCACCGAGCCCGCGGTCGGCGCCTCGACGTGGGCGTCAGGGAGCCAGGTGTGGACCGGCCACATCGGCATCTTCACCGCGAAGGAGGCGAAGAAGGCGAGCCACAGCCACCACTGCATGCCCACGGGGAAGCGATGCGCCAGCAACGTCGGGATGTCGGTGGTGCCGGCCTCCCAGTACATCGCCATGATGGCGAGCAGCATCAGCACCGAGCCGAGCAGGGTGTAGAGGAAGAACTTGAAGCTCGCGTAGATGCGCCGCTTGCCGCCCCAGATGCCGATGATGAGGAACATCGGGATCAGGCCGGCCTCGAAGAACAGGTAGAACAGCACGAGATCGAGCGCGCAGAACACGCCGATCATCGTCGTCTCGAGCACGAGGAAGGCGACGAAGTACTCCTTCACGCGATTCTCGACCGAGAGCCACGAGGCGCCGATGCAGAACGGCATCAGGAACGTGGTCAGCAGGATCAGCGGCATCGAGAAGCCGTCGACGCCGAGCTTGAACCGGATGTTCTCGGCGAGCCACGCGTGGCTCTCCACGAGTTGGAAGCTGGGGCTCGCGATGTCGTAGCGGGCCCAGGCGGCGAGCGAGAGCAGGAAGGTGACGATGGTGGTGATCAGCGCGGCCCAGCGGGCGTTGCGCTTCACGGCTTCCGTCTCCTCCCCCAGCGTCAGGATGAAGGCGGCGCCCGCGAGCGGGACGATCAGGAGCCCGGAGAGAATGCCGAGGCCGAACATCAATGCGCTCCTCCGACCGCCGGCACGCCGGAGACGAGGTACCACGTGATCAGGCCGGCGACCCCGACGAGCATCACGAAGGCGTAGTGGTAGACGTAGCCGGTCTGGAGGCGGACCACGCCGCGGGTCACGTCGACCACGCGGGCCGAGATGCCGTCGGGGCCGAAGCCGTCGATGACGCGCCCGTCGCCCTCCTTCCACAGGAACAGGCCGAAGTTCTTGGCCGGGCGGACGAATAGCCGGTCGTAGATCTCGTCCATGTACCACTTGTTGAGCAGGAAGCGGTACAGGATCGGCTGCGAGGTCGCGAGGCGGTTCGGCAGATCAGGCCGGCGCAGATACATCCAGAACGCCAGGACGAAGCCGAGCACCAGCATCACGAACGGCGAGGCGGCGACCCAGCCCGGCGCATCGTGGATCTTGTGCATGATGTCGTTGCCGGAGTGGTGCGGCAGCGCCGAGCCCCAGAACTTGTCCATGTCGTGCCCGATGAACCGCTCCTTAAAGATCAGGCCGGCGAACAGGGCGCCGAAGGCCAGCACCGCCAGCGGGATCGTCATCACGAGCGGGCTCTCGTGTGGCTTGTGGGCGCCGTGATCGTCGTGGTGCTCGATCGCGCTGTGCGAGGCGGGCTCGACATCGTGGCCCTTGTCATCGTGGGCGACGCCCTCGTGATGGCCGGGCTTGCCGTCGGCGTCATGAGCATGGGTGACTTGGGCGTGCGCCGCATGGGCGTCGGCATGGGCATGGTCGTCGTGACCGTGCGCCCCGTGGGCGACCCAGCGCTGCGGGCCCTCGAAGGTGAGGAAGAACAGGCGCCAGGAATAGAACGAGGTCATCAGCGCAGCGATCACGGTGGCGAGGAACGCCAGCACGTGGCCGGGGCGGTCGGACATGTAGGCCGCCTCGATGATCGCGTCCTTGGAGTAGTAGCCGGCGGTGAAGGGGAAGCCGATCAGCGCGAGGGTGCCGATCGTCATCATCGCGGTCGTGAAGGGGATGTATTGGCGCAGGCCCCCCATGTTCCGCATGTCCTGCTCGTGGTGCATCGCGTGGATGACCGAGCCGGCGCCGAGGAACAGCAGCGCCTTGAAGAAGGCGTGGGTGAACAAGTGGAACACGCCCGTGGCGTAGGCGCCCACACCCAGGCCGACGAACATGTAGCCGAGCTGCGAGCAGGTCGAGTAGGCGATGACCCGCTTGATGTCGTTCTGCACGAGCCCGACGGTCGCGGCGAAGAAGGCGGTGATGCCGCCCATGACGGTGACGACGGTGAGCGCGGTCGGCGCCAGCTCGAACAGCGGCGACAGGCGGGCGACCATGAACACGCCGGCGGTCACCATGGTGGCGGCGTGGATGAGGGCCGAGACCGGGGTCGGGCCCTCCATCGCGTCCGGCAGCCACGTGTGCAGCAGGAACTGCGCCGACTTGCCCATGGCGCCCATGAACAGCAGCAGGCAGGCGAGCGTCAGGGCGTGCCAGTCATGGCCGAGGAAGTGGAAGGTCGCGTCCTTCAGCTCCGGGGCCTTGGCGAAGATCGCATCGAACCCGACCGAGCCGGTCAGCACGAACACGAGGAAGATGCCGAGGGAGAAACCGAAATCGCCGACGCGGTTGACGATGAAGGCCTTCATCGCCGCGGCGTTGGCGGACGGCTTCTCGTACCAGAAGCCGATCAGCAGGTAGCTCGCGAGGCCGACGCCTTCCCAGCCGAAGAACATCTGCACGAGGTTGTCGGCCGTCACCAGCATCAGCATGGCGAAGGTGAACAGCGACAGGTAGGCGAAGAAGCGCGGCCGGTGCGGGTCCTCGTGCATGTAGCCGATGGAGTAGACGTGCACGAGGGTCGAGACCGAGGTCACGACCACGAGCATGACCGCGGTCAGCGTGTCGGCCTTGAAGGCCCAGTCGACGGTGAGGTCGCCCGCGGTGAACCACTGGGCGACGTGCACCGTCTCGGCCCGGCCGTCGCCGGTGACGAGGAAGAAGGCGCCCCAGGCGAGCAGGCAGGCGAAGGCGAGGCAGCCCGTGGTGACGAGCTCGCTCATCCGCGCGCCGATGGTGCGCCCGAACAGGCCGGCGATCAGCGCGCCGATCAGCGGGAAGAAGACGATGGCGTGATACATGGGAGATCGTGCCTCGCAGCAGGCGGGACGAAGGGGCGGCGCCGGTTGCGAGCCGTCAGCCCTTCATCATGCTCACGTCTTCGACGGCGATGGAGCCGCGGTTGCGGAAGAACACCACCAGAATGGCCAGACCGATGGCGGCCTCGGCGGCGGCCACGGTCAGCACGAACAGGGCGAAGACCTGGCCGGTGATGTCGTTGAGATGGGTCGAGAACGCCACGAGGTTGATGTTGACCGCGAGCAGGATCAGCTCGACCGACATCAGGATGACGATGACGTTCTTGCGGTTGATGAAGATGCCGAGCACGCCGAGCGTGAACAGGATCGCGGCGACCGTCAGGTAATGGCTCAGGCCGATCATGTTCACACCTCCACGCCCTGTCGGGAGGGCACCTTGATGGTATCCACGGCCATCGCCTGGGTGCGGGCGTTCTGCACGGAGATGTTCTGGCGCTTGACGCCGGCGCGGTCGCGCAGCGTCAGGACGATGGCGCCGATCATCGCCACCAGCAGGATCAGGCCGGCGATCTGGAAGAAGTAGACGTAGTCCGTGTAGAGCACCCGGCCGAGCGCCTGGGTGTTGGTGAGGCTCTCGCCGTGGGCGGCGCGCCCCAGCGGCGCCTGGACGAGGCCCGGATCGAGGGTCCAGGTGCCCACCACCAGCAGCAGCTCGATCAGGAACACCGCGCCGATCAACCCGCCGATCGGCAGGTAGCGCTGGAAGCCCTGGCGCAGCGCCGCGAAGTCCACGTCGAGCATCATCACGACGAAGAGAAACAGCACCGCCACCGCGCCGACATAGACGACGATCAGGATCATCGCCAGGAACTCGGCGCCCATCAGGACGAAGAGGCCCGCAGCGTTCACGAAGGCGAGGATCAGGAACAGCACCGAGGTGACGGGGTTCCTGGCGGCGATCACCATGAAGCCCGAGGCCACGGCGAGACCGGCGAAGAGATAGAAGAAGGCGGCGGCTGCGGTCATGCGGTGTTCAGCATCGGCCGCCCTTTCGGGCGGCTCCCTTCTGCCTCGGTGGACCCTCGGCCGCAGGCGGCGGCCCGTCTATAGAACCCGGCCCTGCGGCGCACAACGGGAATGGCGCCCCGGCTTTAGCGGTAGGGCGCGTCGGTGGCGATGTTGCGGGCGATCTCGCGCTCCCAGCGGTCGCCGTTCGCGAGCAGCTTCTCTTTGTCGTAGAGCAGCTCCTCGCGGGTCTCGACCGAGAACTCGAAGTTCGGGCCCTCGACGATGGCATCCACAGGGCAGGCTTCCTGGCACATGCCGCAATAGATGCACTTCACCATGTCGATGTCGTAGCGCGTGGTGCGCCGCGTGCCGTCGTTGCGGCGGGGGCCCGCCTCGATGGTGATGGCCTGCGCCGGGCAGATCGCCTCGCACAGCTTGCAGGCGATGCAGCGCTCTTCCCCGTTGGGATAGCGGCGCAGCGCGTGCTCGCCGCGGAAGCGGGGTCCGCGGTGGCCCATCTCGAAGGGGTAGTTGATCGTGGCCTTCGGCTTGAAGAAGTATTTCATGGCGAGGACGAACCCCGACACGAACTCCTTCAGGAGAAGGCTTCTGGCGACCTGATCGAGCTTCACGGCGCGATCCTTCTCAAGCGCCCGGCGCGAGACCGGTGAGTTTCAGGACGAAGGCGACGACGACGACCGAGATCAGCGAGAGCGGAAGGAACACCTTCCAGCCGAGCCGCATGAGCTGGTCGTAGCGGTAGCGCGGGACCATGGCCTTCACCATGGCGATCATGAAGAACAGGAAGCTCGCCTTGAGCGTGAACCAGATCACGCCGGGCACCCAGGTGAAGGGCGCGAACGGGATCGGCGACAGCCAGCCGCCGAGGAACAGCACCGTGCCGAGCGCGCACATGGTCATGATCGCCACGTACTCGCCGAGCATGAACAGCAGGTACGGCGTCGAGGAATACTCGACCATGTAGCCGGCCACGAGTTCGGATTCGGCTTCAGGAAGGTCGAAGGGCGGGCGGTTGGTCTCGGCGAGCGCCGAGACGAAGAACACGCCGAACATCGGAAACAGCCACAGCCAGTACCAGCCGAAGATGCCGAGCGCCGTGTCCTGCGCCATGACGATGCGCGAGAGGTTGAGCGAGCCGGCACACAGCAGCACGCAGATGATGACGAAGCCGAGCGAGACTTCGTAGGAGATCATCTGCGCCGCCGAGCGCAGCGCGCCGAGGAAGGCGTATTTCGAGTTCGACGCCCAACCGCCCATGATGACGCCGTACACGCCGAGCGAGGAGATCGCGAAGATGTAGGTGATGCCGACATTGATGTCGGCGATGGCCCAGCCGTCGGCCAGCGGGATCACCGCCCAGGACGCCAGCGCCAGCATCGCGAAGACGAGGGGTGCCAGCAGATAGATCGCCTTGTTGGCGCCTGCCGGGATCACCGGCTCCTTCAGGACGAACTTCAGCAGGTCGGCGAACGACTGGAACAGGCCCCAGGGCCCGACGACGTTGGGGCCCCGGCGCAGCTGCACCGCCGCCCAGATCTTGCGGTCGGCCAGCAGCGCGTAGGCGATGAAGACGAGCAGCGCCGCGAGCAGCACGAAGCTCTTCAGAGCCAAGAGGAGGACGGTGCCGAGCACCTCGAGGAAGGTCATCGAGGCGCCCCTTATTCCGCGGCTTCGAGCGCGCGGCCCCGGGCGAGCCCGGAGCACTCGGCGAGCACCCGCGAGGCGCGGGCGATCGGGTTGGTGAGGTAGAAGTCGGCGACCGGCGAGGTGAACGCCGTTTTTTCGGAGTTGCCCGGCAGCCCTGCGAGCTTATCGAGCGTCGCCGCCGCGTCGGAGGGCTCGACCGCGCCGACGGCGGCGAGATGCGGATGCTCAGCGTACATCGCCTTCCGCAGCGCGCCCAGCGAATCGTAGGGCAGGCGCTTTCCGAGTACGTCGGACAGCGCGCGCAGGATCGCCCAATCCTCGCGGGCGTCGCCCGGCGGGAAGCCGGCGCGATTGGTCATCTGCACCCGACCTTCGAGATTCACGTAGGTCGCGCTCTTCTCGGTGTAGGCGGCGCCCGGCAGGATCACATCGGCGCGGGAGGCCCCCGCGTCGCCGTGAGTGCCCTGGTAGATCAAGAAGGCGCCCGGCGGGATCGCCCGCTCGTCGGCGCCGAGGTTGAACACCACGTCCAGCGCCCCCGGCTCCAGCATCTGCGAGAAGCCAAGGCCCCCCTCCCCCGGCACGAAGCCGAGATCGAGCGCGCCGACGCGGGCGGCGGCCGTGTGCAGCACGCCGAGGCCGTTCCACTCGGCCGTGACCGCGCCGAGGTTCTTGGCGAGCGCGGCCGCCGCGCCGAGCGCGCCGAGCCCGCCCTCGCCGACGAGGATCAGCGGGCGCTCGGCCTTTTTGAGGATGTCGAGGAAGCTGTGCTCGCCCTTGGCCAATGAGCCCAGCGTGTCGGGGCCGGCGCCGAGATAGGTGTAGGGGTAGGTGAGGTCGGGCTGCTCGTCGAGGATCAGGCCGACGGCGAGCGGGGCCATGCGCCAGCGCTTGCGGATGCGGACGTTGAGGAGCGAGGCCTCTGTGCGCGGGTTGGTGCCGACCAAGAGGATCGCGTCCGCCGCCTCGATGCCGGGGATCGTCGTCCCAAAGGTATAGGCGGCCCGGCCCCAGGCCGGATCGATCGCCTCGCCGGTCTGGCGGCAGTCGAGATTGGTGACGCCGAGCGAGCCCATCAGGGCCTTCAGCGCAAAAATCTCTTCCGCGCCCGCGAGGTCACCGACCAGCGCGCCGACGCGCTTGGGGTCGGCGCCATTCAGCTTGCCGGCAATCGCGGAGAAGGCTTCGCCCCAGGAGGCCGGGCGCAGGCGCCCGTTCTCGCGTAAGAAAGGCCGGTCGAGCCGCTGCAGGCGCAGGCCGTCGACCACGTGGCGGGTCTTGTCGGAAATCCACTCCTCGTTGATCTCCTCGCTGATGCGCGGCTCGATCTGCATCACCTCGCGGCCGCGGGCATCGACGCGGATCGCCGAGCCTACCGCATCCATCACATCGACGGATTCGGTCTTGTGCAGCTCCCACGGACGCACGTTGTAGCTCTGCGGCTTGTGGACCAGCGCGCCGACCGGGCAGAGGTCGGCGACGTTGCCCTGAAGCTCCGAGCCCATCGCCTGTTCGAGGTAGCTCGTGATCTCCATGTCCTCGCCGCGGCCGATGGCGCCGAGATCGGGCACGCCAGCCACCTCCGCCAGGAAGCGGACGCAGCGGGTGCAGTGGATGCAGCGGTTCATCGCCGTGCGCACCAGCGGGCCGATATACTTCTCTTCGACCGCGCGCTTGTTCTCGTGATAGCGGGTCGAATCGACGCCGTAGGCCATCGCCTGATCCTGAAGATCGCAATGGCCGCCCTGGTCGCAGATCGGGCAATCGAGCGGGTGGTTGATGAGGAGGAACTCCATCACCCCCTCGCGGGCCTTTTTCGTAAGGCCCGAACGAGTGACGACTTCCGGCGGCTCGCCGTTCGGACCCGGCCGGCAATCCTTCACCGCGTAGGCGCAGGAGGCCACGGGCTTCGGCGCGCCTTTGAGCTCCACCAGGCACATGCGGCAATTGCCGGCGATCGACAGCCGCTCGTGGAAGCAGAAGCGCGGAATCTCCGCGCCCGCGATCTCGCAGGCCTGGAGCAGGGTGTAGTCGGCCGGAACATCGACCTCGGTGCCGTCGACGAGGATTTTTGTCATCGTTGAATCTCGACGTTGAGCATCGGAGCGGCGGTCACTCCGCCGCCATCGGCACGGCATCGGAATGCGGGTTGGCGCTGTACTGGTCGATCCGCTTCTCGATCTCCGGCCGAAAGTGGCGGATGAGACCCTGGATCGGCCACGCGGCGGCGTCGCCCAGCGCGCAGATGGTGTGGCCCTCGACCTGCTTGGTGACCTCCAAGAGCATGTCGATCTCGCGCTTCTGCGCCCGGCCCGCGGCCATGCGGGTGAGCACGCGCCACATCCAGCCCGTGCCCTCGCGGCAGGGCGTGCACTGGCCGCAGGACTCGTGCTTGTAGAAGTACGAGATGCGGGCGATCGCCCCGACGATGTCGGTCGACTTGTCGAGCACGATCACGGCGGCGGTGCCCAGCCCCGAGCCGAGGTTGCGCAGGGTGTCGAAGTCCATCTTGGCGTCGATGATCTGCTCGGCCGGCACCAGCGGCACCGAGGAGCCGCCGGGGATCGAGCACAAGAGATTGTCCCAGCCGCCGCGCATGCCGCCGCAATGCGTGTCGATCAACTCGCGGAAGGTGATGCCGAGCTCTTCCTCGACGTTGCAGGGCTTGTTGACGTGGCCCGAGACGCAGAACAGCTTGGTGCCGGTGTTGTTCTTGCCCCCGAGCCCCGCGAACCACGCGCCGCCGCGGCGCAGGATCGTGCCGGCCACCGCGATCGACTCGACGTTGTTGACCGTCGTGGGACAGCCGTAGAGGCCCATATTGGCCGGGAACGGCGGCTTCAGCCGCGGCATCCCCTTCTTGCCTTCCAGGCTCTCGATGAGGGCCGTCTCCTCGCCGCAGATATAGGCGCCCGCGCCGTGGTGGACGTAGATGTCGAACGGGTAGTCGTGGACGTTCGACTGGCCGACGAGGCGGGCCGCGTAGGCCTCGTCCACGGCGCGTTGTAGGGCGAACTTCTCCGCCACGTACTCGCCGCGCAGATAGACGTAGCAGGCATGCGCGCCCATGGCGAAGGAGGCCAGCATGCAGCCCTCGATCAGGAGATGCGGATCGTGCCGCATGATCTCCCGGTCCTTGCAGGTGCCCGGCTCCGACTCGTCGGCGTTGACGACGAGGTAGTGCGGGCGCCCGTCGGACTTCTTGGGCATGAACGACCATTTCAGCCCGGTCGGGAAGCCGGCGCCGCCGCGACCGCGCAGGCCCGAGCCCTTCATCTCGTCGATGATCCAGTCCCGGCCCTGGTCGAGCAGGAACTTGGTGCCGTCCCACGCGCCGCGCTTCTTCGCCGCCTCGAGATCGGGCGAGTGCAGGCCGTAGAGGTTGGTGAAGATGCGATCCTGATCGGAGAGCATGTTTCGGTCCTCAGCCCTTCGTTCCGGCGAGATCGGCAGCCTGCCTCACCCAGTTCTCCCGGTCGATGCGACCGGGGAACGCGAGATAGGCGCCGACCCAGGCAACCTCTCGCGGGGTCCAGGCGGCGATCTGATCGTAGTGCCAGATGCCGAGCGCGTTCAGCCGGGTCTGGTTGACCGGGCCGATGCCGCGGATCTTGGTGAGATCGTCCGGCCGGTACTCACGGGCAGCCGGCAGGCCCTTCGGCCGCTCGCCCGCCGCGTCGGCGCGCGCTTCCGGGTTCTCCGCCTCGGGCACGCCGTCGTCGGCGCCGGCGGCCGCCGGGTGCTGCGGCGGCTCGGTGCGGAGTGCGGCGTCCTCGGCGAGCGCGCGGGTCTCGGCGTCGGGCGTCTCGGTCTTGGCCGGGGGCTCACCGGCGGCGGCGCGCTCGGCCGGCGAATCGAGCGCCGGACTGTCGCCGGGCCGGGCCGCGGCGGTCTTGGCCTCGGAGGTGCCGCGCTCGGCGGCGTCCGCCTTGTCGGACTCGCGCACGGGTGCCTGACCCGCGGCGGCGCGCTGGGCCGGGCCGTCGGCGGTGCCCTGCTCGACGGGGCGGCCGGCCTCGGGACGGGCGGGCTTGGCTTCCGTGGCAGCGCGCGCCTCTGTGGACTTCGCTTCGTCCTGCTTGACCGCCTCCTCGTCCTTGGTCGCCTCGAAGCGCTTGCGCCATGCGCCGACGCGGGACCCGTCGAACAGGGTCGGGTCGGTCAGCGTGTTGACCGCGTCCTTCGGCTCGGACGAGACCCGGCCGACCTGCGAGCCGATCTTCACCGGGCGCCCGGCGGCGAGGTCGTCCATGAGCTTGTTGAGGCTCTCAGGGCTGAGGTCCTCGTAGTAGTCCTGATTGATCTGCACCATCGGCGCGTTGCAGCAGGCGCCGAGGCACTCGACTTCGAGCCAGGAGAAGTTGCCGTCGGCCGAGACGTGGCCGGGCGGCCCGAGGCGCGCCTGGAGCGCGGCCTTCAGTTCCTTGGCCCCGCAGCAATCGCACGGCACGGTGCCGCAGAGCTGGATCCAGAAGCGCCCGACCGGCTCCAGCGCGAACATCGTGTAGAAGGTCGCGACCTCCAGCACGCGGATATGCGGCATGCCGAGCTGGTCGGCGACCGCCTCGATCGCGGCTCGAGGCAGCCAGCCGCCGTTCTGCTCCTGCGCCTTCCACAGCAACGGGATCACGGCGGAGGCCTGGCGCCCCTCCGGATACTTTTCGATCTGGCCGCGGGCCCACTCGGCGTTCTCGGGGGAGAACGCGAAGTGCTGGGGCTGCTCGGCGGCGGGGGCGAGTCTGCGGTTGGCCATCGTCAGTTCTTTACCATGTCGCTCGACGGTGCCATGCCACGGCAAGGCCGTTCGTGTTCCGCGTCGTCATGAGCAATGAAAGTCGTGCAAATCTGTTGCTGACCTTCTAGTTCAAGAAGGTTGATCGCGAGACCGATGTCGATACCCAGTGGTTCGAAGCTGGAGAAGGTGACCCGCCAGCCTTGTTCGACCAGCTGCGTCCTGCACGGTGATTTCTCGCCTTTGCAGGGAGCGAATGCGGCTTGGGCGCGTGCGGACATCGCTTGTTGCTCGGCCTCACGCGCGGGCGCCGCTCGTTCCCAGGCTTGCAACTCGTTCCACACACCTTGAGCCCGCGCTGGATCGCTGCCGGCAGCGGACGCCAACAGGACCAAGCCGAACGCGAGGCCGACCCGCGCTGTCACCGGTCCACCTCACCGAACACGATGTCCAGCGTGCCCAACACACAAGAAACGTCAGCCAGCAGGTGGCCGCGGCACATCCAATCCATCGCCTGCAAGTGCGCGAAGCCCGGCGCGCGGATCTTGCAGCGGTACGGCTTGTTGGTGCCGTCCGAGACCAGATAGACGCCGAACTCGCCCTTCGGCGCCTCGACGGCCGCATAGACCTCGCCCTCGGGCACGTGGAAGCCCTCGGTGTAGAGTTTGAAGTGGTGGATGAGCGCTTCCATCGAGCGCTTCATCTCCCGGCGCGGCGGGGGCGCGAACTTACCGTCGGTGGAGGCGATCGGCCCCTGGCCCGCAGGCTCGCGCAGCTTGGCGCAGCACTGCCGCATGATCTTCACCGATTCCCGCATCTCTTCCATGCGGATGACCTGACGGTCGTAGGTGTCGCCGTTCTTGCCGACGGGGATGTCGAAATCCATTTCCTCGTAGCACTCGTAGGGCTGCGACTTGCGCAGGTCCCACGGGATGCCCGAGCCGCGCACCATCACGCCGGAAAAGCCCCAGGCCATCGCCTCGTCCTGGGTGACGATGCCGATGTCGACGTTGCGCTGCTTGAAGATGCGGTTGGCCATGACGAGGTCGTCGAGGTCCTGCACCACCTGGAGAAAGGGGTCGCAGAACGCCTCGATGTCGTCGATCAGCGCGGGCGGCAGGTCCTGATGGACGCCGCCGGGGCGGAAGTAGTTGGCGTGGAGCCTCGCACCCGATGCGCGCTCGTAGAAGATCATCAGCTTCTCGCGCTCCTCGAAGCCCCAGAGCGGGGGCGTGAGCGCGCCGACATCCATTGCCTGGGTCGTCACGTTGAGGAGGTGGGAGAGGAGCCGCCCGATCTCGCAGAACAGCGTGCGGATGAGCTGCGCGCGACGCGGCACCTCGATGCCGGCGAGCCGCTCGATCGCGAGGCAGAAGGCGTGCTCCTGATTCATCGGCGAGACGTAGTCGAGCCGGTCGAAATAGGGCGTCGCCTGGAGGTAGGTCTTGTGCTCGATCAGCTTCTCAGTGCCGCGGTGCAACAGGCCGATATGCGGATCGACCCGCTCGACCACCTCGCCGTCGAGTTCGAGCACGAGGCGCAGCACGCCGTGCGCCGCCGGATGCTGCGGCCCGAAATTGATCGAGAAGTTGCGGATGTTGTGTTCGGACATGCCCGCGGCCTTCAGCTCGACTTCTTCTCGTCGCCGGGGAGCACGTAGTCGGTGCCCTCCCAGGGCGAGAGGAAGTCGAAGTTCCGGAACTCTTGCGTCAGCTTCACCGGCTCGTAGACGACGCGCGCCTCGTCCTGATCGTAGCGCACCTCGACGAAGCCGGTCAGCGGGAAATCCTTGCGCAGCGGATGCCCCTCAAAGCCGTAATCGGTCAGCAGCCGCCGAAGATCGGGATGGCCCGAGAACAGGATGCCGTAGAGGTCGTAGGTCTCGCGCTCGAACCAGTTCGCCGCCGGGAACACCGTGATCGCCGACGGCACCGGGGTCGCCGCGTCGGTCTGCACCTTCACCCGGACGCGCATGTTATGGCGCAGGGAGAGGAGGTGGTAGACGACGTCGAACCGGCGGGCGCGCTGGGGATAGTCGGCGCCGCAGATGTCGATGAAGCAGCGGAAGGCGCAGGCCGGCTCGTCGCGCAGATAGGTCAGCGCGTAGACGATGTCGCTGGCCTGGACCGTCAGCGTCAGCTCGCCGAAGGCGATGCTCCAGTGGGTGACCGCGGGGCCGAGCGCGCCAGCGATGCGCTCGCCCATGGCGCGCAGAGCCGCGTCGCCCTGAGCTGCGGCGACCGTGCCGCGAAGGACGATGCCGTTGGTGGTGACGGCGGGAATGGTCTCGCTCATCGCCGGCCCCTCAGCGCTCGATCGTGCCGATGCGGCGGATCTTCCGCTGCAGCAGCAGGACGCCGTAGAGCAGCGCTTCCGCCGAGGGCGGGCAGCCCGGCACGTAGATGTCGACCGGCACGACCCGGTCGCAGCCGCGCACCACCGAATAAGAATAGTGGTAGTAGCCGCCGCCGTTGGCGCAGGAGCCCATCGAGATGACGTAGCGCGGCTCCGGCATTTGGTCGTAGACCTTGCGCAGCGCAGGCGCCATCTTGTTGGTCAGCGTGCCGGCGACGATCATCACGTCGGACTGCCGGGGCGAGCCGCGCGGGGCGAAGCCGAAGCGCTCGCAATCGTAGCGCGGCATCGACATCTGCATCATCTCGACGGCGCAGCAGGCGAGCCCGAAGGTCATCCACATCAGCGAGCCGGTGCGGGCCCAGTTGATGAGCTCGTCCGCGCTCGTGACGAGGAAGCCGCGGTCGGCCAGCTCGTCGTTGATCGAGAGGAACATCGGGTCGGTGGCGCCGATGGGCCGGCCGGTCGAGGGATCGATGATCCCTTTCGGCTGCGGCGCGATCTCGGGTGCGCGGGACAGGGTCGGGTTCAGGGCCATCTGTGCCTCTGAGCGAGGAAACGGTGAAGGCGGCGTGGCGCGCGGGTCCGGCCTAGTCCCACTCGAGGGCGCCCTTGCGCCACTCGTAGACGAAGCCGACGGTGAGGACGCCGAGGAAGACCATCATCGACCAGAAGCCGAACCAGCCGAGCTCCCCGAACGTGATCGCCCAGGGGAACAGGAACGCGACTTCGAGGTCGAAGATGATGAACAGGATCGCGACGAGGTAGAAGCGCACGTCGAACTTCATGCGCGCGTCGTCGAAGGCGTTGAAGCCGCACTCGTAGGCCGAGAGCTTTTCGGGATCGGGGCTCGAATAGGCCACGATGAACGGCGCGACGAGGAGCGCCACGGCGATGAACAGCGAGACGCCGATGAACACGATGAGCGGCAGATAGTCCGCCAGCAGGCCGGTCATGCCGAACCCCTCGTTCCGTTGCGCGGGAGGATCATGGAGTGCCCTCGCGTCGACGCCTGGCCGCGGAGAAGAATCCTCCCGATGGAATTCCTCCAATGCCAGACTGGGCGCCGGGCGAGGCTTAGACGAGCCCCCCGAGAGAGACAAGTGCGTTGCGCGTCGCACAATCGCCCCATGCGGTGACAGATGTCGTCCCTGGTATACCAGCGCATGGGGTGGCTTCCCGGGACGCATGGGGCGCCGTCATCGAGAGGCCGTGCGGGTCTCGTCCTCGGGCTTCCATCGGCTGCGATTCGACCCGCCGCGGACCGTCCGGGCCGGCGGGCGTCGATCCTCTCCCGAGCGGCTCGGAAGCCGGCTGCGCAGGGAATCGCGAAACTGCGATTCCTTTGCTTGACAGCCCGGAGCACCCCACCTAAACCCCGCCTCGTCGCCGGCAGCGAGGCCAGCCCCTCCGGCGACACGAAAGCGCGGGCGTAGCTCAGTTGGTTAGAGTGCCGGCCTGTCACGCCGGAGGTCGCGGGTTCGAGCCCCGTCGCCCGCGCCACGCTCTCCTTCAGGAACGGCATCATCGAACTTTGCGCTCGACGCGCGTCGGTGCCGTTTCCCTGCTTTCTTCAGATCGTTGTCGGACCGCTCGCTCGATCGCGAGCCCGCATGGGCTCCGACGGCGCCCGCAGGCGCCGTCGGCATGGGCGTTCCTATCCGACGATCTCGTACCAGAGGCTGACGCCGCCGCTGCCGTGCCGGCCGTGCATCAGTTGCCGCGACAGCTCGTTGAGGCGACGCTCGACGAGGTCGGAGGCGAACAGCACCCGGTAGCGCGCCTGATTATAGAGATGCGCCAGCAGCAGGTATTGCTCGCCCCAGTAAAGCTTGGCCTCGAGCAGGGCCTGCCGGTTGCGCGGGAACGGCAGCCGTACGTCGTGCGCATGCACGATCACGCCCTTGGGCAGGTAGGGCAGGATGCGCAGGTAGAAGTAGATCGTGTCGCTGCCGGTCTTCACGGTGTGCGAGCCGTCGAAGAACACCACGTCGCCCGCACTCAGGTTCTCCTGGAACCACGAGGCCGGCACGCCCTGGATCTTCTCCTGCCGGAACTGGATGTTGGGCAGGTTCTTGATGTCGGTGCGCGGCTCGGGATCGATGCAGGTGAGCGAGCCCGAACCGTTGGCCTCCAGCGCCGCGTTGACGACGTGCGAGCTGAAGCCGCAGCCGATCTCCACCACCTTCGCCGGACGCAGCTTGCGGATGGTGCCGTAGAGCGACATCGCGTCGGTGCCGCTGAACTGCGAGTTCTTCCAGTAGAACCCTTCGTCCGTCTTCTCGACCGGCGGTGCGAACTGGCCGGTGTACTCGACGAGGGACCGCCCGTAGCTCTCGATCCGCGCGAGGTCGAAGACGTCCGCGTCGTCGAAGATGGGCTTCGAGTCCCGCGTGCTCTGGTAGCCCTCGTACTCGAACGAGGCCTCGATCTCGGCGAGGCTCGGCGTCTCGGAATAGAAGTCGGTCCGTCCCAGGCTGACGCCGTGGGCCTCGAGCTTGCGCCGCTCCTCGCCGGTCGCCCACTTGTACTTCTGGCCGAGCTTGATCAGCGTGGCGATCTCCTGCTCCGGCGTCGCGGGGATCGGCGCGGCCGGCGCCGCGACAGGCGCGGGAGAGACGGGCGCAGCGGCAGCGGGCGCCGCCGGGGCGGGCTGCGGCGTAGGCTGTCCGGCGGCCGGGCTCGTGCCGCCGGACCGGTGGCGGATCAGGCCCTGGAGGCCCTCGCTCCACAACCGTACGCAGTGCCGCCAATCGTAGTTCGCGATGGCATAGTTGCGGCAGGCGACGGCGTTGACCGCGCGGTCGAGCAGGGCACGGCGGAGCACCTGATAGATCTGCTCCTCGTCGCCGAAATCGAGGATGTTGAAGCCGGTCTCGCCGGGCCGGTACAGCTCCTCGATGATGTTGCTGCGGTGCCCGATCAGGGCCGCACCGCTCATCTGGGCCTCGATGTTCTGCACCTCGTAGATGGCCTTGGCCTTCCACAGGGGGTTCTTCTTCTGCACCTCCGCCTGCAGGTGCGGCGGGCTGTGCTCGTAATTGATGGTGCAGTAGACGTGCACCCGGTTGAAGAACTGCTCGTAGATCCGGTCGAACCGGCCGAACGGCACCTTGATCGCACCCTCGATCGGCACCGGGCGGCCGATGCTCATCACCTTGAGGTCAGGGAATTCGGCCTTCAGCCGCTCGATCGGGCGGACGTAATGCTGGATCGCCAGCATGTCCGGCATGTTCGGCACGTCGAGGCCGATCGTCGGCGGCAGGCCGGACTTGTAGCCCGGATGCAGCATCGACGGGGAGGCGCCCCGCGGCACGTAGGCGAACCGGGCCGGGTATTCCGCGCGCACCCGCGGATCGGCTTGGAGCAGGTCGACGTCCTCCTGCAGCGAGCAGGCCACGAAATCGAACTGACCGAACTGCCCCAGCACCGCCGAGGTCTGGACGAGATCCGGGCTCGGGACGAACTTCGGAAAATTCTTGGTGGTGACTTTTGCGTATTGGCGGCAGAGCGCGCCGAACTTGATCCAGTCCTCGACGAAGTAGGACTGGTAGATCAAGATGTCGCACTCGGAAAAACCATCCCCGTCGGGGAAGACGGGCCGGATGTCGAAGCGCGCGCCGTAGCGGTCGAGCTCGTCGAGCGAGCCGATCTTGTGCTTCTGGAGGAACTCCTCGTAGCTCTCCCTCGTCACGAACGGCAGGAGCAGCGTCACCTCGTAGCCGAGCCGGGCGAACTCGATGCACTCGAACAGGCTCATCACGCCGTTGAAGCCGCCCTGCGGGATCGGGTGGCGTCCGAACACATGAAGCTTCATCGTCACTCGCTCCCGCGGCCTCACGGCCCGCACTCACCCCTCGCCGCCCGCCGACGAAGCCCGGAGGGTCCGGTTCCGCCTCTCGTCCGGACGGATCGCCCCGCTGAGCCACGCGACGCGGCGATCTGCCGGGCTCGGAGATGGCCGGGAACAACGGCCCGACGGCCCCGTCCCGCAGGATTCCCGGAGAGGTTGGGGCGGACCCATCCGAGGCCCCGCTTACCGTCTAATCCGGGCTCCGTCGAGAGCGGCGCACCCGCGGCCCCGCCTCCGCCCGACGGCTCCGGCCAAGGCGGCAGCGTGGCCGCGGTGCCACGCTCCCGTCGATCCTCGGCGCGGCCCCCGGCCCCGCCGCGGTTTCGCCGCATCGGCCGGGGAAGCGCTCGGACCGTCCGCCGCACACCTCTCGAATCTGCCCGATGCCGATCCTGCGCCCCGCCTCTGCCACCGTCCTCCTCGCGCTGACGCTTCCGCTCGCCCTTGCCGGCTGCGGTAGCTCGCCGGTGCTGGAGGCGAGCCTGCCGACGGTGCCGGTGATCCTCGACGAGGGGGCGGCGGCGGAGGCGATCTCGCGCTACCGCGCGCAGCACGGTTTGGGGCCCGTCACGATCGATTCGCGGCTGATCCGCGCCGCCTCGTTCCAGGCCGTCGCCAATGCGCGGGCCGGGCGGCTCAGCCACGAGGCCGCGGGGTCCTTCGACAGCCGCATGGCGGGCGCGGGCTTCGGCAAGCGCTACGCGTCGGAAAACCTCAGCGCGGGCTCGGAGACGTTCGATCAGGTGCTGGCGCGCTGGAAGGCCTCGCCCGAGCACAACCGCAACATGCTGATGCCGCAGCTGCGCCGGGTCGGCATCGCCCGCGTCGATGCGCCGGACACCCGCTACAAGCGCTTCTGGGCGCTGGTGATGGCGGCCGACTGAGCGGCGGCCGCCTTCGTCGGCGGATCAGGCTTACTGCGCCTGGGCGAAGAGCGGATCGAATCGCTTCTGCGCGAGCTTGCCGTGGGTGACCGCCTTGGCGGCCTCCATGTTGTCGCGCTGGTCGCGGACGACCACGAGCGCGACCATGCCCATCAGGTAATGCGGCGAGCACTTGAAGCCGTAGACGCCTTCCTTGTCGAACCTGATCACCGCCTCCTGGCCGACCGTCGACTTCACGGACTCCGTCCCGTCCGGCGCCATGCCCTTGATGGTCTCGACGTTGTGGCCCTTGTCGGTCGGCACGAACTTGATGCTGTCGCCCGGCTTCAGCCGCACGAAGGCCGGATCGAACACCATCGACCCGCCCGGCCCGCTGTTGAGGGTCTTGACCGTCACCTCGTCGGCGGCGGCCGGCAGCGTAGCGGCGAGACCCGAGACCAGGGCGGCCACGGCCGGAAGATGCTTCAGCGTCATCGTTCGCTTCCTCGGAATTATTCTCATGATGATCGACGTATTTCGTCGACAAATTCTCGATATCGAGTCGCTTCCGAAACATCAAATGCGGATGCGCAATCGATAAGTCGAATAATTATACTTTAAATTCACGACGTGAGTTGAGACAAACCAGATCGCCCATCGTTCTCGACGCCTGTCATTCCGGGACACCGGAGGCGTGCAATCCACGACGGGCCGCGACGCTGTGTGCGGGGCCCGCATTACCGATGGATTCCGGGCTCCGCTGCGCGGCCCCGGACCGACCGGCGTGTTGGATCGAAGCCGACCCGATCGCATCGCCCCGCGTTCGAAGCCCGCGGCATTCCCGGGGCGCCCTTTCAAACCCGGTCGGCCGGGTGTAGACGCGGAGCTTAACGATCATCCAAGACGCCCGATCCCCTCGGGCGCCGCCCTGAAGAGGTGGCGCGCGGGGGTGCGAGCGCGCGCGAAAGGTCTTAAGGGCGCTCCATGCCGAAACGCACCGACATCCACTCCATCCTCATCATCGGTGCGGGACCGATCATCATCGGGCAGGCCTGCGAGTTCGACTATTCCGGCACCCAGGCCTGCAAGGCGTTGCGCGAGGAGGGCTACCGGATCGTCCTGGTTAACTCGAACCCGGCGACGATCATGACCGACCCGGACATGGCCGACGCCACCTATGTCGAGCCGATCACCCCGGAGATCGTCGCCAAGATCATCGAGAAGGAGCGGCCCGACGCCCTCCTCCCCACGATGGGCGGCCAGACCGCGCTGAACTGCGCGCTCTCGCTCAAGCGCATGGGCGTGCTCGAGAAGTTCGGCGTGCAGATGATCGGCGCCACCGCCGAGGCCATCGACAAGGCCGAGGATCGCAACCTTTTTCGCGATGCGATGACCAAGATCGGCCTGGAAACGCCGAAATCCGAACTCGCCAACGCGTCGGCGGCCAAGAAGGCCGACCGCGAAAGATACCTCGCCGAGACCGCGCGGATCGAGGCGGCCAACGCGGAGCCCGCCGCCCGTGCGGCGGCGCTCGCCGAATTCGAGAGGGCCTGGACCAACGGCGAGGGCGACCGCCGCCGCCGCTACATCGAGCACGCGCTCGGCCAAGCCCTGATCGCACTCGCCGAAGTCGGCCTGCCGGCGATCATCCGGCCGAGCTTCACCATGGGCGGCACCGGCGGCGGCATCGCCTATAACCGCGAGGAATTCCTCGAAATCGTCGAGCGCGGCATCGACGCCTCGCCGACCAACGAGGTGCTGATCGAGGAGAGCGTGCTCGGCTGGAAGGAGTACGAGATGGAGGTCGTCCGCGACAAGGCGGACAACTGCATCATCGTCTGCTCCATCGAGAACATCGATCCGATGGGCGTCCACACCGGCGATTCGATCACGGTGGCGCCCGCGCTGACGCTGACGGACAAGGAATATCAGGTGATGCGCGACGCGTCGCTCGCGGTGCTGCGCGAGATCGGCGTCGAGACCGGCGGCTCGAACGTGCAGTTCGCCATCGACCCGGCCACCGGCCGGATGATCGTCATCGAGATGAACCCGCGCGTCTCGCGCTCCTCGGCGCTGGCCTCCAAGGCGACCGGCTTCCCGATCGCCAAGGTCGCGGCCAAGCTCGCCGTCGGCTACACCCTGGACGAGATCGCCAACGACATCACCGGCGGGGCGACCCCGGCCTCGTTCGAGCCGACGATCGACTACGTCGTCACCAAGATCCCCCGCTTCGCCTTCGAGAAGTTCCCCGGCGCCGAGCCGACGCTGACCACCGCGATGAAATCGGTCGGCGAGGCCATGGCGATCGGCCGCTGCTTCGCCGAGTCGCTTCAGAAGGCGCTGCGCTCGCTGGAGACGGGTCTCACCGGCCTCGACGAGATCGAGATCGAGGGGCTGGGCAAGGGCGACGACCACAACGCCATCAAGGCCGCGCTCGGCACGCCGACGCCCGACCGCCTGCTCAAGGTCGCCCAGGCGATGCGGCTCGGGATCAGCCACGAGGAGATCCACGCCTCCTGCAAGATCGATCCGTGGTTCCTGGAGCAGCTTCAGGCCATCGTCGATCTGGAGAACCGGGTGAAGGCCCACGGCCTGCCGACCACGCCCGGCGCCTTCCGCCAGCTCAAGGCCGCCGGCTTCTCCGACGCGCGGCTGGCGGTTCTGGCCGACACCGACGAGAACGCGGTGCGCGCCGCCCGCCGGGACCTGGACGTGCGCCCGGTCTTCAAGCGGATCGACACCTGCGCCGCCGAGTTCAAGGCGCCGACCGCCTACATGTACTCGACCTACGTCGCCCCCTTCGCCGGCACCGTGGCCGACGAGGCCTACCCTTCGGACAAGAAGAAGGTCATCATCCTCGGCGGCGGCCCGAACCGGATCGGCCAGGGCATCGAGTTCGACTATTGCTGCTGCCACGCCTGCTTCGCGCTCACCGAGGCCGGCTACGAGACCATCATGGTCAACTGCAACCCGGAGACGGTCTCGACCGACTACGACACCTCCGACCGGCTCTATTTCGAGCCGCTGACGGCGGAGGACGTGCTGGAGATCATCGAGACCGAGCGGCAGGCGGGCACGCTGCACGGCGTGATCGTGCAGTTCGGCGGCCAGACCCCGCTCAAGCTCGCCCGTGCGCTGGAGGCCGCGGGCGTGCCGATCCTCGGCACCTCGCCCGACGCCATCGACCTCGCCGAGGACCGCGACCAGTTCAAGCGGCTCCTCGACAAGCTCGGGCTGAGGCAGCCCAAGAACGGCATCGCCTACTCGGTGGAGCAGAGCCGGCTGGTGGCGGCCGAACTCGGCCTGCCCTTCGTGGTGCGCCCCTCCTACGTGCTGGGCGGGCGCGCCATGGCGATCATCCACGACGAGGCGCAGTTCGCCGAGTACCTGCTCGGCACGCTGCCGAGCCTGATCCCCTCCGACATCAAGGCGCGCTACCCCAACGACAAGACGGGGCAGATCAACACGGTGCTGGGCAAGAACCCGCTCCTGTTCGACCGCTACCTGTCGGACGCGACCGAGGTGGACGTGGACGCGGTCTGCGACGGATCGAGCGTGTTCATCGCCGGCATCATGGAGCACATCGAGGAGGCGGGCATCCATTCGGGCGACTCGGCCTGCTCGCTGCCGCCGCGCACGCTCTCGCCGGAGACCCTCGCGGAGCTGGAGCGCCAGACCAGGGCGATGGCGCTGGCCCTCAAGGTCGGCGGCCTGATGAACGTGCAGTACGCGATCAAGGACGGCACCATCTACGTGCTGGAGGTGAACCCGCGCGCCTCGCGCACCGTGCCGTTCGTCGCCAAGGTGATCGGCGAGCCCATCGCCAAGATCGCCGCGCGGATCATGGCGGGCGAGCCCCTCGACGGGTTCGGCCTCAAGCCGAAGAAGCTCGACCACATCGCGGTGAAAGAAGCGGTATTCCCCTTCGCCCGCTTCCCCGGCGTCGACGTGCTGCTCGGGCCGGAGATGCGCTCGACCGGCGAGGTGATCGGGCTCGATGCCGGCTTCGGCGTGGCCTTCGCCAAGAGCCAGCTCGGCTCGGGAACCGCGGTGCCGCGCACCGGCACGGTGTTCATCTCGGTGCGCGACGACGACAAGCCGCGCGTGCTGCCCACCATCCGGCTCCTGTCGGAACTCGGCTTCTCGATCCTGGCGACGGGGGGCACGCAGCGGTATCTCGCCGACGAGGGCATCCCCACGGGCCGCATCAACAAGGTGCTGGAGGGCCGGCCCCACATCGTCGACGCGATCAAGAACGGCGAGATCGCCCTCGTCATCAACACCACCGAGGGCGCGGGCGCGCTGTCCGACTCCCGCTCGCTCCGGCGGGCGGCCCTCTTGCATAAAGTGCCGTACTACACCACTCTGGCCGGCGCGATGGCGGCGGCCGAGGGGATCAGAGCCTATCTCGAGGGCGATCTTCAGGTGCGGGCCTTGCAGGAATACTTCGCGGCCTAAATACCTCCGGCGCGCGAGGGGCCCGGCGGACAGGGCGCCTCGCGGCCTGAACTGACAGCCGATTTCCGGCCCGGAAGGAGTTCACGCTCCCGCCGGGCCTCTTCATTGTGGCGCGAGACCATGAGCATCGACAAGGTTCCGATCACGATCCGCGGCTACGCAGCCCTCGAAGAGGAGCTGAAGCATCGCCAGCAGGTGGAGCGGCAGCGCATCATCCAGGCGATCTCCGAGGCGCGCGCGCTGGGCGACCTGTCCGAGAACGCCGAGTACCATGCCGCCAAGGAGGCCCAGTCCCACAACGAGGGCCGGGTGCTCGAACTGGAGAGCATGATCGCGCGGGCCGAGATCATCGACACCGCGAAGCTCTCGGGTGCCAAGATCAAGTTCGGTGCGCGCGTGAAACTCCTCGACGAGGACACCGAGGAGGAGAAGACCTACCAGATCGTCGGCGAGCCGGAGGCGGACGTGCGCGAGGGCCGCGTCTCGATCTCCTCGCCGATCGCCCGGGCGCTCATCGGCAAGGGCGTCGGCGATTCCGTCGAGGTGACGACGCCGGGCGGCGGCAAGTCCTACGAGGTCGTCGCCGTCGAGTGGGGCGCCTGAACCAAGTGCAGGTCCTCTGGCGCATCCCCGGCCTCGCCGCTCTTCTGGGCCTCACCCTGCTCGCGGGGCCGGCCGCCGCGCAGGATTTCGGCCGTCTCGGCGGCGTCTCGGTCGACGTGCGCACGCTCGACGCCTACGGCCGCGGGCCGCAGGCGGAGGCCCTGCGGGCCGACCTGACCGCGGCGTTGCGCCAAGCCTTCGGCGACCGGATCGTGCGCGGCGCCCCGACCCTGGTGGTACGGGTGAGCGGCCTCTCGCTCAACCCCTATACCGGAGCTCAGGGCGCCGGCCGCAGCGGCCTCGGCGGCGGCGGGGTGACCGACTATCTCGAGGGCGAGGCGCTTCTGGTCGGCCGCGACGGCACGGTCCTCGCCCGTCATCCCCAGCTCTCGGCCCTGCCGGCGAGTTCGGGTGGCGCGTGGTACGATCCGGCCTCCGAGCGGCGGCGGGTCGGGGCGCTCGCCGAGCATTACGCGGCCTGGCTGCGGCGCCAGCTCCCGACCCGGTAGGGTCCGGGAGCGGGACACATTTCGGGGACGTGCGTGGCGTGAGCGGAAGCGGGCCGGGGGCGGGTGACGGCGTCGTGCCGCCCGAGATCGGGCGTGCGCGCGCCTGGATCGTGACCGACGGCAAGGCCGGCGACGAGAACCAGTGCATCGGGATCGCCCAGGCCCTGGGCCTCGCCGTCGAGACGCGGCGCATCCCCCGCGGCCGCCCCCTGACCTGGACCGCCCCCTGGGGCCCGATCGACCCCCGCGACGCGCCGGGCAGGGCCGGGGGCCTGCTCGAAGGCCCGCTGCCCGACATCCTGATCGCCTCGGGCCGGCGCGCCGTGCCCTACCTGCGGGCGGTGCGGCGCGCCTCGACGGGGCGCACCTTCACGGCCTTCCTCAAGGACCCGCGCACGGGGCACGACACCGCCGACTTCATCTGGGTGCCGGATTACGACGACCTGCGGGGAGCCAACGTCTTCACGACGCTGACCGCCCCGCACCCGGTCTCCCGCGCCCGGTTGGATGCCGCCCGCACCCGGCCCGATCCGCGGCTCTCGGCCCTGCCCTGGCCGCGCATCGCCGTGCTGATCGGCGGCGACAGCCGGCACCTGAGCTACCGCAAGGCCGACACGCGGCGCCTCGTGCGCGACCTCACCAAGCTCGCCGACGGCGGCTGCTCGCTGATGATGACGGTCTCGCGGCGCACCCCGCCCGACCTCAGCGCGGCCTTGGCCGACCTGATCCGCCGCAAGGGCGGGTTCCTCTGGGACGGCACCGGCGAAAACCCTTACGTCGGCATGCTGGCGCTGGCCGACCACGTCGTCGTCACCTCGGATTCGGCCAACATGGTCGGCGAGGCCGCGAGCACCGGTGTGCCTCTCCTGCTGTTCGACCTCCCGCGTACCTATATCCGGCATCGGCGGATGTTCGCCGGGCTCGCCATGGCGGGGGCGCTCAAACCGTTCATCGGCCGCCTGGAGGCCCTGCGCTACGCACCGATCGACGCGACGCCCGAGATCGCCGAGGCGATGGCGAAGGCCTACGCAGCGCATCGGCGGCGCTTCGAGCCGGGCGGGGGTACGGCGTCCCCGGCGACGCAGCCGAAGGCGTCCGGGAAGGGACTTTTCTAGAGCATCGTCCCGAAAGGTGGTTTCCGGCTTTCGGAAAAAGGCGATGCGACACGAGAATCCAGAGCTTCGTCCTGGATCCGATATTCAGGACGATGCTCTGGCAGCATGATCGCCGGAGGCCGAGCGCATCGAGGCGCCCGAAACTCCGAAAAAATCATTTTACGCGTGCCGTGGCAGAGTACGCGCGAATCGACGGGACGACGGGCCGGCCCCGCCAAGCGGGACAGGCCGGCAAGAGGAGACGGCGAGAGATGGCCCACACCCACGCGAGACTCGTGATCATCGGCTCAGGCCCGGCCGGCTACACCGCCGCGATCTACGCCGCCCGCGCCATGGTCGAGCCGCTGCTCATCTCCGGCTTCCAGCCCGGCGGCCAGCTCATGATCACGACCGACGTCGAGAACTATCCGGGCTTCGCCGAAGCGATCCAGGGCCCGTGGCTGATGGAGCAGATGCGCTCCCAAGCCGAGCATGTCGGCACCAAGATCGTGTCCGAGTACATCACGAACGTCGATCTGAAGACCCGCCCGTTCCGGCTGGAGGCCGATTCCGGCGAGACCTACACCTGCGACGCGCTCATCATCGCCACGGGTGCCCAGGCGAAGTGGCTCGGCCTGCCGTCGGAAGCGAAGTTCCAGGGCTTCGGCGTCTCGGCCTGCGCCACCTGCGACGGCTTCTTCTTCCGCGGCAAGGACGTGACCGTGGTGGGCGGCGGCAACACCGCCGTCGAGGAGGCCCTGTATCTCGCCAACCTCGCCAAGTCCGTGACGGTGGTCCACCGCCGCGGCGAGTTCCGGGCCGAGCGCATCCTGCAGGAGCGCCTGTTCAAGCACGCCAACGTCAGCGTGAAGTGGCACCACGCGGTGGAAGAAATCTGCGGCTCGGCCACGCCCCCCTCGGTCACCCACCTGCGCCTGAAGGACCTGCGCTCGGGCGAGATCGTCGAGCACCCCGCCGACGGCCTGTTCGTCGCCATCGGCCACCAGCCGGCGACCGGCATCTTCGAGGGCCAGCTGCCGATGCGCCACGGCGGCTACATCACCGTGACGCCGGGCACGACCGCGACCGACGTGCCCGGCGTGTTCGCGGCGGGCGACGTCACCGACGACGTCTACCGTCAGGCGATCACTGCCGCGGGCATGGGCTGCATGGCCGCCCTGGAGGCCGAGAAGTACCTCGCCGCCCTCGATGTCGGCGAGAGCCCGGCCAAGGCCGCGGCCGAATAGTTTTGCGATGGGGATAAGGGTGGGCGCGGGTGACCGGCGCCCACTTCCCTGTTGACGAAGATTGCCGCGCAACCAAATCGCAAGCTTGCCGTCCTAGCCTGGACGATGCAGGAACCCTACGGTTTCGCCGGAAGCTCTTCGCTCGGCGAATGGCGAGGGCGCGTACAGCGATTGCGTCGTGCAACGCCCGAAGGTCGCGGCCTCTCGTGACGGGCAGACCTCGACGGGCGGGAGTGACGGCCTTGGATTGGGACAAGATCCGGATTTTCCTCAATGTCGCGGAGGCCGGGAGCTTCACGCGGGCGGGCGACGACATCGGCTTGAGCCAGTCGGCGGTGAGCCGCCAGATCAGCGCGCTGGAGCGCGAGCTGAAGGCGCCCCTGTTCCACCGCCACGCCCGCGGCCTGATCCTGACCGAGCAGGGCGACCTGCTGTTCCGCGCCGCCCGCGACATGAAGCTGCGGCTGGAGAACACCCGCGCCCGCCTCGTCGAGACCAGCGAGCGCCCCTCGGGCGACCTGCGCGTGACGACCACCGTCGGGCTCGGCTCGTCCTGGCTCGCGGGACGGATCTCGGAATTCCTCGACCTCTACCCGGACGTGCGGGTCGAGCTGGTGCTGACCAACGAGGAACTCGACCTCGCCATGCGCGAGGCCGACATCGCCATCCGCATGCGCCGCCCGGCCCAGCCGGACCTGATCCAGCGGCGGCTGTTCACCGTGCATTACCACGCCTTCGCCAGCCCCGATTACGTCAAGCGCTTCGGCGAGCCCAAGACCATCGCCGACCTCGACGAGCACCGCCTCGTCTCCTTCGGCGGCAACGAGCCGTCCTACCTGCTGGCCACCCACTACCTTGCCAGCATCGGCCGCGAGGGCGACGACCGTCGCCCGGTCCACTTCACGGTCAACAACATCAACGCCCTGCACAAGGCGATGGAGGCCGGCATCGGTGTCGGCATCCTGCCCGACTACGCGGTCGACGGCGACGAGAACCTCGTCCAGGTCATGCGCGAGGTCGAAATGCCGACCATGGAGAGCTACCTCGTCTACGCCGAGGAGATGCGCACCGTGGCCCGCGTCCAGGCGTTCCGCGACTTCCTGGTGAACAAGGCTCAGCGCTGGACCTACTGAGGTCTCTGTCGACAGATCACCCACCACAGTCATTCCGGGGCTCGCCGAAGGCGAGAACCCGGAATCCACGACTGGCCGAGGCGCCTCGTACGGCCGTGCATCACCGGTGGATTCCGGGTTCCGCTGCGCGGCCCCGGAATGACGGCACGGGTCGAAGGACAGCGTGACCGCGGACGCGCCCACCTCACGTAAATCACGACCGCCCTTGTCGCGGGCGCGCCGCCTCGTCTAAGACCGGCCCTCCCCGCCGGGCGGCTTCCGAGCCCCCGTCGAAAGACATCCGGCTGGCATGACCGCGATTCACTGCCTCAACGGGCCGAACCTCAATCTGCTGGGCACGCGCGAGCCGGGCATCTACGGCGCGGCGACGCTCGCCGACATCGAGCGCGATCTGCAGGAGCGCGCGGCTCGCCTCGATATCGCCCTGACCTTCCGTCAGACGAATCACGAGGGCGAACTCGTGTCGTTCGTGCAGGAGGCGGGCCGGGCCGGAGCCGGGGTGCTCATCAACGCCGCCGCCTACACGCACACCTCGATCGCGCTCCGCGACGCCATCTCGGGCACCGGCGTGACCGCGGTCGAGATCCACCTCTCGAACGTGCATGCCCGCGAGGCGTTTCGCCATGTCTCCCTGATCGCGCCGGTCTGTGCCGGCGTGATCGCGGGTTTCGGTCCCTACAGCTACCTGGCGGGGCTCGACGCCCTCGCCCATCTCCTGCGCGGCCGCACCCCGTCCGCCTCCTGACTGCAGAACCAAGAGCCGATGGCCAAGAACGAACCCTTCGATCCCGATCTGGTGCGCGAACTCGCCAAGATGGTCGCCGAGACCGATCTGAGCGAGATCGAGGTCGAGAAGGGCGACCTGCGCATCCGCGTCGTCCGCAGGATCGAGCCGGTCGCGGTCCAGGTCGCCCCGCCCGCCCCCGCCCTGGCCGCGGCGGCGCCCGCGCCGACGGCGGTGCCCGCCGCTCTGGCCCCGGCCCCGGCCAAGGCCGGCGCGGGCCATCCTGGCGCCGTGCCTTCGCCGATGGTCGGCACCGCCTACCTGCGGCCCTCGCCCGAGGCGAAGCCCTTCATCGAGGTCGGCGCGCGGGTCCAGGCCGGCGACAAGCTGCTGCTCATCGAGGCGATGAAGACCTTCAACGACATCGTGGCGCCCCGCGCCGGCACCGTCACCGCGATCTTCGTCGAGGACGGCATGCCCGTCGAGTACGGCGAAGCGCTCCTCGTCCTCGAGTGATGGCTGGCGGATGTTCGACAAGATCCTGATCGCCAACCGCGGCGAGATCGCGCTGCGCATCCTGCGCGCGGCCAAGGAACTCGGCATCGCGACGGTGGCGGTCCACTCCACCGCCGACGCCGACGCCATGCACGTGCGACTGGCCGACGAGAGCGTCTGCATCGGCCCGCCGACCGCCCGCGACAGCTACCTCAACATTCCCTCGATCATCGCGGCCTGCGAGATCACGGGAGCGGACGCGGTGCATCCGGGCTACGGCTTCCTGTCGGAGAACGCCCGCTTCGCCGAGGTGCTGGCCCACCACAACATCGGCTTCATCGGCCCCAAGGCCGAGCATATCCGCGTCATGGGCGACAAGATCGAGGCCAAGCGCACGGCAAAGGCCCTCGGGATTCCCTGCGTGCCGGGCTCGGAAGGCGGCATCACCGACACGGACGAGGCCAAACGGGTCGCCGCCGAGATCGGTTATCCGGTGCTGGTCAAGGCGGCCTCCGGCGGCGGCGGACGCGGCATGAAGGTCGCCCGCACCGAGGCCGACCTCGAACAGGCGCTCGCCATGGCCCGCACCGAGGCCAAGGCGGCCTTCGGCGACGACGCGGTCTACCTCGAAAAGTACCTGACCAAGCCGCGCCACATCGAGGTGCAGATCCTCGGCGACGGCCGCGGCGGCGCCGTGCATCTGGCCGAGCGCGACTGCTCGCTCCAGCGCCGGCACCAGAAGGTCTGGGAAGAGGGCGGTTCGCCCGTGCTGAACCCTGAGATGCGCGCCGAGATCGGCGGCATCTGCGCCAACGCCATGCGCCAGCTCGGCTATATCGGTGCGGGCACCATCGAGTTCCTCTACGAGGACGGGCGGTTCTACTTCATCGAGATGAACACCCGGATTCAGGTGGAGCACCCCGTCACCGAGATGATCACCGGGATCGACCTCGTCAACGAGCAGATCCGGGTCGCGGCCGGCGGCGGGCTGTCGGTCGCGCAGGAGGACATCAAGGTCGAGGGCCACGCCATCGAGTGCCGGATCAACGCCGAGCACCCGGCGACCTTCCGGCCCTCCCCGGGCCTCATCACCTACTTCCACCCGCCCGGCGGCCTCGGCGTGCGCGTCGATTCGGCGGCCTTCCAGGGCTACCGCATCCCGCCGAACTACGATTCGCTGATCGGCAAGCTGATCGTGCACGGGCGCACCCGCAACGAGTGCCTGATGCGCCTGCGTCGCGCCTTGGACGAGTTCGTGGTCGACGGCATCGACACCACGCTGCCGCTGTTCCGCACCCTGGTGCGTAACGCCGACGTCCAGAACGGCGATTACGACATCCACTGGCTCGAAGGCTTTCTGGAGCGCGAGGGCCTGTCGGAGACCGACCCGAAGCGCTGAGCGATCGAGCCTGCGAGACGAGAGCCGGCCCCATCATAGGGCCGGCTTTTTCATGCCCTCCGCCGTCATTCCGGGGCCGCGCAGCGGAACCCGGAATCCACCCGTGATGCGACGACCTGCAACCCGCTGCGGCCAGTCGTGGATTCCGGGTTCGCCTGCGGCGCCCCGGAATGACGACGGAGGATGATGGGGCTGGCGTTCCCGCCCCGCCGGAGCGACAACGAGTCCGATGCACGACAGGACTTCCGTGGACATCACGCCCGACATCCTGCTCAAGGCCTACGCGGCGGGCATCTTCCCGATGGCGGAGGATGCCGACGACCCGACGATCTACTGGGTCGAGCCGCGCGCCCGCGGCGTCCTGCCCCTCGACCGCTTCCATGTCCCGAAGCGCCTCGCCCGCACCGTCCGCTCCGACGTGTTCGAGGTCATGACCGACCGCGATTTCGACGCCGTGATCGACGGCTGCGCCGCGCCCCGCCGCGACACCGCCCGCACCTGGATCAACGGGCGCATCCGCGACCTCTACGGCGCGCTCTACGACCGCGGCGCCTGCCACACGGTCGAGGTCTACCAGGCGGGCCGGCTGGTGGGCGGGCTCTACGGCGTCTGCCTCGGCGCCGCGTTCTTCGGCGAGAGCATGTTCCACGAGGCCCGCGACGCCTCGAAGGTCGCCCTGGTCCACCTCGTCGCCCGCCTGCGCCGCGGCGGCTTTCGCCTCGCCGACACGCAGTTCCTCACCGATCATCTCAGCCAGTTCGGCGTCGAGGAGGTGCCCCGCCACGTCTACAAGCGCCGCCTCAACGAGGCCGCCGCCGAGCGGGCCGAGTGGGGCGACCCGGCGCGGATTTTCTCCGGGCGCGAGGCTTTGGCCGATCTCGGCATCAAGCGCGAGGCGGACTGATCGGCGTCACCGCCGACGCGCGTCGAGGGCGAGCAGCCGTCCGGCCAGCGCGACGACGGCCTGACGGTCCCCGCGCAGCTCGTCGCGGAACAACCCGTCGAGCGACAGCACCGCCATGCCGTGAACCAGTGCCCAGCACCGCAGCGCCTCGTCCGCGGCGTGCTCCGCAGGCGCCAGCGTCGCGACGCGGGCGGCGAGCACGCCGAAGGCGTCGGCCGAGGTTTTGGCCAGCGCCTCGGGCAGCGCGGCCGAGCAACTGCGGAACATCAGCCGGAACAGCCCCGGATTGGCCGCTGCGAAGGCGACATAGGCCACGCCCTGGGCGACCAGCGCGGCTTGTCCATCTCCCGCTCGGACACCGGACGGAGCGCCTGTCCCCTCCCCCTTGCGGGGAGGGGTTAGGGGTGGGGGTCGGGCAGAAGGCACCACCGAGCCTCCTCCGGCACCACCCCCACCTCCTACCTCCTCCCCGCAAGGGGGAGGAGAGGCCCCCCGGTCCGCCGCCTCCAGATCGGCCCGCAAGCGCTCAAATCCGACCGCGGCGACGGCGGAAAGCAGCGCGTCCTTGTCGGAAAAATGCCGGTAGGGCGCCATAGCCGAGACGCCGGCGCGGCGCGCCGCCTCCCGCAGGCCGAGCGAGGCCGGATCGCCCCCCTCCTTCAGGATCGCGAGCCCGGCCGCGACCAGCGCCTCGCGCAATTCGCCGTGGTGGTAGCCGGCCTTCGCGGGCCGCGATGTTGACACTGTACGCGCCGCCCCTATGATGACGGTGTAAACATGGAGGTGGTGCCATGCCGGCGGAAGCGGTGCAAGCGGGTCACGAGGCACGGCCCGACCGGGAATCGGTCGATCTCTCCGGCTATCCCGACCTCGTCGTGGTCTATCTCGGCTTCCGGGTCGGCACGTGGCGGGGCCTGCTGGCGCTCGTCGGCATCGGCCGCGGCATCGCCGGCATCCAGCGGGAAATGCCCGAGGGCCTCCTCGTCCACGAGCACCTCGTGTTCGGCCTCAACCATATCGGGATGCGCCAGTACTGGCGCGACTTCGAGAGCCTGGAAGCCTTCACCCGCTCGGAGCCGCACCGGACATGGTGGCGCGATTTCGGCCGCGACCGCTCCGGCACCGCCTTCTGGCACGAGGCCTACCGCCTCTCGGGCGGGATGGAGGCCATCTATGTCGGCCTGCCGAATCCGATCGGGCTCGCCCGCTTCGCCGGGGCGCGCAAGCCGGTCGGGCCGTTCATGTCTTCGCGGCAGCGGCTGGCGGGGTGAGGCAGGGTTCCACCCTGCACCCGCGAAAGGGCTCGCCCTTTCGAAACCCCTTACCTAAACAGCGCGTCGAAGAAGTTCTGCGGCTCACGCGGCTGTGGCGGGGCCGGGGCCGGGCCCTCGTTGTTCGGGAAGAATTTGCGGGACGGCTTCTGCTTCGGCTGGACCGGCACGCCGCGCGGCCCCTCGACATCGACCTGACCGGCCTGGTTGACCTGCTGGGCGGTCTTCGTCGGGTCGCTGCCTTTCTTGCGGCCGGGCTTGTCCTGGCGGGAGGCGAGCGCGGGCACGTCCTCCTGCTCCTTCGCCTCGGCGATCACGTCGGTGCCGCCCTTACAATCGGTCAGCCACACGTCGTAGATCGGGTGCTCGATGGCGTGCAGGCCGGGGCTCGCCGCGAACATCCAGCCGGTGAAGATGCGCCGGTACTTGCTGTCGAGCGTCACCTCGTCGACTTCGAGGAAGGCGGTGGTCTTGGGCGTCTCGGTGGGGGGGCGCGAGTAGCACACCCGCGGCGTCATCTGCAGCGCGCCGAACTGCACCGTTTCGTCGATGGCGACCTCGAAGGTCACGATCCGCCCGGTGATCTTGTCGAGCCCGGAAAAGACTGCGGTCGGGTTCTTGATCTTGTCGGCCGAGGCCGGCAGCGCGGCGAGCGTCAGCGCCAGCGCGGCGAGCGCGGTCCGGCGCAACGATGGGGCGGAGATGCGGCTCAAGGCGCCCTCTTGAGTCATTCGAACGGCCGGTCGGCCCGAAAAGCGGATCGGTCGTCTGAACACCGCAAGGGTGGTGGAAAAAGGGCGATGGCCGCGTCCGCCGTCAATTCCGCACGGGCTTGGCTCCGATGGCCATGCGGAAGATCGTGGTCGGAAACGCGATCTTGTTCGTGCCGCCGTTCATCGCCTTGCTGCGATTCATCTGCGCGGCAGGAATCCACAACCCGCCCTCCTCGTCGATCCACATCGCGTCGCCCCACACCAGCCGCGGGTCCTGCACCAGCGTGCTCTGGCTGCCGTCGGGCGCGAACTTGAGGATGCGGAGACGGTCCGTATCGGAGGCGTAGATGTTGCCGTCGGCATCGATCGCCGTGCCACCGGTCGAGACGGTGGCGGCGAACAGCTCTATGTGCTGGCCCCGTTCCGCGTCGCTCACGCTCTTGTCGTCGAGCCATTTGGTCTCGATGCGGTAGAGCGGGCCGGTGCAGGCCTGATAGTAGAACCATTTCCGGTCCGGTGAGACTTCGAGCTGATCGGCGTGGATCGCGATCGGCTGGTCCTTCTCGCTCAGCAGCACCTTGTTCTCGCCGGTGAGCGGGCGCTGCGCCACCGTGGAGGGATGCCCTTCGAGCACGCGCCGCAGCGACCCGTCGTCGAGATCGAGCACGATGAGGCCGGGCTGTCCGGCATCCGTGAGATAGACCTTGCGGCCGTTGAACCGGAAATCGTCGATGAAGCTCTTTTGGGTGGTCGCGCCACCGAGCGAAAAGACCTTGCGGACCTTGTTGGCGGAAAGGTCGATCTGCACCAGCTTCGGCCCGCCGGGCAGCGGCGCCCCGCCGAGTTCGGCCGCCCCCTTGTCGACCACCCACAGGTCGCCGTCCGGCCCGATGCGGATCGCGTTGGCGCCGACGAACGCTTTTGCCGCGTCGTCGCCGGTCTTCCAGCTGTTCCAGGCGGTGTCCGGATAGGCTTGCGGCTTTCCGTCGATCCACTCACCGAGCTGGATCCCCTTGTCCTTCTGCTGGCGCTGGAACGGCGAAAACAGCCGCCCGTCCCGGGTGCGGGTGATGCCGTTGAAGACGAGGCTTTCGGATTGCAGGACCGGCGTCAGTTCGGCCGGGGCCTGCGTGTCGGCTTCCTGCGCCTGCGCCACGCCCGCGCCGAGGCACAGCAGGGCCGCCATCGTGATCGCGCGCATCGAAAGATCCCTCCCACCGGTTCGTGGAGGGAAAGGCCGGAGCCCCGGATCGGTTCAGTTCAGGGCTGCGCCTGAGCGATCACGGAATCGCTGACTCGCGGTCTCTTACTCGCCCGGCGTCCACGGCACGTAGTCGCCGGTCGCGGCGGGCCGCGCGCCCCAGGAGAGCTGCGAGCCCTTCGGCCGGTAGGCGGCGGCCGTGCCGGTGAGGTTCTCTTCGTGGGGCTTCTGCCACTCGCGCGGGCGGTAATCCTCCTCGCTCGGGGGGACATCGCCGTTGTGGCACAGCCACGCGCGCCAGCCGGGGGGCACGCGGGAGGCGTCGGCGTAGCCGTTATAGACCACCCAGCGCCGCTCCGGGCCGACCGAGCGGTCGATCAGGGGCCCCAGTGCCTTGTAGTACTTGTTGCCGAGTTCGTCCGTGCCGACGAACTGCCCGCTGCGCGCGGTGATGAGCGCGAGCGACACGGTCTGCCCGTTCCACCACGTGAAGATGCGCAGCAGCGTGTCCTTGAGGGCCATGGTTCCTCCCGGCCCGCAGGCCGGCTCGTTCACGGATGCGCGCGTTATGCGGCAGCCCGCACGCGCCGTCCAGCGAGACCGCGCATCTGTCGCATTTTCGGCACGCGGCCGGAGTTCCGAACGCCCGTTCACCATGTGGCCTTCCGGGCCGGTGCGGTTGCCTGTGAATCCAAAATTTTTCGCCGGCGATTCCGACAGACGAAAACGGCACTTAGCGGGACGGCCGCGATATCCACAGGATTATGCCGCCAACCACTACATCTAGCGAGGAACACGGGTAGCCGGCACTAGTTATTGACGTCAGAGGCAGCCGGGCGTTAAGGTTCGGGCATCGCTTCGGACGGGTCGGCGCCGGGTCCCAAACCCCGGTCCGCACATCGATCGAACGGTTTCGTGTGCGCGTCACGCGGCCGGAGCGGACATCCTGCTTTCCATCCTGACACGGTGCGGCACCATCCGCTCCGGGCGCTTTCACGCGTCTCATGGGGAAATGATTCATGCGGTTCGAGCGGCGCTACACCACGGCCGGCCAGTCCCCCTACGCTTCGATCGCCTTTCGCGAGGCGGTGAGCGAGATCCGCAACCCCGACGGCTCGGTCGTCTTCCGGCTCGCCGGCATCTCGGTGCCCGAGAGCTGGAGCCAGGTCGCCGCCGACGTGCTGGCGCAGAAGTATTTTCGCAAGGCCGGCGTCCCGGCCCGCCTGAAAAGGATCGAGGAGAACAGCGTTCCCTCGTTCCTATGGCGCTCGGTCCCCGACGAGGCCGCGCTCGCCGCGTTGCCCGAGGACGAGCGCTTCGTCTCCGAGATCTCCTCGACGCAGGTGTTCGATCGGCTGGCCGGCTGCTGGACCTATTGGGGCTGGAAGGGCGGCTACTTCTCCTCCGAGGAGGACGCCTCCGCGTTCCAAGACGAGTTGCGCTTCATGCTCGCCCGCCAGATGGTGGCGCCGAACTCGCCGCAATGGTTCAACACCGGCCTGCACTGGGCCTACGGCATCGATGGTCCGAGCCAGGGCCACTATTACTGCGACTACCGCACCGGCGAACTCACCAAGTCGGCGTCAAGCTACGAGCACCCGCAGCCGCATGCCTGCTTCATCCAGGGCGTGCAGGACGACCTCGTCAACGAGGGCGGCATCATGGACCTGTGGGTGCGCGAGGCGCGCCTGTTCAAGTACGGCTCCGGCACCGGCTCCAACTTCTCGATGCTGCGTGCGGAAAACGAGAAGCTCGGCGGCGGCGGCAAGTCGTCGGGCCTGATGTCGTTCCTCAAGATCGGCGACCGCGCGGCGGGCGCGATCAAGTCCGGCGGCACGACGCGACGCGCCGCCAAGATGGTGATCGTCGATATCGACCACCCGGACATCGAGGCCTTCATCGACTGGAAGGTGAAGGAGGAGCAGAAGGTCGCTGCCCTCGTCACCGGCTCCAAGGTCGTCTCCAAGCACCTCACCGCGGTGATGAAGGCCTGCACTCAGTGCGAGGCCGAGGGCGACGCCTGCTTCGATCCCGAGCGCAACCCGGCGCTCAAGCGCGAGATCAAGGCCGCCCGCAAGGCGATGGTGCCCGACGCCTACATCAAGCGCGTGGTGCAATTCGCCAAGCAGGGCTTCGTCAAGATCGAATTCCCGGTCTATGACACCGATTGGGATTCGGAAGCCTACCTCACCGTCGCCGGCCAGAACTCCAACAACTCGGTCTCCCTGACCGACGAGTTCTTGCGCGCGGTGGCAGCCGACGAGGATTGGGCGCTCACCGCCCGCACCACAGGCAAGGTCACCAAGACCGTGAAGGCCCGCGAGCTGTGGGAAAAGATCGGTGAGGCCGCCTGGGCGTCGGCCGATCCGGGCCTGCACTTCAACACGACGATGAACGACTGGCACACCTGCCCGACCGGTGGGCGGATCCGGGCCTCGAACCCGTGCTCCGAGTACATGTTCCTCGACGACACCGCCTGCAACCTGGCCTCGGCCAACCTGCTGACGATGTACGACCGCGCCACGAAGCATTTCGACGTGGAGGCGTTCGAGCACCTCAACCGCCTCTGGACGGTGGTGCTCGAGATCTCGGTGATGATGGCGCAGTTCCCGTCGAAGGAGATCGCCGAGCTCTCCTACAAGTACCGCACGCTGGGCCTCGGCTACGCCAATATCGGCGGCCTGCTGATGACGATGGGCCTGCCCTACGATTCCGATAAGGGCCGGGCGCTCGCCGGGGCGCTGACTGCGATCATGACGGGCGTGGCCTACGCCACCTCCGCCGAGATGGCGAAGGAACTCGGCACCTTCTCGGAATACCCGCAGAACGCCGCCCACATGCTGCGGGTGATCCGCAACCACCGCCGCGCGGCCCACGGCGAGGCCCAGGGCTACGAGGGCCTCAACGTCGCCCCCGTGCCGCTCGACCACGCCAACATCCCGCAGGGCGATCTCGGCGCGCACGCCAGGGCGGCCTGGGATCGGGCGCTGAGCCTCGGCGAGCAGCACGGCTACCGCAACGCGCAGGCCACCGTGATCGCGCCGACCGGCACGATCGGCCTCGTGATGGATTGCGACACCACCGGCATCGAGCCCGACTTCGCCCTGGTGAAGTTCAAGAAGCTCGCGGGCGGCGGCTACTTCAAGATCATCAACCAGGCGGCGCCCGACGCCCTGCGGGCGCTCGGCTACCGCGAGGCCGAGATCGCCGAGATCGAGGCCTACGCCGTCGGCCACGGCTCGATGGGTCAGGCGCCCGCGATCAACCCCGGTTCGCTTCGCGCCAAGGGCTTTTCGGATGAGAAGATCGCGGCGGTGGAAGCCGGCCTACGTTCAGCCTTCGACATCAAGTTCGTGTTCAACCGCTGGACGCTCGGCGACGACTTCTTGAAGGACACCCTCAAGGTGCCCGCCGAGAAGCTGGCCGACCCGACCTTCGAGTTGCTGCCCTTCCTCGGCTTCTCCAAGAAGGACATCGAGGCCGCCAACACCCATGTCTGCGGGGCGATGACGCTGGAGGGCGCGCCGTTCCTCAAGCGTGAGCACTACGCGGTGTTCGATTGCGCCAACCCGTGCGGACGCACCGGCAAGCGCTACCTCTCGGTCGAGAGCCACATCCGCATGATGGCGGCGGCACAGCCCTTCATCTCGGGGGCGATCTCCAAGACCATCAACATGCCCAACGATGCCACGGTGGAGGACTGCAAGGCCGCCTACCTGATGTCCTGGCGCTTGGCGCTCAAGGCGAACGCCCTCTACCGCGACGGCTCGAAGCTGTCGCAGCCGCTCAACGCGGCGCTGATCGCCGACGAGGAGGACGAGGCCGAGGACGCGCTCGAAGCGATCATCCAAGCCCCGGCCGCCGCCAAGGCGTCGATCGCGGCGGAAAAGATCGTCGAGCGCGTCATCGAGCGGATCGAGCGCATCCGCTCGCGGGAGAAGATGCCTGACCGGCGGAAAGGGTACACCCAGAAGGCGGTCGTCGGCGGGCACAAGGTCTATCTGCGCACCGGCGAGTACGAGGACGGGCGGCTCGGCGAGATCTTCATCGACATGCACAAGGAGGGCGCGACCTTCCGGAGCCTGATGAACAACTTCGCCATCGCGATCTCGCTCGGCCTGCAATACGGCGTGCCGCTGGAGGAATACGTCGAGGCCTTCACCTTCACCCGGTTCGAGCCGGCGGGCTTCGTGCAGGGCAACGACGCGATCAAGAACGCGACCTCGCTCCTCGACTACGTGTTCCGGGAGCTGGCCGTGTCCTATCTCGGCCGCACGGATCTGGCCCACGTCAACCCAGCCGAGATCGGCGGCACGGTGCTCGGCGGCGGCGAGGGCGACACCACCCGCGAATCGGCCAAGCCCGCCCCGGCGGCCTCCGCGGTGGTCTCCCGCGGCCTGCTGCGCGGCTCGGCCGACCGGCTCACCCTGATCCAGGGCGGTCCCTCGGGTGCCACGGTGGGCGTCGCCGCACCATCGACCGGCCAGACGGCTCCGGCGGGCGGCGCGGTCCACGCGGTGTTCGGTGCAACAGCACTTAAGCCTCGCGAAGATGATAGGACTGTTACCCTTCCCTTCACCGCGCCCCAAGCTGAGCCTATGCTGTCGAAGGAATTCAGAAGAACCGAAGCAAAATTGAAAGGGTATGTGGGAGAGGCATGCCCTGAATGCGCCAACTTTACCTTGGTGAGGAATGGTACGTGCATGAAGTGTGACACCTGCGGCAGCACGACTGGCTGTTCGTGAAAGTAACGGAGTATGGCACGGACCTACACTACTAAGCGCCGTTCATACTCCGACATTAATCGTGAGGCGGAGCGAGCTCGCGAGCTTGGCAACTTGCGAGACTCTATCGACTTTTGTATAAATGACTTTATAGACGGACCATTGAGAGACAGCTGCAAAGGAAGGCTTGCGACTCATGTCATTCCCGCCACGCGAATGGCTGAACCAGCTAAGGTTGACCTGAGCAAAAAATATTCTTCAATGAATTTACACGTTCGAGAGGACATATGGTCCGATAGCAAAGCGAAATTAGCATTGCCACGATTTGTACTAGCACATGAAACAGGTTACATGTGCTAGTACAAAGACGATAACTTCGATTTTTCTCCATACAACGAAGATGATGACAGATTTGTCGAAAGAGAATACTTCGTTGAGGATCAGGCTAATAATTTCGCAGATATATTTCTGTTGTCAGAAGGGGCAGTAAGCGGATTTTCAAGCATGAAGGAATTGTTTGATTACTGTGATTTCTATTGCAGAGTGCCAGACGATACTATTAAACGGCGGTTTGAATTGGTTTCGCAGTCAAAAAGCCACCATTTTGGCCCAAAGCACGACTTGAGTCGTATTTGCTTCAAATGCAGAAGTCGCCGCGTCTTAGAAATTCTGAATTACCAGAAATGTGACGACTGCTCAAACGTAAATTACTAGCGCGATTCGATACGTAAAGAAAAGCAATTCCGACAAATCAAAGAACTTCATATTCAAGTATTAGCTTCCTACTTGCAAGGCCTGCCCAAAAGGTGCGAACTTCACGCTGGTCCGCAACGGCATCTGTCTGAAGTGCGGCACCTGCGGCGGCACGACGGGGTGCTCGTGATCGGCACCACGCTTGTCGAAGTCGGCGTGTGACCTGACCGGTATTTTGGACCGAGCCGTGAGAGGCTACTGCACGGCCGCTGCCATGGGTAGCCGGAAGGCCAGGTGGGGGAAGCTGACGGGCGCGGGCGGCCGGTAGCTCAGGGACGAGTGCGGCCGGAACGATACGGTGAGAGGAATTGCCGCAAACCATATTGACGCGGCCGCGCAGCCTCAAATACCACCGACTCGACGGTTCCCCTCGGGGATCAAAAGGGAACGCGGTGAGGGCGAAAGCCCGATGCCGCGGCTGCCCCCGCAACTGTAAGCGGCGAGCCTTCCGCCACCATGTCACTGGGCAGCCTCGCCCGGGAAGACGGTGAGAGGGCAGCGACCCGCGAGCCAGGAGACCTGCCGTCAGTCGTGGTCACACGCGAAACGCGTCGGGCGGGGTGTCCTGGCGGGTGTCGAAGCGCCGTGATCCGTGTCGGGACGCGAACGCTGAGGCCTCGTTCGCGGTGACGTGCCACTGCCGTCGCCCGAGGCTTGTCTCCCGTGCCCCATCCCCTTGGTTCCGCGCTCCGGAGCGTGCTGGCGCTGTCCTGCGCCGGATCGGCGCTGCTCGCCGCCACCTTCGCCCATGCCCAGCAGACCGCGGCGCCCTTTGCCGGCGCACCGGCCGGCGTCGCGACCACCCTCGACGAGATCTCGGTCGCGGCCACCGGCGTGCCGACGCCGACCGCGCAGGTCGGATCGAGCGTGACCGTGCTGACCGCGCGGACGCTCGAACAGCAGCAGCGCCGCACCGTCCCGGACGCGCTGCAGCAGGTGCCGGGCCTCAACGTCGTGCAGACGGGCGGACCCGGCGGCCAGACCTCCGTCTTCATCCGCGGCGCCAACTCCAACCACACCAAGGTGCTGATCGACGGCATCGACGCGACCGACCCGTCGAATCCCAACGGCTCGTTCGATTTCGGCCAGCTCCTCACCGAGGACCTGTCGCGCATCGAGGTGCTGCGCGGCCCCCAGAGCGGCCTCTACGGCTCGGACGCCATCGGCGGCGTGATCGCCCTCACCACGCGCCGCGGCGAGCGGCCGGCCCGCGCGGTCGCCAAGGTCGAGGGCGGCTCGTTCGGCACCTTCAACCAGTACGGCCGCATCTCGGGCGCGGAGGGCGGGTTCGACTACGCGGTGTCGGTCTCGCATCTGCGCGCCGCCGCGACCCCGGTGACGCCGCCCGACCTCGTGCGGCCCGGCAACCCGGTCTACCCGAACTTCTACGACAACGAGACCGTCTCGGCCCGCTTCGGCTATCAGTTCACCGACACGTTCCGGGTCAACTCGATCACCCGCTTCATCAATTCGAAGCTGCGCTTCAGCAACGACCGCTACGTCAATGATGAATTCCAACCGGATTTCGCCGCGGGCGTCCTGCGCAATCAGGCGGACGTACAGCAAGTCTTCACCCGCAACGAGGCCGAGTGGACGCCGCTGCCCGGCTTCCACAACGTCTTCGCCATCAATTACTCGAACCTTTACAATCGGCAATTCCAGAATATCTACAATCCGCTGGCGACGTCGGCCGACTCGAACAATCTCGGTGAGCGGCTGCGATACGAGTATCGCGGCGACTACGAATTCTCGCCCGGAAATCTCGTCCTGTTCGGAGCCCAGCGCGACGAGGAGCGCCTCTTCACGAACAATCCGAACAGCGTCGTCACCGCCCGCAACGGCAACACCGCCAGCTACGGCGAGGTGCAGCTGACGCCGTTCGACGGCGCCTTCCTCGTGGCCAACCTGCGCCACGACGAGAACGACGCCTTCGGCCCGGCCACGACCTATCGCGTGGCGCCGAGCTACCTCGTCCCCGGCACGGGCACGCGCCTCAAGGGCAGCGTCGGCACCGGCTTCAAGGCCCCGACCCTGAACCAGCTCTTCGTGGACATCCCGGCCTTCGGCCAGAAGGGCAACCCGAACCTGCGGCCCGAGGAGAGCTTCGGCTACGACGCCGGCTTCGAGCAGCCCTTCGGCGAGCGCGTGCTCGCGGGCGCGACCTACTTCGCCAACGATTTTCGGAATTTGATCCAGGGCACGTTCGACCCCAGAACCTTCGTCTTCACCAACGTGAATATCGGCCGCGCCGAGACCTACGGGGCGGAGGCCTTCCTTGCGGTGCAGTTCACCGACACCCTGTCGGGCCGGATCGACTACACCAACACGGTGTCGAAGGACGACGTGAACGGCCGGGAACTGCTGCGCCGCCCCCGCCACAAGGGCAGCGCGACGGCGATCTGGACCCCGATGCCGGGCCTGACCCTGAGCGGCACGCTGATCGTGCTCGGCTCGTTCGTCGACGGCGCACGCGACGCCAACTTCTCGCGCGTCCGCAATCCAGGCTTCGCGATCCTCAATCTCGCCGCCAGCTACAATGTCTCCGAGACGGTCAGTGTGTTCGGGCGGATCGATAACCTGTTCGATCAGCGCTACGAGAACCCGACCGGATTCCTCGGGCCGGGGCTCGCCGTCTACGGCGGCGTGCGCCTGACCAGCTTCTGAGGTGACGGTGACGGCGCGGGCGATCCTCGCACTTGCGGCCCTTCTGGCCGCCGTGCCCGCGGCCCGTGCCGCCGACACGGCCGAAGCGTCTGTCCGCGTGGTTTCGATGAACCTCTGCGCGGACGAACTCGTGCTGCGGCTCGCTGATCGGGATCAGGTTCTGGCCGTGACCTTCCTGGCCCGCGATCCGCGCGGATCGACGGTCGCTGAGAAGGCTGTCGGCATCCCCGTGACGCGCGGCCTCATCGAAGAGGTCGTCGCGCTGCGGCCCGACCTCGTCATCGCGGGCGCCTTCACGACGCGCGCGACCGTCGGCATGCTCAAGCGCGTCGGCGCGCCCGTGCTCGAACTCGGCGTGCCGACCGACCTCGACGGCGTGCGCGCCCAGATCCGGCAGGTCGCGGAAGCGCTCGGGCACCCTGAACGCGGCGAGGCGATGGTGGCGGACCTCGATGCCCGGCTCGGCGCCATCACGCCCGCGCCACGGCCGCTGCGGGCCCTCGTCATGCGTCCGAACGCCTTCACGGTCGCGCCCGGCGGCCTCGGCGACGCGCTCATTCGCGCCGCCGGCCTCGTCAACGTCGCGGCCGAGATCGGACGCGACCGCTTCGGGCAGGTGCCTCTTGAGGCCGCCGCGCTCGCGAACGCGGACCTGATCGTGGTGGACGAGGGAGCGCCGGGCCTGCCTTCGCTGGCCGACACGCTCCTGCACCATCCCGTCTTCCGGGCGCTCGCGGCTAAGGGCCGGACGGTCGCCATCCCGAACCGGTTCTGGACCTGCCCGGGGCCCCAAGTCGCCGAGGTCGTGGCGCGGCTGGCGGCGGCCGCGAACGCGCGGGCGCCTCGGCCATGAACGCGCCGGTTCGTGCCATCGCCGATCCCGTTTACCGGCGCCTCGACACGCCTCGGGTCCGCCGTGCCGTCGTCGCCGTCCTCGGCGTCGCGGTCCTGGCCCTGACGCTCGCGTCGGTCGCCATCGGCTACGCGCCCTTCGACGTGCCGGCCGCGTTCGCGGATCTCATCGCGGGCCGGACCACGCTGCCGGCCCTGGTGCTGTGGGAGCTGCGCATCCCGCGGGCGCTGCTGGGTGGCCTCGTGGGTTTCAGCCTCGGCCTGACCGGCGCGGCGATGCAGGGCTATCTGCGGAACCCGCTCGCCGATCCCGGCATCCTCGGCATCTCCTCGGCGGCGGCGCTCGGCGCCGTGCTCGTCTTCTACGGCGGTCTCGCCGCCTCGCTGAGCCTCGCCCTGCCGCTCGGCGGCATCGTCGGCGCGGGCGTGGCGGCGCTGCTCCTCAACGCGCTCGCGGCCCGCGGCAGTTCCACCCTCGGGCTGATCCTCGCCGGCGTCGGCCTGTCGAGCCTCGCCGGCGCCCTGACCGCGCTGGCGCTCAACCTGTCGCCGAACCCCTACGCGGCCCTGGAGATCGTGTTCTGGCTGATGGGCTCGCTGGCCGACCGCAGCCTGGACCATGTTCTCCTCTGCCTGCCGCTGATGGTGATCGGCTGGGGCCTGATGCTCTCGACCGGTTCCGCGCTCGACGCCCTCACCCTCGGCGAGGACACCGCCGCGAGCCTGGGGATCAACCTCGTCTCGGTGCGGCTGCGCCTCGTCACCGGCGCGGCGCTTGCCGTCGGCAGCGGAGTGGCGGTCTCCGGCGCCATCGGTTTCGTCGGCCTCGTGGTGCCGCACCTGATGCGTCCGCTCGTCGGGGCGCGGCCCGGTGCCAACCTGTTGCCGAGCGGCCTCGCCGGCGCGGTCCTCGTGCTCGCCGCCGACATCGGCGTGCGCCTGCTGGCCACCCGGCCCGAGCTGAAGCTCGGCGTGGTGACCGCGCTCGTCGGGGCGCCGTTCCTGATCGTGCTGCTGCTGCGCAACCGCGGGAGGCGGGCATGAGCCTCGGCCTCCACGACGTCCGGGTCACGCTCGATGGCCGGACGATCCTGTCGGACATCGACCTCGTGCTGGAGCGAGGCCGCTTCGTCGGGCTCGTCGGGCCGAACGGCGCCGGCAAGACCACGCTCTTGCGCGTCCTGGCGGCTTTGGTCACGCCGGCCCGGGGCCGCGTCACCCTCGAAGGCCGCGCGCTGTCCGACTTGCACCGCGACGAACGGGCCCGCCGCATCGCCGCCCTGTTCCAGGGCGCCGGTATCGGCTGGCCGATGCGTGTGCGCGAGATCGTGACGCTCGGTCGCCTGCCGCACCGGCGTGCCTTCACCGGGTTCTCGGACGCCGACGCGGTCGCCGTCGCGCGAGCGATGGAGCGCACCGATGTCGCGCACCTCGCCGACCGGAGCGAGCCGACCCTATCCTCGGGCGAGCGCATGCGTGCGCTGCTCGCGCGGGCGCTCGCGGTCGAAGCCGAATGGCTTCTTGTCGACGAACCGGTCACGGCACTCGACCCCGCCCACCAGCTCGATGCCATGTCATTGCTACGCGCCGCGTCGCGCGACGGCACCGGCGTGGTCGCCGTCCTGCACGACCTCGCGCTCGCGGCCCGGTTCTGCGACCGGATCGTCGTGCTGTCCGGCGGCCGGCTCGTCGCGGACGGCCCGCCGGAGGAGGCGCTGACCGATTCCCTGCTCGCCCGCGTGTTCGGCGTGACGGCGGAGCGGGGGCGAGCGGCGGACGGGACCCGATATATCCTGCCCTGGGCACGTTCCAGGGCGACAGAGGAGACAAACGATGGCGTCATCATCCCAGGCTGATGCGGTCACGGACCTGCTGCGCGAGGCCCTGGCCGACCCCGGCACCGCCTGGAGCCTCGGCAGCTTCGGCGCCATCGCCGAGTTCATGCGCGACCCGGACGAGGCGGTCTCGGGCCTGCCGGACGACCGTCTCGGCATGGCGACCGAGCGCGGCGCCATCGCCCTGAGCCCCGGCCCCGACCTGCGCCCCGTCGCTTACGAGACCTCGGTCGCCTCCGGCTGGAACCATGCCGTGGCCCTCTGCCTGCCGGAGGCTGCCTGCGCCATGAACCGGCGCGGCGTGGTGACCGAACTCGGTCCGGACCGGGAGGCCGCCCGCGAGCGGGACCGGGATGCCGTTCTGTTCGATCTCGGGCTCGACCTTCTCGCGGTCGATGCCTGCGTGCGCACGAGCGACCCGGAGTCGATCGCCTGTCTCCGCTCGGGCATCGGGCGCCCCCTGTTCGACCATGCGAACCCCATCGGTCGCCACCTCGTCGCGATGAGCCCGCACCGTGTGTTCCTGGCGAAGGTCGGGCGCATCGAGGTCTATGCCCCGATCCCGGGCCCCGGCGGCACGAGCCCGGAGGGGCCGCACACCCACGTCCTGCCCAAGCTCCTGCGGAGCGGGCGCACGCATGCGGCGACGACGCCGATCCCGGCGGGGTGGGTGCCCTGCGCCGCCCTCCATCCGGCTCACCCCTACAAGGACATGCTGGGCCAGCGGATCGCCTTCGACGCCGCCCGGTACGAAGCCTTCCAGGTCCTGCTCGACCGCTGGGGCGATCCGGACCTGCTCGCGCTCAAACAAGGCGGGGAGCATAGTCCGGACAGTCGGATTTCGAGCCGTCACGTGCACGGCGCCCGACGCGTGGCCGAGGTTCAGGCCCGCTTCCTACGCGGCGAGGTCGTCGAGGCCGATCCCGAGGCCGACGAGGATGAGGCCGTCGCCGACCACGGTTGAGCCGGGCCGTCAGCGGGTGATCGGCCTGATCGGCTGTCCCGGGGCGGGCAGGACGACTTATGCGCGTGGTTTCGACCCGCTGGATGGCTGGGGTCACCTGACACTGGACGACGTCCGGCAGGTCTATTGGGAGGTGCGCCGCAAAGGTTGGGACGGCCGAGCCCAGCGGGTCCTGCATTCGGTCATCCATGGGTCGTTCGGCCTGGGCGTGGGTCTCGCCCACCTCGGCACGATGGATCCGGGTTTCGGCTTCCCTCCGACAACGGCGCCAAGGATCCGGGGACCATCTGGCTCGTCGTTGAGGAGTTGATCGAGGTCGGGGCGCCACCGTTGCAGCGAACGGTGAACTGCGTGACGCGGACGCCGGTCGACAGGGTGCCGCACGAGGAGCGGCGCCGGTTCAACGCGACATACGGGTCGGTGGTCGACCTCGCAAGCGCCCGGGGCGTGCATCCTTTTAACTTCAAAGGGCCGCCTCACACGCGCCAGTCTGGCACCAGCCTTCGACCCTGTCGTGGTCGAGGCGACGTTCTACCGGCGCGATCCGGTCGCCGCCGGCCCTCCGAGCGCGGGCCGACATTCCTCCCCTATGCGGGCCATTCTATTGCCAGACGGAGCTGAAGATCTGGCCTTTTGCGGGCGAACCTCCCGTCCGCCACATGACGGGGAGCCGGTCCCGGTTCCCCTGCCAACGGATCGCGAGGACGCCCGCTCCGTCACCGCGAGCGCCGGCGGAACGGACGCTCGCGGCTCAGGCGATCGGAGCGACGCCGTCAGTCCGGCGGCGAAGACCGACCGCCGAACGCGGCCTCAGGCAGCCTGTCGTCGTGCCGCGGCTCCGGCGGCCTCGGCGGCGATCTCTGGAAGAGGCGCGAGGCGGCCGGTGGCGTGCAGCACGCCCTCGGCGCCGTCGAGGGCGCCCGGAATCAGGTCGAGGCCGAGGAAGCGTTCGCGCTCGAACGGGCCGGGCATGGCGAGGCCCGCCGCCCGCTCTCCGGTGAAACCGAAGCGGGCATAGTAGGGTGCATCGCCCACGAGCAGCACGGCGCCGTGGCCGAGTTCGGCCGCTCGGGTCAGCGCACGGCGCATCAGAGCGCCGCCGAGGCCCGCGCCCTGCAGGCTCGGATCGACCGCGAGCGGTCCGAGCAGCAGCGCGGGACGGCCGCAGCCCGCCGCGACCTCCCACAGCCGCACGGTGCCGACGAGTTTCTCGCCATGCACGGCCGTCACGGCGAGGCCGCGTGCGGGCAGGCGGCCCTCGCGCAGGCGCTGCGACGTCTTCAGGAAGCGGGCCGGGCCGAAGCAGGCGTCGAGCAGGCGCTCGCGCACGGCGACGTCCGAGGCGATCTCATCACGGATCTGGATCACGGCCGTACCCTCCCAACGCGCCGACAGGCGGGAAGAAACAGCCCTCGCACCTGCACGCGGCAGGCCGTCCGGGACACATCGACGAGCGCGCCCCGTGGGGCACGCGGGTTTCTTGGCGGAAAAAGCGTGAACGAAGCCTGAGGGCGGCGTTCAGATCACGATCTGTTCGAGCGGCGGGAAGCCGTTGAAGGCGACCGCCGCGTAGGTCGTGGTGTAGGCGCCCGCGCCCTCGATCCACACCTTGTCGCCGATCGAGAGGGAGACCGGCAGCGGGTAGTGGTTCTTCTCGTAGAGCACGTCGACCGAGTCGCAGGTCGGGCCGGCGACGACGCAAGGCGCCATCCGGTCCTCGTCGTGGGCGGTCTTGATCGCGTAGCGGATCGACTCGTCCATGGTCTCGGCGAGACCGCCGAACTTGCCGATGTCGAGATAGACCCAGCGCACCTCGTCGTCCGCTTCCGACTTCTTCGAGACCAGCACGACCTCGGCCTCGATCAACCCGGCATTGCCGACCATGCCGCGGCCCGGCTCGATGATGGTCTCCGGAATGCGGTTGCCAAAATGCTTGGTGAGCGCGCGGAAGATCGCGTCGCCGTAGCTCTCCACGCCCGGCACCTGCTTGAGGTACTTGGTCGGGAAGCCGCCGCCGAGATTGACCATCGACAGGCCGATGCCCCGCAGCGCGCATTCCTGGAAGATCATGGAGGCGGAGGCGAGCGCCCCGTCCCAGGCTTCGGTGTTGGCCTGCTGCGAACCGACGTGGAACGACACGCCGTAGGCGTCGAGGCCGTGCCGGTGGGCATGCTCCAGCACATTGACCGCCATCTCCGGTTCGCAGCCGAATTTGCGGGAGAGCGGCCAGTCGGCACCCGCACCGTCGCAGAGGATGCGGCAGAACACCTGAACCTCGGACGCCTCGACGCCCGCCGCCTCGGCGGCGCGGACGATCTTGTCCACTTCCGCCTGGCAATCGACCGCGAAGAGGCGGATGCCGAGCTTGAGCGCGCGCACCACGTCGCGCTCCTTCTTGATGGTGTTGCCGAACGAGATGCGATCCGCCGTGGCGCCGGCCGCCAGCGCCATCTCGATCTCGGCGACCGACGCGGTGTCGAAGCAGGAGCCCAGCTCGGCGAGCAGCCGCAGCACTTCCGCGGCCGGGTTCGCCTTCACGGCGTAGAACACGCGGGTATCGGGCAGAGCGCGGGCGAACTGCGAAAAATTCTCGCGCACGACTTCGAGGTCGAGCACCATCACCGGACCCTCGTCCCGGCCGAGGTCACGGCGCGCGCGCAGGTAATCGCGGATGCGATCGGTCATTGGTCGTCCCCACCACAGGTTCGAGGGCGCCGTCTGGGGCGCGAGAATCGAATCGTGACGACCCTCGCGGATCGTCGGCGTCAGGGGGCGATGCGTCGCGTCCGTCCACGCGCTTTGGAGACGCGGGATCGGCCACGAGTGCAGAGCACCCGGAAGCTGCCGTGGATTGGATGGGGGAACCCCAACCGCACGCCGGGCAAGGAGAAACAAGCCTCTTCGGTGTCGGCCTTTGGAGGGCCGACGAGACCAAAAAAGCCCGTTCGTCGTTGCTTTAAGCTGCGTCCCCCGTGGAGAGCGGGGTTCGCCGGTTTCGCCTCCGGCTGCCGGTTGTTGTTGAGGTCTGGTGTCGCCACCCGGATGCCGGCCGTAGGGATCCACCCCTTGCGACCATCGATCCTTTAAGACCCCTGGCGGCTGTCCGGCAGTTGACCGGATGCCCACCAACCGGCACGCGGCCACAGGCACGTGCGAAATTGGGCGAGGCGGATATACGCATCGTGCCGGCTGGAAACAAGCGGTTTCTCACATCCTTAGCCGGCGCTTCCCTATCCTCACGCGATCGTGGCAGCCGCGCATCACTCCCATTGCCGGCTGAAGTTTCGCGGATCATGCGTACGCTCCTCCCGGCGTCCGGAACGCCGCGGAGGACAACCCTTTTCAAGCCCGTCGGGACGGTCCATTGAACCGGGCCGAAGCTTGGCCCGCGCCTTCGGGCGGGCCGACATGCGAGCCGAAGGGAGTCATGACCGAGCCGTCCCGCCGTGCCGTCGTCTCAGGCCTCGCCGCCGGCTTGGCCGGCCTGCCCGCCCTCGCATGGGGGCAGGCGACGCCCTTCGGCTTCGAGACGGTGGAGGCGGAAGCCAAAAGACTCGCCGCCGCGCCGTTCGACGCCGCGGTGCCGCCGTTGCCCGAGGTGCTGGCCAAGCTCGATTACGATGCGTGGCGCGACATCCGCTTCCGGCCGGACCGCGCCTTCCCGGTCGGTGCCGACGGGCGCTTCCGGCTGCAACTGTTCCACCTCGGCTTCCTCTATCCGCGGCCCGTGGCGGTGAGCCTCGTGAAGGCCGGGATGGCCACGCCGATCGCCTACGATCCGGCGCTGTTCGATCTCGGCCGGACCAAGCTCGACGCAGCCCTGCCGAAGGATCTGGGATTTGCCGGCATTCGCCTGCACACCGCGCTCAACCGGCCGGACGTGATCGACGAGCTGATCGTCTTCGTCGGCGCGAGCTACTTTCGTTTTCTCGGCCAAGATCAGCTTTACGGCCTGTCGGCGCGGGCATTGGCCGTGAACACGGAAGCGAAGGGCGGGCCGGAGGAATTCCCGGCCTTCCGCGCCTTCTGGATCGAGGCGGAGGGCGAGCCCGGCACCTGCACGATCCACGCCCTCCTCGACGGGCCGTCGCAGACCGGGGCCTACCGCTTCACCGTGCGGCCGGGCCCTGAGACCACCGTGGCGGTGACCGCGACGCTGTTTCCGCGGCGCGACCTGAACGATGCGGGCCTCGCGCCGCTCACCTCCATGTATTTCATCGGCGAAACGGATCGGGGCCACAGCGACGATTATCGGCCGGAACTGCACGATTCCGATGGCCTCCAGATCGCGGCGAGCTCGGGCGAGTGGCTGTGGCGGCCCCTCGACAACCCGCGGGAGCGGCGCGTCGCGACCTTCTCGGTCGCCTCGCCGAAGGGCTTCGGGCTGATGCAGCGCGACCGGTCCTTTGCCAGCTACCAGGATCTGGAGGCCGGCTACGAACGCCGTCCCGGCTACTTCGTCGAGCCCGAGGGCGATTGGGGCGAGGGAAGCGTCGTGCTGGTCGAACTGCCGACCGACAACGAGACCGCCGACAACATCGTCGCGTTCTGGCGGCCGAAGGTGCCCTACCCGGTCGGACAGCCGGCGCGGCTGGCCTACCGCATCCGCGCGGTCGGCGGCGAAAGCCTCCACCCGAACGGGCAGGTCGCCAACACCTTCCTGGCCACGCCCGCGGCGAGCGGCGCGGCGCGTAAGGAGGGCGACCCGGAGGGCCGGCTCGCCCGGCGCTTCCTCATCGATTTCGGCGGCGGCGCGCTGGCCCAGCGCCCAACCGGGGCGCCCCCGCCGGAGGTGGTGGCGAGCACGAGCGTAGGGCGGATCGTCGCCACCTCGATCGTGCCGAACCCGCATGTCGGAGGGTTTCGCGCGGCGCTCGACATACGCCTCGATGCGCCGGGCACCACGGAGTTGCGCCTCTACCTGCGCGACGCGGGCGGGAACGCGCTGACCGAGACATGGACCTTCCCCTGGAGCGCGGCGTGAGCCGCGAAGACCACGCCGACGGGCTCGCGGTGACGATCCGCCCGGCCGTGCCGGCGGACCTCGACGCGCTGGTCGCCCTGGAGCACGCCGCCTTCGCCACCGACCGGGCCGAGCGCCGGGCGATCCGCCACGCGATCCGCTCGGCCAGCATGAGCCTGCTGGTGGCGCTGGCGCGGGATGGCGGCGAGGACATCTTGGTCGGCGCCGCGACCCTGGAGCGGCGGCGCAACAGCGGCGTCGCCCGGCTCTCCTCGATCGCCGTCGCCCCGGCGCGGGCCGGCCACGGCCTCGGCGCCCTGCTGCTCGACGCGGCGGAGGCCGACGCCCGCGATCACGGCCGCACCCGGCTGCGGCTGGAGGTACGGGCCGACAACGGCGCCGGCATCCGCCTCTACGAGCGGCACGGCTACACCCGCTACGGGACCAAGCCGGACTATTACGAGGACGGCATGGAGGCGTGGTGCTACGAGAAGGCGCTCGCCCCGGACTGAGCACCGCCGGAACCGCAGGCTCGACAGCGCGCTTCCATCTCTGCCCACGCTGCGACGCAACCGACGACGTGCGCCAGCGCACTGGCAGACCTGGCCGATGGGGCCACGTTGCGGGTACTTACCCGCGTCTCCCGGCCCCGAAGCTCCCGTCTCCCGGCCGGCAGCGCCCAAATCCCGAAGAGAGCCGAATGCCGAACCTGTTCGATCCGATCACGCTGGGCGCCATCGCGCTGCCGAACCGCATCCTGATGGCCCCGCTCACCCGTGGCCGGTCCACCCGTGCCCACGTGCCGACGCCGCTCATGGCCGAGTACTACGCCCAGCGCGCGGGCGCCGGCCTGATCATCTCGGAGGCCACCGGTATCAGCCAGGAAGGCCTCGGCTGGCCCTACGCGCCGGGCATCTGGTCGGACGAGCAGGTCGAGGCCTGGAAGCCGGTGGTGAAGGCGGTCCACGACCGGGGCGGGCGCATCGTCAGCCAGCTCTGGCACATGGGCTACCTCGTCCATCCGGATTTCCTGGGCGGCGAGCCGCCGGTCGCCCCCTCCGAGGCGACGGCACCCGACGAGGCCCATACCTACGAGGGCAAGAAGCCCTACGGAAAGGCCCGCGCTCTGCGCGAGGACGAGATCCCGCGCCTCATCGCCGATTACGAGCGCGCCGCGCGCAACGCGGTGGCCGCGGGCTTCGACGGCGTGCAGATCCACGCCGCCAACGGCTACCTCCTCGACGAGTTCATCCGCGACGGCTCGAACAAGCGCTCCGACCGCTACGGCGGCTCGGTCGAGAACCGGGTGCGGCTCGTGACCAAGGTGGCGCAGGCGGTGGCGGGCGTGGTCGGCGCCGATCGCACCGGCATCCGGTTCTCGCCCAACGGCCCGATCCAGGGCGTGGACGATTCGAACCCGCACGAGACCTTCGGGCTCGCCGCCGAGATGATGGACCGCGTCGGCCTCGCCTTCATCGAGATGCGCGAGCCGGGCCCGGACGGCACCTTCGGCAAGGCCACCGTGCCGCCCGTCGCCCCGGTCATCAAGGAGCGCTTCCGCGGCCCGGTCATCCTGAACTGCGACTACGACGGCGCGCGCGCCCAGGCCGCGGTGGAATCGGGCGAGGCCGACGCCGTCGCCTTCGGCCGCCCGTTCATCGCCAACCCGGACCTGCCGGAGCGGATCGCCAAGGGCTTGCCCTTCGCCAAGGACGACATGAAGACCTGGTACAGCCAGGGCCCGGAGGGCTACGTCGACTACCCGACGGCGGAGAAGCAGGCGGCCTGAGGCCGTCCCGAAGATCGGTCGAATCGGAGGACGGCCCCGTGCGAGCGGGGCCGTCGTCGTTTTGGAGGATCGTTTGCCGGTGAGCGTCACGCGCGCGAAGGCCCCGCCCTACCGCATCGTCGCCTTCGATTTCGACGGGACGCTCGCCGACACCTTTCCGTGGTTCTGCTCGGTGCTGAACGGCGTGGCCGACCGGTACCGTTTCCGCCGCGTGGAAACCCACGAGGTCGAGCGGCTGCGGAGGATGAGCGCCCGCGCGATCATCGCCGATCTCGGCATTCCGGCCTGGAAGGTGCCGCTGATCGCCCGGCACATGCGCGCGCTCGCGGCGCGCGACGCCGACGCGATCCGGCTGTTTCCCGGCGTGCCGGAGATGCTCGGTGCGCTCGATGCTGCGGGTGTTCGCCTCGCGGTGGTCAGCTCCAACGGCGAGGCGACGGTGCGGCGAGCGCTCGGGGAGCCGGGTGGCTCCATCCGCCACTACGCCTGCGGCGCCGCGCTGTTCGGCAAGGCGCGGCATCTGCGGGCGGTGGCGCGCGAAGCAGGCGTGGCGCCGGGCCGGATGCTGGCGGTGGGCGACGAGATCCGCGACGCCGAGGCGGCGGCCAAAGCCGGCTGCGCCTTCGGGGCGGTCGCCTGGGGCTACACCGAGCGCGCGGCGCTTTCGGCAAAGGCGCCGGCCCACCTGTTCGGCGAGCCGGGCGAGATCGTCGAAGCCGTGGCTTACTGACCGGCGCGGGCGCCGGGGACGACGGAGGCGCCGGCGCCGCTGCCGAATGGCTCGTAGCGGGTCAGGCCGCGGAAGAGCTGGCTGAGGAAGGCGCGGTCGGCGCCGCTCGACGGGGTCCGGCGCTCGATGAAGTCGAACACGCGCCCGTCCTGCAGGCCGTAGAGCGCCACGCGCTCCACCTTCATGCCGGGGGTGAAGTACACCGCCGTCACCTTCTGGTCCTGCACCTGCTCGCCGAGGAACAGCACCGTGCGGCTCGTGGTCTGGCTGATGTAGTACCAGGACTTGTTGCCGACGGTGGAGACGGTCGACGGCGTGCCGAGGATTTGCAGCACCTGCTCGGCGCTCTGGCCAGGCTTCACCGTGGCGAGCGCGGCCTGGTCGATCTGGTAGCCGTGGCGGATTTCCTCGCCGATGCAGCCCGAGACGCCGAGCGCGATCGTGCCGAGGACAGTCGCGCGGACGAGCGACGAGACGAGACGGCGCGACATCGGCCCCCCTGTTTCCATCATGCGGGACAAGGTCCGCGGCACGATTTCCCTCGCGCGTCTTCGGACTTGCACCCTGGTCGAGGGTTGCCGTACCGCGGGGATATGGCTTTGACAAGGCAAGCTCGGCCACAGGCCCGGCCGATCCGGTGGACGGCATGATCGGAAGGTTTTTTCGCCGCGCCCAGGAAAGGCGCCGGGCGATCCGGACGCTGCACCAGCGCATCGGCGAGGCGGCGCGCCGGCCCGACCTCTACGAGGCGATGGGCGTGCCCGACACCGTGGAGGGGCGCTTCGAGGCGCTGAGCCTGCACGTCATCCTCGTGCTGCGCCGCCTCGGACACCTTCCGCCGCCCGCCGACGAGGTCGCCCAGGAGCTGATCGATTCGGTGTTCGTGCAGCTCGACGAGAGCCTGCGCGAATTGGGCGTCGGCGACATGGGCGTGTCGAAGCGCATCAAGAAGCTCGGCGCCTCGTTCTACGCCCGGGCCGGCGCCTACGGCACGGCGCTCGACGCGGGCGACGCGCCGGGTCTCGCGGCGGCGCTCGCCCGCAACGTGCTGGCGCGGGACGAGGCGGAGGCGGCGGACGCGCTCGCAGGTTACGTGAGGACCAGCGCCGACGCGCTCGGGAGCCAGGATCTCGACGCCCTGCTGGCGCAGGGGCCCCGCTTCGCCGCCCCCTTCGCGGCCCCCTTCGCCACCCATCGCGGCACGCCGCAGGAGGCCTGAGATGACCGCCCCGACCGGACCGCTCTCCCGCTCGGTCAATGTCGAGCGCCTGAACAAGGACCGCGCCGAGATCACCGTCGAGGCGAGCCCGGAGGAATGCGCCGCGCTCGCCCGCGACTTCAAGATTCCGGGCATCCGCGACCTCGTCGGGCGCTTTCGGCTCGGCGGCTCGCTGACCCGGCTCCATGTCGGCGGCAGCGTCGAGGCGACGGTGACGCAGGTCTGTACCGTCACGCTGGAGCCGTTCGAGGCGAAGGTGAAGGAGCCGGTCGATGTCGCGTTCACCAACGCCGACATCCTGAACGACACCGATGCCGAGGATGTCGAGCTGCCCGACCCGATCATGAACGGGCGGATCGATTTCGGCGCGCTCACCGCCGAGTTCCTGGCGCTCGGGCTCGACCCCTATCCGCGCAAGCCCGGCGTCGCCTTCGAGCCGGTGACCGCGGGGGAGGATCCGCTGCCCTTCGCCGACCTCAAGGCACTGAAGGCCAAGCTCGGCGGCACCGACTGAGCGACGCAAAAAACCCAGAAGAATCAGTTTTTGTTTGCCCGGCGGGGCATGCTCGCTATTTTGCGCGCCGCCGAACCGGGCTCGATCAGGCCCTCACCGCCCCCTGCAGGACGCCCCGCGGCCTCCGGTCCCAAGGAATCATGTCGAACCGCGTTTGCATCTCGCTCGACGCCATGGGCGGCGATCACGGCCCCGCGACTGTCGTGCCCGGTGCGGCCATCGCCCGTGAGCGGCATCCCGAGACCACCTTCCTGATGTTCGGCGACGAGGCGGTCGTGCGCCCCCTCGTCGAGGCCGAGCCGCGGCTGAAGGGGGCGGTCGAGATCCGCCACACCACCGTGTCGGTCGCCATGGACGACAAGCCGAGCCAGGCGGTGCGCCAGGGCCGCGGCAAGTCCTCGATGTGGCGGGCGATCCAGGCCGTGCGCGACGGCGAGGCCCAGGCCGCGGTCTCGGCGGGCAACACCGGCGCCCTGATGGCGATGTCGAAGATCTGCCTCAAGACCATGGCGGGCATCGAGCGCCCGGCCATCGCCTGCCTGTGGCCGACGGTGCGCGGCGAGAGCGTGGTGCTCGATGTCGGCGCCACCATCGGCACCGATGCCGAGCACCTCGTCGAGATGGCGGTGATGGGCTCGGCCATGGCCCGCATCGTGCTCGATATCGAGCGCCCGACGGTGGGGCTCCTCAATGTCGGCACCGAGGAGATGAAGGGCAACGAGGCGGTGAAGGAAGCCGCCCGGCTCCTGCGCGAGACGGAGTTGTCGAACTTCTCCTATTACGGCTTCGTCGAGGGCAACGATCTCGGGCGCGGCACGACCGACGTGGTCGTCACCGAGGGCTTCACGGGCAACATCGCTCTCAAGACCGCCGAGGGCACCGCCAAGCAGATCGGCACGTATCTGAAGGCGGCGATGGGCCGGACGCTCTCGGCCAAGATCGGCTATCTCTTCGCCCGCCAGGCCTTCGCGGCGCTTCGCGAAAAGATGAACCCGAGCCGGGCCAATGGCGGCGTGTTCCTCGGGCTGGAGGGCATCGTCATCAAGAGCCACGGCTCGGAGAACGCGCAGGGCTTCGCCTCGGCGGTCGATCTCGCCCACGACATGGCCCAGCACGACCTGATGCGGACGATCCGGGAGATGCTGGAGCAGACGCCCGCCGTCGCGCCGGCCTGAGCTAGAGCGCATTCCGACGAAGTGGACACCGGTTCGTCGAAAGGATGCGCGGCAAAACAAGAACATAGAACCGTATCCGACCTGAAGCATCAGGTCGGATACGGTTCTAGAAGCGGCTCGCACGAGCCGTCGGAATTGAGGAAGGGACGGATCCGATGGCGCTTCTGCGCTCCGTCGTGGTCGGGTGTGGTGCGTACCTGCCCGGAAACGTGGTCACCAACGCGGCGCTCGCCGAGCGGGGGATCGAGACCTCGGACGAGTGGATCGTCCAGCGCACCGGCATCCGCCAGCGCCACATCGCCGGCCCGGACGAGACCACCTCGGTGCTCGGCACGCGGGCGGCGCAGGCGGCGCTCGACGAGGCCGGTTTGTCCCCCGCCGACATCGACCTCGTGCTCTGCGCAACCTCGACGCCGGACTACACCTTCCCCTCGACCGCGACACAGATCCAGGCGGCGCTCGGGATCGAGGGCGGCTTCGCCTTCGATCTCCAGGCCGTCTGCGCCGGCTTCGTCTACGCGGTGGCCACCGCCGACCGCTTCCTCTCGACGGGGGGTGCCAAGCGCGCGCTCGTGATCGGTGCCGAGACGTTTTCGCGGCTGCTCGACTGGGAAGACCGCACCACCTGCGTCCTGTTCGGCGACGGCGCGGGCGCGATCGTGCTGGAAGCGCGCGAGAACGACGCTTCGAACCGCGGCGTGCTGACGAGCTGCCTGCGCTCCGACGGACGCCACCGCGCCAAGCTCTACGTCGATGGCGGGCCGGGCTCGACCGGTACCACGGGCAAGCTCAGGATGGAGGGCCGCGAGGTCTTTCGCTTCGCGGTCGGCTCCGTCACCGACGTGATCGAGGAGGTCTTTCGCGCCTCCGGCACCACGGCGGACGACCTGACATGGTTCGTGCCGCATCAGGCCAACCGCCGGATCATCGAGGCCTCCGCCGACAAGCTCGGCATCGCCCGCGAGAAGGTGGTGCTGACGGTCGATCAGCACGGCAACACCTCCGCCGCCTCGATCCCGCTGGCGCTCGCCGCGGCCCGCCGCGACGGGCGCATCAAGCCCGGCGACCTCGTGATGATCGAGGCGATCGGCGGCGGCTTCACCTGGGGCGCCGCGCTGATCCGGTGGTAGAATCGGGCGCGTCCGCGGCTGGCGCCGAAGGCTGACCAGTATGGAATCCGTATGGCCGGGCGCGAAGAGCGCCCCGCGCAGCGGCCTCGGCTTTCAGCCGAGGCGTCGAGCGGAGCGAAAGCCTAAGCCCGCGGAGGCGGGCGCCGGCGATTGAGGCGAGAAAAAAACATGATTTGATCGCTTCGCGCGATCAAATCATGTCAAGACCAAGGTTCGGTTGACCGTCGAACGCCCGCCGATTAGCGTGTCCGATCATAGAGATACGTGACAGGCTGGAACACGGCCGGGAGGGGAGCGCATGACGGGACGGACGGTCACACGCGCCGATCTGAGCGAGGCCGTCTACCAGCAGGTCGGCCTGTCGCGGGCCGAATCGGCGGCCCTGGTCGAGACGGTCCTGGCCGAAATCTGCCAGTGCCTGTCGCAGGGCGAGACGGTGAAGCTCTCCTCGTTCGGCTCCTTCGTCGTGCGCTCCAAGGGCAAGCGGATCGGCCGCAACCCGAAGACCGGCGTCGAGGTCGAGATCGAGCCGCGCCAAGTGATGGTGTTCAAGCCCTCGAACGTGCTCAAGGCGCGCATCAACGGCGGCACCGTCAACGGCCTCGACGTCGACGACGATTGAGACTCAAGCCCGCTCCCTGGGGCTCGGCGCGCCGGGCTTTGCTTCAAAGTTTCGAACCCCCGAGGCCGTGAATGGGGCTGCCGCTCGCCTCCGACGAAAGCCACTCCGAAAAGCGTCCCGGCGCCTTCCGCACCATCACGGAGGTCTCCGAGGAACTCGGCGTGCCCCAGCACGTCCTGCGCTTCTGGGAGAGCCGGTTCAGCCAGATCCGGCCGACGAAGCGCGCGGGCGGGCGGCGCTACTACCGGCCCGACGACGTCGATCTGCTGAGGGGCGTGCGCCGCATCCTGCACGGGCAGGGCTACACCATCCGCGGCGCGCAGCGCATCCTCAAGGAGCACGGCGTGCGCTTCGTCCAGGCGATCGGCCGGGGCGAGGCGGAGGCCGGCCCGCCGACGCCGCAGGACCGCGACGAGGAGGCGGCCGACGGTCTCGCCTCGGACCGCGCCACGCTGGAGGCGGTGCTGTCGGAATTGCGCTCCTGCCGGGCGCTGCTGGCCGGGCTCGACGAGGCCGATGCGGAGCCGCAGGACGCACGGGACTGAGGCGTCGGCGCACGGCAACTCGCTTGCGCGCAAGTGATTGCCGTGTCTCACGGTTTCGTGTTCCCACCGTCGCAGGGCGCGAACTTTCTCGGCGTGGGCACGTTGAGGCGCCATGGCTTCCCCCCGCGCCCGGATGTCACCGACTCAGGAACTCATCGCCCGCATGATGCGGATCGTGCGCGCCTGCCCGGAAGCCGCGAACGAAGTCTTGGAACTGATGTTCCTCGTCAGCCAGATCGAGGCCTCGACCACGGTCGATCGGGATTACCGCGATGCGCGCCGCGTCATCAGCCGGCTGCGGGCGCCGCTCTGGGAAATGGGCCCGGCCGACCGCGCCGCCCTGCTCAAGGCCGCCGAGACGATCCGCAAGGCCTGCGACCTCTCGGAGGCCGACATTCCCTCGACGCCCGGCGCCGATCTCGGCGAGCGGGCCCGGATCGAGGCGGTGCTGGCCCGTACGCTGGCGGGCGAACTCTCCGAGGTGCAGATCGCTCGCGTGGCCGGCGCCGTCGCCGCCGCGATCCAGCACTGACGCCGACGCCAACCTTTCCGCAAGGAGTCTCGACGGGAACGGTCCGCACTCCCACATGCCGCCTGCCCCCGTCCCCGAACCGGATTCCCCGGGCCTCGGAGCGGGCCAGCACGACGACGAGGAAACGCCGATGACGCCCACGATCTCCACCCTCCGCCCCGGCCCGGCCGCGACCCGGGTCTTGGTGCTCGCCGCCGCCCTGGGGATGAGCGGGATCGGGCTGGCCGGCACCGCGGCGGCGCAGACCACCGTGACCCGCAGCGAGACCGTGCCGGCCGGGAAGTCGGCCCGCCTCGTGATCGTGCCGAACCTCAAGAAGGATTGCTCGACCGGGCCGATGCCGGAGATCCGGGTGACGACGCCGCCGAAATTCGGCTCGCTCATCACCAAGGGCGGCAAGCTGAAGACCCCGGCCAAGTACCGCTGCCCGAACAAGGACACCGAGGCGCAGGCGATCTTCTACCAAGCCAATGCCGGCTATACCGGCCCCGACGCGGTGGTGGTCGAGGTCAAGAACTCCGACGGCGAGATCGAGAAGCGCGACATCCGCATCACCGTCGAGGCGGGCAAGGGGAACGATAAGCCCGACGACAAGGCCAGGGAGAAGAAGGACACCACCGACCTGTAAGGTCCGGCATCCGCCATTGCTGCAACGCAACAGGCCGGCGGCCTCCGCCGGCCCGAAACGCATGGCTCGGGGCGCGCCTGCGCCAACCCGAGAAGGGTCGAGGGGCCGCTAACCCGCAGGCCCCGTTCGAGTGTGACCCGTTTGCGACGCGTAGCCCCCCGCATGTTCGCGCTGCGACAAAACCCGCAATGTCAGTTGCATCCGAGCCGAGACAGGATGAAGCTGTCATCAGCCTGAAGGGGGTGTTCGAATGCCGCTGCACTCGACGAACGACCTGTTCCAGAGCTTCGCTCGCGGATACGAAGCGCGCCGCGACACGGAGATGACGCTCTCCGAGTATCTCGAAGCCTGCCGCGACAATCCGCTGATGTACGCCTCCGCGGCCGAGCGCATCCTGGACGCCATCGGCAAGCCGGAGATGGTGGACACCGCCAAGGATTCCCGCCTCGGCCGCGTGTTCATGAACCGGACGATCCGGGTCTATCCGGCCTTCTCCGAGTTCTACGGCATGGAGGAGACGATCGAGCGGATCGTCTCGTTCTTCCGCCACGCCGCGCAGGGCTTGGAGGAGCGCAAGCAGATCCTCTATCTCCTGGGTCCGGTGGGCGGCGGCAAGTCGTCGCTCGCCGAACGCCTCAAGGCCCTGATGGAGGTCCATCCGGTCTACGTGCTCAAGGCCGGCGACGAGGTCTCGCCGGTCTTCGAGAGCCCGCTCGGCCTGTTCGATCCCGAGACCATGGGCCGGGAGATCGAGGAGCGCTTCGGCGTCCCGCGCCGGCGGCTGACCGGCCTGATGAGCCCCTGGGCGCTCAAGCGCCTCGACGAGTTCGACGGCGACATCTCCCGCTTCAAGGTGATCAAGGTGCGGCCCTCGCGCCTGCGCCAGATCGCCATCGCCAAGACCGAGCCGGGCGACGAGAACAACCAGGACATCTCGTCCCTCGTCGGCAAGGTCGACATCCGCCGGCTGGAGACGCTGTCCCAGGCCGATCCCGACGCCTACTCCTACTCGGGCGGCCTCAACCGGGCGAACCAGGGCGTCCTCGAATTCGTCGAGATGTTCAAGGCGCCGATCAAGATGCTCCACCCGCTGCTCACGGCGACGCAGGAGGGCAACTATGTCGGCACCGAGAATATCGGCGCGATCCCCTTCACCGGCGTGATCCTGGCCCACTCGAACGAGGCCGAGTGGCAGTCGTTCAAGACCAACAAGAACAACGAAGCCTTCATCGACCGCATCTACGTCATCAAGGTGCCCTACTGCCTCCGCGTCACGGAGGAGCAGCGCATCTACGAGAAGCTGATTTCCGGCTCGGAACTCTCCACCGCCGCCTGCGCGCCGGGCACGCTGGAGATGCTGGCCCGCGTCTCGGTGCTGTCTCGCCTGCGCGAGCACGCCAATTCCAACCTGTTCTCGAAGATGCGGGTCTACGACGGCGAGTCGTTGCGCGAGGTCGATCCCCGCGCCCGCTCGATGCAGGAATACAAGGACACCGCCGGCGTCGACGAGGGCATGGACGGGATCTCGACCCGCTTCGCCTTCAAGGTGCTGGCCGCGACCTTCAACCACGACACGACGGAAATCTCGGCCGATCCGGTCCACCTGATGTACGTGCTGGAGCAGGCGATCCGGCGCGAGCAGCTGCCGCCGGAAACCGAGAAGCGCTACATGGAGTTCATCAAGACGGAGCTCGCCCCGCGCTACGCCGAGTTCATCGGCCACGAGATCCAGAAGGCCTATCTCGAATCGTACCACGATTACGGGCAGAACCTGTTCGACCGCTACATCGACTACGCCGACGCCTGGATCGAGGATCAGGACTTCAAGGACGCCGAGACCGGCCAGCTCCTCAACCGCGAACTCCTGAACCAGGAGCTGACCAAGATCGAGAAGCCCGCCGGCATCGCCAATCCGAAGGATTTTCGCAACGAGGTCGTCAAGTTCGCGTTGCGCTCGCGGGCGCAGCACGGTGGGCGCAACCCCTCGTGGACCAGCTACGAAAAGCTGCGCGAGGTGATCGAGCGGCGGATGTTCTCCCAGGTCGAGGAACTGCTGCCCGTCATCTCCTTCGGCTCCAAGAAGGACAGCGAGACCGAGAAGAAGCACGGCGAGTTCGTCGACCGGATGACCGCCCGGGGCTATACCGAGCGGCAGGTCCGGCGGCTCGTGGAATGGTACATGCGGGTGAAGCAGGCGGGCTGAGCGGGACATCCCCGCTCTCGCATCCGCCGCCGCACTTATGCACCTTTGTTCCGCCAAGCGGGACGTACGAACAGGCGCTGAGCGACACCGGATGCACATCGTCGACCGTCGGCTCAATCCAGGCGGAAAGAGCCTCCCCAACCGCCAGCGCTTCCTGCGCCGGGTCAAGGACGTCGCTCAGCGGGCGGTGCGCGAATCCGCCCGCGAGAAGGACATCAAGGATCTCGGCAAGGACGGGCGCATCACCGTGCCGGGCGACGGGGTGCGCGAGCCGCGCTTCTCGCGCCAGCCCGGCACGGGGCATCAGGACTACATCCTGCCGGGCAACAAGACCTACGTGGAGGGCGACCGGATCGAGCGCCCGCCGGGCGGCGGGGGGGGCGGCGGCGCGGGCGAAGGCGGCGACGGCTCGGAGAACAGCGAGGACGCCTTCCACTTCGTGCTGACGCGCGAGGAATTTCTGGACCTCTTCCTCGAAGACCTCGAACTGCCCGACCTCGCCAAGAGGCGGCTCGCCATCGTCGAGACCGAGGGGCTGCGCCGGGCCGGCTACACCGTCTCGGGCTCACCCGCGAACCTCGCGCTGTCGCGCACCTTGCGCAACTCGATGTCCCGCCGCATCGCCCTCAAGCGGCCCAAGCTCGAGGAGATGGCGGCCTTGGAGGCCGAGGTCGCCGAGGCCAGGGAGGCGGACGACCCGCGCCTGCCCGACCTGCTGCTGAAGCTCGAAGCGCTGCGCGAGCGCTCGAAGCGCATCCCCTACGTCGATCCGATCGACCTGCGCTTCCGCCGGTTCGAGCCCTATCCGAAGCCGATCGCCCAGGCCGTGATGTTCTGCCTGATGGACGTCTCGGGCTCGATGACCGAGCACATGAAGGACCTCGCGAAGCGCTTCTACATCCTGCTGCACATCTTCCTGACGCGCCGCTACAAGCACGTCGAGATCGTCTTCATCCGCCACACCGACAAGGCAACGGAGGTGGACGAGGAGACCTTCTTCGGCTCCCGCGAGACCGGCGGCACGCTGGTTTCCTCCGCGCTCGTCGAGATGAAGCGGATCGTGGCCGAGCGCTACTCGCCCGACGACTGGAACATCTACGCGGCGCAGGCCTCCGACGGCGACAACGTGTCCTCCGACGGGCCGACCTCGACGGAACTGCTGCGCGCCCACATCCTGCCAGCCTGCCAGCACTTCGCCTATCTGGAAGTCGGCGACGAGAACGGCCCCCGCGCCGGCTTCGTCGAGCACCGCACCACCCTGTGGCGGACCTACGAGGCGCTGGCCAAGGCGGGCGAGCCGCTGGCGATGCGCAAGGTCAACCACCGCCGCGACATCTACCCGGTCTTCCGCGAGCTGTTCGGCCGCAAGGACGCGAAGGCGGAGGCGTAAGAGCTCTTCCCCTCCCCACAGATCTCGGGCTTGCCCGAAATCTGCATCATGTTAGCCAGGATCGGGCAGGCCCGATCCTGGGTGCGGGGAGGTGTCAGGGGTGGGGGTCGAGCAGAGGGCACCTTGAGCGGTTCCTCCTGAACCACCCCCACCCCCTTCCCCCTCCCCGCAAGGGGGAGGGGAGAACGCGTCGAGGAGAATGGCCGGGATGGTGACCAGCCTGAACCGCACGAAGTCCGCAGCGCCGCCGGCCGGCGAGCTGCTGTTTTCCGGCAACGACTGGGACTTCCACACGATCCGGCGCATCCACGACGCCTGCGAGGCGGTGGCCGGGCCGGAACTCGGCCTGTCCTGGTACCCGAACCAGATCGAGATCATCACCGCCGAGCAGATGCTCGACGCCTATGCCTCGATCGGCATGCCGCTGTTCTACAAGCACTGGTCGTTCGGCAAGCACTTCGCCCAGCAGGAGGCGAGCTACCGCCGCGGCCTGATGGGGCTCGCCTACGAGATCGTCATCAACTCCGATCCGTGCATCTCCTACGTCATGGAGGAGAACACGGCGACGATGCAGACGCTCGTGATCGCGCATGCCGCCTTCGGCCATAACCACTTCTTCAAGAACAACTATCTGTTCAAGCAGTGGACCGACGCGGAGGGCATCCTCGACTACCTCGACTTCGCCAAGGGCTACATCAGCCGCTGCGAGGAGCGCTATGGCCATGGGGCCGTCGAGCAGGTTCTCGACGCGGCCCATGCTCTGATGAGCCAGGGCGTCCACCGCTATCCCCGCAAGAAGCGGCCGGATCTCGCCAGCGAGCAGCGGCGCGAGCGCGAGCGGGAAGAACACGGCGAGCAGATCTACAACGACCTCTGGCGCACGCTGCCCGCCAAGGCGGGTGCGGCCAAGGGCGACCCGGCGCTGGAGCGGCGCAAGGCGCTGCTCGAACTGCCGCAGGAGAACATCCTCTACTTCCTTGAGAAGGTCGCCCCGCGCCTGCGCCCCTGGCAGCGCGAGATCCTGCGCATCGTGCGCCTCGTGGCGCAGTATTTCTACCCGCAGCGCCAGACCAAGGTGATGAACGAGGGCTGCGCCACCTACTGCCACTACCGGATCATGAATGCGCTGTCGCAGAAGGGGCAGCTCAGCGAGGCGGCCTATCTCGAGTTCCTGACCTCGCACACCAACGTCATCCGCCAGCCGAACTTCGACGACCGCTCCTTCGGCGGCCACAACCCGTACGCCCTGGGCTTCGCCATGATGCAGGACATCGCCCGCATCGTGGAGCAGCCGACCCAGGAGGACCGCGAGTGGTTCCCCGACATCGCCGGCACCGGGGACGCCATGTCGGTGCTGCGCGATTGCTGGGAGAATTACCGCGACGAGAGCTTCATCGCGCAATTCCTGTCGCCGAAGCTCATGCGCGACATGCGCCTGTTCCACGTGACCGACGATCCCGACGAGCCGGAGATGCGCGTCGAGGCGATCCACGACGAGCGCGGCTATCGCAAGATGCGCCGCTCGTTTGCCCGGCAATACGACGTGGCGTGGCTCGATCCCGACATCGAGGTGGTGGACGTCGATCTGGAGGGCGACCGCAAGCTCATCCTCCACCACAAGGCGCTCAACCGCATCACCCTGCAGAAGGAGGATGCCCGGCGCGTGCTCCAGCACCTCGCCGACCTGTGGGGCTACGACGCGGTGCTGAAGGAGGTCGACCCGGCCTCCGGCGCCGTGCTCGTGGAGCACGCGGCGAGCGCGCGGCCGATCTTCTTCTGAGCCCCGGCACCCCGGAAGACGGAGGCTCCGCGCGGTCAGCCCGCGGGACCCCTCCCCTCCCCCGCGGCGGCCCAGGCGCGGACCTGATCCATCCAGGCATCCGGCGAGAGCACAGCGATGCCGGGCATCACGGTGAGCGGGGTCACGCGTTCCAGCCGGTCGCGCTCGCCGAGCCGCAGGGCGCCCTTGCGGGCAAACAGGCGCAGGATCTCGATGAGCCGGGCCTCGTCGGGCGGGTCGGAGCGGGCGGCGGAGCGGATCGAGTCGGCGATGTCGTCGGTGGTGCAGTCCACCGTGCCGTCGGTGGCGACGCGCGAATCGCGAAGCCCCTCCTCGTAGGCGAGCCGCAGCGCCAGCAGCACCAGCGTCTCGTCCTTGCGCAGGCGCTCGCTCTGCGCGTCGTGGCGCACGCCGTCGGGCGGCAGGCTCAAGAAAACCATCTGGTCGCGGTGGGCGACCTCGAAGCGGTAGCCGAGGCAGGCGAAGTAGTCGCGGAAGAACGGCGCGTAGTGGCGGGCCAGCTCGTAGGAGCGACCGATGCCGGGCGTCGCCGCGTAGACGCACTGGCCCTTCAGCATCACCTGAAGCGCGCGGGTCAGCTCCTCCTCGCTCGGGGCGGGGCTGCCGGGCGGGGGCGGCTCGTCCCCGTCGAGGATGGCGCGGAAGGCGTCGAGCATGGGGCTATCGGGTCTGGACGGCGGGTCGGCGGCTCTTCGCCTCGGCGACGCGCTCGATCGAGAAGTCGGGGCAGTCGATCCAGCCGTTGGAGAGCCGGCCCTCGCCCGGCGCGAGGCGGTAGCGGGCGCGTAAGGAACCGTCGAACAGCACGTCGATCTCGCGCAGGCGCTGGAACACCACGAAGGCATCGACGTCGGCAATCGTGATGTCGGAGCCGCGTAAACGACGGCCCGGCGCGAGGTGCGCATCGAGGAAGGCGGCGATGCGCTCCGGCGTCACGGTGGTGCGGCGGCGGAAGGCGTCCTTGGCCAGGACGAAGGCCTCGATCGCCGGATCGGTCTCGATCTCCGGCAGCGGCTCGGATTCGATGGCGCGGCGCGGCATCCGCGGGTTGGTGAGCTGCGGCGGACCGATCGGGGGGCGCAGCAGCGACACCTCCGGGACCGGCATGGCGGGAAACGCATCTTCGGGCGCCGCGCCGGCCGCGCGGAGCGCCGCGGCGGCGCGCTCGATCCGGGCGGAATCGCGCGGCTCGCGATAGCGCAAAGTCGCCGCCATGCGCCGCTCCAGCCGGGCGACGACCGAGGCGACGGCGTCGAGATGCGGATCGAGCCCCTCGAAGATCGCCAGGATCTCAACGAGGTCGGTGCGCGCCATCCGCTCGGCGGCCGGCAGATCGCCGGCCCGGCCCTCGCGCAGGTTGCCCTCGGCGAGCGCGCGGAGCGTCAGCGGATCGCGCAGGGCGCGCCCCGCCTCGCGGACGATGCCGGAGCGGAAGCGGAACGGATTGAAGCGGGTGTGGAGCGTCCGGTAGTCGGAGACGAGGTGACGCTCGACGAATTCCTCGAAGTAGAGCCGGAGCGCCGCGCCGACGTTTGGCTCGCGCAGGATGCGCTCCTCAACCTTGCGCAGGCCTCCCGCCAATCCGCGCAGGTGGGCCAGGAAGGTGCGGGCGGCTTTCGCCGCATTGCGCAGGGCCTCCGAGCGGTCGGCCGGGCTGGCGATGGCGCTCTCCAGCGCCCCCAGGACCTCCAGCACGGCGCCGCCGTAGGAGCGCGTCTCGCCCCGGTCGATCCGGGCCAGCTCCTCGATCAGCAGGCGGGCCTCGGGGTCGAAATCCACGACCGGCACGTAGCGCTCGCGCCGCTCGACCAGCCAGCCCGCCTCCACCAGCCGGCGGTAGACGTAGGAGCGGCGCTCGATGGGGTCGGCGGGCGCGGTCTCGTCGTCGGCGATCTCGGCCTGCGACCAGCCGCCTGAGAACTCGCCGATGGCCACGATCAGGTCAGCCTTGCGCAGGGGCTCGGCACTGTCCCCGAACACCGTGGCGTGCAGGTGCAGCAGCAGGGCCGCGTTGAAGACGCGGCTCGGCGCGGCGAGCGGGCGGAAGAGGTCGTCGGCGAGATGGGTGAACAGCATGATGGGCCTTGGGGGAGCCAAAGCCCGGCCTCCCCCGCAGGTCAATGCCGTGCAGGTGCATCGCCTTCGCCTGCCATCCGTTGTCCCGTGAGACTTCCGGAGGCCGCCATGCGCATCGAGACCGTCTTCCTGTTCGACCTCGACGGCACGCTCGTCGACAGCGTCTACCAGCACGTGCTGGCCTGGAAGGAGGCGCTCGACGAGGAGGGAATCCCGCTCTCGGTCTGGCGCATCCACCGCAAGATCGGGATGAGCGGCGGGCTGTTCACCAACCAGCTCCTACGCGAGACCGGGCTCGACATGGATCCCGAGCGCATCGACCGGCTGCGCCGCCTGCACGCGGCGGCCTATGGCCGGCTCTCGAAGGGCGTGGTGCCGCTGCCCGGCGCCAAGGAATTGCTCACGACGCTCACCGACAACCGCATCCCCTGGGCCATCGCGACCAGCGGGCGGATGGAGACGGCGAGCCACAACCTCGTCGCGCTGGGCGTCGATCCGGCCCGCGTGCCGGTGGTGACCCGCGACGACGTGAAATACGCCAAGCCCGATCCCGACCTGTTCCTCGCGGCGGCCGAGCGCCTGAACGCGCCGATCGAGCATTCGGTGATCGTCGGCGACTCGATCTGGGACATGCTGGCGGCTCGGCGCTGCCGCGGCCTCGGGGTCGGCCTGCTCTCCGGCGGCTACGGCACGGAAGAACTGGAGCGCTCGGGCGCGGTCCGGGTCTACGACGATCCCGCCATGCTGCTCGACCATCTCGACGAGGTCGGCGGGCGGCGCTGAGGCCTACCCGTACAGCCAAGGTTAATCCGGTGCGTGGGCTCACGTTCCAGTGATTTGGAACTCGTCCGGCCAAGCTGACGATTGGCTGAATGGCCGGTTGAACGCGCGTTCATGCGGCAGGACGTAGCATCAGCTTCATCGATACAGGATTGAACCGATTCCGCTGCACCGCCGTTGGGGTGCCATCGGATCGATGATCCAACCTTTCGGAGCGTATGACGCAATGAAGAAGCTCGCAGTCCTCTCCGCCGCCGCCGTGCTGGGCGTCGGCGCCCTGACCTCGACCGGCGCCGAGGCGCGCTGGCGTGGCGGTGGCGGCGGCGCGATCGCCGCCGGCGTGATCGGCGGCCTCGCCGCGGGCGCGCTCGTCGGTGCCGCCGCCTCGAACAGCTACGGCTACGGCGGTGGCTATTACGGTGGCGGCTATGGCGGCGGTTACGGCTACGCCCCGGCCTATGGCTACAGCTACGCCCGTCCCGCCTACGGCTACCGCAGCGTCGGCTACTACGACGACGGCTACTACGCGCCGCGTCGTGCCTACCGCCGCGCCTATTACGGCGGCGGCTACGGTTACGGCGGTGGTTACGGCGGCTACGGCTACGGCTGGTAACACCCCTCGCCCCCCGGCGTGAGGCAGGCCGCGTCCCGAAAGGGGCGCGGCCTTTTTCGTGGTGTCAGGCTTTCGAGCCCGCGTCGCGGCTGCCCGCATCGCGACTGCCCGCGTCGCGGGCCGCGATCGTCTCCGACCACACCACGGAGCGCCGCGCCATGCCGATATGCTGGCGCTCGTACATGCGGCCCTCGACCTTGATCGCCGCGCGCTTGGCGTTCTCCGGCAGGTTGAACGCGTCGATGACGAGGCGGGCGCGGCGCACCTCCTCCTCGGTCGGGGCGAACGAGGTGTTGGCGGGCTCCAGCTGGTTCGGATGGATCAGCGTCTTGCCGTCGAAACCGAGGTCTCGCGCCTGCCGGCATTCCACGCGGCAGCCGTCCACGTCCGAGATGTCGTTCCACACGCCGTCGAGGATGGTCAGGCCCTCGGCCCGCGCGGCGGCGAGCGTCAGCATGATCCAGGGCAGCATCGGCACCCGGCCCGGCACGAGCTGCGCCCAGGTGTCCTTGGCCAGATCGTTGGTGCCGAGCACGAAGCAGGTGAGCCGGGTGCGCCTGTCGCGCCGGGCCTTGGCGATCTCGTGGATGTTGAGGATCGCCGCCGGCGTCTCGATCATCGCCCAGACGGCGATGGATTCGGGGGCGTCCAGCGCCTCGAGATGGTCGGCGATGCTCTCCAGCACGGCGGGCGACGACACCTTCGGCATCAGGATCGCGTCGGGCTTGGCCTCGATCGCCGCGCGCAGATCGCCCTCGCCCCAGGGGGTCTGCGGGGCGTTCACGCGGATCACGAGTTCGCGATGGCCGTAGCCGCCGCCCTTCACCGCGGCGCAGACCTGCTCGCGGGCCAGTTCCTTCTCCTCCATCGACACCGCGTCCTCGAGGTCGAGGATCAGCGAATCGGCCGGAAGGGTCTTGGCCTTCTCGAGCGCCCGGGCGTTCGAGCCCGGCATGTAGAGCACGCTGCGGCGCAACCGCAAATCCGACATCGATGGTCTCCTCCGTAAAGCCGATCCGTCAGGCCGGCGCCTTTGCCGCACCGCACCATTTTGCATACGGAATACGGGAGAACCGGTTCGGTTGGAAGCGGCCGGGCGCGGTTCTACCTTAACCACGCGGCCGGCGACCGCCAGAGGCCGCACTTTCTCTCTTGTCCGGAGTCACCCATGCCCCTCATGCGCTTCGACCTCATGGAAGGCCGCAGCGACGCCGAGCTCAAAGCTCTGCTCGACGCGGCGCACGAGGCGATGCTGGAGGCGTTCAACGTGCCCCCCGGCGACCGCTACCAGATCGTCACCGAGCACAAGCCGACCCGGATGATCGTGGAGGATACCGGCCTCGACATCCCGCGCACGAAGGACGTCGTCGTGGTGCAGATGATCACCCGGCCGCGGGGGCGTGAGAAGAAGGAGCTGTTCTACCGGCTGCTCACCGAGAAGCTCCAGGCCGCCTGCGGGATCGCGCCCGCCGACGTGATGGTCTCGACGGTGGAGAACACCGACGAGGATTGGTCCTTCGGCCACGGCCGGGCGCAGTTCCTCACCGGGGAATTGTGAGCGAGCTTTCGCCCTCCGCCACGAGCCAGTCGACGAAGGCCGTCAGCGCCGGCGTCTTGTCGGCGTCGAACGGCGTCAGCACGAAGTAGCCCGGCCGCTCGACCGTGATCTCCGGGAAGGGGGCGGCGAGCCGGCCGTCGGCCACTGCGCGGTCGAGCACCGGAAAAGGCGCGATGCCGAGCCCGGCGCCGTCCTCCACCGCTTGGAGCGTCACGAAGAAGTGGTCGAAGATGCGGGTGGGCGCGCCCTCGGGCCGGCTCGCCCCGGCCGCAGCGAGCCACGCAACCCAGTCGCCCGGCCGGGTCTGGGTGCCCAGCAGAACGTGGCCGTCGAGATCGCCGGGATGTTCGAGCGGGCGCCGCGCCAGCAGGCCTGAGCTCGCCACCAGCGTGTCGAACTCGGGGAGGAAGGGCACGGCGCGGTGCTGCGGCCAGGGCTCGGGGCCGCGCCGGATCGCGAGATCGAAGCCGCCGCGCAATTCTTCCTGAAGCGTCGTGGTCGTCGTGACCGTCACCTCGGTGTCGGGCCGCGCAACGCGAAAACCCTCGAGCCGCGGAATCAGCCAGCGCATGGCGAACGTCGTCGGCGCGCTCACCCGCAGCACCCGCGGCGCCACCGGCCGGCCGCAGGCTTCCGCCGCTTCCGTCAACCGGTCGAAGGCGAGGCTGATTTCGGCGGCGAACACCCGCGCGGCCTGGGTCGCCACCATCCGCCGCCCGACGCGGGCGAAGAGCGGTTGCCCGAGCCACGCTTCCAGCGCGGCGACCTGCCGGCTGACCGCCCCATGGGTGAGGCCGAGTTCCGTGCCGGCCGCCGCATAGCTCCCGGCCCGCACGGCGACCTCGAACACGCGTAGGGCATTGAGCGGAGGAAGGCGGCGCATGCGTGAGGTTTTAGCACGGTACGCGTGAGAAGGACGGGGCTGATCGCGGAAAGCTCACGGGTCTAGAAGCGGCGACGGATCGGGTCGACCGTTTGGATGAAACAGTCTCCTCCCACCCGTCACGCGGCGAGCCGGAAGGGCGCCTCTCCTCCCCCTTGCGGGGAGGAGATGGAGGTGGGGGTGGTTCCGGATGAGGCGGAGGCGGTGCCTTCTGCCCGACCCCCACCCCTACCCCTCCCCGCAAGGGGGAGGGGAACACGCGCTCAAAGCGGCCTCGATTGAGGCAGGCGGGGAGAGGGGAGCGTGGCCGCATCCGGATTGATCGACCCGTGTGTGATCGAGCCGATCGCTTCGGAGAACCCTGCCGTGAGCCAAGCCCTGCCGCTCTCTGAAGCCACCCACGACGACTGCGCCGCCACCCGGCGGCGCAGCCTCGGCGGGGCCTGCCTCGCGCACGCGGTGCACGACGGCTACACCGATCTGCTCTACGTGCTGCTGCCGGTCTGGCAGGCGGAGTTCGGGCTGTCCTATGCCGGGGTGGCGGCACTGCGCAGCCTCTATTACGGCACCATGGGCGGGCTGCAGATCCCCGCCGACCGGCTCGCCGGGCGCCTCTCGATCCGCGCGGCGCTCGCGCTCTCGACGCTCATCGCCGCGGCGGGCTTCGTCGTGATGGGCCTGAGCGGCGGGCTGTTCGGCCTCTGCGCCGGCCTCGTCCTCGCCGGAATCGGATCGAGCATCCAGCATCCGCGGGCCTCGCTGCTGGTCTCGGAAGCCTACGGCCGGGCCGCGCGCGGGCCGCTCGGCATCTACAATTTCGCGGGCGACATCGGGAAGGCGACCTTTCCGGTCGCCGTCGCCCTGCTGCTCGGGCTCATGGCATGGCGCCCGGTCGCCGGGTTGATGGCGCTGGCCGGGCTCGTTGCAGTCGGCGCCCTCGTCGCGGTGCTGCCCAGCCGGCCCCTCGCCCCGGCACCGGCGCGGGCGGCGGGAGGCGACACAGGCCAATCCCGAAAAAACTTCGCGCTGCTGATGGGCGTCGGCGCCCTCGACACCGCGACCCGGATGGGCACGCTGCTGTTCCTGCCGTTCCTCCTAGAGGCCAAGGGCGGCACCGGCGCGACCACGGGGCTGGCCCTCGCGCTGGTCTTCGCGGGCGGCGCCTTCGGCAAGGCGGTCTGCGGCTGGCTCGGCGAGCGGGTCGGCGTGGTGCGCAGCGTCATCGCGACCGAGATCGTCACCGCGCTCCTCGTCGCTGCCCTCCTGCCGCTGCCGCTCGGGCCGACGCTGGTGCTGCTGCCGCTGCTCGGGATCGCGCTGAACGGCACCTCCTCGGTCCTCTACGGGACCGTGCCGGACCTCGCGCCCCGCGGCGACACGGCCCGAGCCTTCGCCCTGTTCTACACCGCGGTGATCGGCTCCGGCGGGCTCGCCCCCATCGCCTACGGGGCCTTCGCCGACCGGATGGGCGAGACCGCGGGCCTGCTAGCGGCAGCCGCGACCGCGCTCGCCACCGTGCCGCCGGTTCTGGCGCTGCGCCGACCGCTCAAGGCGGCGCAAGCGCGGGTATAACGAAGAACAAGCGCGGCAATTGCTGACTTCCCGAAGTTGCCGCCCCCGACAACGGGTCACCCTTTCGTCAAGATCGACCGTCACAGGCGTCCCCATACTTCATCGAGGGGACGAACCTGATGCGAATGACCTGTCTCGGCCTCGCCGTGATCGCCGGCCTGTCGGTCTCCGCGCCCGCGCGGGCCGAGAGCCGCACCGCGATGGGGGTCGGCGCGGGCGCCGTCGCGGGCGCGCTGGTGGGCGGGCCGATCGGCGCGGTCGTCGGCGCGGTGGCCGGCGGCGTCATCGGTTCGAACAGCGAGGCCCGTCCCCGCTCCGCCCGCCGATCCCGCGCCGCCGCGCGCCGGCACGCCCAGCAGCGCCAGGCGCGTCTGCGCGCCCCTGCGCCGCGCCGCTCGGCGATGGCCGAGCCGCCTGCCGCTGCGGAGCCGTCCCGTCCGGCCACCACCGGCAGCACCGGCCCCTCGTCGGCCGTAGCCGCACCGTCCGGCTCGGGCTGGCGCGATCCGCGCTGACGCAGGGCTCGCGGAAAGTGTCACCCCCGCGCCACAGCCAGGGAAATGCGCAAGCGAGACCGGCTCCTTGCCATTTTCATGACGCGTTGCGGCGCGCAAGTTCGCTCTACGCCATGTCCGAGAGCGAGGAAGCGATGGTCGATCCCGACAAGCCGGACAGATTTCCGCCCCAGATGGGTAAGGCCGACCTCACGGTCGGCCGGGTGACCAAGGGGGTCGCCTACGCCATCGGCAAGCGCCTCTCGGTCGAGCGCGACAGCGCCCTGCCCGACCGCCTCGCCCATCTCGTGGACCGCCTCAATGCCGGCCCCCTCGGCCGCTCCGCCCTCAAGCCTCGTCGAGTCGCCTGAATGTCCAAGATCGAACGCGCCCTCACCGACGCCAATGTGGTCGCCTTCCCGTCCGCCGCCACCGAGGCGGTCGCCGACGAGAACGTCGCCTCGATCATCGAGGTGCTGCAGGACCAGCTCAAGCTCGCCCGCGAGGGCAAGCTGCGCTCGGTCGCGGTGGTCTCGGTCTCCCACGACGGCGGCGCCATCGGCACGCAATGGTCCTGCGCCCACGGCGACGTGGCGAGCCTCATCGGCAAGCTCACCGTTCTGTCCCACGACATGATGGCCGCCCGGAACTGATTTTTTCGGGACTTCTTCGAGCCCGAACGAAAAAGGCCGGTGCCTCGGAGCGCCGGCCTTTTTCGTGCCGTCAGCCCTCGGGCGTCTCGCGAAAGTACGGCTCGACCGGCCCCTTCAGCTTCACCGTCATCGGGTTGCCGGCCCGGTCGAGGGTCTTGCCGGCGGAAAGGCGCACCCAGCCCTCGCTGACGCAGTATTCCTCGACATTGGTCTTCTCGACGCCCTTGAAGCGGACGCCGACGCCGCGGGCGAGCACCGCCTCGTCGTAGAACGGGCTGTTCGGGTTGACCGAGAGGCGGTCGGGAAGCTGGTCGGACATCGTTCGGAGTTCCTGGCAAGCGAGCGGGCCGGTTACGTCAATCGCGGCGGCGTCGCAACGGCGCGGTGGGCACCGGCCGTTGAGGTGGGGCGGGCATTTCTCCTATCCTGACGCCTGCCGTAGGAGCCGCCGATGCCGTCCATCACCATCAGCAACGTCCCCGACGCGCTCCACCGCGCGCTGCGCCTCAGGGCCGAACGGCACGGGCGCAGCACCGAGGCCGAGATTCGCGACATCCTGGAGCGGGCGACCAAACCCGAAGACGGTCTGAAGCTCGGTTCGCTCCTGGCCTCGATCGCCCGGGACGCGGGTGGATTGACCGAAGCGGAGGCCGCACGGTTCGATGGGCTGCGTGACAGGACGCCCGCCGAGCCGATCACCTTCGAATGATCGTCCTCGACACCAACGTCATCTCGGAGGCGTGGAAGGCGGCGCCCGACGCCAGCGTGGTGGCTTGGCTCGACGCGCAGGTAATCGACACCCTCTACCTATCGGCCGTGACGGTGGCCGAACTCCGCCTCGGCGTAGCGACGATGCCGTCCGGCAAGCGGCAGAGAATTTTCCAAGAACGGCTGGACGGCGAGGTCCTGCCGGCCTTTACGGACCGTGTCCTCCCCTTCGACCTCGAAGCCTCCCGCGTCTACGCGGAGTTCATGGCACGGGCGAAAGCGGCGGGCAGGGCGATCGGCCGGGCGGACGGCTACATCGCCGCCACGGCAGCCTTGCGAGGTTTTTCCGTCGCGACGCGCGACACCTCTCCGTTCCTCGCCGCCGGCGTGCCGGTCATCGATCCGTGGCAGGCTGGACAAAATCCCTAGCGCAGCGCCCTTCCGCCTGCGGACGCCCCTCGCTCCGCCCGCACCGCCGCGATCAGTTCCTCCACCCGCCCGCTCTGCAGCAACGGCACCCACCGCATCACCGTCGCGTGCGAAAAATCCCACCACGCCGCCTCAACCAGCGCCGCCACGGTCGCCTCGTCGAAGCGCCGCCGCACGATCCTGGCCGGGTTGCCGGCGATGACCGCGTAGGGCGGCACGTCGCGGGTGACGACGGCATGCGCCGCCACCACCGCGCCGTGGCCGACCGTGACGCCCGACAGGATCAGGCAGCCCGAGCCGAGCCAGACATCGTGCCCGATCACGACGTCGCCACGAGACGAATGGTAATCCTCGGGGGCATCGGCACCGGGCCACAACCCGGACATCGCCGCGAAGGGATAGGTCGAGACCCAGTCGAGCCGGTGGTCGCCGCCGAGCAGGATCTCGACCTTGTCGGCGATGGAACAATAGCGGCCGATCGTCAGCCGCCGGCCCGATTCGGGGAAGCGCACCTTCGGTCGGCCGTAAGAGTATGCACCGATTGAGAAATTCCAGCGTCGCGCCAGGGCTTCGAGGTGCAGCCGGGTCTCGTTGTGCGGGTTGCGCCCCCGCCTCAGCCGTTGCAACAGATGCCTCAACGATGCGCCCCTCCACGAAGCGGGGACGCGACCGGCGCGGCAAGAACGGGAGAGGACGGCGTCATGGCCGACAACATGTCCGAGGATCTGAAGTCCGGGGCGCTCGTCTACCACCGCCTGCCCAAACCCGGAAAGCTGGAGATCCAGGCCACCAAGCCGCTCGGCAACCAGCGCGACCTCGCGCTCGCCTACTCGCCGGGCGTGGCCGCCGCCTGCATGGCGATCCACGACGATCCGCAGGAGGCCGCCACCCTTACGATCCGCCAGAACCTCGTCGCCGTGCTGACGAACGGCACCGCGGTGCTGGGCTTGGGCGATATCGGCCCCCTCGCCTCCAAGCCCGTGATGGAGGGCAAGGCGGTCCTCTTCAAGAAGTTCGCCGGCATCGACGTGTTCGACGTCGAGGTGAACGAGAAGGACGTGGACAAGCTCGTCGACGTGGTCTGCTCGCTGGAGCCGACTTTTGGGGGCATCAACCTCGAGGACATCAAGGCGCCGGAGTGCTTCGAGGTCGAGGAGCGCTGCCGCGAGCGGATGAACATCCCGGTCTTCCACGACGACCAGCACGGCACCGCGATCATCGTCGCGGCGGCCGTCCTCAACGCGCTGGAACTCGCCGGAAAGCAGCTCTCGGCGGCCAGGATCGTCACCTCGGGCGCGGGCGCGGCGGCGCTTGCCTGCCTGAACCTGCTGGTGTCGCTCGGGGCGACGCGGGAAAACATCACGGTCACCGACATCAAGGGCGTGGTCTACAAGGGCCGCACCGAGCTGATGGACCGCTGGAAGGACGTCTACGCCCAGGAGACCGAGGCGCGCACGCTGGCCGAGGTGATCGGCGGCGCCGACGTGTTCATCGGCCTCTCGGCGGGCGGCGTGCTCAAGCCCGAATATCTCGAGAAGATGGCCGAGAAGCCGCTCATCATGGCTTTGGCCAACCCCTACCCCGAGATCATGCCCGACCTGGCGCAGGAGAAGCGCCCCGACGCGATGATCTGCACCGGGCGCTCGGACTTCCCGAACCAGGTCAACAACGTCCTGTGCTTCCCCTACATCTTCCGCGGTGCGCTCGATGTCGGGGCCCACGCGATCAACGAGGAGATGAAGAAGGCGGCGGTGAAGGCCATCGCGGCTCTGGCCCGCGAGACGCCGTCCGACGTGGTGGCCCGCGCCTATGGCGGCGAGGCACGCCCCTTCGGCCCGCACTCGCTGATCCCGAGCCCGTTCGATCCGCGCCTGATCCTGCGCATCGCCCCGGCCGTCGCCCAGGCGGCGATGGATTCGGGTGTCGCCGGTCGCCCGGTCGAGAACATCCAGGCCTACGCGGATTCGCTCGACCGCTTCGTCCACCGCTCCGGCTTCATCATGAAGCCGATTTTCTCCAAGGCGAAGGAGAACCCGAAGCGCGTCGTCTACGCCGAGGGCGAGGACGAGCGGGTGCTGCGCGCCTCCCAGGCCGTCGTCGAGGACAAGGTCGCCCACCCGATCCTGATCGGGCGCCCGCGGGTGATCGAGACGCGCATCAAGCGCTTCGGCCTGTCGATCCGGCCGGGCGAGGACTTCACGCTGATCGATCCGGAGGACGATCCCCGCTACCGCACCTACGTCTCGACCTATCTCGAGGTGGCGGGCCGGCGCGGCATCACCCCCGATCTCGCCCGCACCCTGGTGCGCACCAACACCACGGTGATCGGCGCGCTCATGGTGCGCCGCGGCGAGGCCGACGCGCTGATCTGCGGCCTGGAGGGCCGGTTCGAGACGCGCCTGCGGGTGATCCGCGACATAATCGGCCAGAGCCCGGACGTGCTCGACTTCGCGGCGATGAGCCTGATCGTGACGAAGAAGGGCGCCTTCTTCCTCGCCGACACCCATGTCCGCCCCGATCCCAGCGCGGAGGAGATCGCCGACGTGGCCATCGCCTGCGCCGGCCACGTCTCGCGCTTCGGCCTGACGCCGAAGATCGCGCTCTTGAGCCACTCGGATTTCGGCCAGTCGGATTCGGCGAGCGCCCGCAAGATGCGCGCCGCCCTCGAACGCATCCGCGCCCGCGCGCCCCAGCTTCAGGTCGACGGCGAGATGCAGGCCGATTCGGCCCTGTCCGAGCTGGTGCGCGACCGGGTGCTGCCCGGATCGGGCTTCAAGGGCACGGCCAACATCCTGGTCTTCCCGAACCTCGACGCGGCCAACATCGCCTTCCAGTTCGCCAAGGTGCTGGCGGACGCGCTGCCGGTCGGCCCGCTCCTGATCGGCCCGGCCAAGCCCGCCCACATCCTCACCACCTCGGTGACGGCCCGCGGCATCGTCAACGTCACCGCCGCCGCGGTGGTGGAGGCCCAGGCCGGCTCGGTCGCCGAGATCGCGGCCCTGGCCGAACCGGGGGCCGCACCGGTCTCGGAGTGATCCGGGCGGAGGATCCGGTACAGGACGTCGCACCTCCCCCGGCATGCCGGGCGAAGTGCGAGCAGCGGCGCGCGTGAACGTCGCCGGAGCCGGACTCACATCGCCGGCCAGCCCTCCCCCTTGGCCAGCCGCCGCGCCGAGAAGCCCCCACCCGGAAACACCGCCGCGACGCCCGGCCGCTTCAGGCGCAGGTCCCACACCCGCAGTTCCGCGTAGCGCAGGCTCCATGTCCGGCCTTCATCCGAGCGGGCGAGGAAGCAGCGCTCGAAGGCGAGCAATTGCGTCGGCATCGGCGGGTGGGGACCGGCGCTCGTGTCGATGTCGAGGGCGAGGCTGTCCTGGCGCCCCGCCTCGAAGGCGCGGAGCGCATCGAGCAGCGCGTCGTATTCGAGGCCGTCGACGCAGAGCTGGAGACAGAGCCGCGGGGCGAACTCCGCCGCGGGATCGAGGTCCGAGTGCCGCTCCAGGGCGAGCGAGAAGCGCCCGCCCTCGGCATCGGGCAGCATCAGGATGTGGTCCTCGGCCACGCCGTCCAGCGCCCGCAGGCGGTCCGGCTCGATCGGCGAGGGTGCGGCCTCGCGGCCCTCGGCGCGGCCGTCGTTGCGGAAGTGGACGAGCGGGTTGACGCCCGCCGCCACCACGTCGGGGTAGCGGGCGAGGTAGAGGGCGGTGCTGAAGGCCGGGCTCGGGTCGAGTCCCTTGGCCGCACCCTCGCGCAGATAGTGGCGCACAGGGTCGAGCCGCGTCGGCCCGCTCTGGCGGCGGTAGAAGGCGGTGTCGAAATCCGCGTTCGGGTTGCGGTCCCTCCGCGCGCCGAGCCAGACGTAATGCAGGAACGGGTCGAGGCCGCTCTTGGCGACGCCCGGATTGCGGGCGCGGTAATAGGCGGCGTCGAACAGGCGCGGCACTTTTCCGTGCAGGGCGCGGCGCAGCAGGCCCGAGGCGAGGGCGACGAGGCGGTTCATGCGACCACCTGCGCCTCGCACAATGCGCGGATTGCGGCCCGGAACGCGTGCGGGTCGCACTCCGCACAGATGCGGGCGAGGCCGCTTTCGCGCACGGCGCGCCACAGAGCGGCGTCCTCGTGCAGGCGGATCAGCGCGGCCGCGAAGGCCCCAGGGTCGCGCCAGTCGCGGGCGATCAGCCCGGTGCCGTCGGGCCAGCCGAGTTGTTCGGACAGGATCGGCGTGGCGAGGCAGGGCAGGCCGCGGGCGACCGCCTCGTGGACCTTGTGCGGGATGCCCGCGGCGAAGCGGGTCGGGGCCAGGAAGACGCGGGCGGCGTCGAGATGGGGTTCGGTGTGCGGCACTCGGCCGGTGATGCGCACGCCGTCGCGACGGAAGCGGTCTCGGATCGTGTCGGCGATCTCGCCGACGATGGTGAGCGTCGCGTCCGGCAGCGCGGCCCGCACCAGCGGCCAGACGCTCCCGAAGAACCAGTCGAGGGAATCGACGTTGGGCTGGCCCTCGCGGCCGAGCGCGCCGACGAAGACGAAGCCGGAGCGCTCGGCAAAATCCGGGGTCGGCCGGTCGGGCGGGGCGAGCGCGTGGCCGAGCACGGCAACGTTGCAGGCGGCGTAGCGCATGAGCACCCGCGCCTCGGCGGACGAGACGCAGACCACGGCGTCGGCGAGACCGAAGCGGCGCGACTCGCGCTCGGCCTGCCACGCGAGATCGGCCGCCACCGCACTGCCGCCGGTGGCGGCCTCGGTGACGAAGTCGCGCAGCGAGAACAGGGCCTCCGAATCGAAGATCACCCGCGAGCGCACGAAGCCGCGCGGATCGAGGCCGAGCGCGTTCAGGGCCTGGAGCACGAACAGGATGTTGTGCGGACGGCTGACCCAGAGCACGTCGTAATGGTCGCGCCGCTCTTGGATGAGCCGGCCAAAACCCTCGTCGCCGCCCGCGTGGTGGATCTCGATGCGCTCGTCGAGGTCGCGGTAGCGCTGCGCCTCCTCGGCATCCGCCCCGTAATTGGGGAAGAAGGTCACGCTGTAACCGAGCCCCGCCATGGCGTTGAGGATCGCGTTGGCCCGCGGCAGGCCGGCGCCGAGATCGAGATGGGGCACCCGGTCGTCGACGTAGAGCACCCGCAGCCGCCAGGGGTCGTGGTCGAGGCTCGCCCCCGCCCGCGGCTGCGGCCCCTGCGCGAACAGGTTTTCGCGATGGCGGTCGAGGAAGCGGGCACGGTTGCGGTCGAGCAGCGCCTCCACCGCCTCGCGCTTGGCGCTGGTGGCGTTCTCGTAGTGGATCGCGGTGGCCCGCGGCTGCACCAGCACGCGCCACCCCGCCTGATGGCAGCGCAGGCAGAGATCGGTGTCCTCGTAATAGGCCGGGGCGAAGAGCGGATCGAAGCCGCCGAGTTTTTGGAACAGGGCGCGCTCGATCATCAGCACGGCGCCGGACACGTAGCCGACATCGCGGGTCGCGGCATGCTCGGGGGCCAGCGGGTCGGGGTCACCGCGCCCGTTGGGATAGGTGAGCGCGGCATCGTCGCGAAAGCCCGCGCCGGACTCTTGAAGATATCCTCCGGGGAAGACGAGGCGCGCGCCGACGATGCCGACCTCCGCATGATCCCGGAACGTCGCCGTCATGGCGGCGAGGGCGCCGGGCATCAGATCGACATCGGGGTTGAGGAACAGGAGGAGGCGCCCCCGCGCGCCTGCCGCGCCCGCGTTGCAGGCCGGCCCGAAGCCGGTGTTCTCCTCGTTCTCGATCAGCGTCACGCCGTCGAGGCGGGGATAGAGGCTGCGGGTCTCTCGGCTCGAGGCGTTGTCGACGAGGATCACCTCGAAGGTCACGCCCGCGAGCGCTTGGCCCGCGCAGAGCCGGTAGAGGGTGAGCGCCAGGAGATGGCGGGCGTCGCGCGCCACGATCACCACCGACACGTCCGGTTCGGGCTCGGGCCGGAAGGCGAGGCGCACGCCGTTGCGGTGGATCGCCTCCCAGATCAGCGCGGCCTCGACCAAGGCGGCACGGCGGCCGATGCCGGGATCGACGGTGTCGAGGCGGGGAATGACGGGCGTGTCGCTCACGACGCCTCCAGGCTGATGCGGCCGACGCCGTCATCGGTGAGCAGTAGGAGGCGGCGCGCGCCCGCGGGCGGCTGCGCTTCGGCGCGCAGGCCCAGGCTCACCGGAACCGGGGCAGGCAGGCGGCCGGTAAGGTCGGCGTAGGCGCCGGACGAGCGGATCTGCAGCGGCGTGACGCGCTCCAGGCGCAGTTCAGTTGCGCTGTCCTCGCCGATCAGGAAGGCCGCGGTCGGATGAGCGCCGGAGGCCAGCACGCCGGGAAGCCCAGTCGCGATCTCGATTCGCTCGCCGGCCCGCCCGACGATCCGGCCCACCGCCTCCCAATCCGCCGCCATGTCGGCGAAGGCCAGCGCCAGGGCGGTGCGGGCAGCGGGGAGCAGCGCGCGGCTGCGCACCCATTCGGGCGAGAGCGCGACATCGAGCGCGCCGAGGCGGGGCACCGGCCCCTCCGCTTGCGCCGCCCGCGCGAACCAGCGCCGCCGCTCCGGCGCGTAGGACGCAGCGTTTCCGTCACCGGGGCGCCGCTCGATGGCGACGAGGATGCCGAGGTCGGGATCGGTGGCGGGACGGGAGCGGGCGGAGTGTTCGCCGGTGATCGTGATGCCGCCACCGGTGAGGACGATGTTTTCGGGTGAGGCGGACGCGCCGTGCGCATCCCCTCTCCCCGCACGCGGGGAGAGGACTTCGGCGACCCCGTCGTCGCCGAAGTGAACCGGCAGGCGATGGTGAGGGGGCGTTGTAGGATGAGTCTCATCGGGCAAGGCCCCCTCACCATCGCTGCCGCTCGTCGCAATGACGACAAGGTCATCGCGACCCTCTCCCCGCGTGCGGGGAGAGGGGGCACCTCTGCCTTCGTGGTGAGAAACGAGAAGTCCGATCAGCTCGGCTTCCGCTGTCTCCGCCGCGTCCGCGTAGCGTGCAAACAGCCGCTCGCTCGCCGCCGTCAGCCGAGCCAACGCTTGCCCGTCCTCCACCACAGCCAGCACCGTCGCCTTCACCTCCTCGGCGTCGCGGCAGCGATGGGCCGGGTCTTCCGGCTCGAAGCCCTCCAGGCCGATCTCGGTGCCGATCACCGGGCGGCCGTAGGACAGGGCCTCGCCGACCTTCATCTTCAGCCCCGAGCCCATCAGCATCGGCGCCACGACGAGGTCGGCCTGCGCGTAGAAATCCGCGAGGCTGTCGAGATAGCCGAGGAGCCGCACGCCCGGCCCCTCGAGGCCGGCAAGGCTGCGGCAGATCTCGCCGGCGATGACGAGTTCGGGCCGGTCCGGCGTCCAGCCTTGCGCCCAGGCGCGGGCGAAGCGGCCGATGGAGAACAGGTTGGGGTCGTTGCCGTGGCCGAGGAAGCCGATGCGGGCGACCCGTTCCGGCACCGCGAAGGGTCGTTGCGGAGGAAACAGCGGCGGCAGCAGTAGGACGCGGGCCGGGGAAATCTCGGCGAAGTGGCGCGCCTCCGCCGCCTGGATCGCCAGCACCACGTCGGCGCGGGCAAGGCCCGCCGCCTCGCCGGCCGCGTCGGTGTAGAAGAAGTTCGGCTCGGCGCGGAACGGCCGGTACTGGGTCTGGCGATCCGCGAAGCGGTCGTGGGTGTCGATCAGCCTCAGCACGCCCGGCGGCACCCGCTCGAGCGCGGCCGAAAGAAAGACGTAATTCACCAGCGCGGCGCGGGTCTCGGGATATTGCGAAAAGTACCAGGCGACGAACTCGCCGGCTTCCGCCGGGCACCATTCGTCGATGCCGAAGCAGGGCGCGCGCGTCTTGAGCGGGATGACGGCACGCGGCTCGATCAGGAAGACGTTTCGGAACGTCTCCTCCATCGCCGAGAGGTCGGTCGGCGGGTGCTGGCCGAAGCGGCGATAGACCTGATCCTCGTGGGCGAGATAGGCGAGATCGACCGCGAAGCCGCCGCGGGCCAGAGCCTCGCAGGTGGCGACGAGCCGGCGGCGGTTGCCCGCGCTCGCAGGCGCGGCGGGCATCGGCGCGAGGACGAGGACGGCCGGTTCGCGCGCCATCACGCGGCCCGGACGGCGAGCGGCACGAAGCCGTGAGCGTGGAGCGCGAAGGCGGCCCGGGCACTCATCGGAGGGGTGCCCCAAAGTGGATCGAGGACAAGACCGACCCGTGGCCCGCCCGCGAAACCGAGCCGCGCGCACTTCACCCGGGCGCAACCCCAGCCGGCTTCGGAGCGGAGGAGCAGGGCGTGCGGGACGTCCTTGCCGGTGAGCGCGTAGCCCGATGCCTCGGGAATCAGCGCCGGCGCGTCGGCGGCGGGCGTGAAGGCGGCGAGTGCCGTCTCGACCAAGGGGAGCAACCCGGCCAGCACGGTGAGGCCGCTCGGGCCGGCCGAGAGCAGGGCGCGGGCGAGGAGCGCTCGCTCCGCCGCGCTCAGGACATCCGGCGCGCGGGGTTCAGGGCGGATCGGGATGTCGCGGAAATGGGTGGCGAGGGTGAGGTCACCGCCGGGTATGCCTTCGAGGGCGAGCAGGCAGACGGGGCCGCCCACGGCGCCCTCCTCCATGCCGGAAAAGGCCCAGGTCGCGAGCGTCACGCCCTCGGGCGCCGCGATGCCGAGTGGGATCGGCAGGGCCGGCGGCAGGGGGAAGCGGAGCACGGCGGTGCCTTGGGAGCCGGCGAAGAGCCGGCCCGGCGTCGGATCGGGGCTCATGCGGGAAGCGGACACCGTCCCACCCGCGCCCTCATCCTGAGGAGGCGGCGCGTAGCGTCGCCCTCGAAGGAGGGCTCCAGGGATCGCGCGGCTGGCTGGAGCCCTCCTTCGAGGCTGCTGCGCAGCACCTCAGGATGAGGGGGATGGGTGGGATGATGCTGTGTTCGCATCAGCCCCGCGCGTCCGCGAGCGCCTGGAGGATGCGCGCCCAGGAGCGGGTGCCCTTGTGGAAGCTCGACAGCTCGTACTTCTCGTTGGGCGAGTGGATGCGGTCGTCGTCGAGGCCGAAGCCGATCAGCAGGGTATCGAGACCGAGGATGCGCTTGAAATCGCCGACGATCGGGATCGAGCCGCCGGCCCCCACGGCCACCGCCTCGCGGCCCCATTCCTCGGCCAGCGCCCGCTTGGCGGCGTCGAGCTGCGGCATGTCGTAGGGGAGCGCCACGGCGCGCGAGCCCTTGTAGCAGATCACCTCCACCGAGCAGTCGGCAGGCACCCGCTCGCGCACGAAGGCCTCGAAGGTCTTGGCGAGCTTTTCCGGGTCCTGATCGTCGACGAGACGGAACGAGACCTTGGCCGAGGCCTGGGAGGCGATGACAGTCTTGGTCCCCTCCCCCGTATAGCCGCCGATGATGCCGTTGACGTCGCAGGCCGGGCGCGACTGGATCAGCTCGATCGGCAGCCGCCCGCGCTCTCCCGCGGGTTCTTTGAGGCCGATGGGACCCAAGAACTTTTCCGGGGTGAGGCCGAGGCCGCGCCATTGCTCCACGAGGTCGGCCGGCGGCTCGCGCACCCCCTCGTAGAAGCCCGGCAGGGTCACCCGGCCGTCGTCGTCGTGCAAAGCCGCGAGGATCTTGGAGAGGACGTGGATCGGATTGGCCGCCGCGCCGCCGAAGAAGCCCGAATGCAGGTCGCGGTCGGCACAGGTGACCTTGACCTCGAAATAGGCCAAGCCCCGCAGCGAGGTGGTGATCTGCGGGGTCTCCCGGTCCCACATGCCGGTGTCGCAGACCAGCGCCACGTCGGCCTTCAGGCGTTCGCGGTTCTGCGCGACCCATTCGGGCAGCCCTTGAGAGCCGTTCTCCTCCGCGCCCTCGACGAGGATGGTGACGCCGACCGGCAGGTCGCCGTTCATGGCCAGATGCGCCCGGCAGGCCTCGACGAAGGTCATCACCTGACCCTTGTCGTCCGACGCCCCCCGCGCGACGATTTTTTTGGAGTCACCATCGCCGGCCAGACGCGGCTCGAACGGCGGCGTCTGCCACAGGTTCAGCGGGTCCACCGGCTGCACGTCGTAATGGCCGTAGAACAGCACGTGCGGGACGCCCGGCTTGGGGCGGTGCGCCAGCACGACCGGATGCAGCGAGGTCTCCTCCACGCTGGTCTCGAAGCCGAGCGCGGTCAGGGTGCCTTCGAGCCAGCGGGCCGCCTCGCGGCACTGGCCGGCATAGGCCGGATCGGTCGAGATCGACGCGATGCGCAACCACGCGAACAGCCGCTCCAGCGCGCCGTCGAGGTCGCGGTCGATGTCGTTGAGGACGGGATCGAGCGTCGCGGACATGGGCTCCTCGCGGACGAGCCGATCCGCTGTGCTGCCTCGGTGAATCACTTAGGGATCACCACGAGCACCGAACCGGCGTTGTGTTCGCCGGAGCTAACATCGCCGTGCCGCTACGGAAAGCCTCACCGCGCAGCGTCCGACGATCCACCGAGAGGTGGCCGATCCGTGATCGACCACCCGGAACGGCTCCACCTTGGAACGGTTATGGAAACGACCCGGCGCGGGCTCGCCCGCCCTCCCATGACGCGAACCCCTGCCCGGCCCCGGGAGATCATCCTCGGGGCGGCCGCGGGGCGCCGCCTCGCCACGGACACCATCCATGCTCATCGACAGCGGTTCGCCCGGCGCAGTCGGGACCATCGGCATCAGCCTGACCCTCAACGGCGAGCGCCGCGAGATCCAGGTGGCGCCCTGGACCACGCTTCTCGACCTCCTGCGCGAGCGGCTCGACCTCACCGGCACGAAGAAGGGCTGCGACCATGGCCAGTGCGGCGCCTGCACGGTGCTGGTCAACGGCACGCGCATCAATTCCTGCCTCGCGCTCGCGGTGATGCAGGACGGGGCCGAGATCACCACCGTCGAGGGGCTGGCGAGCCTCGCCGCGCGCGAGGGCAAGAACAGCCTCCACCCGATCCAGGAGGCGTTCGTCGAGCACGACGCGTTCCAGTGCGGCTACTGCACGCCGGGCCAGCTCTGCTCCTCGGTCGGCCTGATGAACGAGGGCCACGCCCATTCCCGTGACGAGATCCGCGAGGCGATGAGCGGCAACATCTGCCGCTGCGGCGCCTACACCAACATCGTCGATGCCATCGAGGACGTGATGCAACAGGGAGGCGCCCGATGAACCGCTTCGATTACGTCCGCCCGAACACCGTGGCGGAGGCGGTGCAGGCGCTCGGCGCCGACCCGGCGGCCCGCTTCATCGCGGGCGGCACCAACCTGATCGACCTGATGAAGTACGATGTCGAGCGGCCGGGCCGGCTCGTGGACATCACCCGCCTGCCGCTGCGCGACATCGAGGAGCGGGACGGCGGGCTTCGCATCGGCGCTCTGGTGACGAACGCCACGGTCGCCTACGACGCGCAGGTAAAGGAGCGCTACCCGCTCCTGTCGAGCGCGATCCTGGCCGGGGCCTCGGCGCAGCTACGCAACGCCGCCTCGACCGGCGGCAACCTGCTGCAGCGCACCCGCTGCTACTACTTCTACGATACGGCCACGCCCTGCAACAAGCGCGAGGCGGGCACCGGTTGCAGCGCCATCGGCGGCGTCAACCGCATCCACGCGATCCTCGGCGCCAGCGAGCACTGCATCGCGACACACCCCTCCGACATGTGCGTTGCGCTCGCCGCGCTCGAGGCCGTGGTGCAGGTGAGCGGGCCGAACGGCGACCGTTCGATCCCGATCGCCAAATTCCATCGCCTGCCCGGCGACGATCCGGCCAAGGACACCAACCTCGCGCCCGGCGAGATCATCGTTGCGGTCGATCTTCCGGCGAAGTCGTTTGCCGCGAACTACACCTACCTGAAGCTGCGCGACCGGCTGTCCTATGCCTTTGCGCTGGTCTCGGTCGCCGCCGCGCTCGAACTCGATGGGCAAACGATCCGCACCGCCCGGCTCGCGCTCGGCGGCGTCGCCCACAAGCCGTGGCGCAATCAGGAGGCCGAGGCGCTGCTCCAGGGCAAGCCGGCCACCCGCGAGACCTTCGCGGCGGCTGCCGACCTGATCCTTCGGGAGGCCAAGCCGCAATCGACCAACGGCTTCAAGATCGAGCTGGCGCGCCGCGCCATCGTCCGCGGCCTGGAGCAGGCCGCTTCCGGCACGCCCCAGTCCCAGTCCGACAAGCGCATCCAGTAAGGAGCTGCCATGACCGTCCAGTTCAGCCCGGCGGCCGGCCGCGACCGCTTCGTCGGCACACCCGTCAGCCGCATCGACGGCCCGGCCAAGGTCACTGGCCTTGCCAAGTACGCGGGCGAGTTCGCCGCGCCCGACCTCGCCTACGGCGTCGTCGTGTCGAGCGCCATCGCCAAGGGCCGCATCACCCGGATCGATTCCGCCGCGGCCGAAGCCGTGCCCGGCGTCGTCAAGGTGATCACCCACGAAAACCGCCCGGCCACCTCGCAGAAGCCGGAGGATTATCAGGACGCGGTGGCGCCTCCCGGCGCGCCGTTCCAGGCGCTGGCGAGCGACACGATCGTGTTCTCGGGCCAGCCGGTGGCGCTCGTCGTCGCCGACGACTTCGAGACGGCGCGCTACGCCGCCTCGCTGGTACGGGTCGAATACGAGACCGCCGCCCCGCTCACCGATGTGGCGGCGCAGGCGTCCGACTCCTACGATCCGCCGACGAAGCGCAACGGCATCAAGCCGCCGCCGGAGCCGTGGGGCGATGCCGCGGGTGCGTATGACGGGGCCGAGATCCGCGTCAACGGCCAGTACCGGATGGCCGACGAGCACCACAACCCGATGGAGCCGCACGCCTCGACCGTCGTCGTGGAGAAGGACGGCACCTACACGGTCTACGACAAGATCCAGGGCGTCGCGAACACGCACGACTACATCGCCAGCGCCTTCGGCCTGAAGCCGGAGCAGGTGCGGGTCCTGAACCCCTATCTCGGCGGCGGCTTCGGCTCGGGGCTTCGCCCGCAGTACCAGCTCTTCCTGGCCATGCTCGCCGCGAAGGATCTCGGCCGCTCGGTGCGGGTCACGCTGACCCGCGACCAGATGTGGTCCTTCACCTACCGCTCGGAAGCCGTCCAGACCGTCTCGCTCGGCGCCGACCGCTCGGGCAAGCTCCAGGCGCTCAAGCACGACGCGGTGCAGGGCACCTCGACCTACGAGGATTACCAGGAGGTGATCGTCAACTGGTCGGGCGTCCTCTACGATTGCGACAACGTCGCGCTCACCTACCGCATCACCAAGCTCGACACGCCGACGCCCGGCGACATGCGGGCACCGGGGGCCGTCACGGGCGTCTTCGCCATCGAGACGGCGATGGACGAACTCGCCTACGCCTCGGGCCAGGACCCGTTGCAGCTGCGCCTCAAGAACTACACCGAGGGCGACCAGACCGAGGACAAGCCGTTCGGCTCGAAGGAATTGCGCGAGGCCTTCCGTCAGGGCGCCGAGCGCTTCGGCTGGGCGAGCCGCAAGCCGGAGCCCCGCTCCATGCGCGAAGGCAAGGAGTTGGTCGGCTGGGGCATGGCGACCGGCATCTGGGAATCGATGATGATGCAATCGAGCGCCCGCGCCGTGCTCGGCTCCGACGGGCGGCTGGAGGTTGGCAACCAGACCGGCGACATCGGCACCGGCACCTACACGATCCTGACGCAGATCGCCGCCGACACGCTGGGGCTCCCGCTCGACCACGTGACGACGAAGCTCGGCGACACGCGACTGGCCCAGGCCCCCGTGGCCGGCGGCTCGTGGACCGCGGCCTCCTCGGGCACCGCGGTCATGAAGGCCTGCCGCGACATCGCCGAGCAGGCGTTCAAGCTGGCGCGCGGCATGGACGGCTCGCCGCTCGCCAACGTCGATTTCGAGCGCGTGGTCTTCACCAACGGCCGTATCGAGGTTTCAGGCGATCCCTCCAAGAGTGTCGCCCTCACCGACATGATGAAGGCGACGAGCACGGAAAAACTGGAGGCCACCGCCGAGGCCGCGCCTGACAAGGACTTCGAGGAGAAGTTCAACGCCTATACTCACTCCGCGATCTTCGCCGAGGTGAAGATCGACGAGGAACTCGGCGTCGTGCGTTGCACCCGCGTCGTCTCGGCGATCGCGGCGGGCAAGGTGCTGAACCCGAAGACGGCGCGCAGCCAGATCCTCGGCGGCGTCGTCATGGGGATCGGCTCGGCTCTGCACGAGGAATCGATGCTCGACCACCGCATCGGCCGGTTCATGAACCACAATCTCGGCGAGTACCACGTGCCGGTCCATGCCGACATTCCCGACATCGACGTGATCTTCGTCGACGAGGAGGACCGGGCGAACCCCCTCGGCGTGAAGGGCGTGGGCGAGATCGGCATCGTCGGGGTCGCGGCGGCGATCTCGAACGCGGTGTTCCACGCCACGGGCAAGCGCATCCGCCACCTGCCGATCACCATCGACAAGATCCTCGGCGCGGGCTGAGCGGTTCGAAGCGAGATCGAGGCGGCCCGGCGCGACAGCGTCCGGGTCGTCTTCGTTTCCGACCCTGGGCGAGCGTCCTCTCTCCGTCATCCTGGGGCCGCGCAGCAGCACCCGGACCCGGAGGCGTGCACTCCATCCGTCATGCGTGGCCATACCCGGCGTTGCAGCCCGTCGTGGTGTCCGGGTTCGCTTGTCGCGCCCCGGATTGACGGCAGAGACTCAAGGAAACGCGCAGAACCCCGTTCAAAACCCGCCTCTTCCCGCACCGCAACTGGCCGCCCCGGCCCCATCCGTGCTACCGCGCGAAAAATTCCTCCGGCGACACGGACGACCGACATGCCGCGCGACCACATCCGGGTGACCCGCGCCCTCCTCTCCGTCTCGGACAAGGACGGGCTCGTCGCGTTCGCCACCGCGCTCGCGGGCCTCGGCGTCGAGCTGGTCTCGACGGGGGGCACGCACCGTACCCTGTCGGAGGCCGGGCTCGCCGTCACGGAGGTCGCCGAAGTGACGCGCTTCCCCGAGATGATGGACGGACGCGTCAAGACCCTGCATCCGGCCGTCCACGGCGGCCTGCTCGCGGTCCGCGACAACCCCGAGCACCAGGCGGCGCTCGCCGCCCACGGCATCGGCGCCATCGATCTCCTCGTGGTCAATCTCTATCCGTTCGAGGAGACGTTGAAGGCCGGCAAGGCCTACGACGATTGCGTCGAGAACATCGATGTCGGCGGCCCTGCGATGATCCGCGCGGCCGCCAAGAACCACGCCGACGTAGCCGTCGTGGTCGATGTCGGCGACTACGCCGCCCTCCTCGACGAGTTGCAGGGCAACGACGGCGCCCTCGCCGCCGCGACCCGGCGGCGGCTGGCGCAGAAGGCGTTTTCGCGCACCGCGAGCTACGATGCGGCGATCTCCAACTGGCTCGCCGGGGTCGAGGCCTCGGACGCGGCGCCCGAATTCCGCGCCCTCGGCGGACGGCTGGGCCAGAGCCTCCGCTACGGCGAGAACCCGCACCAGAGCGCGTCCTTCTACCGCCTGCCCGGACGCCTGCGCCCCGGCATCGCCACCGCTCGGCAGGTGCAGGGCAAGGAACTCTCCTACAACAACCTCAACGACACCGACGCGGCCTATGAATGCGTCGCCGAGTTCGATCCGGCGCGCTGCGCGGCCGTCGCGATCATCAAGCACGCCAATCCCTGCGGCGTGGCGGAGGGCGACGACCTCCTCGCGGCCTACGAGCGGGCGCTCGCCTGCGATCCGACCTCGGCCTTCGGCGGCATCGTCGCCCTCAACCGCCCCCTCGACGCCGAGGCCGCGCGGAAGATCGTCGAGATCTTCACCGAGGTCATCATCGCCCCCGAGGCTTCCGAGGAGGCCAAGGCCATCGTCGGCGCCAAGAAGAACCTGCGACTGCTGCTCGCGGGCGGCCTGCCCGATCCCCGCGCGGCGGGCGAGACGCTCCGCACGGTGGCGGGCGGCTTCCTCGTCCAGGGCCGCGACGCGGCGGTGATCGACGACATGACGCTGACCGTCGTCACGAAGCGACAGCCGACGGAGACCGAGTTCGCCGACATGCGCTTCGCCTATCGGGTGGCCAAGCACGTGAAGTCGAACGCCATCGTCTATGCGAAGGGCGGCGCCACCGTCGGCATCGGCGCCGGGCAGATGTCGCGGGTCGATTCCTCCATCACCGCCGCCCGCAAGGCCGCGGAAGCCGCCGAGCGCCTCGGCCTGACGGAGAGCCTCGCCCAGGGCTCCGCGGTCGCGTCCGACGCCTTCTTCCCCTTCCCCGACGGCCTGCTCGCCGCGGCGGAGGCCGGCGCCACGGCGGTGATCCAGCCCGGCGGCTCGATGCGCGACGACGACGTGATCCGGGCCGCCGACGAGGCCGGGCTCGCCATGGTGTTCACGGGCGTGCGCCACTTCCGGCACTGAGGCCGCGTGCGGAGCGTTCAGGCCGCCCGCCCCAGGGCGACGTTCCGGCCGTCGGGCGTGCCGACATCGTTGTCGGCGCCTATGCCGGCGAGCCGCTCGATCACCGCGACGGCGCCCGCGAGGCCCGGCTCGCCGCGCAGGTCCGCCGACAGCCGGGCGGCGCCGGCTCGCAACGCCGGATCCGAGTGCAGGGCGGCGATGCGCGCGGCCAGTTCCTCGGGCCGCAGCCGCCACAGCCAGAGCGGTGCCTCCGCCGCCCCCGCGGCCGCGAGGCGGTTCCCCCAATAGCGCTGCTCGCCCGTGCTGGCGACGACCACGCTCGGCCGGGCATGGGACAGGACCGCCGCCGTCGTCCCGGCTCCGCCGTGATGGACCACGCCGGCGACATGCGGGAACAGCAGATCGTAATCGACCGCGCCGACGGTGGCGATGCGCGGGCACGGCCATGCGGGCACATCGAGCGCCCCCGCGCCGACATTCCCCAGGATCGCCCGCCCGCCCCAGATGCGCAGCGCCGCGAGGACCACGCGGGTGATGCGCTGCGAATCGGCGATCACCGAGCCGAACCCGATGAAGAGCGGGGGCTCGCCTTCCGCGAGGAACGCCTTCAGATGGTCGGGCAATCCCTCCCCGCCGCGCGGCGGCGCCCGCCAGAACCCGGTGGCGACGGCACCCCGCGGCCATGCGCCGTCGTCGGGGCTGAGCGCGGGGCTGAAGGCGAGGAGTTGCGTCGAGACCGCGCGGCTCAGCGTGTCGGGATGCGCCGAGAGCGGCAGCCGCCGCGCGCCGCCCGAGAGCGCCTCGAAGCGCCGCACGCCGCCGCGGGCCAGGAGCGGGAGCACGCGGGCGGATTGATAGCTCAACCGGTTGAGAACCCCGCCGAGATCGCCGCCGCCCACGAGGAAGGAGGCCGCGTGCCGGCTCGGGAAGTTCGGCGTGTAGGTGACCTGGACGGAGGGAATCCCGCGGGACTGCGCGAGCACGCCGGCGAAATACGAGAGAGGATTGTAGACGACGAGATCGGCCTCCTCGATCTCGCGCGCCATCGCCTGCAGCACCTCGCACAGGGAGGCGCTGAGGGTGTCGTAGAGGCGGCGCAGCGCCCCGGCGAGCTTCAGAGGCGCCCGCGCCCGCCACGCCGCCCCGACCTCGCTCAACCGCAGGACCTCGCCGAAGCGGCCGACCGTCACGGTCTCGACCTCGAACGCGGCGGCACGGCGGTGGTGGTCGGCGTTGATCAGGAGGCGGACGGCATGGCCCTCGCCCCGAAGCGCCTCGGCCAGCAGCACCATCGGCTGAATGTCCCCCCGCGTCCCGAAGGCGCACAGGAGGATCCGCCGTCCGGACGGCGGACGGACGGCGCGGCGATCCGGAAAAACAGTCCCGGTGGAATCGTCCATTCGGACTCTCCACAGATCGACGGATCCGGACAGACGATCCGGACCTCTTGGGACTTTCATGATCGATCATTTCAGACTCGGCAAGAGATCGCGTTCGCGCGTGCGTTTCTCAGGCCAATCGTGGCAAGTCCACCACAGGTCGATGTGCGGGGGACATCGCGCGCGCCGCCCGCCACAACGCCAGCCACACGAGATGTCGGCGCGCCGGTAGTGCGGCGGACAAACGAAAACCCCGGCCGCGCCTCGCGACCGGGGTTTCGTTTGTCGTCCCGCGGGAAGCGGGCGGCGTCAGTGCGCGTGGGCGCCCGAGGCGCCGATGCCGGTCTCCGAGCGGACGTATTGCGCCTCGAAGGCGGCGCGCTCGCGGTTGGCGCGGCGGGACCGGTCCATCGTCGAAACCAGCCAGATCGTGACGAAGGCGAGCGGCATCGAGAACAATGCCGGGTTGGCGTAGGGGAAGAGCGCCGCCGGATGGCCGAAGGTCTTGACCCACACCGCGTCCGACAGAACCACCATGGCGACCGCCGCCACGAGGCCGACGAGGCCGCCGATCAGCGCGCCCCAGGTCGTGGTGCCGCGCCAGAGGATCGACATCGCGAGCACCGGGAAGTTGCAGCTCGCCGCCACCGAGAAGGCCAGCCCGACCATGAAGGCGACGTTCTGGTTCTCGAAGATGTAGCCGAGCACGATGGCGACGATGCCGATGCCGACGGCCGAGGCCTTCGACAGGTTCACCTCGGCCTTCTCCGTGGTCCGCCCGCGGGCGAAGACCTGGGCGTAGAGGTCGTGGCTGATCGCCGAGGCGCCGGCCAGCGTCAGGCCCGCCACCACCGCCAGGATGGTCGCGAAGGCCACCGCCGAGATGAAGCCGAGGAAATACGGGCCGCCGATGGCGTTGGCGAGGTTCACGGCGACCATGTTGGTGCCGCCGAGCATGTCCTTGATCTTGTCGTAGGTCGTCCCATCGGCGCCGAGCTTGAAGTAGCTCGGGTCGGACATCAGCAGGGCGATGCCGCCGAAGCCGATGATGAAGGTGAGGATGTAGAAGTAGCCGATCAGGCCGGTGGCGTAGAACACCGACTTGCGGGCGGCCTGGGCGTCCGACACCGTGAAGAAGCGCATCAGGATGTGCGGCAGGCCGGCGGTGCCGAACATCAGGCCCACACCCAGCGAGATCGAGTCGATCGGGTTCGAGACGAGGCCGCCCGGCGCCATGATCGAATCGCCCTTCGGGTGCGTCTGAACCGCGGTGGCGAACAGCTTCTCCGGGCTGAAGCCGAACTTGTAGAGCACGGCGCCGGCCATGAAGGTCGCGCCGCCGAGCAGCAGGCAGGCCTTGATCACCTGAACCCAGGTCGTCGCCTTCATGCCGCCGAAGGCGACGTAGATGATCATCAAGGCGCCGACGAGCACCACGGCGTAGAGGTAGGGCAGACCGAACAGCAGCTGGATCAGCTTGCCCGCGCCGACCATCTGGGCGATCAGGTAGAACGCCACCACGACGAGCGTGCCGGTCGCCGAGATGATGCGGATCGAGGTCTGGTCGAGGCGGAAGCTCGCCACGTCCGCGAAGGTGAACTTGCCGAGATTGCGCAGGCGCTCGGCGATGAGGAACAGCACGATCGGCCAGCCGACGAGGAAGCCGGTGGAGTAGATCAGCCCGTCGAAGCCCGACGAGTAGACGAGGCCGGAAATGCCGAGGAACGAGGCCGCCGACATGTAGTCGCCGGCGATCGCCAGCGAGTTGGTGCCGGCCGAGATGCCGCCGCCCGCGGCGTAGAAGTCGGCCGCCGACTTCGAGCCCTTGGCCGCCCGGTAGGTGATGCCGAGGGTGAACAGCACGAAGAACAGGAACATGCCGATGGCCGGCCAGTTCGTGGCCGATTGCTGGACCTGTCCGAGATCGGGCCCGGCTGCGAGGGCCGGCGCGGCGCCGAGGGCAAGGCCCGCGGCGAGGACGGTGAGGAGGGCGCGGCTCATTTCGCGAGGCTCCGGGTGAGGTCGGACGAGAGCCGGTCGAAGCGGGTGTTGGCGCGGGCGACGTAGATGCCGGTCAGCACGAACGCGAACACGATCACGAACATGCCCATGTAGAAGCCGAGGGAGGCGGTGCCGCCGACCTTGGTGGAGAGCAGCGCCTTGTCGAAGGCGATCAGGCCGATGAAGCCGAAATAGACGAACAACATCAGGCCGGTCAGGACCCAGGCGTAGCGGTTGCGCTCGCGCACCAGGGTCTGGAAGATCGGATTCTGAGACACCCGGTCGAGCCGGGGATCGGACTCGGGCCGGTCGAGGGGGGCGACGACCCCGGGCAGGGGACGTACGTCCGAAGTCGCGGTCGGACCCGCCATTCGTGTGACACTCATGAATCTCCTCCCATGCTCGTCCGGACCGTTGCGCGGGCCGGCGGCTGGTTGCTCTTATGGTTGTAGTGGCAGATGCCCCTCCGCCTTGCGGGGAGGGGGTAGGGGTGGGGGTCGCGCAGAAGGCACCGCCGGGGTTCCCCCTGAACCACCCCCGCCTCCGGCTCCTCCCCGCAAGGGGGAGGAGAGAGCGTCGCGGTTCAGGCCTTGGCGCGGTTCTGGCGGTTCTCGATCAGGTCGTCGACCACCGCCGGTTCGGCGAGCGTCGAGGTGTCGCCGAGCGAGCCGAAATCGTCCTCGGCGATCTTGCGCAGGATGCGGCGCATGATCTTGCCCGAGCGGGTCTTGGGCAGGCCCGGCGCGAACTGGATCAGGTCCGGCGAGGCGATCGGGCCGATATCCTTGCGGACCCAGGTCACGAGTTCCTTGCGCAAGCCGTCGTCGCCTTCCTCACCGTCGTTGAGGGTGACGTAGGCGTAGATGCCCTGACCCTTGACGTTGTGCGGGTAGCCGACCACCGCGGCTTCCGACACCTTCGGGTGTGCGACGAGCGAGGATTCCACCTCGGCCGTGCCCATGCGGTGGCCCGAGACGTTGATGACGTCGTCCACGCGGCCGGTGATCCAGTAATAGCCGTCGTCGTCGCGCCGCGCGCCGTCACCGGTGAAGTAGAGGTTCTTGTAGGTCGAGAAGTAGGTCTGTTCGAAGCGCTCGTGGTCGCCGTAGACCGTGCGCATCTGGCCGGGCCACGAATCCTTGATGCAGAGGTTGCCCTCGCACTTGCCCTCGAGTTCCTTGCCCTCCGCGTCGACCATCACCGGCTGCACGCCGAAGAAGGGCCGCGTCGCCGAGCCGGGCTTGAGCTTGGTCGCGCCGGGCAGCGGGGTGATCAGGATGCCGCCGGTCTCGGTCTGCCACCACGTGTCGACGATGGAGCAGCGCTTGTCGCCGACGACGTTGTAGTACCAGTCCCAGGCCTCCGGGTTGATCGGCTCGCCGACCGAGCCCAGCACGCGAAGGGATTGGCGCGAGGTCTTCTTCACCGGGCCCTCGCCGCCGCCCATCAGCGAGCGGATCGCGGTCGGCGCGGTGTAGAAGATGTTGACGTTGTGTTTGTCCACGACTTCCCAGAAGCGGGAATTCGAAGGGTAGGTCGGAATGCCCTCGAACATCAGCGTGGTCGCGCCGTTCGCGAGCGGGCCGTAGACGATGTAGCTGTGGCCCGTGACCCAGCCCACGTCCGCGGTGCACCAGTAGACGTCGCCGTCGTGGTAGTCGAACACGTATTGGTGGGTCATGGAGGCGTAGACGAGGTAGCCGCCGGTGGTGTGCACCACGCCCTTCGGCTGGCCGGTCGAGCCGGAGGTGTAGAGGATGAAGAGCGGATGCTCGGCCTCGACGGCCTCGGCCGGGCACTCGTCGGTCACCTGTTCGGCGGCCTCGTGGTAGTAGACGTCGCGGCCGGGCTCCATCGCCACGTCGCCGCCGGTGCGCTTCACCACGATGACGTGCTCGACGAGATCCTTCTCGACGCGCTTGATCGCCTCGTCCACGTTCGCCTTGAGCGGCACCTTGCGCCCGCCGCGCAGGCCCTCGTCGGCCGTGATGACGACCTTGGAGCCGCAGCCGTTGATGCGGCTCGCCAGCGAATCCGGCGAGAAGCCGCCGAAGACGATCGCGTGGATCGCGCCGAGCCGGGCGCAGGCCAGCATGGCGTAGGCGGCCTCGGGGATCATCGGCAGGTAGAGCGTGACGCGGTCACCCTTGCCGACGCCGCGGTTGCGCAGGACGTTGGCCATCCGGCAGACTTCCGCGTGGAGTTCGCGGTAGGTGATGTGCTTGGATTCGTTCGGGTCGTCGCCTTCCCAGATGATCGCGGTCTGGTCGCCGCGCTTGTCCAGATGGCGATCGATGCAGTTCACGGCGACGTTGGTCTTGCCGTCCTCGAACCACTTGATCGAGATGTTGCCGGGCTCGAAGCTGGTGTCCTTGACCTTGCTGAAGGGCGTCGACCAGTCGATCCGCTTGCCGTGTTCGGCCCAGAACGTCTCGGGGTCCGAGACCGACGCCGCGTACATCTCCTGGTACTTGGCGTCGTCGATCAGGGCCCGCTCACGCCACGCGTCCTGAACGTCGATGACCTTCTCGCTCATGTCGTTTCTCTTCCCTGAACGGTGCCCGATCGTATCGTGCCGGTGCACGCAGCCGGGGCTTCCGGAAAAGTTCTTAAGCGCATGTGAAGAGGGGCGGCAAGCACCAAAAGGTCGAGTATGGACATTTTGCGCAATTGAATTGCACAAAATCCTCTTAGGCACGACCCGTTGGCGCATCGGGGTGCCCCTCAGGGTACGAAGCGCTTGTTTCTCAAATGGATCGGAGCCGGCCTCCGGCCAGGGGCTGAGAATCAGGCGGCGGGAAAAATCATCTCGACGAGGGTGCCCTCGTCCTTGCGGCTGCCGATGCGGAAACGGCCGCGATTGGCCTCGACCAGGGCCTTGGTGAGCGTCAGGCCGAAGCCGCCGCCCTCGGTCGCGGCGTCCCCTCCCTCGCGGAACGGTTCGAGGGCGCTCGTCACCGCCTCCGGCGACATGCCGGGGCCGGTGTCGCGCACCCGCAAGGCCACCTCGCCGCGGTCGGCGAGGGTGGTCGAGACGATAACCTGCCCGCCCGCTTCCGTGACCCGGATGGCGTTGCCGATCACAGTGAGCGCCGCCTGTCGGATCGAGCGCTCGTCGGCGAGGAAGGCCGGAAGGTCCGGTCCGAGGCTGGTGCGGACCACGATGCGGTCGCGCGCCGCCTGGGCCTGAATCGCGCCGATGCAGCCGGAGACGAGGTCGTTGAGCCCGACCCGGGTGAAGGTGAGCTGGCGCCCGGCCTGGATCGCGGCCAGATCGCGCAGATCGTCGAGGATGGCGGCGATGCGGCCGCCGGAGAGGCGCACCTCGCGCAGGTAGGCCTCCAGCCGCTCGGCATCGGCCCGGTCGAACCGGTCCGAGAGCATCATGTCGGTGAGCGAGAGGATCGCGGTCAGCGACGGGCGGATCTCGCGGCCGACGCGGGCGAGCGCGCGGGCCTTCCAGGCGCCCGCCGCGTCCTCGTCCGCCGCCGCGACCGGCGGCGGGGCGGCGGGGATCGTGGCCGGCGGCAGGGTGGGGGCCGCCTCATCCTCGCGGATCTCCCGCAAGGAGGCGCAGTAGCCGGGCGCATCCTCGCCGAACAGGCGGGCGATGCGCAGGCGCAGCGCCACGGCGCCCGAGCGGGGCGTGACGCCGAGGAGCTCGCTCGCGCCGGAGCGGCGGGAATCGGTGACGGCGGCCTCCAGAGCCGGCAGGCTCTCGGGGGCGAACAGGTCGGCGAAGCGCCCGCCGACGATCTCCTTCGGGTGAGCGTGGACGAGTTCGGCCGCGCTCGGATTGAGGCCGACGACGCGTCCTTCCGCGTCGAGGGTGACGACCGCCTCCTCCAGGCTGTCGAGCACCTGTTCCGCCCGCAGCCGCGCGTCGTTGGGCGGCACCGGAGGCGAGGCGGGCTCGGCCTCCACGGCGCGGGCGAGGCAGAGTTCGGCCGGCGCCCCGTCCCAGTCGAGTCGGGCATGGTCGACCGCCAGCACCACGGTGTCGCCGTCGGCCTTGCCGAACGGAACGGGCGCGTGCCCGCCCCGCTCCCCCGGCGCGAGGCCGCGGAACAGGTGGCGCAGGCCCGCCGCGCTCAACGACGCCTGATCCGGGTAGCCGGCGAGGGTCAGGAAGGCGCGGCTGGCAAACAGCACCGCGTCGTCGCGATAGACCAGCACGCCAGCGGGCAGGCGCTCCAGCAGCTCGGCGAGCGCCGCGCGGGTCCGGACTTCCTCGGCGGCGCGGGCCGGCGCGGTCGGGAACGGGGTCACCGAGCCACCGGTCGGGCCTTCGATCCGCTCGGGATCGGGCGCGTCGCCGGTCCCGGCCGCGTCGTCGGGGGCGAAGCGCAGGCCGAGCAGGCGCGCGACCTCGCGGAAGGCGGCGTGCTCGTTGACCGAGAGCGAGGATGCCTCCGGCGGGGCGCGGACCAGATCGAGATCGGGCGGCGCCGTCTCGTCCTCGGGGCGCGGATGGCGGGCCTTCAGGAGCGCGAACCCGCCGAGGCCTATCCCCGCCTGTCCCGGCCTTCCCATCGGCGCGCCGGACACCTCGATCTCGTGCTCGAAGGCGCGGCCCCGCACGAGGAGCGGCAGGGCGCGGAACGTGTCCTTCCGCGGGCGCAGCAGGGCCTCGAGCGCGGCGCCCTCGACGATTCCGTCGGCGGCGAGGTCGGCCCAGGCCCGGCCCGCGATCACCGCGGCGAGATCGGGATGGGTCGCCGAGACGTGGGTGAGGACACCCTCCCCGTCGCTGCGCCAGACGAAGCGGGCGGGCCGTCCGGCCGGCTCGGGGGGCGAGACCGGCTCGGCCGAGACCCGCGCGGCGTCCGGGCCGGGCGCCGCACCATCGCTCCGAACCGGCACCGGCGCGCCGCTCGTGGCGCCATCTTCGGCGGCCGCAGCCTCGGATGCGTCCGGCGCGGCGGGATCGGAGACCGGTTCGGTCGGTCGCAGCAGCGGCAGCGGTCCCAGCGGGGCGAGCAGCAACGCCGCGCGTTCCGCGTCGAGCGCGGCGCGGGCGACGAGGACGACGGTCGGCGGGGCTACCCCGCGAGGATCGAGGCGCAGGCGCACCATGCGCGGGCGCGCCCCGACCATGCCGATCCGGCGGATCTGCTCGGACAGGCGCAGAGCCGGCATCACGGTGCCGTCCGCGCCCGCGATGCCGACACCGTAGGAAGCGGCCGATCCGGCGGCGTGCAGAAGGCGCTCCGCATCCGCATCGAGCACGAGCAGCGCGGCGCCCTCGCGGGCGACATGCGCCGTCATAGCGTCGTCCCGCCAGCGCTCGATCGCCCGGCGGAGCACCTCTTCGCCCTGCGAGGCGGAAACCTGAACGGCGCGGTCCGACATCCGAACCCTGGTCAAGAAGGCCTCACCTCAGGATGTCCGGAGCTCCGGACACCGCAACTCGATCGCGGCAGCGCAGCGAGAGCCTCGCGGGCGAATGACCCACGGACCGGCTCACGATGGCTTGTGCAACTTAACGCGCGTCGGACATAGACACGGGTGCCGACCGACACACGTTTATCAACTGGTAACCCTAATTGACCGCTCGGGGCTGGCAAAAGTGCCACTCCCGCGCTATGTTGCAGTGCACAACGCGCAAGAGCGCCGAATCACCAGAGAGGAGCCCCCCATGAGCAACGTCCCGAATTACGAAGTCCCGACCGAGATGCGCGACTTCGCCGAGAAGAGCGTCGAGCAGGCCCGCAAGGCGTTCGACTCCTTCATCGGCGCCGCCCGCCGCACCGCCGACACGGTGCAGGGTTCCACCGATCTCGCCCGCACCAACGCCTCCAACCTGTCGACCCGCGGCTTCGAGTTCGCCGAGCAGAACGTGAACGCGGCCTTCGACCTCGCCCAGAAGCTCGTCCGCTCGCGCGACGTGCAGGAGGCGATGCAGCACCAGGCCGAGTACGTGCGCTCGCAGTTCGCCGCGATCCAGGCCCAGGCCAAGGAGTTCGGCGGTCTCGCCCAGAGCGCGTTCCAGCAGAGCGCCGAGAACGCCAAGAGCGCGATGCAGCAGGGCGCCAGCGAGGCCCGAGCTGCCTACGAGCAGGGCGTCGAGACCGCCCGCGAGAACACGTCCGACGTCCAGAAGGCCACCAACAACCACCAGTGATGTTTCGGACGGTCGGGGGCTTTTCAAGCCCCTGAGCATCGGCCCGAGAGGTGGAACCCGGCTTTCGGGGCGATGCGACACAAGATTCCGGAGCATGGTCTTGGACCCGATATCCAGGACCATGCTCCGGCCTGTTCGACGGCCCGCGCCCCCGGCGCGGGCCGTTTTTCGTTGGGGACGTGCCGCGCCGCTTTTTCGCCGCCGGGGAGCGGCACAGACGTCGGCCTCAGCGACGCGCCCTCTGCGATCCGCCGCGGCGCGCCCCATCGGAGTGTCCGACCCATGCGTTCCGTCCGTCGCCTCGGTCTCGCCGCCCTGGCTTTCGTCGCGGCCGGCAGCCTCGCCCCCGCCCACGCGCAGTACGACGACGACGGCTACGATCGTCCCCCGCCGCGCCGCGTCTACCGCGAGCCCGATTACGGCCGCCTCCCGCCCCGGCCGATGGGCCTGAACTGCGACGCGGTGCAGAGCGGCATCTCGGGCAACCAGCCCTATTCCTGCCCGCTGCCCGGCCCGCGCCCGCTCGGCGCGCGCTGCTTCTGCGACATGCCGATCTCGTTCCTGAATGGGCCGCAGACCGCCGTCGGGCGCGTCTCTCCCTGAACGAAAGAAGCCGCGCCGGAGCATCCTCCGACGCGGCTTCTTTATGCTGGCCTCAAGCGCCGGCGGTCGCGTCCGCGACCTCCGGCTCCTCGCTTCCCCAGACGCCTCGGCGGTGCCGTGGCCGCGGCGCGGGGCGCTCTTCGCGCCCGGACACACGGCACCATCGCTCGGTCTCGATCGATGGTCGACCGATCAGTTCACGATGACGGTCGCGCCGACCTTCACGCGGGAATAGAGGTCGGTGACGTCCTCGTTGGTCATGCGGATGCAGCCCGAGGACACCGCCTGCCCGATCGTGTCCGGCTCGTTGGAGCCGTGGATGCGGTATTCCGAGCGGCCGATATACATCGCGCGCGCGCCGAGCGGATTCTCGACGCCGCCGGCCATGTAGCGCGGCAGGTCGGGGCGGCGGGCGATCATCGCGGCGGGCGGGGTCCAGCTCGGCCACTCCCGCTTGGCGGTGATCTTGTTCACGCCGCTCCAGGTGAAGCCCGGACGGCCGACGCCGACGCCGTAGCGCAGGGCCTGGCTGTTGCCGAGGACGAAATAGAGGCGCCGCTCGGCCGTGGAGACCACGATGGTGCCCGGGGCGTAGCGGCCGTCATAGGCCACGACCTCGCGCGGGATGCGGGCGACCTGGGCCTGAGCCTCGGCCGAGCCGTAAGCGTAGCTGCCTTGCGCGGCCGAACCGCGCTGGCTGCCGTAGGGATCGTAGACCGGCCAGCCGCCCTGTGACTGCTCGGCGTAGGTCTCGTCGCTCTCGGAGCCGAAGGGATCGTACGGCGAGGCGTGGGCCGCGCCGACGGCCAGAACACACATGCCGACAGCGCCGGCGAAGACAGATGCCAAGGTCTTCATGGGATGGCCTACCTGTGCAGTAACCTTTGCCATTTAAAGCGTGACTGTGGCTTTCGGGTTCCAGGCGAATCGCAGATTTTGCACAGGCCGAGTGTGCGATGGGGCACAGGGAGCTTGACGGTGAGAGGCGTAGCGCGGTTCAGGCGACTTCGTCGGTGTGGACCCCGAAGTTCACAAGCTGCTGAAAACCGAAATTGGTGGTGAGGGCGCAGTCCGTCGCGTCGCGCCCCCGCGCCATGACGATGCGGCCGATTCGCGGCCGGTTGTGGCGGGCGTCGAAGGTGTGCCATCGGCCGTCGAGATAGGCCTCGAACCACGCCGAGAAATCCATCGGGTCGGGCACGCGCGGCACGCCGATATCGCCGAGATAGCCGGTGCAGTAGCGCGCCGGGATGTTCATGCAGCGGCACAGCGCGATGGCGAGATGCGCGAAGTCGCGGCAGACGCCGACCTGCTGGGTATGGCCGTCATGGGCCGTGCGCGTGGCGTCGGCGCGCATGTAATCGAAGCGGATGCGGGCGTGGACGTAATCGACGATCGCCTGCACCCGCGCCCAGCCGGGCGGCGTCTGACCGAACAGCTCCCAGGCGGTGGCCGACAGCCGGTCTGTGTCGCAGTATCGGCTGCCCATCAGGAAGACGAGGATGTCGTCGGGCAGGTTTTGCACCTCCGCCTGTCCCGCGGTCGGCACCACCGGGTCCGGCAGGCCGGAATCGGCGACGATGAAGTCGGCCGCGATGGTCAGGCGCCCGGCCGGCGCGAGGATGCGGGTGCAGATGTTGTCGAAGCCGTCCGCGTAGCGGTGGACGGGCACCGGCGGATCGAAGGTGACGGTCTCGGGCGTGACGAGATCGGGGACCCGCGACGGGTGGAGGTTGAGCATCAGGATCATCGGCGTCGGCTGAACCGACTCGAAGGTGATGTCGAAGCCCGTCCTGATCTTCATGGATTCGGTTCACCTCCTGCTGCCCGGCTCTGGCCGACCGGGAGAAGGGCCTGCAAGAGGCGCGCCCGAAGCTTCAGTTCTCGTGCCGCATCGGCTCTTTCCGAAGGCCGGCTTCCACCGTTCGGGCCGATGCTCAAGCGACCGGCGGCGTCCGATCGCGGGTGGCGCGCTCGGCCTCGACCAGCACGTCGAAGGCGCGCCAGGGCTTGGGGATGAACACGGCGCCCTCGGGCAGGGCGTCGCCCGGCTCGGGATCGACGCCGGAGGTGACGACGAGCCGGGTGCAGGGCCAGAGCGTGGCGATGGCGCGGGCGAGTTGCACCCCGTCCATGTCGCCGGCCAGCCGAATGTCGGCGAAGACCAGGGCCACCTCGCCGCCATGCTCCAGCAGATAGGTGAGCGCCTGCTCGGCGCTGGCGCAGCCGACCACGTGCAGGTCGGTCTCTTCCAGCACGCTCTCGGCGAGGTCGCGGGTCTCGTCCTCGTCCTCGACCACGAGGGCGATGCGGGAGGCCGGCGCCTGCGCTTTTGCGCGAGCCTCGCGCTCGGCGCGATCGACCCGTCGCACCAGAGCGGCCAACGCATCGGGCATCCCTTCCGCCACGAGGTTGTCGTAGCAGGAGGCGAGCGCCTGCCCGATCTGGTCGAGCTTCATGCCCGGCAGGAGCGGGTCATCGCCCCGCCTCGCGTACGACCGATCTCCAAACGGACCTTTCAAGTTCGAAAACCCTCCTCTCGCGTGGGGCGGCTGCGATCAGCCGCACATCACATCAAAGCGGGCGGATGCTTGCCGGTTGCGTCGAAGGATGAATTTCGAAAGTCGCATGGCGTGCCGCGCGGCGGGCGGCCTCTGGGTTATTGTACCGCGTCGGCGTCGGCGGTGAGGAGCAGGCCGGCGACGCTGCGGACGTCGCGGTAGCGGTCGCCGCGGGTGCTCATCATCGCTTCGAATTTCTGGTGCACCTGCGCCACCGAGAGGCTCGCCGGCTTGCGATGGCGGCCGCGGCCGGTGGTTCCGGCGAAGAAGATCGAGCGGTTGGCCCGTGCCGGGCCGGGCAGCAGCGCCGCGGCGGCGGCGCCCGGCTTGTCGACGACCTGCGAGAGGAAGTCCTCGGCGTCGTCCGCCCCGAGGAAGTGGGCGAGGTAGACCTCGCCGAGCGTCAGCTCGCGGCCGATCTTGAGGGCGATGCGGGCGGCGTCGCGCTTGAGCATCTCGCCGGCCATCAGGGCCGAGAGGTAGGGATCGCGGCGCATGTCGAGGATGCGGGCACGCTCGGCCTGGTCCTGCACGCTCGGGCGGTCGTTGCCGTCCGGCACCACCAGGGCGGCGTCCTGGGCATAGCCGTATTTCGGGCCGAAATCGCGGATCACGCCGAGCCAGGTGCGCTCGATGAACTGGTACAGGCCGGTCGCCGAGGAGGTCTTGGCCTGGACCGCGGTGATGAAGCTCGATTCCTTGTCGGCCACCGCCATCAGCAGCACCGGATCGGTCTCGACGGCCTGGGCCGCCTTGACGATCGTCTGCACGATATGGCGGCGGATCCGCATCGGCCCGAATTCGAGGATGTCGTTCGGATCGCCGGTCGAGGTCTGCGACAGCAGGAAGTCGTAGGAGACCCGATCCACCGTGCCGGCGGTGAGGTCGGAATCGAGCCCGTCCACCGCGCGGAAGCTCGACGACGCCGCGACCACGGACGGGACCGGCGCCTCGGCGGAGACCGATTGCAGCACCGCGTGGACGCGGGGCTTCGGCATCGTCAGCTCGGCCGCCTTGGTCGAGGCCTCGGCCCGGCCGAGATCGGTGCCGGCGTTGAGCAGGATCGCGCTCAGGCCTCCGGCGAGCAGCGTCATCGAGAGGACGGAGCGCAGGAGCGCGGGGCGGCTGCCGTGGTCGCGGCCCGGACGGGCGGCGACGGAGATGACGTCGGAGGAGGTGCGCCCGGCCTTGCGGGTGTCACGGGTGGTGCGCGGCGATCCGATCGTGCGGCCCTGCATCTGTCTCGTCACCTGTCCTGTGGTCGGTGCCGTCAGCGGCGTGTGGGCAACAGTTACGCCTCCGCTTGTGGCGCAAACACGGCCGAGGTTGTGGCATCCCCAAGGCAGCGCGGGGCGATTTGCGGGCAAGCTCAGCCGTTTGGCCGTTTTTCCCCGGAAACGTCCACAGGGTTCTGGATCGGCGGCGCGGCAGGGCGGCGTGAAATCGGTGCTTGGGCGTGTCCGGCGCGACACGGGGTGAGGACGAGCGCCGACTTTGATGAGGCAGCGGTCACCGGACAATCACTTCGGGGTCAACCGCTCCCCCCCTCTCCCCGCACGCGGGGAGAGGCCTGCATGGACCTTGTCGTCCATGCAGGAAGCGGAGCGGCGGTGAGGGGGCGACTCAGGATGAGGCTTCTACGGAACCGCCCCCTCACACCTCGGCTGCCGCCTTGTCGCGACGACGACGAGGTCGTCGCGACCCTCTCCCCGCATGGCGGGGAGAGGGGATGCGCGGGCCGGTCGAGGGCGGACGAACGAGGCGATCAGCCGCCGAGCACGCGGCCCGCCACCGCATCGAGCTTCGCCACCAGTTCCGGATCGCGGTGCGAGGGCGCCGTCATGATGGCGCCGTCGAGCGCCCGATGGGAACCGGCCGGGCAGTCCTCACGCTCGGTGGGGAAGTCGCGGGCGACGCGGGCGACGAGTTGCGCCGCGCGGGCGGCGTTGGCGCGGGCCACCGCGATCACCGAGGCGACGTCGACGCTGTCGTGGTTCGGGTGCCAGCAATCGAAGTCGGTCACCATGGCGATGGTCGCGTAGGTGATCTCGGCCTCGCGGGCGAGCTTGGCCTCCGGCAGGTTGGTCATGCCGATCACGTCGTAATTGGCCGCCTTGTAGGACTTCGATTCGGCCAGCGACGAGAACTGAGGCCCCTCCATGCAGACATAGGTGCCGCCCTTGTGGACCGTGATGCCCTCGGCCTCCGCTGCCGCCGCGATGCGCCTCTGCAGAGCCGGGCCGACCGGATGGGCGAAGGGCACGTGCGCGACGCAGCCGTTGCCGAAGAACGAGGTCTCGCGCGACACCGTGCGGTCGATGAACTGATCGACCAGCACGAACAGGCCGGGATGCAGCTCGTTGCGGAACGAGCCGCAGGCCGAGAGCGAGACGATGTCGGTGACACCCGCCCGCTTCATCGCGTCGATGTTGGCGCGGTAGTTGATGCCCGACGGCGAGAGCCGGTGCCCGCGCCCGTGGCGGGCCAGGAACACCACTTTGGTCTCGCCGATGCGGCCGATGCGCAGCGCGTCGGACGGCTCGCCCCAGGGGGAGGCGATGGCCTCCTCGCGGACATCCTCCAGGCCGGGCAGGTCGTAGACGCCCGAGCCGCCGATCACGCCGAGTATCGCTGCCGTCATGCGGATCTTTCCCTTGTGCTGTGTCGGGTCCCTGCGCCGCTCCGCGCAGCCGAGCGGCCGCATTCTGCGCGCGGGTCCGCTCACGATGTCGCCTTGTCGTGACGCCTGTCCGGTGACGGAGCCGCCCCGGACCATTTTTCTGATGGGCCTCAGGGCCCGATGCCGTCGAGGACGGCGAAGGCGGGCCGGGCGGTCGCACGACACGCGTCTCGCGCGCGGGGCCGGCCCGTATCCTTTCGAAGCGTCCGCCCACCCGCCCTCCCGGCGGCCGAGCGGCCTTCGCGAAAACCTCTTAACCACCGGGGCGCCGGCAAGCAAACGGGCCCGCGAGGGGCCCGTTCGTGAGGTTCGAGACGCTGCGGGACGAACCCGTCAGTAGGTCTTGTGCAGCTCCGGCTGGAGGCCGTGGACCTCGCCGCCGACCTTCTTCCAGACCTGCTTCTTCACGTAGTAGAGCAGGCCGGCCAGCACGATCAGAAACAGGATCACGCGCAGGCCCAGCGCCTTGCGGGCCATCATGTGCGGCTCGGCCGCCCAGGCCATGAAGGCCGCGACGTCGTGCGAGTACTGCTCCACCGTCTCCGGCACGACGGGCTCGCCCTTGTCGTTCTTCGGATAGGTGATCTGGCCCTCGCTCAGTGGGTTCGGCATCGCGATGACGTGGCCGGGATAGTACTTGTTGTAGTAGCCGCTGCCCGGCATCTCGAAGCCCTTCGGGGCATCCTCATAGCCGGTCAGCAACGCGTGGATGTAATCGACGCCCTGCTCCGAGTAGCCGGTGAAGGGCAGCGCGTCGAAGACGAACCACGGGAAGCCGCGCTCGTAGGTGCGGGCCTTGGCGAGCACCGAGAAATCCGGCGGCGCCTTGCCGCCGTTGGCGGCAGCCGCCGCCTTGTCGTTCGGGAAGGGCGGCGGGAAGCGGTCGGCGGGGCGCGCCGGACGCTCCTTCTCGGAGCCGGAATCGTCCAGCTCCTTGACGCTGTAGGTCTCGGCCAGCGCCTTGACCTGCGCCGCGCTGAAGCCAGGGCCACCCTCCTCGGAGAGGTTACGGAAGGCGACGAGCTTCATCGAATGGCAGTTGGCGCAGACTTCCTTGTAGACCTGGAAGCCGCGCTGGAGCTGCGCCTGATCGAACCGGCCGAACATCCCGGCGAAGCTCCACTTCTCGCGGGGCGGGTTCGGGGCGTGGCCGTCGTCGGCGCAGGCGCCGGTGGAGCCGAGGACCGCCGCGAGAAGGCCCGCGGCGGCGAGGAGGGCGATGCGCATACCGTGTCTCCTCGATCCGCTTAAGCGCGCCTGGCCGGTTCGGCCGCCGCGCCCGCGGGCATGCCTGATGCGCCGACCTGCTTGCCCGGTCCGGTCACGGTCTCGAGGATCGAGCCCGGCAGACGGTCCGGCGTTTCGAACAGGCCGACCAGCGGCATCACGATCAGGAAGTGGGCGAAGTAGTAGAAGGTGCAGATCTGCGAGGCGATCACGTACCCGCCCTCCGGGGGCTTGGCGCCGAGCCAGCCGAGGATGATGGCGTTGGCGGTGAAGACCCAGAAGAACACCCGGTAGACCGGCCGGTAGTTGCAGGAGCGGACCCGCGAGGTATCGAGCCAGGGCGCGAAGGCCAGGATCAGAACCGCGCCGAACATCAGGATCACGCCGCCGAGCTTGTCCGGCACGGCCCGCAGGATCGCGTAGAACGGCAGGAAGTACCATTCGGGCACGATGTGGGCCGGCGTCACCGACGGGTTGGCCGGGACGTAGTTGTCAGCGTGGCCGAGATAATTCGGCTGGTAGAAGATGAACCACGCGAACAGGATCATGAACACCACCACGGCGAACACGTCCTTGATGGTCGCGTAGGGGGTGAAGGGGACCGCGTCCTTGCTCGACTTGATCGGGATGCCGGCCGGGTTGTTCTGACCCGTGACGTGCAGCGCCCAGACGTGCAGGACGACGACGCCCGCGATCATCCACGGCAGCAGGAAGTGCAGCGAGAAGAAGCGGTTGATCGTCGGGTTGCCGACCGAGTAGCCGCCCCAGAGCAGGCTCTGGATCGTGTCGCCGACGATCGGGATCGCCGCCAGGATGTTGGTGATGACGGTGGCGCCCCAGAAGCTCATCTGGCCCCACGGCAGGGTGTAGCCGAGGAAGGCCGTGGCCATCATCAGGAGGTAGATGATGACGCCGAGCAGGTAGAGCACCTCGCGCGGGGCCTTGTAGGACCCGTAATAGAGGTTGCGGAAGATGTGGACGTAGACCGCCACGAAGAACATCGACGCGCCGTTGGCGTGCGCGTAGCGCAGCAGCCAGCCGTAGTTCACGTCGCGCATGATGTGCTCGACGCTCTCGAACGCGTTGCTGGCGTTCGGATCGTAGTGCATCGCCAGCCAGACGCCGGTGATGATCTGGATGCCGAGGAACGCGATCAGGATCGCGCCGAAGGTGTAGAAGTAGTTGAGGTTCCGCGGAACCGGGAAGGCCACGAAGGACGAGTGCACCAAGCCGACGATCGGCAGGCGGGACTCGAACCACTTCGCGACGCGGCTCTTCGGGACGTAGGTCGAGGTCGCGTGTGCGCTGCTCATCGGATGGCCGCTCCGGCTTCTCGTGTCCTGATCGTTACGCGACGGCCTTGCCGCCCTCTTCGCCGATCGTGAGCTTGGTGTCGCTCGCGAAGACGTAGGGGGGCAGCGGCAGGTTGGTCGGCGCGGGGCCGCGGCGCACGCGGCCGACGGCGTCGAACTGCGAGCCGTGGCAGGGGCAGGCCCAGCCCTCGAAATTGCCCGAATGGCCGATCGGCACGCAGCCCAGATGGGTGCAGTTGCCGTAGGCCACGAGCCACTGGTCGTGGCCGGCCTTCACCCGGTCGGCGAAGGGGGCGGGGTCGATCATCTGGTTGAGGGGCACGGCCTTCATGTCCGTGACCTCCTTCTCCGTGAGCTTGCGCACGAAGATCAGCTTGCCGCGCCAGAACACGTTGACGATCTGGCCGTCCTGGATCGGGGTGAGATCGACATCGAGCGGCGCGCCCGCCGCGACGGTGGCGGCATCGGGCGCCATGGAGGCCACGAAGGGCCATGCCACCGCGCCGGCGCCCACGGCCAAGCCTGCACCGGTCGCGAGAAACAGGAAATCGCGCTTGGTGCCCTGAGGTCCTTCGTCCGCCAAGGTGCAACTCTCCCGTCGATGGCAGCGCCGAAGCCTCTCATGCCGGGCTGCGGAGGAGACACCGCGCACGACCCTGGAAGCTTTCAAATTTGAATCGTCGCAATGGCAGACACCATCGCGCGGCGGCAATCAATGCGACCCGCGGTCACCGGATTGCCGCCTTTCACCCGACGCGCTCTCTGACATGCCAGATGCGAACGTGTCCAGACTGTCGCGCTTCACGCTTTGTGCGCCGCGACGAGGATCCCCCGGGATCGTCATGGCGCTACAGGGTGGGAAAGTCATGTCGGCGAGCTGTGCGGCACTGATTGGCCTTCCTGATTCTCCGCCGTCATTCCGGGGCGCCGCAGGCGAACCCGGAATCCACGACTGGCCGCAGCGAGTTGCAGGATGTCGCATCACGGGTGGATTCCGGCCTCGCCTTCGGCGCCCCGGAATTGTCTGTTGGCACTCTGCTAGGAAGAGGCCGCCCCGCAGCCGCGGGGTGCCTGGTCCGGGTGGCCACCGAGGCTGTGTGAGAACGCGGTTGGGTGTTTCGGCGCGGATTATGACGGGGTGCGAGGTGCCGCGTGCCCTCACGCCCGCAGGGCGGTGAG